>NZ_JBQFRG010000004.1:0-464538 GCF_056537285.1 Ruegeria sp. CF8 | reverse complement strand
CGCAAACAACAGCAAACCAACACGAAGCAGACGTTGAAAATGTTGCAGATTTGCCGGGTTCCTGCGTTCGCAGTCACCATTGCGAACATTCGATGCGTGTGTTCAACAGCTGAAACTGGAATTCTGAATAGTCGGGAGAAGATCAGTTCAATCCGTTGAGCTAAACAACGCCGGCGCGTTGCAATCCTCCCACCAAGCAGCTTTCGAATTCCATAGTCGAAGTCTTCCATTATGGAAGCTCGGGCACGAAAGGACGCCCTCAACCAAGCCTCTGGCACAATTCGGCGCCGCTCGAAAATGCCACCATGCGCAATCATCACACCAAAAGTGGCCATATCGCGGGTCGTTAGACGCAACCCAGATGTGGCAGGCGGGTTTTAAGCAACGGCTTCTGTCAACCGTTCCTGCAGCGTTTGTGCGCTGAGCACTGAGGAAAGGGCACAGATCAGAATAGCAAGCGGGTTGCAAATGAGTCTCAGAAAGAGTTGGGCCGTGGCCGCGAATTGCACATACGACAGTTCCTGGTTGTCGAACTGTACCATGCTCATGATCCTAAGTTCTGGCCAAAGCGGATCTTGTAACCGTTGAGGTCGAGCGCATTGAATTCCCGCATCCCCCACGGATAGCTTTCAGGAGCCTTCGTTATCTCCACTCCACTGTCTTTGGCACGGCGATACATTGCCTCCAAGTTATCGATATCAAAGTACAACCAATTCTCGCCAAGCTGCGGTGTTCCGCGCCAGAAATGGACACAGGCCTGACCGAGTAGGATTGCGCCATGACTCGGGGGCTCACCGTACAAGAACCTGACCGTGAACCCTAAGTGCTCTACGTACCATTCACACGCCTCGGTGACGCTCGGTACAGCAAGCGTTGGAAAAACCGCTGAGCACTCAATCGCTGCCGTCATTTGTCGCTTGTCTCAGGAACGCAGCTGATGACGCTACCGATTAGGTTCGAAGGTAGAGTATACCTTGGCCCCTCTTGCCAACCGTAGTCAGCGAGAGCACCTCGCAACTCGTCCCGGCCGACATACTTGTCACGAGACTTCTTACCACACGTAACCAGCATTACAGTTTGGTTCTGAGCAGGTTGCCTCGAAAGCCAGCTCCGCAGCTCGCGTTCAGAGGTCACCTTAATGCACTTGAGATTTGATTTGCTCAATTTTTGGTCCTTAATGCCATGGCAACACGCTTTTAGCCCAGGAAAGCGTATTCACAAAGCAGTGGTTGCTCCACGTTTCTCATTGATTAGCTTTGGGCCGCGGACCAGCCGCCGAATGGGCTTGATGCCACGGCACAGGCGGCGAAGGTCAGAATTGAGCCCATCCCGGTCATTGCTTTTTCTTGCTGCATGCGCACGCAGCAAGGAAATTTCTGCACACGCTCGTTGAGTACCGATGCCGTGCGGCGAGGAATTCAATGTTTTATGTCTGAAGCGGAGACAACTCCAATGATCGCGGACACATGATGCCGCCAAAACCCGCGGTCACAGCGAGTCCCGCGTTGGCGATTTGAGACGTAAACCACCGTCCTCTCTCCTACCCAACCTACTTGCTTAGCCCCCGCACGAACATGTCGAGTGTTTCATCGCGCATGGCGGCATAGCGCGCTTCGTGAATGCCGAACAATCCCTTGTGGAGAATCATGCCATCGACAAGGCTTGCCAACGCGCGGCCAAGACTCTCGGCATCTGCATCGCCTCTGATCGCACCCTTGGATTGCAGATGCGCGATCCGGCGGGCATAGTGGGTGCCGAGGCGGTCGAAGAAATCCGCGATGGTCGCGGTGAACACTTCTGAAGCGAGGCTGGGCCCAAAGATCTCAAAAAACGCTGCAATGAACCGGGAATGGTCTTTGGGGATGGTCATGGTCTGCGAGAGCCCTGCCGCAAAGGCCTCAAGCGTCTGGGGTAATTCAGCCTCCATGAACCGCTCTTCCAGCCCCTTGAAGTGCCGCTCGACCATAGTTGTGCCGATGGCTTCCTTGTTCTTGAAATAGAGGTAGAGGGTCCCTTTCCCCAGCCCGGCGGCCTCGGCCACATCCGCGATGGTCGCGGCGTGATATCCCGTTTCGGTGAAGACCCGCATCGCCGCATCCAGAATGCTGCTCTGCATGTCTTCGCGATCGACGATTTTGGGCATTAGGCTTAACCTCGCTGAACTTGAGGTAGGCTTGCCATAAACATGACTGGACGTCCAGTCAGTAACAAAGTACATGACTGGACAGTCAGTCAAAAACGATTCGGTATCCGTGCGTGTCGACCGATCGACACGGGTGGCCACCCGGAAACTCAACCAGTGCTGCAGCTTCGTGGGCGTTGGCGCCAGGCTGCTTGGAGAACCGGTTACAGGCCGAGGACGCATCGAGAAAGGAGTATCGCGATGATGATCGGTGAGGAGATCTTTAAGTATTTCGCGGCGCGCACGCCCCGGGTCAGGGGCCTCACGCGACGGTATTTCTTCGCCCATCCCTTCCTGGATGCCTGGTTCGCATGGTTTCCACTCAATCAGATTCAGTACGGCGGCGCCTCAGTTGGCGAGATCTACAATGTCGCCGAGCGGATCGACGAGCGGTCAAGCGCCAGTTGGACCAGGGAGTGGTTTGCCGAAGGGCTGCGCCTGGAAGAATATGCTGAAAGACTGCGGAAGCAAGGGCACACTAGGAGCTCTGCGTTGGCAAGCCTAAGAGCCTATACCTGTCATCGGACGGCCCACCTGGCGACAGATCCCGTTTTGTCAAAAGACGCCATGCAGGACACTTACGCGGCGCTCAAGCGGTGTTTCCTGGCCTACGCCCTGCACGGACCTCGCGCGATCGATCCGATCTCCATCCCCTTCGAAAGCGACGGGATGGCCGGTTACTTCATGAAACCGAACACGCATGACGTGGCGCCACGCCCCTCAATTCTCTGGTTGAACGGTGCGGAAACCATCGCCGAAGACATGCTTTGGTGGTGTGGCGCAGAGGGCGTTGCGCGCGGGTTCAACGTCGCGTGCGTCGATATGCCGGGGGACACGGCAACCCGGATCGACCGGCCCTCGCTTGTGCTGCGTGACCCTGGCGATGCCGCCCTGAAGGCGCAGATCGACTTCCTTTGCGCTCACCCGGAAGTCGATCCCGATCATCTGTTCGTCTATGGCGTCAGCATGGGGGGCTATAAGGCGGCGAGACTCGCCGGTCTCGACGACCGGCCTCGGGCGGTGGTAGCAAATGCGCCCATGCTGAATGCCGGGCAGGTGCTCGGCGCTGTGCGGAAGATCCCCGGGATGAGCAAGGAGGCCCATGGCTGGGCCTATCGCATGTTATGGCAATACGGCATTGACAATTGCCCGGACCTCAAAGGCGGAATCGACCAGCTGGTCGATGAGGTCTGGTCGTCTTTCAGAACCGATCCAGAATCCGTCTCGATGCCATTCCTAACGCTGGTTGGAGAGAACGAGCTTGGTGGAGAGGGATTGCGGCAGGCGCGCGAATTTCACCAACGCGTTCCTTCAAGTGCCAAGGCCGAGAGGATCACCACCTTAACCGAAGGCGCCGAGGCGCATTGTCAGCTCAACAACTTCCCGCTTGCGCGCCAGATCGTCTTTGACTGGTTAGACGACCACCTTTCCTCACCCATAAAGGAGGTGGCCTGATGTCCGGATGGAAGATGGGCCTTGGACGTTCCTGGAACAGCCTGGGCACGTTCAGGGATCACGAAATGGATTGGATCTTCAAACGCACGCTGCAATACGCCAATTCGAACGGCGCCGATATCGGTGATTGCCTTAGCGTCGTCCCGAAAGTCGATGAGGGCGACATCGAAACCTGGATCAGCGCCTGGGCGTCCCTGGGCCGACGCCTTGAGAACGATGCCGAGACGTCCTTGGCATCAGGAGCTCCCGTCAGTGCCCGGGACGCGTATCTGCGGGCCTCCAACTACTATCGCACGGCGGAATACGGCGCCGGTCCCACACATCCCGAATTTTATCGTCTATGGGCCAAGAGCCAGGAGTGTTTTCAGAAGGCCTGCCCTCTCTTCGACGTGCCCGTGGACATCCTGACCGTACCCTTCGAGGGCTACGATCTTCCGGCCTATTTCTGGCGGCCGGACGCCTCAAAGACGCCACGGCCGACCCTGTTTTCGGTGGGTGGCAACGATTCAAGCGGTGAGGAGGTCTGGTATTGGAGCGCCCAGGCGGCCATCGAACGCGGATACAACTTCTTCACCTTCGAGTTCCCCGGGCACCGCGGTACCGTGCACCTCTACCCGGACTGCGTGAAGCGGCCCGATATGGAAGTGCCCTTTGCTGCCGCCTTTGACGTCCTGGAGAAGCTGGACGGCGTCGATGCCCGCATTGCGCTGTCGGGCTACAGCTTTGGCGGCTACGTCGTCACGCGGGTCGCGGCATTCGAGAAACGCGTCAAAGCGCTGATCCCCAGCACCCCAATGATTGATGTCACCGCAGCCCAGCAGGCCACTCTGAAGAAAACAAGGTGGATACCCGTCACTATTCTGGCCTGGTTGACCCAGAGGCGGATGAACAAGTCATCGCTCGCTAAGTCGATGATGAACTTGGCGATGTGGAACAGCGGTCATGGAGGCGACTATTCCGCCCGTGCCATGATTGACGCTATGACTGCGGAAGACCCGGCGAAATGGCGGCTGACAGACAAACTCCAACAGATCACCTGCCCGGTCCTGGCATTGGCCGGCCAGAACGAAGGCGATGCTCTGATCGGGCAGACGCGGGAGTTTATTCAGCGCGTGTCATCCGAGACGAAGGACATCTACATCTTCACGAATGAAAAAGACGGGTCCGACGATCACTGCCAGTTCGGCAATAGGACCAATGCCAACCGGGTAACATTCGATTGGCTGGACCGGGTCTTTGACCACGATAGCGGTGGGCGCGGCCGTGTTTGACACGCTGAGGGCACTCGCGACCCAGCCCGCCCCTTCGGCGGTTTCGACACGGCCGCGCTTTGGACCGATCCTAGTGTGTCCGACAGGATGCTGCGTCTCCATCTCGACGACACGACAGAACTGGCATCACGCCCGGCGCCGCAGATCTGTGCAACGGTCTTGTGGCTGTCAAAGCGTGGCGATTGATATGAAGCAACATCCTTGTTGCGTGAATCGTCACACTGGAACCTTCCGCAAAATGCCCTTGCCATCGGGGAGGTGGAACGCGCGACGCGTGGAAGAACGTCAGAGTTGCAGTGGAAGGAGACAGACATGTCGAAGGACAATGAGGGGCGATATCCAGACGACACCGATGCGTGTCCCGCTGACCCCAATCGCCGGGACGCTTTGGCGCTCGGCCTTGCAGGGGTCGCCGGGGCCTCGCTTAGCGTGGCAGGAGCACCTGCTTCCGCACTAGCTGACCGTGAAACGGCGTTTTCGCTCGCCGGGAAGACGGCCCTCGTGACCGGCGCGGCACGCGGCATCGGGCGCGCCATAGCCGTCGCCTATGCGCGAAGTGGCGCTGACGTCGCCGCGCTTGATATTGCGGATCCGGACGCCTATGGCGACGTGTTGGGGTATCGTCTGGGGTCACGGGAGGAACTAGTCGAAACGGTCCGGCTGGTTGAGGCGGAAGGCCGCCGTGCGATCGAAGTCCGGGCGGACATCGCCAACACGCGCGCAATGCAGGGCGCCGTCGAGCAGATCCTGAGCCAGTTCGGACAGTTGGACATCGTCGTCGCGAACGCGGGTGTCGCTGGCGGCGGTCGCCTTCAGGACGTGTCCGAGGCGCATTTCAAAACCGTGCTTGACATCAATCTCACAGGAACGGCCAACACACTTCAGTCGGTCGTGCCGCACATGATCGCGCGAAACTCGGGACGCATCATCGCCGTGACGTCGATCGTGGGGCGAATGGGCGCGTCCGGTCAAGCCGACTACGCAGCCTCGAAATGGGGCATGGTCGGGTTGGTGAAATGCGCAGCCATCGATCTCGGACACCACAACATCACGGTCAACGCGATTGCGCCGACGGCTGTCAGGACGCGGATTTTCGGGAACCTCCTGGACAACTCCGAGTTCACCATCCCTTTCGAGGCGGCGCTTCGCGTCGGCCACACGCTGCCCGTAGGCATTCTGGAACCGGATGACATGACCGGCGCCGCGGTTTTCCTGGCGTCGCCGGCGGCACAATATGTCAGCGGCGCGGTGCTGGACGTCGCGGCCGGCTACAACGCGCATTACACGGGCTGATGGGATGGACCGATGGCACAGGAGATGAACACACGCCGCGGGACAACCCGCCTGATCGTTGCACTTGCCGCCGAGCTGGCGTTCGGGCTTGTCGCGGCGGGCTACATCGCGGTCACTAGGAGCCGTCTCGTTTTCGCGGACAAGGCGCCAGGATCGGGCTCCTGTTCGTGCCGTATTTTGTTACCGCCTGGCTTCTGGCGATCATCGTGATGAGGGTCCTGATTGTCTGGGTCTACAAAAAGACCGGAAACACCGCTCTCGCTGCCGTGGTCCTTGCCAGCCATACCGGATGGCTCTTCGTTCTTTGGCCGACCGGCACGACTCCGTGGCAAGACGCTATCTGGACCAGCGGTTTTGCTGCCGTCGGCCTCGTCGCGGTTCTCGCGCTCGCTCGTGTCATCAGTCGGCAGTGCCCCAGTCACGCAGTTTGGGCGAGCCACAGATCTCTCCTGGCCTTCAGACCATTACGAAGGGCCGCAACTCCCAGACATCCGAGCTCTTTTCTCGAACACCAAAATTAGAATGAAGATGAAAAACGCACGACAATACCACATCAAGCCCGAGCTACATGCCTCGGTCGACACGGGCGAACTTTGGAACGATCCGCATGTTTCCCGAAACATGATTGAGTTCCATCTTGACGATAGCCACGACCTCGCATCCCGGCGTTCGGAACAACGCGCGAGCACAGTTGCATGGATCATCAAAGCCATTCCTTTGAGCGGTCTCCGGGTCACTGATCTGGGCTGTGGTCCAGGGCTTTATGCCAAGCGCTTTGCTGAAGCCGGCGCTATCGTCACCGGCATGGACCTGAACAAACATTCAATCGCTTACGCTCGTGAAAACGTCCCGGAGGCGACTTTCCAGATTGGAAATTACCACACAGACCCGATCCCGGAAGCTGACTTGATCACGCTAATCTACGCTGACATTGGTGCCATGTCGCCTGCGCAGCGTAAAGGCTTCTTGCGCAAGGTCTATGACGCCCTGCCGGAAGGAGGCAGTTTCATAGTCGACAACCTATCTCCGGTCGCATTTAACCCAAAGGAAGAGACAGTGACGCGCCGTCATTCCGAGGGCGGTTTCTGGGCGGCTGTTCCTCACACTGAGGAACAAATCACCTTCTCCTATCCAGAGGCGAAAACCAATTTGAACAGGTTCGTCATAACCGAGGACGGTGGCCGCACCCGCATCGTCAATGTCTGGATGCAGGCCACCGAACCACATGAACTTGCGGCAGAGCTTTTCGAGGCTGGATTTCCCGATGTGTCGTCACCTGTCGAGGTCGTCACCGGCGCTCCCTGGAGAGTAGGAGATCTTGCTTTTGCTCTGATTGCCACGAAGCGGTAAAGTGAAGGGCCAATCCCCAAAGATACTCTGAGCTCAAATCGGTTTTAGTGCCTGCTCTGCCCAAAAACGTGTTTGCCATGCGAGAACATTCGGACATCCGCAGAAGCGGTTTGAATGCCCGCTCCGTCGCACGATCCGTTAGTTTGAGCAGCGCCAAAATTTGCACATGCAGCGAATGGCCGCTAAACGGGCTGCAGACGCAGAATTCGGTTGCTGTGCTCAAAGTCGGCTCTGGGCCGAACCTAAACATCACTTATTGCTAATAAATTAGTCGTATTTCGCTGCATGTGGTCCAGAAATGGAGCAGAATGATCACTAACATCAAATCAACTAGATCCTTTGTGCTAGAACATTCTAAAGTGTTCGATGGAGGATTTGACCTAAAGTCATTGTCAATCGCGGGGGCATGAAAATGATCATCAGGGTTTTTCACATCGCCACTGTTCTTTTGATCGCCCTCTCCGGCGCTCTTGTGGCTCAGCAGGGTCCTCCACCCGTGACGGTGGCAAAACCGGTTGTGAAATCCATAGTCGAAGATGATGAATTTGTCGGTCGCTTCGGCGCCGCGGCTGACGTGGACGTCCGAGCGCGGGTTTCAGGTTTTCTGGATCAGGTGCATTTCAAGGACGGAACACTCGTCGAACAGGGCGATTTGCTCTTTACGATCGACCAGCGTCAGTTTCGCACTGCATTGAGGCAAGCACGGGCACAGATCAGCATTGCCGAAGCAACAAGCGCCTTTACGACTGATCAGCTTGAACGCGCCGAGGCTTTGATCAGAAATGGCAACATCGCGGAGAGCGTGGTGGACCAACGTCGCGAAGCTTTTCTTGCGGCGCAAGGTGCTCTGGAACAAGCGCGCGCCGCACTGGAGTTGGCCGAGCTTGATCTGGAGTACTCGGAAATCCGAGCACCAATGTCAGGACGTATCGACCAAGCCCGGGTTGATCCTGGAAACCTGATCATAGCTCAAGACACCCTTTTGACATCGATCGTCTCGACCGACCCGATTTATTTCTATTTCGACATAGATGAACGCTATTTTCTGGCATACGCGCGGGACGCGCGTGCCCGCGGATCCGTTCTGCAAGAAGGCGCGGACAATCTTCAAGTACAGGTAACAGTGGCTGACCGAAGCATACCGCCTCAGAACGGAATACTGGATTTCTCGGAAAACCGCATTGATGATGAAACCGGCACAATGCGCGTACGCGCAGTTCTGCGCAACCCGGATGAGCTTTTGACACCCGGTCTGTTCGGACGCGTCAACGTTCCGGGATCGCTTCCCTATGAGGGCATTCTGATCCCGGATGAAGCGATTGCTTCCGATCAAAACCGAAGACTGGTGATGACAGTGGATGCTGAAGGCAACGTCATACCAAAGGAAATCCGACCGGGCCCCAGAATAGACGGCTACAGGGTCGTGCGTGAAGGTTTGGATGGGTCGGAGACGCTGGTCATCGAAGGTCTTGTGCGCGCCCGTCCGGGCACCGTCGTTGCTGCGGAAATGATCGAGCTACCGTTGGTCGCAGAAAACTGATATGGGGCGGTTTTTTGTCACTCGACCCATCTTTGCGATCGTTGTCGCGGTTGTGACAACTATCGTTGGGTTGCTCGCGTATTTCGAATTACCCGTTGAGCAGTACCCGGAAATCGCCCCGCCATCGATTGTGGTCAGGGCAAGTTACCCCGGAGCAGACGCTGAAACAATTGCTGCCACGGTCGCGACCCCGTTGGAGCAAGAAATCAACGGTGTTGAGGGCATGCTCTACATGTCGTCATATTCGACGGCTGACGGGTCTATGTCGCTGACGATTACGTTTGAACTAGGCACCAATCTCGACGCTGCCCAGGTTCTTGTCCAAAACCGCGTTTCTATCGCTGAACCGCGCCTTCCGCAGGAGGTCAGGGCGCTCGGCGTCACGACGAACAAGTCTTCACCCGATCTTATGATGGTCATCCATATGCTCTCGCCCGATGAGACCTTTGACCAGCTTTATGTATCCAACTACGCCCGTTCGCGTGTCAGAGATCGCCTCGTGCGCCTTGATGGCGTTGGCGATCTCATTATTTTCGGTGAACGGGAATTCTCGGCACGCGTGTGGTTGGACCCGGACCGGCTTGGCTCGCTAGGGCTGACGTCAGGCGATGTCGTCGCAGCGCTGCGCGAACAAAACGTTCAGGTTTCGGGCGGTTCCTTGGGATCACCGCCCAATGCGACCGACAGCGCCTTTCAAGTAACGCTCACAACGCAAGGCCGATTGGAAGATCCACGCCAGTTTGGTCGCGTCATCGTTAAGTCGACTGACGACGGGCGCGTTGTACGGGTCAGGGATGTGGCGCGGGTTGAAATTGGAGCACGCTCCTACGTGACCAACTCGTACTTGAACAACAAACCGGCCGTGGCCCTTGGCATTTTCCAGCGACCGGGCTCGAACGCATTGGCGTCGGCGGATGAGATTTTGGCGGTTGTCGAAGAACTGTCACAAGATTTCCCGTCCGGGCTTGAGTATCAGGTGGTCTACAACCCTACAGAGTTCATCGAAGCCTCGGTGAACGCGGTTTATCGAACTTTGTTCGAAGCGGTATTGCTGGTTGTTGTTGTGATCGTTGTTTTTCTTCAGAGCTGGCGAACGGCCATCATACCGTTGATCGCTATTCCTGTGTCACTTATCGGGACATTTGCCGTGATGCTGGCGCTTGGATACTCGCTGAATTTGCTGACGCTGTTCGGGCTCATTCTGGCTATCGGAATCGTCGTGGACGATGCCATCGTTGTGGTTGAAAACGTTGAGCGAAACATCAAAAACGGCATGTCTCCGAAGGATGCGTCCGCCCGCACCATGGACGAAGTCCAAAACGCGATCATCGGGACGACACTGGTTCTGATAGCTGTCTTTGTGCCAGCCGCTCTGGTTCCCGGCATTACCGGCCAATTCTACAGACAATTTGCTGTAACGATTTCCGTCGCAACAGTTATTTCGACCATCAATTCACTTAGCCTTTCGCCAGCGATGGCCGCCGTGATCTTGAAGCCAAACTCGAGCGCATCAACACGAAACCCGCTGGCCTTTGTCACAGACCCACTCAGCAACGGGTTCAACAGGGGATTTGACGCGATGGCGTCCGCCTATGGTCGGACCGTACGCGCATTGTCCGGTTCAACAGGGATCCGCAGCATCGTACTGCTGGTCTTTGCCGGATTGATGGGCGGAACATACTGGATCACGACAAAAGTGCCGACCGGGTTCATCCCGGAAATGGACCAAGGATACGCCATCGTTGTCGTGCAATTGCCGGACGGTGCGGCACTGGACCGGACCGACGATATCATCAAGCAAGCGACTGAGATAGCATTGGAAACGCCCGGGGTTACGAACGCCGTGGCATTTGCGGGCTTTTCCGGGGCGACTTTTACCAATGCAAGCAATCAAGGTGTGATTTTCACTACCTTCGAGAGCTTTGAAAGCCGCCAGGAAAACGGGCTGACTGCAGGTGCCATTGTGGGCCAGCTTTTTGGCCGGATGCAGGCTCTGCGCGAAGCCTTTATCATCGCCATTGCACCTCCGGCGGTCCGCGGGGTTGGCACGGGTGGCGGTTTCAAGCTTCAGCTTCAGGAACTTGAAAGCGCAGACATGTCCCGCGTGTTGCAATCTGCCTATGCAGTCATGGGCAGTGCCAGCCAGTCGGACAAGGTTCAGGGCGTGTTCACGACCTTTTCGTCTGGGTCACCGCAGCTGTACCTTGAGATCAATCGCGTTCGGGCGCAAATGCTCAACGTCCCGATTGGCGAAATATTCGAGGCACTCTCGATCAACCTTGGGTCTGCCTATGTGAACGACTTCAATGCTTTCGGGCGTCTTTTCCAGGTGCGCGCGCAGGCGGATGAGCCGTTCCGTCTGAACCAGAGTGATATTCGAAGTCTACGAGTCCGTTCCGCAACAGGTGCTTTGGTTCCGTTGGGCACCTTGGTTACTGTCCGCGAAACTGCAGGCCCCGCCTTGGTTCAGCGTTACAATCAACAGGTTTCTGTACCGGTTCAGGGGTCGCCAGCACCCGGCGTGTCAACGGGGCAGGCATTGCTGGAGATGGAAGCACTCGCAGAAACCGTCATGCCGCCTGGGTTGGATTTTGAATGGACCGAGCTTGCTTTGCAGGAACGAAATCAGGGCAACACGGCAGCATACATCTTTGCATTTTCAGTGCTGTTTGCCTTCCTGTTTCTCGCGGCGCTCTACGAAAGCTGGACGCTTCCGATGGTCATTATCCTGATCGTTCCTCTTGCGGTTCTGGGCGCGATGCTGGGCGTGATGTTCCGAGGGATGGACAATAATATTCTGACGCAAGTTGGATTGATTGTTCTTGTGGGGCTTGCCGCAAAGAATGCCATTCTTATCGTGGAGTTCGCCAAACAAGCGCAGGAAGAACGTGGGTTGTCAGCTATTGATGCCGCTGTCGAAGCCAGCCAATTGCGCTTGCGGCCAATACTGATGACTGCATTCGCGTTTATACTCGGCGTTGTGCCCTTGATGATCGCAGTCGGTCCCGGTTCAGAGATGCGACAAGCACTTGGAACGGCAGTGTTTTTTGGCATGTCGGGCGTAACTCTGCTTGGGCTGTTTTTCACACCTGTTTTCTATGTGGCCATGCGCACGGTATTCCCGATGCGGCAAGCCACGACGTAAGCCAATGGTGCAGTGACCGATGCATTGCATGGCTCACTGCACGGGAAGCAGCATGCGAAACGTCGGCAGGTCTAAGGCGGAAGCCTCAGTGCCGAATGAATGGGTGAAAATCTCGAAATAGCCGCTAGGTCTTGTAACAGCGCTGAACGTCAGGAGAACTGCACATGGAGAGCCTTGCTGCCAACCTTCGCGAAATGACACGAACGCCTTTGCATCAGAGCCATGTCGAAACCTTGAAAGCGTTAGGCACTGAAGTAAGTTTTGTAGCAGGCCAAATGATCGCTGAGGTTGGCGATCCGATGGATAAGTTCATCTACATTGTTGCCGGTCGTGTTGAGGTAATTGATCCACAAACGCGAGAGGCTTATCTACCGACGTCCCTTGGGCCGACGCAGTTTCTGGGAGAGATCGCGTTTCTCAGCGGTGGGGTCTATTCGCTGCCGATGCGTGCCAGAGAGAACACGCGTGCTATTTCTGTGCCGCGCGAGAAGATGCTGGACGCAATGTCGCGCATTCCAGAGATGTCAGATATCGTCATCACTGTTTTTTCAGCACGTCGCCGACGTCAAATCGAAGACAACGACAGTTCTCTGAAACTGATTGGCGCTGACCTGGATCGCAACATCCGTCAAATCGAAGAGTTTGCTATCCGGAACAAGATCCCTTTCCAAACGTTGGATCTAGGTTCTGAGAATGCATGTGAGGTCGCGCAGGCGTGTCACCTGACAGGTCATCAGCCGGCGGTAATCTTTGGCGACAGCCTGGTAGTTGATAACCCGACCCCAGCCAAGGTCGCCCGATTGCTCGGGCTTGAACAGTCTTACGATTGCCGAGAGGTCATAGATGTATTGATTGTTGGAGGTGGTCCGGCCGGGGTCGCGGCTGCGGTCTACGCTGGTGCGGAAGGGCTGTCTGCGATTGTTGTGGAAGACCTCGCGGTTGGGGGGCAGGCTGGGACATCCAGCCGGATCGAGAATTACATGGGTTTTCCGACAGGCATATCGGGCGCCGACCTTGTATGGCGAGGGGAAGTCCAAGCCATGAAGTTTGGCACCCGATTTGTTCGCCCAAAACAGGCTAGTCAACTGCAACGTCAATCCGATGGCGTGTTTTGTGTAACGCTGGATGATGGACAAAAGTTAAGGGCACGCTCGGTCGTAGTTGCCACAGGCGTCCAGTACAGGCGCCTGCCTCTGGACAGGCTGAAGGACTTTGAGGGTTTGGGCATCTACTATGCCGCGACTGAAATGGAAGCGCGCTATTGCAAGGATACAGATGTGGTCGTGGTTGGGGGAGGCAACTCTGCTGGGCAAGCAGCGATGTACCTGTCGCGATCAGCTAAACATGTCCATATTCTGGTACGAGGAGACAGCTTGGCTGCGTCGATGTCAGACTACCTGTTATCAAGGTTAGAGGCGGATCCGGCGGTCACCATCCACTACAAGTCCCAGCTAAAGACACTCCTCGGGGACGAAGCCATGTCCAGTGTCATTATTGAGCGTGACGGATCAGACTGGCCACTCGACTGCAGCGCCGCCTTTATTATGGTTGGCGCCGCGCCTAACACCGAATGGCTGTCGCAGAGCTGCCAGCTGGACGCACGCGGTTTTGTGGTTACTGGCAACGACGCCAAGGCCGTATCATCATTAGCAACGTCTTGTGCCGGGATTTTTGCCGTGGGCGATGTGCGCGCAGGGTCGGTCAAGCGCGTTGCCTCTGCGGTGGGTGAAGGGTCAGTTGTCATATCCCAAGCTTGGGAATACCTGCAAAACTGAATGGTTTTATCCGCATAAGAGCTACTTCGCTGTCCTGCCTAGGCTAGCCCGGTTACAACCAAACAGGGATTTTCTTTGTCAATGCGGTCTCCAGTCGGGTCTTTATTGCTAGGTTGTTTTGGTCCTCAGAGGGGTTTGGGTCAAAAATGGGTGCGCTTCATCCGCGTTTTTTCGCTCGTTGGTCAGGAAGGTATGAATGTCAATCACGATACACTTTGATATCGTTCAAATTGGAAGCAAAAGCCTCTTCGACTTGCGATGGCAGTGTTTGACTTAATTCCCATTCGGCGGAGCCAGATTTGACCGAAATCGACGCGCAAAAATTCGCAATGGAGGCCGAAAGAAGACTCACAAAGGCCGAACAGCGCGGACTACGCCTGGCGATTGCCTGTCGCACCTTCATTACCGCTGCAGCGTTTTTCTGGTACTTGGGGTCAACACTGTTGTTTCCTGAATTCAGTACGCGCCCAGTCACGACTTTCGCGTTGTTCGCGTTCACTGCAATTGGTGTCACCCATCTCGTGTTGATTGGCACCAGCTATGACAGGCCGTGGATCAAATATACCGTTTACGCACTGGATTCACTGGCGATCTGTTCACTTTTTGCGCTCGTACCCATCAGCAGGGCCGACGACGTGCCACAGATCATCGCGTTCCGCGCTTATGGAATATACTACCTCTTTCCGATTGTAGCATTGTCGTGCCTCAGCCTCTCCTGGCGTCTTGTGCTCTGGACTGGCGGCCTTTGCGTGCTTGGATGGTGGGCGGCATTCATTTGGGTCACGTTGCCGATGGAACGGACGTTGTCATGGGCAGATATGTCTGCGATGGCCACCCGCGAAACCTACGAGACTGTGTTTCTTTCAATTGACTTCATAGGCCGTGGCAATCGCATCGAAGAATCCGGAATGCTACTTTTCGCGACATGCATACTGGCAATTGCTGTATTCAGGAGCCGAGCGGTCTTCTTCGCGCAAGTTGAAGCTGATCTGGAACGCGGTCGGGAGCGCGCAAAGCGACAACATGTCTCGGACCTTCTTGGCAAATACCTGCCGGAAGCAATTGCGAAGAAGCTCATTGACGACAACGCGCCGCTGAAACCTCAGAAATCGTTTGGTACGGCGCTCGTGATGGATATTGCTGGGTTCACTAGATTTTCCTCACAACATTCCCCGGACGAAGTGATCAGACGTCTCGATGTCTTTCTCACGGGCGCGACCGAGGATGTTTCAGCCGAAAATGGGATCGTGATTTCTTATCTTGGCGACGGATTCCTTGTCACATTTAACGCACCGGTCAAAGTCAAATCGCCTGCGAACGCTGCGATAAGAACTGCCGAGGCCTTGCACGCGACCGCGGCCAGGCATGGATTTTCAATCCGGATTGGCATCGCAAGCGGAGAGCTCGTCACAGGCACGATCGGGTCCGACACCCGTCAGTCTTTCACCGTGTACGGAGACCCCGTCAATCTAGCCTCTAGGTTAGAGGCGAAGTGCAAATCGCTCGGTGCGGCGATGCTTTTGAATGCCGCGACCAATGACGCTCTGCCGGGGATCGATCGACTACAAAGCTTTGGTTCAGTTGAGATAAATGGTCTAACCGAACCTGTCGCCGTTTTTGGCACAAAGAGACAGTGATGAATGCCCAAGGGTATACTCTGAGGGATTGAACGGTAAAAACACAAAACTCGGGTCCTTTCCCCTTTCCGAGTTCGCGGAACAAATTTGAGCCACTGTTGGTGGTTATTGAGGCAGTCAGAAACCCAAGGCAAACCGACACGTCTGAGCCCGTCACACAATAATACCTGGGATGTTGCCAAAACCCTCTTCAAGCGCGTCGATGAATGCAGAAAGCCGGCGCGGTTGGTGCCGGGCTGGGAGATATGCGAGGTTCACATCGAGCATCGCTGCCCGCCAATGGGGAAGTAAATCAATCAGATCGCCTGACGCAAGTTCCGACGCAACAAACCATCTGGGCAAAACAGCCGCACCAAGCCCCGATAGCGCTGCGTGCTTTAGCGACATGATGTTGTTTGTCGACATCTTGGCAGCAACATTCAGATCGCATTGCTTACCATCTGAATGAGATAGTCCGACATTTGCCCCTTCAAACGGCGTCAGGGACACGAATGGAAGCTCTTTTGCGCCATCCGGTCTGGAGCCCTTGATTTGTTTCGCAATCGATGGAGTGCCGACAACCAACCTTTCAACCCGCCCTAGACGACGCACGATAAGTGTGTCGTCAGGGACAGGTCCAACCTTGATCCAGCAATCGCATCCAATTTCTGCAAAGCGAATTGGCTCATCCTGCAAATGCCAGTTTACTGTGACTTTGGGATTTGCTGCCTGAAATCCAACTGCGACTGCCGCAAGATGCAATTGACCGAGTGCGACGGGCGCGACGATCCTTAGCGGACCCCTTAGGGTCTCGGTATCGGGCGCATGTTGCTCCTGTAATGTATCCCATCCGGCGATCAACTCGCGGGCATCGGCAAGCACCTCAAGCCCGGTCTCCGTCAACGCCAATGAATGTGTCGTGCGACGCGCAAGCTGGACCCCAAGGCGCTCTTCCAGGTCTTTCAATTGTCGGCTGGCGGAGCCTTGCGAAATGCCCAGATCACGTGCGGCACCACTGATCGTGCCTTTCTCCGCAATGCGAACAAAAGTTTCGAGAAGGGCGAGGCGGTCTAATGGTTTGCTCATGCGTAATGCAGATAACAGATACCCTTATAAACTGTCTACAGAGTATCCCCGGCTTCAATCATCTTACTCCTCAACAGCAACGACTTTTCATGAGGAGAACTCAGATGACCAACAGAACCTTCAATATCGCCAACGACCTGGTTGTGAACCGCCTCGGTTACGGCGCCATGCGTCTTACAGATCAGCCCAGCAACTTTGGTCCCTATCCCGAGTGGGAGCAAGGACTTGCCCTGCTGCGCCGCGCAGCCGATCTTGGCGTGAACTTCTTCGACAGCGCCTGGGCCTACGGGCCAGAACATGCTGACCGTATTGTCGGTGAGGCGCTTGAGGGTCGGGATGTCATCTTGGCCACGAAAGGCGGCGTCGACAAACCAGAACCGAGCAAGATCATAACCGACGGAAGCCGTGACGCATTGCTCAATCAGGTTGATCGAGCCCTCATCAATCTTCGCCGCGACCGAATTGATTTGTTCCAGCTTCACCGTGTTGACCCAGAAACACCCATCGAAACCTCGGTTGCTGCTCTCGCGGAAGCACAAGCAGACGGGCGTATTGGTCATATCGGCCTGTCCAACGTATCGCGCGAACAGCTCGACAGAGCCCTTTCGGTGGCTCCAATCGCAAGTATTCAAAACCGCTTCAATATGGACGAAGCCGACGAAGATAACCTTGTCGACTATACAGCGAGCAAAGGCATTGCCTTTATCCCTTACGGGCCGCTCGGCGCGCATCCAATGCGTCAGGGTGCCAAGCTCGAACCCAAAGAGGCCATCGCTTGGCTTCTGAAACGCTCGCCAAACATCGTTGTCATCCCCGGAACGACGTCGATCCAGCATCTCGAAGAGAACTGGTCGGCATGGGACCTCGCTTAATCGCCTCGATAAAGGAGCAAAAAAATGGCCGCATCAGCACAAAGCACAACCAACCTAGGCAAGCTCACCATGGAGCATGTAATGATCTCCACGGGCGACTACGACGATACGATTTCCTGGTATGTCGACAAGCTCGATTTCGACATTCACCACGAATGGACGGTGCCAGACCTTCCAGGCATCAAGCTGGCCTACCTGAAGCGTGGTGACTTCTTGATCGAAGTTGTCGAAACGCCGGTCGTTTTTCAGGTTCGCAAGACGCCCCGGGACCTTGGTGAAGCGCTTGCTGACCGCGGAATTGGCCACCTCGCGTTTCTAACGCCAGATGTCGACGGTGTTGCTTCAATACTCACTGAGCGCGGCGTTGAAATGGTGGTTCCACCAACAAGTTTCCCTGACGCTGGTCGGCGACTGATCTTCATTCAGGACAACAATGGCAACTTCATAGAGTTCCTGACGCCGCTATCGGAGTTGGAGGGAGAACACGACAAATGACCCAGAACATTCACAAGCTGGCATTGCTGACCTGGGCCGTCGTCTACCCGATGATCACGCTTCTTCTGACCGGGTTGGAGCCCTTTGTCAGCGATCTCGCTACACCGCTTCGCACCCTCATCCTGACTGCATTGATGGTGCCGGCGATGGTCTACGTGGCCATGCCATTTGCAAAATCACGCCTGAAAAACTGGCTTGAACACTGAACGCAAGAAAGGACCTCAAAATGCTAGATCAGACCCAAACCAACCCCGTAACCCCGTCGACGACCACGTTCTCGATGAAGTTTGCACCCCATCTTGGGCTGTTGTCGCCGGACGCGGGCATGTTCCGCCACCACGCAGGCGATGATCCGGTCGATCAGATCAAATTCATGGCCGACCAGGGCTTCACAGCCATGGAAGACAATTGGATGAAGATCCGAGATGTAAACGTGCAACGGCGTGTCGGACGGGAACTCGAACGCCTCGGTATGGAAATGGGCGTCATCGTCAACACAATGAAATACAACGAACCCACTTTTGTCCTACCGGATTTGCAGGAGCGGGAGCGCCTGATGCAGGAGGTCCGGGATACAGCAGAAGTGGCACGCCGTGTCGGTGCAAAATTCGTCACAACCCTCTCCGGAACCGCGCATGGGTCGCTGCCGCGTGACTACCAGACAGCCAATATGATTGAGAATCTGAAATGGGCAGGCGATGTGGCGGAAAAAGAAGGCATCATCCTCGCCGTTGAGCCGATCAATCATAAAGGCTGGGAAGGCGCATTCCTGACTGAGATTGGCCATGCATACCTGATCTCAAGAGCCGTCGGTATGCCGAGCGTCAAAGTGCTTTACGACTTTTGGCATCAGCAGATCCATGGCGGAGACCTCATCGAGAACCTGGAGCTTGCCTGGGATGAGATTGGGTACTTCCAGATTGCCGACAATCCTGGCCGTGTTGAGCCAGGTGTTGGGGAAATCAACTACCGCCCGATCATGCGAAAGATTGCCGAAAAGGGCTTCGACGGGATCATCGGTATGGAGTTCGACAACTCTGTGGCGGGCATGGAGGGCGAGCAGTCCGTCATTGATGCCATGCGCGCGATTGACCCAGCGCACGCATGAAGGGGGCAGACATGACCATTAAGCCTTCCCTAGTTGCGGCGAGCGCGGCAGTTGCGCTCGCACTTGGAAGCACACTCGTTGCAGGAGCAGAAACCATGTTGCAAATCGAAACCAGAACGATTGGTGGGTACGAAGTTGCCTACACAGACCAAGGCACTGGCGAGGTACTTGTACTCATCCACGGGCTGGGTGCAGATCTCAGCCGATGGCGCGAAGTAGTTGGTCCGCTCTCAAAGTCACACCGGGTGATTGCGCTTGATTTGCTAGGTTTTGGACGTTCTGCGAAACCTGACATCAGCTACCGTGGGCAGACCTATGTTGATCAGCTGTTCGCGTTGCTTGACGCATTGGACATTGAAAACGCGACTTTGATTGGCAACTCCATGGGTGGCTGGATCGCATTGCTGGCTGCGGAACAGAAACCCAATCGCATTGAACGGCTCGTACTCCTCGCGCCGGCTTTCGTTCAAGGGCTTCCGGATGGCATGAGCGCGGAAATGCTTGCAACAGGCGCTGCCCCGCAATCAGAAAACGACATGCGGGCTTACCTCGGTCGGGTCTATGCCTATCCTCCCGCGGACAGCGCAACAATTCGGCATCTTTTGCATGAACATCGTACGGCGAATGCGAATGGCGCTATCGAAGCGATTTCACGGTCTCTGGCGGCGGGCGAAGATGTCTTTACACTTGAGCGCTTAGCGCAACTCCGCCAAGACGTACTCATCATTCATGGCGACACAGACGGTATCGTTCCAATAACTGCCTCAGAAACTTTGGTCGGCTTTCTGCCAAACGCTCGATTGTCAACGATTCCAAATGCTGGTCATTGGCCCCAGATCGAAGCGCCAGATGCCTTCCTCAAAGCGATTACAGATTCACGCTAAACAATGGCGGATGAGTTTTCGAAATTCTTTGGCTCTATCGTGAAAGCAGTCTATTGAAGTTCAAAGCCAGACTTTCTCAAAGCAGCTATTCACTCAATGACCTTTGTCCCGCGATCTGTGAATTTGCGGCTCCTCTGATTTTGCGGGTGCAGCGAAAGTCTGGTCTGACGGGCCGCACCGCAGCGGTTCGACCTCCCGAGCAATGGCAGGTTTGGGCCGAGACCGCCGTTACAAATGGTGGCTCAATGGTTTGGGGTTAGATATAGTCGAAAGCCCATTCGTTGTAGCCCTGTTCTCCGCGGTACCATAGGACTTTGTCTGTTTCAGACTCACCGTGGTTCCAACGCTGCTTGACGCCTTGCCCCATTGCCTTGCGAACCAGAGCGCGTCGCTTTTGGCTGAGAACGATGCTTTCCATCAACTCAGCTTCATTCCATTTTTCGGCGACTTCTTGGGTGAATCGGTGGACCAATTCGCGATGGCTCTCGGCATTTGCGAGGTTGGTGCGTTCGTTCGGGTCATTCAAAAGATCAAAAAGCATGATCCCATCATCGGACGAGGAGATGAACTTGAAGTTCCCGCGGCGGATCATGAACATCGGAACCTTTGTCGCCTCGGCCAAATACTCGGCATAGACCGCGCGCTCAGGTGGTGGGTTGTCTTTGTCGATCAAGGACAAGAGGTCCACACCTTCCAATGGCTCCACCGCGTCCTCGATCCCTGCGATACTGTTCAAGGTCGGGACAAGATCGACAAGTGAAGTCAGTTCCTGGACCCGTTGCTGCGCAATGTTGGGGCCAGCGATGATCAGCGGAATGCGCAATGCCTTTTCATAAAAATGCTTTTTGAACCACATGCCACGTTCACCCAGCATTTCGCCATGATCCGAGGTGAAAATGATCACGGTGTTCTGGGCCGCGCCGGTTGCCCGCAAGGCCTCCATGATCCGGGACATTAGGCTATCGATATAGCTGATCGATCCATAGTATGCGCGGATGGCGCGGGCCACGTCCTCATCGCTGAACTGAATACCCAACATGCCGAAATCCTTGAGCAGCCGCACGGAGTGAGGGTCATGTTCGTTTTCTGACAGAGCTCCAACAGCGGGCATGGGGATGTCTTTGTCTTCGTACAAATCCCAGAATTCTTTCCGACATAAATAGGGCTCATGCGGATGGGTGTAGGAAATCTGCAAGAAGAAGGGACGGCTGTCATCGCCTCTGGCCATATCAAAGATATGTTGAATAGCCTTGAAGGTGACCTCTTCATCATAATCAATCTGAACGGATCTCTCGCAGATTCCGGCGATGCGCACCGCGCGGGGATCGTTGGTGTCGCGTTTGCCTTCGTTTTCCCAATTGGGAACCCATGCGAAATCACCGGGATAGAGATCTGCAGTCAGGCGCTTTTCAAACCCGTGGAACTGATCAGGGCCGATGAAATGCATCTTGCCGGACAGGGCCGTTTGGTAGCCCGCTGCGCGCAGGTAATGCGCATAGGTCGGGATTTCGGCCGAAAACTCTGCTGCATTGTCATAAGCGCCGACTTTCGACGCCAGCTGCCCTGTTGCCATCGAAAAGCGGGATGGTGCACAAAGCGGATAGTTACAATAGGCGGTCTCGAACACGACGCCACGCGCGGCCAGATCATCGATGGTCGGGGTGTGGCAGATTATGTCTCCGTAGGCGCGCAGGGCAGAGGCCGTCAGCTGATCGACCTGAAAGAAAAGGATATTCGGGCGAGAGGCGGTCATGTCACCCCCGTCCCATCAGGTTGCGGACATAGCCCACCGGGCCGGTTTCGTACCATTTCTTATGACCACGCTCACGCGACGAAATGCCAAAGCTTTGCGATACACGGTCAATGACGATGGCCAGAAATACGATGCCCAACCCACCGACGGTCGCCAGACCCATGTCCAGACGCCCGATGCCCCGCAGAACCATCTGGCCCAGACCAGTCACGGAAATCATCGAAGACACCACAACCATGCTCAATGCCATCATGATGGTCTGGTTCACGCCGGCCATGATTGTAGGCATCGCCAAGGGCAATTCGACCTTGTAAAGCGTCTGCCGGTTCGAGGCACCAAATGCACGCGCCGCCTCGACCATATCGCCGCGAACCTGCCGGATACCCAGATTGGTCAGTCGCACAACAGGAGGCAAAGCGTAGATGAAGGTCACGATTACGCCTGAGACATTGCCGATCGAAAACAGCATGACGATGGGCACCAGATAGACAAAGGATGGGATCGTCTGCATCAGATCAAGCATGGGCTGCAGGACCGTCCAGAACCGATCATTCTTGGCCGAGTACACACCCAGCGGAATGCCGATCAATGAACAGAAAACAACGCATGTCAGAACGATGGACAGGGTGGTCATGCTTTCTTCCCATGCACCCATCAGACCAATGGCAAGCATGCAGGCCGCCGAGATCAGGCCCAGACGGCGCCCGCCCGCCTGCCAGGCCACCAAAATGATCAATGCCAGAACCAGTAGGTCAGGGGCCTGGGTCAGAGCGTCTTCCAACCCGGTCAGAACAATTTCAAACGGCACCTTGATCGCCTGAAAGATGAACCGAAAATTGGTCACCACCCATTGCAGGAAGGTTTCGACCCAAGTGCCGACGGGGACCCATTCGGTGTCAAAAATATTCCAGATATCCATGGCTTCGCCCCTTACCCGCGCAGTGCGGTCAACGCGTCTTTGATGGTGATTTGCCCGACCGAGGCCCGATCCGGGCTGACAACGGTGACCGGAGACTGGTCCTCCATGAACAGATCAATGATCTCACCCAGTTCAGCGTCGACGCGCACGGTCTTTTCCGTTGTCTCCCGCCCGTTCAGTGGCTCCATGATGGTTTCAGCCCTGACCAGCGCGACACGGCTGATGCCTTTCACGAACTCGGCGACATAATCGTCTTTCGGACTGGTCACGATTTCTTCAGGCGTACCGATCTGAACGATCTCACCGTCGTTCATGATGGCGATGTGATCTCCCATCCGGATGGCTTCATCCAGATCATGGGTGATGAACAGCGTGGTTTTGTGCATATGCGCCGACAGGTTCAGAAACTGGTCCTGTAACTGACGACGGATCAGAGGATCAAGCGCCGAGAATGGCTCGTCCATCAACAAGATTTCTGGGTCGGCTGCCAATGCGCGTGCCAGACCGACACGTTGTTGCATGCCGCCCGAAAGCTGATCGGGGTAGTGGTCGATCCAGCCGCCGAGATCCATGGCTTCAAGCGCTTTGACTGCCGCCTCTAGCCGTGTTTGCAAATCAATGCCGCGGACTTCGAGCCCGAAACCGACATTTTCGCCCAAGGTTCGATGCGGCCACAGTGCCATATGCTGGAAAACCATGCCAATTGTTTCGGCCCGTAATTGGCGAAGCTCCTCTTCGCCCATCGTGTCCACACGCTGACCTGCCACATGAATTTGGCCCGACGTCGGTTCGATCAGCCTGTTGACATGGCGCACAAGGGTGGACTTGCCTGATCCTGACAGCCCCATTATGCAGAAAATTTCGCCCTTCTTGACGCTGAAACTCGCATCGCGAACGCCAAGAACGCAGCCATATCTGTCGCGCACGTCCTCTTTCGAAAGCCCCTCAGCCAGCACCGCCTTCATAGCTTCGTCCGAACGGTTGCCGTAGATTTTCCAGAGGTCACGACATTCGATCTGTGCATCAGCCATTGTCTTGTTCCTTCAAAAAACTGGGGCGGCCGGGGAAGCCGCCCCAAAGTCTTCGGGGAGAGTTAGTTTGCGGCGGCTGCGGCCTCGGCCACCCAACCGTCGAATTGCGCTTGGTTTTCAGCAATCCAATCTGCGGCGTGGCGCTGGAAGTCTTCCAGCGTGTTTTCCCCGTCGCGCAATTTCACTTGCGCCGCGTTGACGGCGCTAATCGGAATGTCGACCAGTTCAAAGAACTTGGCAGCCGCGGGGTTATCTTCGAGGAACTCGTTATTCGCGACGATATAGACGTCGTTCACAGCAAAACCCGCGTCCATTTCACCGCCGGTTTGAACACCGATCTGCACCACGTCTTCACCGGGGACCAAGACGTCGCTGATCCAGTTCGGCGTCCATGTGTAGTACAGGATGGCGCCGCCCTCGTTATAGCGCGTAATAGTGTCCGCCATAATCGCGAAATAGCTTCCTTGATCATGCTGAACGGTTTCGCGCAGGTTCAAATTGTCCAGATGATCCTCAATCGCGATCTCACATCCCCAACCGGGATTGCAGCCCGACAGGTTGGCACGCCCATCGCCATCGGCATCAAACAGGGCCGCAACTGCAGGGTCGGAAAACTGTTGGACGCTGGTTATGCCGTTGGCTTCGGCGGTCTTTTTGTCGATAAAGAACCCTTGGCCCGCCCCGGTTATCCCGGCCTTGACACGCGTCATGGTGCTTTCGCCGCCGGATTTGTCGAAAAAGTCGTTATGCAAAGGCTTCCAGTGATTGAAGGTGTAATCGGCGTCGCCAGACGCGACGGCCAGATGTACAGCCGGGAAATCCGCTTCCAACGTTTCTTCGACATTGTAGCCCAAAGCCTCCAAACCCTGCTGTACGACCATGTGCTGAAACCATGCGTTGGCGGGCGAACCTTTGATAGGCGAGACATCAACACCTTCGCCGGGTTGATCGGCAGCAAATGCCGGAAGTCCAAGTACGGTTGTCATCGCGGCGGAACGCGCAAGATTGGAGAAGTTTATCATGTTTTCCTCCCTGAAATTTACAAGGGCCTGTTTGGCCGGTTTCTTCTCTTAGAATAATTTTTTGTCATCTGAATACAGTTGTGAAGTTCCAAAATACCATCCATAATGTTAACCATTGCGTTATGGCAAACTTGCGCAAAACTCTTACAAAGCTGCCACATCTGATTACATTTGAAGCGGCATGCAGAAATTCTAACTTTACACGGACGGCAGAAGAGCTGGGTGTCACGCGCGTGTCGGTCAGTCGCCAGATTGCCGAGCTAGAACAAGCGCTTGGTGCGACTTTGTTTGTTAGGGACCATAGAAAAGTATCTTTGACTCTGGCGGGCAGAATGCTGGAGGCTGAGGTGGCTCCGGCTTTGCACCAAATTGCGAACGCCGTTCTGAATGTCTCACAGACGTCAGGTGATACCCCACTGACAGTAACCACGACCACTGCCTTTGCGACCTACTGGCTCATGCCGCGTATGGTGGATTTCAGCAATCAATTCCCGGAGGTTGAACTGAACCTTGTAGTCACTGATCGTAAACTGGACCTTGCCGCCGAAAACGTCGATGTTGCGATCCGATATTCCAAGGAAAAACCAACCGGAGACAACGTAACTCCACTGTTGCGCGAGCGCATTTTTCCAGTGATGAGTCCAAAATACTCTCCCAGCACCGCTCTGTCAGAACCCATAGATCTGATGAAAGAGAATTTGCTTCACTTGTCTGGTATCTATCGGGCTGGGGCGCGCTGGCCATATTGGTTTAAAGCCAATGATCTGGTGCTGTCAGCCGAGTCCAGCGGCGTGGCTATGAATACCTATATCAACATGCTGCAGGCCGCGATCGCGGGGCAAGGTATAGCCTTGGCGGGAAACCCATTGGTCGACCCGTATCTCGCTGACGGAACTCTGATCAAGCTGGAAGGCTTCCTGGAAATCGAGCGGGACTATTTCTATTTAATCAACGCTGCTGCAGAAAGGGTAGACACAAGAAAGTTCTGCAGGTGGACAATTGATCAGGCAACTCAGCTAAAAGATCCGCCAATATTATAGTAAAAAGTGCACGTCGTGCTCTAAATCAGTTCGAAATATTGCGCCTGCAGCGAATTACTTCTCTGACGGGCCGCAGCGCAGCAATCGGACTCATGGACCAACGACAGCTTTGGGCCGATCCTTGGCCTTGCAAACGGGTCTCAGGCCCACATGCTGCATCCTCCCCGATGGCAGCAACGAGCCCGGTGCGGACGCCCGATCCAAGTCAATTGAAGTTGTTTCGCAGAAAAGTCAGTCTTCATAAACAGGCTTGGTATTTTGGGTCGTCGGTTGGCCACAGGTGGGGCAGCGATCGACCTGCGGCACGGTTTCAGCATGCACGCGATTTCGTATATGGTCAGCAGCGCGGCGCGACAGGCCCAACTGCTTGCGAACGGCGTCAATAACGGCCTCGTCTGCCTCACAGATATCCCCGTCTTCTAGGGCTTTTCGAAATTCACGTTCTAGGCTTGCGCGTCGGCGGTGCAACTGGTCATTTAGACCGCTTGCGATTATCCCTGCAGGCAATGCGGCCATACCTATGCCGATCACTGTGATCGCTGCTCCAAAGACCTTCCCGGCGACCGTTACCGGGGTCACGTCGCCATAGCCAACAGTCGTAAGCGTCGCCATAGCCCACCACATCGCTGCTGGGATCGAGCCGAATGCTTCTGGTTGCGCTTCGTGTTCTGCCAGCCAAGCACCGCTGGCGGCAAAGATCAGCATCACCATCAGGATGAAGAAGCCTGCAAAAAAGGCGCCGGCTTCTTCTTCGAACACGGCCAGCAACATGCCCAGTGCGGGCGAATACCGCGTGAGTTTGAGTAGCCGCAACATACGGAAGGTTCGCAGAAGACGGAGGTCAACCGGGAAAAACAGGTAAAGCAGCGCTGGCAATATCGCCAGTAGGTCGATGATAGCAATCGGGGAAACGGCCCAGGAAGCACGGGTTTTGTAATTTGGGTTTTCCGTCGCAACCCAGAGTCTGCCCGCGTACTCGATAACGAATACGAACAGAGACAGGCTCTCAAAAACATTAAGCGCAAACCCCCAGCGGTCATAGATAGAGTCGACCGTCTCAAGGATGACGGCGGCGACGTTCAGCGTTATCAGGGCGATCAGCGCCAGTTCCAGCAACCAGGGGCCGGTGGCAGCCCGGTTCGGGCGTTCAAGCCACCAATAAACTCGTCTTCTAAGACCGCTCGAACCCGTCACTGCTTCACTCATGCCGAAACTTCGTCCAGGCGCGCATCAAGGGTATCGCGATTTGCGATAGCAAGGCTGTCCCCCAGATCAGATTGCCAACCAATGAGGGGACATGTGGGACGATATAGAAACAGGCGATTGCCAAAACGATCCCAAACACCCGGACATCCCAGCTCCCGAAATCCGACGCCAAACGGTGTTCGATGACGTTCTGAAGCACCCAAAGCATGGCGATGTAGCCGGCAAGACCGAAACAGCCAATGGCGGCATACTCGGTTGGGTATGGCTCCCAAAACCCAACTTTGACCTCAGCCGCAAGAGCTACGCCGACCATGACGCCGCACAACATCAAGATTAGGTGCGAAAGCCACCAAGTGACTAAAGTTGACACCCTCTTGTCCTTTGGCTTGGCATTGCCGACAAAGTCGAAATAGATCCAACACATGACGAACATCGAAACGCCGCCGATGACGAAGTTGACCAGCACGTCGGGCGAAACTTTGTAGATGCCTTTTTCAGAAAGGGTAACGACAAGTTTAAAGAATCCTTCGCCTAAAACGATCAGTGTCAAAAGGGCAAACCGCTCGGCCATGTGGCCAAGGCGTGGGACGAAGCGCTCAAAGCGCAGAACAGTGACGCCGGGGATCATGTACATCGCCTGCGTGGCAACCATCGCGGCCGCAAATGCCCAATACGCAAGTGGCGCAGGAAGAAACGCCGTGACGGCAAAGATCACCGCAAAGGCCGAGAAGTTGCAGATCTGCGCCGCTGACATCGACTCGCCTGAGGAATTGGCACGCCTGGCGCGATAATACAACGCCGCGATCATGGCCCGGTTTGCGGCAAAACCCAACGCAAAGAAAACCCAACCTTTTCCGTCGATGGCCGGGATCGCCGCGGCCATGAACATCACCGTACAGATCATCACCGACATGATCAGGCGGTGCCAGAAATCAGTACTGACGTAGATCGAGTTGAAAATACTGAGCTCACCCCACGCGTACCAGAGCGTGATAAAGACCCCGGCGAACACAAGAAACCCATGCAGATCGAGGCGATGTGACAGATAGTTGCCCAGCAGGAATATCGTCACGACATGGATCAGATCATAGAAAAGCTCGGCCCAGTGGACATGTTCATGCGCGTGGTCGAGGTCTTGATGATGTTGCGGCTTTCGCCACATGGGGTGGTCATGCAGTGCCATAAATTGGAAACTCTTGAAAGTTGATAGACTGTAGTGGCCGGCATGCGGCCACCTTGATTGAGTTGCTATTTAAAGACGAAGGTTGGCGTGGAGACCATGAGCTTGCAACCCCCGTAACGGTTGTCAAGCGAGGGCATGCCGGAAGACACCCAGCTACTCTCGCGGCAATCATGCAACTCGGGCCGGTACTCACCGGCGTCACGCGGCCCTGTTATCTTGCAGATGTAACAGAATGCGGGCGTAGTTTTCTTCGCCTTGCGCGCCGGTTACAAGGTGACGTTGGTTGAACACCATTGCGGGCACGCCCTGAATACCTTGGCCGATCCAGAACTGTTCTTTCTGGCGAACACTGTCGGCCCGTTTTCCGCTTTGGAACATGGCAAGCGCATTGGCGCGGTTCAGCCCGATGCCTGCGGCCGCGTCGGCGAGAACCTGCATGTCCGAGACGTCCGCGCGGCGGGTAAAGAAGGCCGCAAAAAGTGCCTGCTTCATCTCGTGGCCTTTTCCTAGTTCCGTTGCCCAGTCAATCAACTGATGCGCTCGGAAGGTGTTATACATCCGCATGTCATCGGCGTAATTGAACGTAAACCCCAGTGCTGCGCCCATCTCAGTGAGGCGGGCCCGCGCCTTGATCGATCCCTCTAAAGTGGTCCCGTATTTTGCCGCCAGGTGTTCGCGCAGGTTCTCGCCACACTCGGCCATCTGCGGGTTCAACTCGAATGGATGCCAATGGATATCTAGTGCGATCTGGGCGTCGCGCGCAGCCTTAGCCAGCTGGCGGTAGCCGATCACACACCACGGGCAGACAACATCCGATACGATATCTACGCGGATAGCGGGAGCGTCATGCACAGTTCAGTTTCCTTTCACATCGCTGGAAAATCGCGACGCGTTTTCCTTGGCAAAGGCGCTGGCATCTGCGTTGGCATCCCAGAATTGGGGGTTGGCCTTTGGGATGGTCAACGCGCGCTGCACGGCCGGCCGGGCGTCAATACGGTCGAACCAGGCGTTCAGATGCGACAGGTCAGACACATCCACCCGTGCCCAGACATATGCACGCGCCCAGGGGTACAGCATCATGTCGGCAATGGTGTATTCGTCGGCTGCGATCCATTCACGCCCGTCCAGACGCGCGTTCATCACCTCCATCAAGCGGCGGCTTTCGTCCGCGTAGCGACGGATTGAGAACGGCTCTTCATGGCCATTGGGCGCGGCGATGTGCTGGAAATACATCGCCTGTCCCATCATCGGGCCAACATGGCCGACCTGAAATAGCATCCATTGCATGACCTCGGACCGTTTGACCGGGTCTGATGGCAGGAACTGCCGGTATTTCTCGGCCAAGTGCCACAGGATCGCGCCGGATTCGAAAATCGCGCGCCCTTCCGAACGGTCTTCGATGGTCGGAATTTTGCCGTTGGGGTTAAGCGCCAGATAATCCGGCGCTTTTTGTTCCTGTTTGGAAAAGTTGATGTGAGTCAGGTCGTAAGGGACACCTGCCTCTTCCAGAAAAATGACCGGTTTGTAACCGTTCATCGTACCGGCGGTATAAAGATGGATATCAGGCTGGGACATGTTCCACCTCGGCAAATGTGGTTTTCAGATGCGCGTCAAATCGAGCGAAATCGGCGTCGATTTCGGGGTTCTTCATAACATCAAATGCTGCAAAGGTCGGAAGCGGCCGCATCGCAAAGAACTTTGCGTTCAGGTGCATCGGGCGCAGCAAATCGTCGACGCTACCACCGGCAAAGAACGGCTCGGACTCATTGTTAAACGCTTCTTTCGGGGCGTTAAACGTCACTGAAAGCATGTAAGTCTTATCGCTCAGTGCGCCTCCCATCCCATAATTGGCCTTCGGTGCTTCTGCCGTCCGACCGTCACCGGTACTTAGCCGTCCATCCATTCCAGCGGTGTAAACTTCATCCATGTATTTCTTGAAAACCCACGGAACTCCCATCCAATTCACCGGAAACTGCATGATGACTGTGTCGGCCCAAAGGTGCGCCTCAACCTCAGCATTCGCGTCATAGCCGTCGGCGACGGTTGCCACGCGTACCTCGTGACCCATTGCGCTCAGCACGTCGCGCGCGCGTTCTGTTAGGCTGGCGTTCAACTGTCCGGGGGCGAATTCGTAGGGCTGAGTACCGTTCACGATCAGGATTTTGCTCATGTCCATATCCTATTTGTGTAATCTTGAACCCTTGACTTTCTTCGGGCTCAGAGAGCATTTGATGGTACAGGTGTTGGAAATCAACTAGTATACTTTTAGTAACCTAGTTGCCTGAGCGAAAGGATGACGATGCGAGCGCGGATTGACGAAGATGCCAAAGGGCGCCGACTGGTCTCGGAGGCCTGTCAGGAGCCATGTGCAATAGAACGCGGTATGCGGATCATTGGCGGAAAATGGACCGGGTCTATCTTGTGGCACCTCAAAGATGGTCCTGTGCGATTCAACGATCTGTCGCGCATGATCGGTGGTGCAAGCAAGAAGATGATCACTGAAAGACTACGTCAACTTGAGGATCAGGGCCTGGTGCGCCGGCAGGTTATGGATACGTCTCCTGTTTCCGTGCAATACTCGGTGACCGAGTTTGGTCAGACTGCTCTTTGTTTTCTTGATGAACTTCGAAAGTGGAGCGAAGAGCTGCCTAACGGCTTACAATGATGACTTTAGTAAGTGTTCAATGATCTGAAAGCTGGGGTTTTTCTGACTGCGTACTGAACGAGGATTCCACAAATTTGCGGACGAAGTGACAAGGTTACTTGCAACAGTAATCCAAGAGTTTGCTTTTTCGAAGAAAGTAGTGCGAACAAATTTCTGCCGGCCGCTCAGTGCCATTTGAACCGACAGGTGACGTAACAGCTGTCCCGCAGGAAACTAGGTTTATTGAACTAGGTTCTGGTATCCACAGCGAACGGCTGCTTTGGCGGCCGCACCGCGGCAGCGGCTTTGCCAAGTGAGCGGCAGCAATGACCAGTCGATATGCATTGCGATTTCCGCTTTGTCCGCCGACTGTGAGTTCGACCGGCCCCCGTTTTTGCACGCGCAGCGAATGTCTCCTCTGACGGGCCGCGTCGCAGCGACGGTGACCAATGTCGAACGGCGGCTATGAGCCGTTGGATATGTTGTGGAGAACGGGGCAGGGACTTGTGCTGCTTCCGCACCGAGGTCAGCATTGAGTCCAATTCGACCAATTCTGCGCGGTGCCCCAGTGACATGAACTCGTAGAAATCCGACGTTGGCCGCTTTCGAGGCGGCCTAGAGCGGTCTGCAGTTGCTCCGGCAACTGTGTCAAAGCGCCCGTTCTAAGGCCTCCCAACTAAGCGGAAGCGGCTCTTTCTTGATTAAGACTTGGCAGAAATGAGCGTAGGCTACATCCCAGAAAGCCCCGCGTTTGTGTTCAATAGAAACTGGCGGAAAATTGGGCTGCTTGCCGCTCCAATGCCGCGAGCGTTTTCCCCAACAGCAGCAGCTTCTACAACCGGAGGAATCAAACCGCGTTTGTCTTGGTTGACTAGGTAACGACGAACACGTGAGACCAGCTCTTCCCGTATTTCAGGTGGAAACGCACCGTCGATGAAAATTGCCTCAAAATCAATGACCGCGCAAATGGAAAGGGCGGCCTTGGCAAGCTCCTGTGCCGTGGTCCCAATCCACGGTTCGACATAGCGAGAAATGCTGCTCCAATCTTGCGGCTTCTTCCACAGGATATCTGGATCGACGCCCGCTTCGATCAGTCGGTCCTCAAGCAGAAACAGCGAGGCAGTGTCGATCAGTTGCTGACTTTCCCCCAAAGGACCTGTCGTCCGCATCGCGCCCAATGCACCCGCATTGCCTTGGTTTCCCTCAAATACGGTGCCGTTCAACGCGACGCCGCCGCCAATCATTGATCCGATGAAGAAGTAAAAGTAATCGCGATACTCAGCCCCACGTCCATAGAGGTGTTCGGCGTGACACGCGGCCGTGGCATCGTTAACCACAAAAACTGGCAGGTCGCTGAACTTGGCGACCTCAGAGAAGAAGTTCACGTTTTTCCAGGACCTGAATTTCTTAGCCGCAAGTCCGGACAGGTCGTGCCATTTCCAAAGTTCGAAGGGGGTTCCAATCCCGATTCCGCAGACTCGGTCGCGAAGCTTTTGGGGCTCGTGAGAGAGAAGCGTTTCCAATCCAGTTTCCAGGAATCCGAAAACAGCCTCGGGCAGAGGATAGTCATAAGTCGTGGAAAGTTGCCGACGTGGCCTGCCCATAAAGTCAATCAAAAGCAGGTCCGCACTGCGTCGACCTATCTTCATGCCGACCGACAAGATGCCTTCGGGGTTTAGCTCCATCGGGATCGAGGGCTTTCCCACTTTTCCACGTAGTGGCGTTCCACGCTTGAGGATCGCATCCTTTTCGAGTTTGCGTAAAATGATAGATACGGTCTGAGGAGATAGGCCCGTCAGCCGGGCGACATCCGCACCCGCAGCGGGTCCATGCCGTTGTAAAACTGTCAGAATCAGGCGTTCGTTGTGATCACGAACACCACTTTGGCTTACTCCACCAGTAAGTGTTTTGAGCGCCTCTCTTTCCATAAACCTGAACATAAACACCTTATTTTCTTATGAAAAGGTGCTCAGGCAAATTAATAAATAAACTTTATTTATTTATTGACAGAGACACTAGAATCACAGTTTCTTGAAAAAGACCTTCATTGGAGGATGGAGGCGCGTCCCGCAGGAACGTCGCGCGGGGCGACAACAATTTCTGGGAGGACAATATGAGAAATCTACTCAAGCTCGCCGCATCCGCGACTGCGCTGACATTCGCCGCTGCATCCGCGCACGCGGCTGGTGAAACCGTCTGCCTGATTACCAAGACCGACACCAACCCCTTCTTCGTCAAGATGAAGGAAGGCGCAACCGCCAAGGCAGAAGAGCTGGGCATGACGCTCAAGGCATTTGCCGGTAAAGTTGATGGCGACCATGAAACTCAGGTCCAGGCCATTGAAACCTGCATTCTTGATGGCGCAAAAGGCATTCTGCTGACGGCATCTGACACCAGCTCGATCGTTCCTGCTGTCAAACAGGCGCGGGATGCGGGCGTTCTGGTCATTGCGCTGGACACGCCGCTGAGCCCGATTGACTCGGCGGACGCAACATTCGCGACGGACAACTACAAGGCCGGCCTGCTGATCGGTCAATGGGCCAAAGCCAAAATGGGTGACGCTGCAGCCGATGCCAAGATTGCGACGCTGGATCTGAACGTCAGCCAGCCGACTGTGGACGTTCTGCGCAATCAGGGTTTTCTCGACGGGTTCGGCGTGGACCTGGCGGACCCGAACGTCATCGGTGACGAAACCGATGCGCGTCTGGTCGGCAGTGACGTGACCGACGGCAACGAAGAAGGCGGTCGCCGTGCGATGGAAAACCTTCTGGCAAAGGATCCATCCATAAACGTTGTTCACACGATCAACGAACCGGCCGCAGCGGGCGCATATGAGGCGCTGAAATCCATCGGGCGTGAAAACGACGTTCTGATCGTTTCGGTCGACGGCGGGTGCCCCGGTGTCCAAAACGTCGAAGCCGGTGTGATCGGTGCGACAAGCCAGCAGTACCCGCTGTTGATGGCCGCGCTTGGTGTTGAGGCCGTGAAGAAATGGGCTGATGAGGGCGTGAAGCCTGAAAACACACCCGGCAAAGACTTCTATGACACGGGTGTGGCGCTCATCACCGACCAGCCGGTTGATGGGGTCGAGTCGCTGTCGGTCGCAGAAGGCCTGAATCTCTGCTGGGGCTAAAGACAACCCCTTTGGGTGAGGCGCGCCGCAGCGCCTCATCAATCCTTTCACCAGCAAACCGAAACTTCCTGTACACTGATTTCGTGGACGCAATGCCAGCCACGAAAAGGGGGAGAGATGTCTGAAGCAAACCAAAACGCCCAGGAATTCGAAACCGCCGCCAACGCGACAGAAACCGTTGCGGAGTTTGAAGATCACCGGCGTGGTGTTCTGGGGAAGTTGCAGCATCTTCTCCACGTCAATCCATCCTTTGTGCCATTGATCGTTCTGGTTGGCGCGATCTTAATTTTCGGCCTGCTGCTGGGATCAAAGTTCTTCTCACCCTTTGCGATGACGCTGATCCTGCAGCAGGTTCAGATCGTGGGCATCGTGGCCGCGGCACAAAGCCTTGTCATTCTGACCGCCGGCATCGACCTCAGCGTCGGTGCGATCATGGTGTTTTCTTCCGTCATTATGGGTCAGTTTACCTTCCGCTACGGCATCCCCGTGCCTATTGCAGTGATGTGCGGGCTGGCAATGGGAACCCTGATCGGTGCTCTCAATGGATGGTTGGTCAGTCGCGTAAAACTGCCGCCGTTTATTGTCACGCTCGGCATGTGGCAGATCGTTTTGGCGACAAATTTCCTGTATTCCGCAAACGAAACAATTCGCAGTCAGGATATCGAGGCCAACGCCCCGTTCCTGCAATTCTTTGGCACCAAGTTCAGCATCGGCGGCGCGACCTTTACGGTCGGCGTGATATTCATGCTCGTTCTGATTTTCGTGCTGGCTTACGCGCTCAAACACACGGCTTGGGGCCGGCATGTTTACGCGGTGGGGGATGACCCTGAAGCGGCCGAGCTCTCCGGTGTGAACGTGCACAGAACACTGATGTCCGTTTATATGTTGTCCGGTTTAATCTGTGCCTTTGCGGGCTGGGCGTTGATCGGGCGCATCGGGTCGGTTTCCCCAACATCCGGACAATTGGCCAATATCGAAAGCATCACAGCGGTCGTGATTGGCGGTATCTCATTGTTCGGCGGGCGAGGCTCCATTCTGGGCTCGTTGTTCGGAGCACTGATCGTCGGCGTGTTTACACTGGGGCTCAGGTTACTAGGCGCAGATGCTCAGTGGACCTTCCTGCTTATCGGACTTCTCATCATCGCAGCGGTCGCGGTCGACCAGTGGATCAGAAAGGTATCGGGCTAATGTCAGACACAACTCCAGTCGTCCAGGGTCGCGGGATCGTGAAGCGCTACGGCCACGTTACCGCTATCGACCATTCCGACTTTGAACTGCGGCAAGGAGAAATCCTTGCGGTCATTGGGGACAACGGCGCTGGCAAGTCGTCCATCGTCAAGGCGATCTGCGGGGCAACAATCCCGGATGAGGGCGAGATTCTGATCGAAGGGAAGAAGGTCAACTTCACCTCGCCAATCGACGCCCGGAACATGGGAATCGAGATTGTCTATCAGCAGCTCGCCATGTCTCCTGCCCTTTCAATTGCGGACAACATGTTCATGGGGCGCGAGATCCGCAAACAGGGTTTCATGGGCAAGTACATGCGTCAGTTAGATCGGCCAGCTATGGAGAAGTTCGCCCGTGAAAAACTGACCGAGCTTGGGCTGATGACTGTGCAGTCGATCAATCAGGCAGTTGAAACGCTGTCTGGCGGTCAGCGCCAAGGTGTTGCCGTTGCCCGTGCCGCCGCCTTTGCAACCAAGTTTATCATCATGGACGAACCGACGGCTGCTTTGGGCGTCAAAGAAAGCCGCAAGGTGCTTGAGCTGATCCAGGACGTGCGGGCGCGTGGTATTCCGATCATATTGATCAGCCACAACATGCCGCATGTTTTCGAAGTCGCCGATCGCATCCATGTACACCGGCTGGGCAAACGCCTTTGTACGATTGATCCCAAGGACTATACGATGTCCGATGCGGTGGCCTTCATGACCGGTGCCAAGGAACCCCCAAAAGAGGACGCAGCGTGATCAAGCAGGATGCTGAGCGCGTTTGCGAACTGATCTTTTCCCGGAGGCAGGTTGGAGTTCGGAAGATTATCGCAATCGCCGGCCCCCCTGCATCTGGAAAGTCGACCTTAGGGGAAGCTGTTGTGCAACTGCTGAACACACAACAGAGCTCGGCGGTTCCGTCAGCCACACTTGTACCTATGGATGGTTACCATTTGGACAATCACGTCTTGGAAACGCGAGGCTTGCGGGCAAAAAAAGGCGCACCAGAAACCTTCGATGCAGTGGGTTTTTGCGATGCAATTAGGGCGCTGCAATCAGCGCGATATGAATCCTATCATCCCAAGTTCGACCGCCAAATGGACCTGGCCATCGCTAATGCGATTGCGGTGCACCCTGAAACTCCGACAGTGGTTGTAGAAGGGAACTACCTTTTGATGAAAAGCAACCCGTGGAGGACGTTGGAGGACGTTTACACCGCAACGGTTTTTGTCAGCCCCACAGTGCAAGAACTCGAGAGCAGGTTACAGCACCGCTGGATTAAGCATGGGTTTGAACCGCAAACCGCGCTGCAACGCGCAAAATCGAACGATCTGCCCAACGCTGAACGTGTCATTCGTGATAGCCGGAAAGCCGATCTTACACTAAGCCAGAACTACACCGAATTCGGGATGCGCTACGCATTCTGAATCTGTGCCTTGGCTTCAGCCAGCCCTTGATGCAGCGCTGGTCTTCCCCGAGTAAAGTGGTCCAAACTACGCAATCGGCACTGGGGTCTCCGCTTGGCTAAAAAGTGCTTTCTGCGCACAGCAGCCATCAACTGTCACCGGTGCCGCAGCCAATGTTTGCTTGGTGGCCCTTCACACAAAAGACTACCCATCGGCCGCAAATTGCCGAGACTTGACAGAAGCTAGGAACCCCAAATCAGGGGTTCCGAACTGTCCGGTTTGTAGATCTGCAAAATTCTACAGCCTACGCGATGCTCAAATTCTGATCGAACAATGGAAGAAACACTACAACACAAAACGCCCCCACAGTGCTTTGGGCTATCGCCCGCCAGCGCCCGAAACCACCATCCCGATGGATCACAGGCCGATTATGCACTAACAACCAATTTGGACCAGTCAGATGAGGCTGCTCACAGTCGCGACCGCAAATGTTGTACAAAGCTGCTTCAAATTTAAGGAAAGGATGCGTTGCAAACTCTGGGGTCTAGTTGACGAGCCTTGGTGATCTGAGGTTTGTACTCGTCGAAGTTTTCGAACAGGTTTTATTGAGCAAAGTCTCGTTAAAGGGCCGTCATTTCTCGAAGGATACAGTTTTGTACGCTGTTTACTTCTATCTGCGGTACACGGTGTTCTATCGTGACTTGGAAGAGATCACAGCAGAGCGCGGTGTGCGAGTTGACCATGCCACATTGACTAGGTGGGTTGTGAAACACGCGCCGATCGTCTCAGTTCTTGCGCAGTCAAAGAAGCGTCCAACACTGAGTTCATGACGCTTTGAAGTGACCTATATTCGTGTTCGCGGCAAATGGATGTACCTCTATCGGGCCGTCGACAAAGCTGGGAATACTCTTGATTTCATGCTGTCTGAGCGCAGGAACCGTCCAGCAGCAGCACGGTTCTTTGCCTAAGCGCTGTCTTCGAATGGAAACCCGAGCAAGATTGTCATCGACAAAAGTGGCGCCAACGCGGCGAGCATTCGTGAGGGTAACAAAATCCTCAATCGGTTTGGCAGCCCAGCCAAAATCCAAACAGTCATGTCCAAGTATCTGAATAATCTGACCGAACAGGATCATCGATTTATCAAGCGTCGCGTACGGCACATGTATGGGTTCAAATCGTTCAGATCCGCCTGGGCTACTTTGTTCGGCATCGAGGTCGCCAACATGATCCGGAAGCGGCAATTTGCCAGCGTCTGAACATCTGACTTCCAGCTATTTGCCGAGATCGCGGGGTAGGTGTGTCCAGTAAGTCGCTGACTTTGGCCATCCTAAAAGTTAGCGAAACATCCAGTCGGCCTGAGCGCATATTCACGCCCCAATCCCATTGCGCGATCAGGAACCGAACCCTCAGATGTCCAAGGTGTGTTCTTTTTCCCAACGCGAGAAATGGCTGGTGAAAGAGTTCCATTCCTGATGTTTCATCTTCAGATAGGCAGCTGAGAATTCCTCGCCCATGGCCGCCTTCAACTCGGCGTCCTTGTCGTACTCACGTAAAGCATCCAGCATGTTCAACGGCAGTTTTGGCGCGTCTTTGACGGTATGACCCTCGGCGTACATATCGATGTCATACCGCCGTCCCGGATCAGCCTTCGAGCGAATACCAGACAGGCCAGCCGCGATAATCACAGCCTGCAAAAGATAGGGGTTTGTAGCGCCATCAGCCAGTCGCAGCTCGAACCGGCCTGGTCCGGGGACGCGGACCATATGGGTGCGGTTGTTACCCGTCCATGTGACGGTATTCGGAGCCCACGTGGCACCTGACATGGTGCGGGGCGCGTTGATGCGTTTGTACGAGTTCACTGTCGGGTTGGTGATCGCCGCCAGCGCGCTGGCGTGTTTCATGATCCCGCCGAGGAAATGCTTACCTTTCTCGCTCAGCCCCACCTCGCCGGTCGGACCGTCACCTGCACCTGCAAACACGTTGGTCTTCGCATCTGCACCGGGGGCATCCCAGACCGAGATATGGGCGTGGCAGCCATTACCCGTCAGTCCCTCAACCGGTTTTGGCATGAAGGTGGCGCGAAAGCCGTGCTTTTCTGCCACGGACTTGGTCATGAATTTGAAGAACGAATGTTTGTCCGCTGTGCTCAGCGCATCGTCAAATTCCCAGTTCATCTCGAACTGGCCGTTGGCGTCTTCGTGGTCGTTCTGATACGGGCCCCAGCTCAGTTCCAGCATATAGTCGCAGATCTCGCGCACCACGTCATAGCGGCGCATCACCGCCTGTTGGTCGTAGCAGGGTTTTTCGGCGGTATCGAACGGGTCGCTGATCTGTTCGCCATCCGGAGTCAGCAGAAAGAACTCGGCCTCGATCCCGGTTTTAACATGCATGCCTTCGACGGCGGCCTCGTCGATCAGGCGACGTAGCACGTTGCGCGGGGCTTGGGCAACATTTTCGCCCTCCATCACACAGTTCGCTGCAACCCAAGCGACCTCGGGCTTCCACGGCAGTTGGATCACCGAAGACGGATCCGGCACGGCCAGCATGTCGGGATGCGCAGGGGTCATGTCGAGATAGGTGGCAAAGCCCGCGAAACCCGCCCCTTCCTCTTGCATATCTGCAATCGCTTGTGCAGGGACCAGTTTGGCTCGCTGTCCACCGAACAGATCGGTGAACGAAATCATGAAGTACTTGACGCCTTTTTCTTTGGCGAAATCTGCCAGATCTGTTGTCATGGTCACCTTCCCTTTCCCTGTTGGTTCAAAAGAAGAAAGGCGCCGCCCTTTTGGGCCGCGCCTTCATATTGGTTGCAGTTCAGAACCCGGCCTTGCCCGGATACCAGTCGGTGCCCGCCAACGGCACTTTGGCCATTGCAGCCGCCTCCATTGTCAAGGCGCAGAGGTCTTCGGGCTCCAGATTGAGCAGGTGATTGTGACCACAGGCACGCGCGATGGTTTGCGCCTCTAAGGTCATCACCTTCAGGTAGTTGCGCAGTCGACGACCGGCCTCGACCGGATCAAGCCGTGCGGCCAGTTCCGGATCCTGTGTTGTGATGCCCGCCGGATCCTGTCCTTCGTGCCAGTCGTCATAGGCCCCGGTGGTGGTGCCCAGCTTTTGATACTCGGCCTCCCATTTCGGGTCATTGTCACCCAGTGCAATCAGAGCTGCGGTACCGATGGCCACCGCATCTGCCCCCAAGGCCATCGCTTTGGCCACATCCGCGCCGGTCCGAATACCGCCCGAAATCACTAATTGCACCTCACGGTGCACACCCAGATCCTGCAACGCCTGAACAGCAGGGCGGATACAGGCCAACGTGGGAATGCCGACATGTTCGATGAACACATCCTGCGTGGCAGCGGTGCCGCCCTGCATCCCGTCCATCACCACGACATCGGCCCCGGCTTTCACCGCCAGTGCGGTGTCGTAATAGGGCCGCGTCGCGCCGACCTTCACGTAGATCGGAACCTGCCAGCCGGTAATCTCGCGAAGTTCGAGGATCTTGATCTCCAGATCATCCGGGCCGGTCCAGTCCGGGTGCCGACAGGCCGAGCGCTGGTCAATCCCCTTGGGCAGCGTGCGCATTTCAGCCACGCGATCGCTGATCTTCTGACCCAGCAACATGCCGCCGCCGCCGGGTTTTGCGCCTTGGCCGACCACAATTTCGATGGCGTCGGCTTTGCGCAGATCGTTGGGGTTCATGCCATAGCGCGACGGCAGGTATTGATAGACCAGCTTAGAAGAATGCCCACGCTCTTCGGGCGTCATGCCACCGTCACCGGTTGTCGTTGACGTCCCAGCCATCGAAGCACCCCGACCCAGAGCCTCTTTCGCCGGGCCGGACAGCGCGCCAAAGCTCATGCCCGCGATGGTGATCGGGATATCCAGCTCAATCGGCTTTTTGGCAAAACGTGTACCGAGCGTTACCGAGGTACCGCAACGTTCACGATACCCTTCAAGCGGATAACGCGAGACCGATGCGCCCAGAAACAACAGATCGTCAAAATGCGGCACCTTGCGTTTGGCACCGCCACCACGAATGTCGTAGATACCAGTGGCCGCCGCCCGTCGGATTTCCGCGTTGATGGGATTTGTAAAGGTCGCCGACTGAATCGGCATGGTGCGGGGGATGGTCTGATCCTTTTCTTTCATACCCTTCATCCTTAATAGGCGGCTGCGTTGTCGACGTCGAAATTGTAAAGCTGGCGGGCCGAGCCGTAGCGCCTGAATTCTTCCGGTTTGGCGTCCGATCCGGCACGCTCCAGAAGGTCAGTCAAAATTTCGATATGTTCAGGCCGCATCTCTTTCTCAACGCAATCCGCGCCCAGGCTTTTGACCGAGCCGCGCACAAACAACCGTGCCTCATAAAGTGAGTCGCCAAGCGCATCGCCTGCATCGCCGCACACAACCAGATTGCCCGCCTGCGCCATAAAGGCGGACATGTGGCCGATATTGCCATGCACGACGATATCGATGCCTTTCATCGAAATCCCGCAGCGCGAGCTGGCATTGCCTTTGATCACCAGAAGCCCGCCATGCCCGGTCGCCCCGGCATATTGGCTGGCATCGCCGTCAACGATTACAGTGCCGGACATCATGTTTTCGGCCACCCCCGGACCGACCGAGCCTTCAACCTTGATGGTCGCCTGCTGGTTCATGCCCGCACAATAATAGCCGGTCGAGCCTTTGACGGTGACCTCAATCGGCGCGTCCAGACCCACAGCGATGGCGTGGCTACCCTTGGGATTCTGCACTTCCCAATTGGTCTGGTTAGTTTCTTTGCTTTGCGCCTGAAGGGCCGCATTCAAACCCCGCAGGCCGTTTTCTGCCACATCGTAAGTCTGCATCTCAGTGGCTCCAGAAATAGACGGTTGCGGGTTCGGGCTCCCACACCCTGGCGTCATCGATACCCGGCAGGTTCACCAGCGCGCGGTATTCGCTGCCAAAGGCCACGTACTGATCGGTCTCGGCCATCACCGCCGGTTTGCAGGCGATCGGGTCACGGACCACACCGAACCCGTCCTTGGTACCGACAACGAAAGTGAAGAAACCATCGAGATCCTCAAGGCTGCTTTCCAGCGCCTCACCCAGCGTCGCCCCGTTCTTCATTTTCCAGGTCAGGTAGGCCGCGCCGACCTCGGTGTCGTTCATCGACTCGACCCGCACTCCTTCGCGTTTCAGTTTGCGGCGCAGCGCGTTGTGGTTCGACAAAGAGCCATTGTGGACCAGGCACTGATCTGACCCAGTGTTGAAAGGGTGCGCCCCTTCGGTGGTCACGGCGGATTCGGTGGCCATCCTAGTGTGACCGATCCCGTGGCTGCCGCTCATGGCGGACAAGCTGAACCGGTCGGCCACGTCGCGGGGCAGGCCCACCTCTTTGTATATCTCGATTGCCGTGCCATCCGACATCACCCGCAGACCCGGGCGCAACTCTCGCACCGCTTGGCGCGCTTGTTCGACCTTGGCCCCGTCCAGTTCCAAAACCGCATGCGTGTCATTTGTGCGCAGAGTCACTTCGGCACCAATCGCTGCCCCCAGATCCACAGCAAGACACTCAAAATCCGCCTCGGGCATATCCGATTGCACGGTCAGTTTGGCCGAGCCGTCTGCCTCAGCCCCATAGATCGCTATCCCCGCGCTGTCCGGGCCACGATCCGTCATCGTGACCAGCATGTCCGTCAGCATCGAACCCAACTCAGGCTCCAATGACCTGTCTTTGAGAAACAGACCGACAATTCCACACATCTTTCAAAATTCCCTGAATGGCCATCCGGGGAACGCTAGCACCGACATTGAAAGAACTCAACACAAGGAAAATGTTTTTCCTGTGAGTGAAAATCAGGGAGGCGCCGATTGCGGGTAGGAGATAATTGAAAGATAGCGCGACGGCAGCTGGATCAACTCTTCCGGCCCATGCGGTGCATCCGCATCAAAGAACAGAGTGTCACCGGGTTTCAGATGGTAGATCTGATCTCCGTGACGGTACCCGACCTCTCCCTCAAGCATGTAAAGCATCTCGATTCCGTCATGCTGAAATGTCGGAAACCTGTCGGAGTCTTCCGTCAAAGTAATCAGATAAGGCTCGACCACGACACCGCTGGCATTGGCCCCCAAATGACCCAACAGGTTGTACTGATGCCCAGCACGTGTTCCGGCCCTGTCCGTTTCAGCGCCTTCGCCGGCCTTGGTATGCACGGCGTTCCGGGTTTCCTCATACCGACGAAAGAACGAGGTGATCGGCGTGCTTAGGGCATTGGCAAGCAGTTGCAGTGTGGTCAATGAAGGTGATGTATACCCGTTTTCAATCTTCGACAGCATTCCAATCGATAAACCGGTCAGTACAGACAGCTCTGCTATCGTGATGCCATGTTGCCGGCGCAGGGCTTTGATCTCGCGCCCGATCGCCGTTTCTAGATTCTTCTCGCCACTATCCCTGAGGTTATGCGGGTCCTGCGAAAGGACGGTGGGCTGCTCGGGATCGTGTGACTTTGCCATCTGGCCTCCTGATCTCTCATGTGAGTTAATTCCGACAGATCAACTGTTCGCAAGTGATATATTGACGACCACTAACCGGATGCCTCGCAAAATTTTGGAGCGAGCCACCCGAAACCAGTGCTTATCGTCCACCAGCCCAGGAAGCAATCATACCGGTGGAACCAACGCCAATCATGCTCTAACAAACAGCTTGGACCAGCAAAAGCGGGCTGCTCAGTACGCATGTTTTTTAAAAGCAGTGTACAGGAATGGTTGCGCAGTGTGCCGATCAAACAAATGGCCGCAGTCCAGCTTGTGGGTCGACCTACATCGCGTCTCACGCTCACGGTGTACACGCAAAGATTGAAGAGATCGCGCCAAGTCCGATTGGCCGGGATCCGCGTCAGATGGATCGGATCAACGACGCAATGACGAGGTTGCTCAGCAATGCTCAGCCGTGTTGCGTTTCGAGATCGCCGGAACGCAAGGGCGTCAGGCGCGGGATCAGCATGGGAACCATCGCCTGGTACGCACGATACGTATCGCCAAACTCGCGCAACAGAGATCTTTCCTCGAACCATAGGCCAATCATCACATAAACTGTCATCAGCCCGGCAAAGAGCGCGTGACCAACTGTCATGTGTGGCGTGCCGAACAAGACCAGTATAACGCCAAGCTGCATCGGGTGGCGTACGAAACGGTAAAGCCCGGGCGTTTTGAACTGCGGTTTGGGCATAAGTCGAGCGCTGCTTGCAGTCCAAACCTGACGCAGACCAAACAACTCGAAATGGTCGATCAGAAAGGTCGACAGCAAAACCATGAAGACACCCAGTGCACAGATGCCATATGTCAGCCACGCCAGGGCACCATCGACGATCCAGATCGTTTCGGGCAGCGGGCGCCACTGCCACATCGCCAGGATCAGAAACAGGGCCGATTGCAACACATAGGTACTGCGTTCTGCATCCGCAGGAATGACCCGCGTCCACCAGACTTTGAACGCCTGTCGCGCCATGAGGCTGTGAAAAAAGCCAAAGAGGAAGATCAGCCCGACATTGATGACAACGGCGACGGGCCAGGCGGTTGAGGTCCCATCGTTAATCGCCTTCGGAACGGGCAATTGCAGAAGAAAGCCGATCATGTACAAAAAGGTCACATTGAAAAGAACATAGGCAGCAGCGCCATATAGGATCAGGCCAGGGCGTTTCATAAGTCAGGCTCCAATTCACTTTTGTTTCAGATGACCTCTGTTTGCCCGAGCCGGTTGTTGCGATGCTTGGCCCTTTCATGGAGGTTTTCTGGTGATTTTCTGAAGACTTGACGAATTTGCGGTCTGGCCACTGCCAAAGCGTTTTTCTTGGACTCGAAAACAGCGGCAAACGGGTGCTGCGATTTGCGTTCACGCTTTACGCAAAAACTGATTTCGCGCAGAATTACCCTGTGAAATATGCATTTGATCAATACGTTCTGGACGCAAGCCGCCTGCAATTGACGCGGGAAGACGTTCCAGTTGCGACCGAGCCGCAAGTGTTCGCGCTGCTTCGGCATCTCATTGAAAACCGTGACCGTGTCGTGTCGAAGGACGAGATTTTTTCGGTTATCTGGAAAGGCAGGATCGTTTCGGATGCAGCCCTAAGCAGCCGCGTCAAGGCGGTCAGAGCGGCCATAGGAGATGACGGCGCGCGGCAGGCTTTGGTCCGAACTGTGCACGGGCACGGGTTCCAATTTGTTGGTACGGTCGAGGAAACGCATGACAAGACCGGCTCTGCAGCGGTCCTATCGCAACCCTCCATTGCCATCATGGCAACCACGATGGTGCATCCAACGGATGCTGAACGGGCTTTTGGTGAAGGGTTAGAGGACGATATAAGCGCAGCCATTGGTCGGGTGGGGACGATTTATGTCGCCCGATATTCTGGTCAGAATGACGCAAAGCAAGCGGCCGAAGAATTGGGCGTTCGGTACGTGCTTGGCCTCAAACTGCGATTTGCGGGGAATGCATTTCGCCTAAACGCTTCTTTGTTGCATGCAGGGCGGCAAGCAGAGGTTTGGGCAGATCGTTTTGAAGGGCAGCTTGACAACCCGTTTGAGGCGCAAGACCTGGTGGTTGCGGCCATTCTGGGCCGCCTCGTCCCGAATATCATGATGGTTGAAGTGCAACGCGCCTTGGCTGAGGCTGACTTGACGGATGCATATCATGAACTCCTACGCGCGACGCCGCTTTGCATGCGGATGGACGCGGATGACAATCGGCAGGCCGTGGTTCATTTGCGACGGGCATTGGTATCAGATCCCGAACATGCCTTGTCCCATGCCATGCTTGCGTGGTGTCTGGGACAACAGGCGATGTCCGACTGGGCCCCTGACGGACCGGCTGCGCTTGCAGAGGCGATGGAACATGGCAAAAGCGCGCTTGACCTTGCGCCGCGCGATGCATTGGTTCTGACATTCGTGGCCACGGCCGAGGTGGCTGCAGGGCAACATACTGCAGCGCGCCATCACCTCGAGTCTGCCCTTGCGCTGGACCCAAGTCTGGCTTGGGCCTGGGCAATGTTGGGAGCCGTGGAAACCTTTGCCGGGAACATGAACGAAGCAGTCGCAAACTACGAAAGAGCTTTGCGTCTTAGCCCACATGATCCGATGCGGTTTAGCTATTACTTTGGCATTGGCGCCGCCCGATACGGATTGGGCGAATATGAAGATGCCTTATCTCTGCTTGAACAAGGTTATATTGAAGCGCCCGGCTCTACTTGGGCACCCCGATTGATCTTAGCCTGCGCTGCCGAACTTAATCTGACCGACAGGATGCAGGCCATGGCCGCAAAAGTCCGTAGCGTGAGGCCGGATGCCACTGCCGAAAAACTTGTTGAGGCAAGTGTCGTCAAAGATCAGGCATACCGTGATCGCATGCTCAATTCATTTCGCAAGGCAGGTTTCTAAAAACTCAGACCCCGCGCCTGCGGCTCAAGCGACCTTTCTGTTTGGTTGGTAGTGTTTCAGGCGTGCAATTTGCGTATCGCCAAATCCACGCAAGGAGACTGTCTCGGCCTCACTGAGTTTGAAATCTTCGATCAGTTCGTCGCGCATCGAGTCGCATACAGTGATCTCCATGGGGTCGGACTGAGCCTGCAAACGCGCAGCCATGTTCACCGCAGGACCAAAGACATCATAGACGTATTTCTGAACGCCGACCACTGAGCCTACGACAGAGCCGCTGGCAATGCCGATGCGAGCGCGCCATGTGTGCGGGTGCGTTTGATTGCGCCGCTCCAGAAAGCGCATCATTTTGGCCGCGACCCGCGCGGCAGAAAGCGCGTGATCTGGTGTGGAATGCGGTAATCCAGTCACCGCCATATAGCAGTCTCCGATGGTTTTGATCCTCTCGCTGCCGTGCTGCTCACCAATCTGATCGAATGCGGTGAAAATTGAGTTTAGTTCAGAAACGGTTACGTTAGGGTCGCCCGCTGCGGCCATCTTGGTAAAACCCACAAAATCCAGCATGATGACCGTCACCGGCTCGAACAATCGTGGCGTGACACATCCGAATGTCATGAATTCCTCGTAGACCGATTTTGGCATCATGTTCAAAAGCAGTTTTTCAACACGCCTGTTTTCTCGCTCCAACTCGCGGGTGCGCTTGTCAACCATGGCCGCATAGCTGTCGATCATGGCTTCGGTCTCGCGCAGGCGCGAGATGTTTTGACCTTCGATGACAATCAACGTGTTGCCTTCGTATTCTGCTTCATGGGCACTGAGTTCAACGACCAAAGTCCGATGTTTGACCTTCGTGCGAACCTCCACCGGCTCTTTGTCTGGCAGGTCTTTAATTTCGAATGACGTATCCAAATTCAAAACTTGACCCTGTGCCGCGTCACTGAACCATGTCTCAAACGTTTGGTTCAGCGAAACGATGACGCCGGTGTCAGCGTCAACGATGCAGATTCCAACATTGATGGAGCCTAGTAGGCTTGCACTTATTTCTTGGATTTGCATGGAACTACCTAACAATCAGCGAACGGCGCGCTTCAACAGCGTTTAGTGTTTTGGAAAGATCGTCTGGAGCAAAGCCCGCTTCGGTCAGCGTCTCGCTCAAGAGCGCGATAACTTCATCGAATTGCGCGTTTGTAATGGTCATGTGAAGATGTGCACTCACCAGTCGTTGATCTGTGAATTTCGCAGGACCGCCCAATATAGACGCGAAGAATTTCATCTGGTGATCAATCAGTTTGGCCATGTCGACGTCGTCAAAGAAAGGACCCACAATATCGCTGTCCAGCACGCGATCATAGAAATTGATGATCACCGAATGCAAAGCACGCATGCCGCCATATTTGTCGAAAAGCGGGAGTGATCTCTGGTGTTCGGACTGCCCTAGCATTGAATGTCTCCTGAGAATGAATTGCCCGGCGAATTCCCGCCGGGCTGATGGTTTTTCATGCTCGGTGAATGATGATCTCGGCGTATTCAGCCGGAACAATCATGGCCTGAGTATCGGTCGAGTGATTGCGCGCAACTGCGATCAGGTCTGCTGCGAGTTGCGGTGCGCGCTCGCCGACGGCGTCAAAGGCTTTGTGCATTGGGCCGTAAATTTCGCGCCACCGTTCCACCCAATGCTGCGGCGAACGTTCACGGAAGGTGAATTGGCGTTTCGTGATTTCGATCTTTTTGGCTTGTGCCCCAAAGAGTGCCTGCAAACGCGCCTCGGTTCCCCATTCCAACGGGGAACGAACGCCCGAAACCGGTGGCACATGCCGTCCTATGGTTCGAAAAACTTCGCCTATGAAGCTTTCTGGCGTCCAGTTGGCAAGACCGATAGTGCCTCCACTGCGGCAGACGCGGAGCATTTCATCAGCAGCCGCCTGTTGATTGGCCGTAAACATGACACCAAACGTAGATGTCACATGATCAAAAGTCGCCCGCTCAAAGGGAAGGTCTTCTGCGTCAGCTTCTTGAAATGCGACGGTTAACTGCTCGGCTTTGGCGCGAGCGGCACCCGCGCGCAAAAGACTGGTAACATAGTCTGTGGAAACGACATCGCAGTGTCTCCGCGCTGCAGCCAGGGTTGCGTTGCCGTTTCCGGCGGCAACATCCAGAACGCGGGCGTCGGGTCGCAAATCCATCGCTTCTGCAAGGGTTTCACCAACGATTTGTAAGGTAGTACCTACGGCGGCGTAATCACCTGACGACCATGTAGCGTGTTGTTTTGATTTGACCGCGGCCAGATCTGGTGCGGTGGCAAGTGCGGCGGCTGTATTCATTGTCTGTCTCCATTGATTTCGCATTCAATGGAACAACTCTTGCCAAAAGTTGGGATTTGAAACTTGTAGAAGACCTGTAGAATGTCTGGTGTTTTCTGCAGGTTTGTCGGTTTCTAGTTGTTTTGATTTAAATCGATGGGCTCCTCGACGTATGCGGCACCCTGTAAAGTTGAGTTTGACGATTGCCGTTGGCAAAGTTCCACCATGCTCTCCTCGCCCTTCAGCCCGTCCAGAACAATCCTGATCTTCTCTTGAGCTGAATACCATTTGCGGGTGGCACGACGAATGTCCTTAACGACCTTCTCGCCGTGGCTCTGATTGGTTCAGGGTTTCTATCTCATCTTCTCTCCTTGGTGGTTACAATGAGACAGAAACCCTCTCTTATCAGGTCACCCCAAACTGTCCTATCGGTGCTGACGTCAGATACTTGGCATCAATTACAACCCAGACCAGGGCCACATATGGATAGTCGTATTTTGATCCTTGCGTTGCACTGCCGCTGAGGCTACGCGAGGCCAGAGTTGCCGCATCCGCAACACCAGTCACTTTCGGACGTTTGTGTTCTGCCGTTTTCGAACAGCGTGTTCCGTATCGACGCGATACGCGCGGCTACGGAATTAGGTGTCTGGATTTTGAAATAGCACTCTGCGTTTGCATCGCATTGCGCAGGGTGCTTAGCAGGGGTGACTCACCGTCCGATCAAAGGCCGTGCCGTTTGGGCAATGGAACATAGAGTTGGACGTGGGTCTTGGTCGAAAATTCGCCCGTGTCCGGCCCCCAAGTCTGCCCATCACTGTGCCAGGCAATGGCCAGTTCTGAGATAAGCTGTTCACCAGTAAGCTGAAGGCAGGGCGTTATCGTGCGGTGAAAGTGTGCGTACCCGTCAGCGTCGGCCCTGAACGCGTTTTCCGAACCATCGCGAGCGCCGAACGGCAGGTCATAAAATCCCTTGAACGGATCGGTCGGCGGCCAGACAGCAAAGTCGTGCCACATCGTGTAAAGACCATTGGGCACGAGATTTTCAAATTGCAGATCCACCTCGCCTGTGCCGTCCTCGCACCGGTACGTACCCTCACCTTTGGCAGCGAACCATTCGCCAAGCGTGATACCCAGCGGCTTGCCTTTCGGCCACGGTCCTGTGTTTTCCGTTTGCAGTGGCGTGTGCGGCACTGGATCTGCCAGAGCAAAGAGCGGCGCATTCATATCGCGTGTCGCGGCAGTCGGGCGGAACACCTCGCCCGAACCCGGGACTTTTTCGAAGAAAACGTCCTGTTCGGTCAACCCTTCGTCGATATGGAACATAAAGCTCAGCGACATAGTTCGCTTCGCTTCATAGGCAGCCATCATGATGTTGGCCTCGGGAGTTGGGTCTGTGGGTCCGACAGCACCTCCGGAGTCGTATTCCGTGTGGTCGAAGTCATCAGCAGCAACACTACCTACAAGGGTCATCGACAACAGAACAGTTGTGGTTTTCAAAATGCGAAGCATGGGAATCTCCTTTTCAATTTTTCGCAGATGAATTTCTCAAAACCCGTTTACAGAGCACGGGCTGAGTGGTTTTCCATGCGCAGCTTGATGCAGGGCAACGTTGCGCAGAAGAAAGGCGGGTAGCTGGTCGACGTATTGACACCGCGCCGTTTTCGCGCGCTGGGCGAACGCTAAGTGCTTCGGGGTGCTCGCGAATTTGACCAGCTGAAAGGAATAGGGTTTTGCGCAAGGTGTCATTGGGAATCTGCCTCTAGCTCACCGCTTTGGTTGCGGTGGAAGCCCGGAAGGAACGCTGTCGGGAACCAGCGCGGACAAGTCAGTCATCGTCGGGTCGGTCAACGTGTTCAGAAATGCGACAATGTCGGCGATCTCATCGTCCGTCATTGCTTTGGGCGTAAGCTCGTTGGCTTCGGCGATGCGGCCCCGCAATCGTTCTGAGCCTTGAACAAACCCGTCCCGCGCATCGAACGCGGTCCGCCGCGCAGGATTTAGCGGGTGAAAGATCAGAGCTGAGCCACTTCCAGTCTGCTCGATGAAGCCGTCAATCCACTGCAATGGCGGCGCTTCGTAGCTTCCAAGGCTTTCCAATGGATTGGCGTGATGCCGAACCACATCTTCGAGTGTGTCAAACGCTCCACTATGTCCCCATGGCCCCGTCAAAGCGACGTTGACCAGTGACGGCGTTCGGAAGCGAAAGAGATCTTCCACCTCGAAGGTCACACGATAGCGCCCTTCATCCTCAAGCCGGTCCATAAAACCAGAGGCCTGCCAGTAGCTTGTGTCTTTGCCATGGCCTTTGCCCGGGCCAATCTGCGGCATCGCAATCGCGTGAAACGCATGATCTGTAAGAAGCGGTCCGCTGTGACATTCTGCACATCCAGCAGAGCCGTAGAACAGGTCCATACCCCTTCGGGCGTTGTCCGGAAGGCTCGAAAAATCCGAAGATGCCAGGGCGCGATGAAACGGGCTGCCCTCGGACCGGAACACGACGCTTTGAAACGCCGCAAGGGCTTCGGCAGCCTGGCTGAAAGTTATCTGTCCTGGTCCAAAAGCCGTCTCAAAGAGGCGTTGGTATGCGGGAATACTGTCCAAACGTTCAGCTATCAGGTCCCATGCATCCACCAACCGATCCTCGGCCACTGCGGTCGCGATCGGATTCTCTCCCTTCTGGCCCGCCATTTCAACAGGTGACAGAACAGGGAACATCGCCTGCGCGGTCAGCGCATTGGGCAGCCCGGCGGGCAGGTGTTCGCGCGCGGGACTCCAGAATCCGCTTGGGAAGGTCTTTTGATCATCGGGCTCCAGCCTGCCATCGTGGAACATACGCGTGTAACTTCTCGCGCCAATATTGTAGAGTGGCTGAGCATTGCGTGGTACGCGCCCGATCACGCCGTCTTTCGTCTCGCGCTTTTGACCTGCGCCTTGGCCGCCTTCGCCAATGCCCAGTGCCAATCCATCCCCAGTGCCGAGCGACGGGTCGTGACAGGTTCCGCAGGAAATATTGCGATTGCCCGAAAGAATGGGGTCAAAGAAGAGTTTTTGTCCAAGAGTGACGAGCGCCTGGTCAGGATTTCCATCCCATAGAAAATCTGTATCCGTCAGAGGCAGAGGCAAGGGTTGAACGTCAGCCTGCGCAGCCGGGCAGGCCATCACCGTTGTCAGGCATAATATTGAGATCGTCAGATTTGCAGAGCGCTTGGCGCAAAGTGGTAGAGTCATGTCTTTGTCCTTCGCAAGCTTACGCCTTTTGCTGCGTTCGATTGAAACGCAGAAGGCCCGGTTTTCATGTTCAAATTGAATGGCTTGCCTGGTGGCCGACATGCAGATCAGTCACCGTGTGGTGATCTGACAATCGGCCCATCATCATCGCATCGACAAAGCCGCCCGGTCGACGGGCGTATTTGCGAATGATGCCTTCCCGCTCAAATCCAAATGCTTCGTAGAGTTCGATGGCGTGCGTATTGTCCGACCACACCAAAAGTCCGATCCGTTCCAGCTGCAACCAGTTGTCACACAGATCCAGCATCGCGCCCAGCAACGCTTTGGCTATTCCCTTGCCCTGAAAATCGCTGCGCACAGCGACCAGGTCAATTTCGCCTGCATGATTGTGCCGTGGCACGTCGGGCGTCGACGACATAAAGCAGATGCCAACGACACAACCGTCCACATCGGCCACCAGTTTGTAGTCACCCGGTCCCGTTTCAATACGCGCTTCGACATTGACGTTTGCAACATGTGGCAAGCGCATTGTACCCAACATCACGGAATCATCAGTTAATATGCATTTGATGTCCGATACGTCTTGTGCTTCGACATGGCGGATTTCAGTTCTCATTTTTTGTCCTCTCAATCAGGTCTTCTGGCGCGGGCAATCCGCGCTCGCGCCAGTTTCTCTGCGACGTTGGCTGCTAGGCTACGGTCGCGGATCTGAGGGAATGCGCGTTCGCACGACCCAGAAAGCGTTTGTTGATGGGGCTGTGTGGCTTGACGGCAATCCGCTCGTTTGCCAGGGCTTCAGCTGCGTTGCGGTTGCCAGAACGCAGTGCGGCTTCGGTCAACGTCCAATCGATAATGTCCCGCTGCGCGTGACTGCCGCCGAATGAATTTGCGATAAACCGTGCACCATGGAGCGCCTCGGTCGCGTCGTCGTAGCGGCCCTGCCAAAATGCCCTGAACCCTTCGATCAATGGGAGTCCTGTTGCCTTGGCCCAGCGAGATGTTTCGCCGCCATTAAAAGGCGCGTTCCGATACCGATCAACGATACGATCAACATCGTCATCGCGACCTGAACCCAGATAGGCCATCGCTGCGTGCCAATCGTTGAACGGATACAGCTTGCCATCGGCGTGGTTGTCCCAGCACGCCGCAACATCGGCCCAACGATCAGAGATGTCGTGATCTTCCAGATGCAAGCGCCACAGCAAGGCCGAGGCATCGACAAGATCTAGTGCCACATCGCTTTTTCCTTCGCGGATCCGCGCATCGTACAGCTTGATCGCCTCTTTGGCCTGACCAAGGTCGAGGTGATAAAGTGCCTTGTGCCACCAGTTGTGGACCTTGAAGAAGTTGTCATCACCCGACCAATTCGGTTCGCGCGACGTCATCCATTCGATCCCGTCCTCTGCACGTCCTTGCATTTCCAGCACATGCGCAACGGCGTGCTGCGCCCAGCAGTCCAACGGATCGCGTTCGACAGCTTCCCGACCGATTGCTTCAGCCCGGCTGTAGTCACCGGTCTCTTCCAGCCCGAATGAGTACATGCCCAGGAGGATGGAATAGCCCGGCTGGTCTTCCGACCACTTCGGCAGGATCCGCGCAATCCGGTCTCGCAGGTCGCGTGCGTTGGCGCGGTAAAAGTCCATCAGATGACCGGCTTGCAGGCCCAGAATATCGTGTGGAAACGACATGTTGTGGCGGTCCAACTTGACGGCAGCTTCTGTCCAATTGTTGGCAAGAAGCGCATTCAGGGCATCGACATGCGATTTTTCCAGGTCGGATTTGGCAAGCGGTCGGACTGTCGCCAAAATGTTCCGCGCCTCAGCTGCGGCATCAGGCTCGGTTGCCAATCCGAACAGATAGGCTTTCAGAATATACGGCATTGCAAAGTCCGGCGCAGCCTCTATCGCCTGGTCAGCCAGCGCCACGGGATCGCCCCGGTAGATGTTGAACGCGCGCATGGCGGCGTTGAAATAGTCCGAAGCGACTTCTTTGGAACCGGCAGCTGGCCAGTTTCCCGACAATCGCGTTTCTTGATGGGACATGTCATTCTCCAAACTCTTTTTTGACTGGGCGGATTGCCCGAATGCGACGGCTCTACCGCGCCGCCGCATGGACTGCTTGAAGTCAATTGGGAGATTTTTGGGAGATCATTGGAAATCTGTATTTGAGACTTCGCTTGGGCTAAAATGGCAAGATCGAGGGAGCAGTACGAGAATGCGATACGAGTTCGATGCCTTTACGTTAGACACTGACACCCGCGAGCTTCTTTGTGGTGTGACCGCTGTCGCGCTTGAGCCGCAAGTCTTTGATCTGTTGGTTCTTTTGCTCGAAAACCGCCATCGGGTGGTTTCCAAGGATGAGATTGTCCAACGTGTATGGTTTGGACGTGTGGTTTCGGATTGGACAATCCTTGGCCGCGTAAAGTCTCTGCGTCAGGCATTGGGCGATGATGGGAGTGCTCAAAAATACATCCGTACGTTGCGCGGGCAGGGGTTTCGCTTTGTGGCGCCCGCCAAACTGGTGTCGGTAGCAAGTGTCACATCACTGGAAGCGCCCGAAACCACCGAGCAGAATATAGTTGGGGTCCCACCATGTATCGCAGTGTTGCCGTTTTCAGCACTCGGCGACCTAGAGGTCGGAAGATCATTGGCGGATGCAATCCCGCGCGAATTGATCAGATCGCTTTCCAGCGTGCGTTGGTTGCGTGTCATCGCACACGGATCGTCCTTCAGGTTCCGAGGACAGACGATCGAGTTTGAAGACGTAAAGTCACTGCTGGGAGCACAATACTGCATCTCCGGGATGGTGGAGACGTTGGCTGGCCGTCTCTATGTGGATGTTGAAATGGCCGATACCCGCACCGGTGAGGTCGTCTGGGCAATTCGAAAAGAAGCCCCGATTGACGAGGTGCAACGTTTGCGAACCGAAATTGCCGGCGCCGTGCTCAATATTTCTGAATTTGAATTGCCGGAACATGAGGCCAGGCTTTTGGATGTCGACGATGCAGAAAATCTGGATGCCTGGTCTTCTTTGCATTTGGGGTTCAGACATATGTATCGGTTCAACAAAGCTGATACCGAAATAGCTCGACAGATGTTCGAACGGGCTGCAGCGCTGGAACCAACATTGGCGCGTGCACACGCAGGAATCTCATTCACCAATTTTCAACGTGTGTTTCTGGGATATTCGTCCGACCTGGCTGCGGACCGACTGGCCGCTAGACGCAGCGCCGAGGAAAGTGTTCTTCTTCAACCGCGTGACCCGTTTTCGAATGTAGTGATGGGCAGAAGCCTGTGGCTGACCGGTGATACAGAGGCGAGTAAGCCGTGGTTTGACCGAGCGGTCCTTGAAAGTCCGAACTACGCATTTGGCCGTTACGCTTCCAGTTGGGCAAAGGTCTTCACATCGGACTACGCAGGTGGAAACGAAATGACGGACCTTGCCATTGCTCTTAGCCCGCTTGACCCGCTGCGAGGTGGCATGCTCTGCAACAAGATGTGGATCGCGCTTGCCGCAAAGGACTATGTTTCTGCCGTTCAGTGGGCGCAACAAACCGCGCTGACCCCTGGTGCGCATGCGGGCCACGCTATGTTTGCGGCTATGACAAACCGTTTGGTTGGCAATGATGAAGGTGTGTCACGGTGGCTAAAAGAAACGAAACGCCGGAACCCTGGGTTCAGCATAGCAAAAGCGAAGGCTCTGGTTCCGAGTAGTCACACTGAGTTTCGCGCCTTAACTGAAGAGGCGGCGATTGCGCTTGGTTTTCCCGACTAATGACTGCGGCAAAAAACTGAAATTTTCGCTCAAGCGCCAAAGTGCAGCTTTGGCAATTATTGCATGAGCAGACGTCAGTTTGGTCCTGTGATCGAGCTGCGGAGGGACTAGTCGCGAATGCCTGGATTGGACGACCCTCCAAAACTCAAACATAACGGTGGCCCAGGTCAAATGGGGTATTCCAAAGGTCCGCTTCAGGAAAGCTGTTACGCAGCAACGCTGAACGGGATGGATGTCGCGTTTGGGCCGTGTCCCATCAAAATGCAGAGCGACGCTGGTGAAGGTTTACGCCGAAAAACTGCACTGATGCTAGTAGTGCGAATGTAAGTCTCTTGCTACTTTCTGCGGAGAATAACAACAAGATGCCAAACTTCGCATGCGTACTTGCTCGATTCAGCCTCATAGAGTTGCGCAAGACGGCTGTAAAACTCGGTCATAAGCTGGTCGAGCATTTCAGCGCTGTCGCAGTTTGGACCAAATAGTTGCGTTCTCAAAGTGGAGTCAGCAAAGGCCCGGGTGTATCCAACATACTTCTCGGCATAGGTTTCAGGATCGTCGATATGTTCCTTGAAAATGTCGTCAGCCTTTATCGGCGCAGGTTCCACACTGATTTGGCATATTTCGAACGAGTCTCTCAGGTCAATGTTTTGCTCAAGAGCATATTTCGCCTCCGCTTCTGTCATGAACCAAAGTGAGAATAAAAATGAATCGAGGCTTTCGGGGCTAATGTGGCCGTCGTCCGCCATTGTCTTGGCCACAACCTGAATCGCGCGATAAATTCCGCGCCCTGATGCGGCAATGCCGTTTCTCTCGGAAGGATCGGGAACAGAACCAAGTGTTCCGACAACAAGATATCCTCCTGCATGCAATTCTTGAGCCCGCTGGAGCAGAAAGCGTGTCCAGTCTTTCTGCGCGATCCCATCGATAATTTGTCGGGCATCGCCTTGAAGATCAGCGAACCAGACAGTTCCTGGCGAGTTCAGTTGAATGCCCTGGCTCAGCCAATGGCTTGCAAAAACACATGTCCCGAACGACACCGAAGCAGGGGATGCAACCCGATCATAAAAGGATCCGATTGTTGCTTCGGTGCGAATATTCTTGGAGATGTGTGCATAACCTGTCGGACCTTCGACCAGTTCAAACAAGGTGTTCCAGTCGTTGGCGACTTGATCGGAATGGCATACGACGATTGGTGAGTTGTCGAACTTTTCCAAACAAGCCTCTATGGCGGGCTTGACCATTTCAATAGAGTTGACACCTGGCCCGCAGCCATAGTCCACTATTTTGAACTCGTTGCAGGGCTCGTCCATTGAGGAAACCAAATCATGAACAAGTGGATTCAACAGACGAACCAATTGCAGTTGCGCAGAGGAGTTCTCGTTGTAATCCACCATGCCTTCGGTCGATTTTCCCGATTGAATTTGCTGATCAGGCATTTGCTGGCCCTCAATGCGTCAACGTCCGCTAAATGTTGAAACAATACGGATCTGGACGCGGTTTGTCAGGTCAAACTGCTGATTTAACGTCTTGAGGCCTTGCAACTCTTGGTGGCTGCGTCGTTGACACTGTGCAATGCCCGATGCTGTTATCACGGCGGAAAACATCTTCTGAGGACCATACAGAATGAATGATGCTGCGGCCGGCTCCACCGTTATCGATGAACGGATTCTCATCTGCGACGACGATGTAGAGTTTGCCGAGAACGTGTGTGTTTTCCTGCGACACAAAGGCTACCAGATTGAACACGTGCCAAATGTACCCGCGGCGCGGGAAAAGATAGACACCGAGGATTACGATCTTTTTCTGTTGGATCTTGTCATGCCCGGTACAAGCGGGAAAGTGCTCTGTCGCGAGATTGCCTCGCGTCTTGATGCCGGGATTATCATGATCAGTTCGGTTGACGACGATGCCGAACGCATTTCATTGCTGGAGCTGGGCGCGGACGACTACATTATCAAACCATTCAATGACCTTGAATTATTGGCGCGTATTCGGGCGCTTATGAGACGCAGGCAAACGGGTCAGAAAAGCCAAAAACGTCTGAACCGGTTTGGTCCTTGGGAATTGGTGGAGAATGAACGCCACCTCAAACACGATGATGGGCGCGTGATCACCCTGACTTCGAGTGAAGCGCGCGTTATTCGCTTTTTCGTCGAGAACTCGGATGTGCTTTGCACGCGGGAAGATCTTTTGGCGGTCGCGCGCACGCGGCAGCACGGTGGGGCAGGGGACCGTAGCGTCGACGCCCTGATAAAGCGGTTGCGGTCCAAGATTGAAAGCGATCCTGCCAACCCCGAACATATCCGCACCGTCTGGGGTCAGGGCTATATTTTCCGGCCGGGCTAGTTTTGCTTATCAATCGGTAAGAACACGCTCGCCCTCAGACCTCCGCCTTGTCGGTTTTCCAACGATACGGTGCCACCCTGATCCACGACTATGGTCCGTACAATGGCCAAGCCAAGGCCGGTACCGGGTTCCGTGGCGCCCAGTCTTTGGAACGGTTCAAATGCGGTCTCTAGCTGCTCGACCGGGATGCCCGGCCCTTCATCGTCAATATGAATTGCGGCCATGTCATCTACTCTGGTCAGAGTAACATTAGTACGACCGCCAAATTTAACGGCGTTCTCAAGTAGATTTCTCAGAACACGGGTCAGCGCATTGTGACGCCCGTTCACTATGGCAGACTGCTCGATGCTGTAGGTCACGTCGCGACCGGCATCAACCTGCTCTTCCACCAGAGCTTCGATCAATGAGCGCAGATCCAATCGCACAAGATCTCCATCGTGGTGCGTTTGGCGATTGAGGTCGGTGACGGAGTTCACGATTTCGCTGAGGGTATCCAACCGATTAAGAAGCTGCTCTTTTGGGGCCGTTGGTTCCAGTTTCTCGATGGTGTCGTGCATCCGGGCAATAGGCCCTTTCAGGTCATGCCCAAGGCTGCGGAGCAAGGTGGTCTTGTACTCGAGCGCCAGAACGATACGGGCTTCCATCCGGTTAAACGCGATGATCGTATGGCGAATGTCGATGGCACCCGTCTCGATCAGCGGGCCGACCTCTTCACCGCGGCCAATCAACTCGGCATTGATGGCCATAGCGCTCAGTGGACGCATGACTTTCTGGATGAGAAACGCAAGAATACAGAGCAGGGTAAGTGCGACAAGACTGTCGATGGACCCAACAACGACCAAAGGCGCGATACTCTTGTTTTGCATCAGCAAATAGCAGTTCAGCCAATCCTCGTCATCCTCAAGCCGGACCGAGAAAACGCTTACCAGAAACGCGTCAACGCTTTCTGCGTCGAGAGGTTCGCCCGCGTGGCTCTTGAACAGTTGCAACAGCGCGCTTTGGTCTTCTCTGGCGTCAATGACCGTCTCCGCCACGGACAGCTCCGCGACGGCTATCCCTCGGTGTTCCAGCCGCGCCGCCAGCCAGTCCGCCATGTTCGGGCGTTGGCGGCCATTTTTCAGTGCGGTTGCTGCATCCTGCATGCCCACTCTGACGCTCCATTCCGCAGGAAAGAAACCAAGCGCTGTTTCGGCGCGGTCGTCAGGCGGTACGCGGGCCAGGGTTGAAACCACCTGAGCCAGAAAGGCATCGCCTCGATTTCGGATTTCTTCAGCGCGTGAACTGCGGATTTGGACAACGTCGGTGACAACCGAAAACACGCCGACAATCGCCCAGCTGACAAGAACGATGCTCATAACCTGTGTTCGAAGTGTCAGATCATTCCAGCGCATCGCGCGAAGGCTCCTTGTCCCATCCCCCTAGTTTGGACGCTAGTTCAATTTCTGCTGCTTTCCCAAGCGGAAATTGCATCTGTGGTGCAACAGCTGATGCGAAAGGTTTTGGCCCGGTTCCAGAACATCGCTGAGCGTGCGGTTCATCCGTTCGGTCCCGCTGAGGGCAGAAAAGGCAATTGAATCAAAGTGTGACAAAACCTTGGGGCGTTCGGTGCGGGCTCCCACGTATTTCCCACAGACACACTTATTGGAGGCCCGTTATGAATTCGCACTCGTCCGTTCACCCGCAACTCGCTGGCGCTCGCCGCGCTCTGCGAGGAAATCTGATTGCCACCGGCGTGTTCAGCGGTGCCGTTAACCTGCTGATGCTGACCGGCCCGATTTTCATGCTGCAGATCTATGACCGCGTGATGTCCAGCCAGAGCGTGAATACGCTCGTGGCCCTCAGTACGCTTGTCGCCGGTCTGTACCTTTTCATGGCCCTGATTGACGGCGCGCGCACCCGCGTTCTTGTCGCCATGGGTCATCGTTTCGAACAAAGACTCTCAAAAACAGCGTTCGACTGTTCGTTGGCAGAACCCTCGCTTCGTCGTACATCCGGCAACCCGGCTGCGGCCATTCAGGATGTCGAAAAAATCCGTGGCTTCCTGTCCGGTCAAGGTGCCGGGGCGCTGTTTGATTTGCCTTGGATCCCGGTCTATCTGGGTTTGGTTTTTGCCATGCACTTCTGGCTCGGGCTGGTTGGCGTCATTGGCGCTGTCGCGTTGCTGGTGATTGCTGTCGTGACCGACATCAAGGTGCGGGCTGCGGCCTGTGTTCAGGCTCAGCATGCTGGCAAACGCAGCCGTTTGGCAGAAGCAAGCCGTCGCAATTCCGAGATGGTGCGCGCCATGGGCATGCAGGCCAATCTTGGTAAGTCCTGGCAGGACATCAATGACCTTCACCTGGGTGCAAGTGCCAAGGCGGCCAACACGGTTGGAGTCTCCGGTAGTTTCACCAAGGTTTTCCGTCTGGCCCTTCAGTCCGGTGTTCTTGCTGTTGCGGCCTATTTAGCCATCCACGGGCAAATTTCGGCAGGTTCGATTGTTGCGGCCTCTGTCATCATGTCTCGTGGCCTGCAGCCAATTGAAACGCTTGTCGGAAGCTGGCGCAGTCTGGTGGCCGCGCGTCAGGCCTGGGCACAGTTGAAGGACACTCTGTCCAGCGAAGAAGACGATGCCAGAATTTCTCTGCCCAAGGCCGAGAAGTCTCTGACTGTAAACGGCCTGATCGCCGCTCCGCCTATGGTGACATCGGCCGTTCTCAAAGGCGTCGGTTTCGACATGAAGGCCGGAGAAGCACTTGCTGTGATCGGTTCGACCGGCAGTGGTAAGTCGACCCTTGCCCGCACGCTGGTTGGCGCGTGGTCTGCAGCTAAAGGGAGTATCAGCCTCGACGGAGTACCGATTGATCAGTATTTGCCCGAAGAGCTCGGCCCGCAGATCGGCTTTCTGCCGCAAGATATTGAGCTGTTTGACGGAACAATTGCCCAGAACATCGCGCGCTTCGATCCTAAGGCGCAAGATGAGATGGTTATCGCCGCTGCCAAAGCCGCCGGTGTGCACGAGCTGATTGCAAGCTTCAAAGACGGCTATGCAACAGCGGTAGGGGAGCGTGGTGCCGCCCTGTCCGGTGGTCAGCGTCAGCGTATTGCACTGGCCCGAGCGCTTTATGGCAATCCGTTCCTGGTGGTTCTGGATGAACCCAATTCAAACCTGGATGCGCAGGGCGAAGCTGCCTTGAACCACGCGATCCAGGCCGCCAAAGCGCGCGGTGCGATTGTAATCGTTATCGCCCATCGGGCCAGCGTGCTCGGGTCTGTCGACAAAGTTCTGATTATGGACGATGGCCGCGCCAGTGATTTCGGCCCCAGCGCCGAAGTGATGGAGCGTCTGCGTCAACGCAATCAAGCAGCGGCAGCCCAGGCCCGTCCAGCCACGCAGCAACCGGCTCAGGTGGCGAAAAGCCAGACTCAGCCGACACAAGAGAACACTGACGAAACCCCTGTCGCTGCTGCGGGCTAATCCAGCCCGACGCAGCAGCCAATCAAATGGAGGAAGTTATGAATACCGATACAAAATCCAACACCCAAACCGAAGCTTTCGTTGACCGGTCGTGGAAGTCCATCGGCTTTGGCCTTGCCGCAATTGCGGCGTTGGTGATCGGCTTTGGCGGCTGGGCCGCAACAGCCCGAATGTCCGGCGCAGTGGTGACTGGTGGAAACGTCGTAGTCTCCTCGGACCTGCGGGCCGTTCAACATCCCGATGGAGGTATTGTCGGAGAAATCCATGTCCGCAACGGTGATCGGGTCGCTGCCGGGGACGTTGTTCTGACACTTGACGACAAGCTCTTGTCCGGCAGCCAGGTGCTGGTCGATGACCGCCTGATCGCGGTTGAAGCCCAGTTGTCGCGCCTGATTTCCGAACGCGACGGTTTGGACGAGATTGAACTGTCCGAAGAACTCGACGCTCGAAAGGATGATCCGAAAGTACAACGCGCTCTGGCGACCCAGGGTGCCGTTATGGAAGCCCGCCGTCTGTCACAGGAGGGTGAAGTTGCAGCGTTCGAAGAACGGATCGCCCAGACAGAACAGGAAATCGCTGGTCTTGAGGCACAATATGAGGCTTCCTTAGAAGAGATCGAACTGATTGATAGCGAACTTGAGGGGCTGACCCAACTCTTTGAGAAGGGTCTGACACCAGCGAACCGGATTACATCGCTGAAACGCCAACGCAGTGGTTTGTTGGGAAACAGCGGGGGGCTGACCTCAAGGATTGCGGTCGCGCGTGGGCGCATCAGCGAAACCAGGATCAACATCCTGCAGTTGGAAAAGACCTTCCGCGAGCAGGTGATGAACGAGATTTCTGCGCTTGAGGTCGAGCTTGATGGTCTGAAGGAACGCCGGGCCGCTGCAGAGCTGCAACTGGCGCGCGTCGAAATCCGGGCACCGTCAGATGGTATCATCCATGAATTGGGTGTGCACACTGAAGGTGGCGTTGTTTCTCCAGGTGAGACTCTGATGCAGATCGTGCCGGAAAACGACGGGCTCGTCGTTACGGCTAGCGTCATGCCGCAGGATATCAACAACGTCTCGGTCGGTCAGGCGGCGACGGTCGTGATTGCAGCGTTCGACCAACACATCGCCCCGAGGTTTGATGGCAGTGTCCAGTTTGTCTCGGCCGATCTGAAAACGGATCCAATGACCGGAATGCCGTTCTACGAAGCACGCGTGGCCTTAGACGAAAGCGCTGTTGAAACTTTGGCTGACCTTCAGCTGAGTTTGCTACCCGGCATGCCCGCAGAAGTGTATATCGAGACCGGACAGCGGACACTGTTCCAGTATCTTGTCGATCCTCTCAGCAAACAGATCCGGACAACTTTCCGGGAGGCTTGAGAACACTAATCGCTTGTACGTTTTTTTAACGTGACGTGACATCGAAACCAGCGTCAGAATTGGCGCTGGTTTTTTTCGTTCGGGTATCTCTGAAGACCCACATTGGTGCCAAGATCGGCAGTGAAAACCAACCCAAGAATGCGCCGAACCTTCCACCGAAATTCGTCAACGACTTTGGTGCGGGTCACATAGCTTCTGAGCAGAAAAATCGCCGTTGCTGAAGAGATTTTTGTCATACTTTGTAACAATTTACGCCGTGAATTCACGTTGAAAGCAACGGGTGGACTAACCACCTTGTTTGTATACCCGAGGAGGACGTTTCTAACCGATTTTTGGGTGCCAAGTACCAACTTTAATGAGGAGAATACCAATGACTACCAAGACACATACAAACTTTGAAATTGCGGCCGATGACATCATCGCTGTGACCCCGATCATGCCCGATCCCCGCTGCGGCACCCCGGTGCCCCAGGATGGTGAGGACTTGACCGCGGTAACCCCGCTGCCAGCCAATCCGCTGGTTGCCGATCCGATCGAAGAGCTGGTCGCTGTGAACCCGCTGCCCTTTGGTGCGGTGCCTGCCGGTGAAGGCGAAGACCTGACCGCTGTGACCCCGATCATGCCTGATCCCCGTTGCGGCACCGAGGTGCCTCAGGACGGTGAGGACCTGGTTGCAGTCGCACCGCTGCCCTATGGCGCGGTTCCTGCCGGTGAAGGTGAAGACCTGATCGCAGTGGCTCCTCTGCCGTATGGCGCAGTTCCTGCTGGCGAGGGTGAGGGCCTGACCGCTGTCGCACCGATCATGCCCGATCCTCGTTGCGGTACCGAGGTTCCGCAGGATGAAATGGAACTGTCGGCAACGACACCTCCGCCGCTGTGCGAAATCGTTCCGACCGATAGCTTCTTCGTCGATCTGGTCGTTTGAATGCAACCAAAATGTAGCGACCCTCTACCGCTGCAAAACCAAACTCCGAGCGCCTTGATTTCGATTGAAAAAGGCGCTCGGTCAACCAAAAGGAAAGCCAAGTATTCTACCGGCTGGAGCCTGAATCGGCGCCAGCCGGATAGCGCGTTATAAATCGTAGCAATTTCATTTTTTGTCATACTTTGTAACAGGTTACGGGTCATTTTCGCGTTGAGATCACATCCGCGAACGACCACATCTTCCTTATGATCTGCGATGAGAATTGGCCCGATTTCCGTGTGCCAAACATCCAGAATAGTGAGGAGAAAGAAGATGAAACATTCAAACAAATCCAACCACCATCCCTTCGCGATGGACTCTGTCAACCCGGATGAAATTATCGAAGAGCAGAACGAAGAGCTGCTCTCTGTGAAGACGAGCGGTGAACCGCTTGAGTCTTCCGACCAGGTTTCGCTTGCTGGCCCCAAGGCATCAGCCTTGCCAGAAATCATCGCGGACACGTCTTTTGCGGTTCAGTCGTCAGGCGCGGCCAATGAGGTTGATCCCGAGATTGGGATGACGCCCGATCAAATGCACTTCGACAGCTATGATCATGAGTATTGGTCCTTGAATTGGCAAGAATATCCCCACAACTGGAGCCGGATCGATGTGACCGAAAAGGTCATCGCTGGCGGCGTTAAATGGTTGGGTGAGAACGAGACCCACTTCACCAATGACATTTGGCATCACTTTGACCGCAAGAAAGGCGGCACAAAAGACATCGTCTATCGGGTCGAAGCAGGCGTGATCGGGAATGACAAAGGCAATGTCATCTATGGCGCAGACACGCATCGCGGAACTTCGTACCAGCACGACGACAAGATCTTCGGCATGGGTGGAGATGACACGATCTATGGCCGCGCTGGCAACGACATGCTCAGCGGTGGGACAGGCCACGATTATATCGATGGCGGCGCTGATGACGACCTGATCTATGGTGGCATCGGAAACGATGTTCTGTTGGGCGGAACCGGAGTGGATACGCTGTATGGTGGTGCCGACAATGACTGGTTGTATTCCGGCAATAGGGATGGCCAGGTCGGTCATGACCAGTTGTGGGGCGGCTCTGGCTTTGACACATTCGTACTTGGCGATGCAAATGCGCCCAAAAACGATGGCAAAGACTTTACGGACTACATGGCCGATGGATTGTGGTCAGGTATGGGTGCAGCCGCAGATGCCATTTTGCCCGGGCCGTTGGGCGGCTTGGTTAATCTGTTCTTGGGAATGGGCGAAGCGCTCTCGAATATGGGCGGCACAGCCGGTGGCGAATTCAAAGATGGCAATGCCACGCATGTACGTGATTTCGATCCGACACAGGATACGATCATCGTTCCATTGACCGAGCACAACTTCGACGACATCACCTTCAAGCATGAAGGTCTGCCAAAGGAGCAGGCGTTCCGGATCTATGATGAATCGACAGACACACCGAACCTGATCGCTGTCATCTACTGGGACCAACTGAAAAACTCTTTCCCTTCAAGCTTGAACTGGGATGATCTCTCTCTCCGTCAGGCTTGGGCAAAGCAAGTCGTCGAAACAGCGCTTTTCATCGACAAAGACGGTGTCGACATGCAGTCGGGCCAGTCGTTTGATTTGCCAAGCGGATCGCTTGACGGTTTGGGCAGCGGCAAGTTCCTGATGCTGGGCGCTTATGGCGGCACCGAGATCTATGGGAAAGCCAACGCTGACTACCTCTTTGGTACGGATTACGGCGATATCCTGATGGGATACAACCGGTTCGGCCAAGATGGAGAGGAAAGTAAAGCTGGAGATGACAGCTTTTGGGGCTTTGGCGGCGACGACCTTTTCATCGCCGGGTCTGGCTTTAACCACATCTACGGCGGGGGCGGTGATGATACCATCGCGTACCTGGATGCCAGCGGCGGTGTCACCGTGGACATGCGCAAAGAAGACGGCAAAAGCTACTTTGAGGTGAACGGCGTAGAATATGACGGCAAGACAAGCGACAAGTGGCGCGACTATGTCTACGAGATGGAAAACGTCATTGGCAGCCAGTTCGATGACCATCTGATCGGTGATAGTGGTGACAACGTGCTGAACGGGATGGATGGAAACGACATCCTGGATGGCGGGGAAGGCAACGACACGTTGGTTTCGGGCAAGGGGAACGACACTTTGACCGGTGGCCAGGGTATAGACACCTTCGTTCTGAACGGTGGCCAGAATACGATCACCGATTTCGACGCCAAAGAAGGCGACCGGATCGAGATTGATATGGACGCCTATGGGATGACTGGCTGGTTCGATCTGGATCACCGCATCGAAAACGGTCAGATCGTGCTTTTCAGCAAAACGACCGGTGAGGACATCGTGCGCTATGACGATGACGGGAGCGGATTTGACCCGTCCTACATCGATCTGCGCAGCCTTCAGGGCAATGAAATTGTCTATGAACCTGCGTTTGGTTCGAACACGCTTGCGTGGTTCGAGAAATATGGCAACCGGATCGATGTTCAAGTTGATGACACTGTTCCAAACGTCGATGGGACCGATAGCTGGGACTATATGGTTGCCGACAGCGGCAGCGGTCTCGTGACCCTGAATGGCGGCGGCGGGGATGACTACATCGTTGGCGGCGCACATAATCAGGCCGCTAAGCTGTTTGGCGATGATGGCAACGACGTCCTCTTGATCCGCAAAGGCGCGATGGTCGCCACCGCTGATGGCGGTGCAGGTGATGACGTCATCATCTTAAACTCTGACCAGACGTTGAAATCGGGAATGGTGCAACTGACCGGAGGTGAGGGCAGCGATACCTTTGTCTTCACTGGTCCTAGCTACTCGGGTGTAACTCCGGGCATTGTGGATTTTGACGCTGATGACTCGATCGTTTTCGATCTGGCCGGACTGGGTTTGACCTCGCTTGACCAGTTGCACTTTGACTATTCCAACGGCAACTGCACAATCAGCGCCAACGGTGAGAAGGTTGTGAATGTTCGTAATGTACACAGCGAATATGACATTATGGAGCAAATCAGCGAACTGACAGTTCAGCAGTCGCAGGACTGGGGTCTCTGATCTACGACTGTTCTTGCAAATGCCCCAGCCGGTTCTTCCGGCTGGGTTTTTTCGTTCCAACAGAACAGAAAGCGAAGCACTTCCTCGTGTCTGAAACGGTTCTCTTACACCCAAGAAGGTGAAAAGTAGCTCAAGCTAATTTCTGCGCGGTCCCATTTCCCGCGAGCACTGGCGCAAACTGTTCGATTCCTTGCTGATGTCCGAAGCTACGCCCTGATCTCAGGCGATGTTCCATGCGCGGGAACAGAGAGTGGCCGTCATTCACTTAGATTAATTATTTTATGAAATCATAGTCTTGCGTCCTTCCAGCACTTGCTGGTCAATTCGCTTGACGACTTTATCACCGAAGCCGTGCAGGAGCGCGCAATCTAAGAGGCGTTTGGGTATAATCTTCAGGTGATCGAAACCGGTCTGAGCTATCAGGGCGAAAGCCTGAGCGACTTCCTTGGCACGATCCGGACTTACATTTGTAGCGCGCAAGAAGTGACCGTTACCCTCACCATGACAGGGATTATGGCGGCGGCGCATTTGCGCAGGGTTTGGGGCACGAACGCAACGGTCCCGGATTTTGGTCCAGTGACCGATACGGTCTTCACCTGACGGATGGGGGCGGAGATTGCGACAGAGTCAGTTGTTTTCGATTGGGAAATATTGTATAAATATACACGATATTGGTGCAAATTCTATCGTGTAATTCGTTACTATAAGTAGATGTTTGGAACTACTCCGCTGATGCAAACAGCATTTGCGTAAGGCCCCCAGAAGGGGAGTATTAAACTACAATCTCTGCATTGCTTTTCTCTCTCGGCCGCCAGCCGAGCCTTCGGGAATAGTTCGACATCTCCATAGTAAACAGTTCTTGGCCCTTGGCCTTTGATCAAACGGGGCAGCCTTGTCGTAGAAAACGGCAATCCCGTTTTGGGGACGCAACACACGCGGCGCCGGAATTCTATGTAAAGGAGCGATACGATGCCTTGGTCGAAGATCGGAGGACCCGCTCACAGTTTGGCCTTTTACGGGGGCAGACTTGCCGCGCTTACGCCGGACAGGCAAGCGGTGTTCACCCGGAACCCTCGTACCGGCAACTGGTCCCAGATTGGAGGTCCCGCCGAGGCGCTCATCGGCGGAGGATGGGACCTCTACGCAACCTCACCTGGCGGCGGCGGCGTTTTCCGCTTCGATGGGGTCGGCTGGAACGCCGTCGGCGGACCGGGCGCCCAATTCAGCGGTGTTTGCAACGCGCTCTATGCCTTGTCGCCAAGTCGCGACCGTCTTCTACGCTATGATCGGCTGGCAAACGACTGGACGGTCATCGGCCCGTCCCCCGCTGGAAACATAGTGGAGGGCGGTTCACGTATCTGGGCCTCGGCACCGGGCGACGCTGCAATATGGGCCTGGGCGCGGTACGACGGAAGCTGGCGGCGTATCGGCGGCGCCGGTGCAGAGTGGGTAGGGGTGGGCGCGCGGATCTACGGCCTTACACCGGACCGGCAGGCAGTCTATGAATTTGATGAGCGCGCCGACCGTTGGAACAAGGTTGGCGGACCGGCTCAAACATTGATCGGCGGAGGAAACCGTCTTTGTGCTGTCCAGCCAGGCACGGGCGATATCTGGCGCTTTTTTCGCGAAGAATCCCGATGGGAGCGGATCGGTGGTCCCGGCGCGCAGTTCGTGGCAGCGGACGAATTTGTATGCGGACTCACACCCGACCGCCAGGAAGTCTGGCTTTTCGAGGATGACCTGGCCGAGACCAGCCGCATCCGCGCGTTCATGCTGCGATGCTACGACCATCCCGATTACGGCCTGAGCGTTCGGCGCGGTTTCCTTGTCAAGCACGCCTCTGGCCGCGTCCTTGCAGAACACGCGGCGAACACCTGTTTTCAACCGTTGAGCGTTCTGAAACTGCTTCCATATCTGCATGCGCTTATTGATGTCGACCGCGACCCGAATACCTCGATGTCGACACGCGTTTCATGGTTCGAACCCGCGGGCGCCACAGGCGCCGCGCGGACGGACACTGTCTGCCTTACGGCAGGGCCCGGGACGGTCTCGGGTTCGGCGCCGCTGACAGATGCATTGCCAACAATGATGTGGGAATCCCACAACCGGTCGCTCGACGCGGTCATGGATCTTTTTGGAACGACGACCATAACACGACGCGCTCAGCAGGAACTCGGGTTTTCGCAAACGGAGATGTATCCAGGTTGCCCGAAGGCAGACCGGCCCTGGGCGGACAACATCACCACACTTCAGGATATGGCGCGTCTCTATGAAGGTGTGGATGCCATGCACTTTTTTGACTTCGGGATCTCGCGGCGGCTGTTCGAGGGGAACATGATCGTCGCAGACGCTTCCGACCCGACCTATAGCAGCCCGATCACGGGCGGGGATTCAGGACCCGCCAGCGCCTCGGATCTGCGCAGCGTGCTTGAGGAAGAGGCATTGGCAGCCGGAAAGTCCGGGATTGTTCAGAACTTCATGCAAAGTGTTGTTCTCCGCAGAAAGGGCGGTTCAGGCGGGCCCTCTGGTGACGATGTCGGCTATGCGGACGCTGCCGAGTTGAGCCTGCCTTTCCGGCGCGGCGGCGGCAGACCTGTAATTGAAAAATACGTGCTTGGCTGGTTCCTCAATCAGATCCGAGACCCGGAACGCGACATCCCGCCTGACGCCGAACTCATGATGCTCGACATTAATGACAACTGGAATGTTGTCGGTGGCCCTGGCAGCCAATGGGTCGGGATCGGAGCGACGGCCTACGGACTGACGCCGGATCGGCAGGCGGTGTTCCGCCACGACGGGCCCGCGGGCCAATGGACACAAATCGGTGGTCCGGCAGAGACTTTGATTGATGGCGGCCATGATCTGTACGCTATCGAGCCCGGGACCAGCGACATTTGGCGCTTTACCGGGGCACCCATGGCATGGGAGCGGATAGGAGGGCCTGGGGCCGCGTTTGCGGGCGTCGGAGCGACGGTCTATGGAATATCCCCTTCTGGGAACCGGCTGTTCCGATGGAACGGCGCATCGGATGATTGGACACAGGTGCGCGATAACGTTGTTTCGATAATCGGCGGTGGCGATGAAGCCTATGCTATCGACGGTTCGACCGGCGACATCCTTTCTCATGATGCGAACGCGAATTCCTGGACGCGTATTGGCGGGCCGGGTATCGGCTTTGTCGCTGGTCAGGGCGGCCTGCTGTTTGGCATGACAACGGACCGGCAAGAGGTTTGGTCCTATAACGGTACCCCGGAATCGTGGACGCGAATTGGCAATGCTGCAGACAGTCTCGCAGTGGCTGGTGGCAGGCTCTACGGTCTCACGCCTGGTAAAGGTGCTATCTTCCGCTACGATGGCATGCCCCTCTCCTGGACGAAGGTTGGAGATGCAGTTGGTAGCATGATCGGCGGAAGCAGGTTGCTTTATGCGCCAAGCTCACCAGTGACGACAAGAAGTGCGTTTGTCCGCGAGCTCTACCGCGAACCGATACGAGAGGCGCTCGCCACGTGGTGAACGCCTTCTTTTGAAGATTCTTTCATGAAAGGAGATTGCAATGCCAATGATTGCCAAGATACCCGTCCGTGGTTCACGCTATGGCCCCTTTCTGTCAGTAGGCCGTCTTATCGGCCTTCGATCGGATGGAACGAAAGACTCGTTTAAAGCTCAGTTCCTCCCCCAATGGGAGGATGGTGGCAATGATGTTGAGGCGGCCTTCAGTAAACGTTTTCTGATGATCGATCTCGGGATGACGGAACTTACCTACGAGGATTTCGATGCGACCGAACGGGTTGCCAAAGCGCTGTCAGACGCGGCGCGATCTGCCCCCGAGGAATTGCAGGCCATCGCCAACGCCTTTGGACCGTCAGGTGATCGGGAGGACCGGGAAGCTGTCCTGGAACGGGCTTCGAAGCTTGGGATAGCCGACGATGATGACGATCCGGTGGCATTCTGGGGCGTCGTCCTGCTTGTAGGAGCCGCTTTGTTAGTCTCAGCATGCTGCAAAGAGACGGATTCCGATTGCGGAAGCAACGGTACGGACACTGACGATGACAAAGGCGGCGGAGGAACCGGCGGAGATACGGACGGTTGACGGCATGCCAACTCAAATTGTTGACAGGGTGTCGCTTGTCCCGGTTTCCCGGCTTGATGCTTTGGCACTGCAGGGCATGATCCGACGCAACGAAGATCGATTGGCGCATTTTTTCCCCAGTCTTCTGCGTGCCGGCGCTTCGCTTAAGGAAACTCAACGCTACATCGATCATCATGGGGAACTGGAGCGCTCGGGGCACAGTTTCGTGTTCGGTATCCCAGTCGCTGACGAAGGGCTCGCGGGCCTGATTTTCTTGAATGCCATCGACCCGGACGCGCGGGTGGCAGAGGCGGCGGGGGTCGTTGATTTCGCCCACGAAGGTTGCGGCATGATGAGTGGTGCCATGCGTTCGGTTTTTGATATCGCACGCGATCAGCTGGGTCTGGCACGAATTCGCTTCATGATCGCGCCGGACAACGCCCGGTCAATCACTTTGGCCGAAGCGCTGGGGTTTAGGCGCGAGCCCCGCAATCCACGCCGGTTCGCCGCCGGGACCAGTCGGGAAACGCTGCTGCACCGTTACACGTTAGAGCTTTGTCGGGCTTAGCCATTTGTAGACAACTCCGTTTTGGATTTGTTGCAGTCTTTTGACCGGGAGGTCTCGGGGTTGGAATCTGTCCATTCAAGCAGTTTGCAAATCTGACTTTCCAGAAACGACAAATCCCAGCCCAGCTTCAATCGTCGGAAGAGTTTGGGACAAAACCGGGATTAGTCGAGCCAGATTGCTTGAGCGTTCGGGCCATATTGCTCAAAATCCGGTAAACTTTTCCTGCAGGCTGGTGCCAGAGCGCAACATCGTGGCCCTGAGATTCAACGACCTCTTCGTCACCCCTGGCCGCGGGGCCTGTCAGGGCATGTTGCGGTCCCATGGCAATTACGTTTTCTGCCGTACTTTCCAGTAGGCTTGCGTTTAGTAGTGCAGCAACGTCGTCTGATACACCCGCTTCACTCCAGGCTTCGCGGGCAATTGCCTGTAACACGACGGTGAAATTGTTCGAGATCACCGCCGCAGCATGATAGAGGCTCTTGCTTTCTGAGCGGATCAAAAAACATCTGGCTCCCAGATTTTCAAGCAACGGATGCAGGAAGGCTAGGGCGTCTTCATCGCCTTCGAGACCGCAAAGTGAGCCGTTGAACTGTTCTTTTGCTCTGCTCGGGTCGGCAAAAGACAAAACCGGGTGCACGCTGGCGAGGTGCCATTTCGATATGCGCAGAGGGGCCATCTCTTCGGCTGGAAAGAAGCCGCTGCAGTGAAACGCGATGGGTGTCCGCTTCGATACTGGCATCCTCGAGAGTACGTCTGCCAGGGCAGACGCAACGATTGATATCTGCGTGTCCGGGACTGCAAGGATCCAAAGATCGGCTGGGCGCAAACCGGACAATTGTTTTTCGGCCCGGCCAGCACCAACCCGTCTGACGACATTCTGTGCAGACGTGAAACTTGCGCTAAGAACGTCCTGTATTTGGCATTCATCGGTTTCGTTCAGTAAAGACAGGAGCGTTTGTCCGACCTTTCCTGCACCGATCAGGTTTACTTTGATCCGGCTCATGTCCGTTTGTACCTCAGGTTCAGCAATTAAGGTTCAGTCTAACCTAATGTTTCTGGCAACTGTATTTCTTAGGCGGTCTGAGCCGATCAGTTTTGCTGAGATTTGAGGAGTTCGTTCACGATTGTGACGAGCTTTCAGGTGACTGCTGAGACGATGATATTGTGTGTCTTACCTGCGTGGATCGGTTACAAACTTTTGACTGTTTCTTCCGCCTACGCTACGGTGTTTCATACCGGGATCTGGAAGAAATCATGGCGGAACGCGGCGTTAATCTGGATCATGCAACACTGAACCGCTGGGTCAGCCGATATGCAGTGCTCATTGCCGACGCAGCGCGGTATAGAAAGCGTCCCGCAGACCGTTCGTGGCGCATGGATGAGACATATGTGACAGTGAAGGGTGAATGGGTTTATCTCTATCGCGCCATCGACAAACACGGCAAGACCCTTGATTTCATGCTATCCCAGCGCCGGAACAAGGCCGCTGCGGCGAGGTTTTTGCCCGCGCGCTTGAGGTAAACAGTCTGCCGCGCAAGATCGTCATCGACAAAAGTGGTGCCAACACGGCCGGCATCAAGGCAATAAACAAGATGCTGAAAGGCTTTGGTTGTCCGGTACCGATTGAGATGGTCAGACGGAAGTACCTCAACAACATCATTGAACAGGATCACCGCTTCATCAAACGAAGGATTAGACCGATGCCGGGATTCAAATCTTTCGCTTCAGTTGCATCTGCCCTGGCTGGCATAGAACTGGTTAACGTGATCCGCAAAGGTCAATTCACGCCCCGGCCTCCGTCCGTTTCAGCAGTTCGCCCAACTGGCAGGATAAACAGATCTCCAAATCCACTGATGCTCTGCCATCTAAAGTTCGCAACAGAACCGTTTTAGGTTGTCTTACGCAGACTTGCAGGCGACGTCTAGTTTCGTAGGCTAAGTGCGGCATCAGAGAGGACATGGAATGAGCTGGACCGAATATCTCGATACACACCAATCGCGCTTTGTCGATGAGCTGTGCGACTTCATTCGTATCCCTTCGGTTTCAGCCAAACCCGAAAACGAGGGCGATGTTCGAAAGGCCGGGCAGTGGGTCGTTGATCGGCTTGTGGCGGCGGGAATGGAAAACGTTGAGATGATGGAGACAGCAGGACATCCGGTGGTCTGTGCTGATTGGCTGCATGCTGGACCCGGTGCGCCTACAATCCTGATCTATGGCCATTTTGACGTGCAACCGGCTGAACCTTTTGAGCTCTGGTCCTCGCCCCCGTTCGAGCCGACGATCCGCGGCGATCGGATTTACGGGCGCGGGGCAACTTACGACAAGGGCGCCATGTTCATTCCGATCCTTGCGGCCGAGGCTTTGCTGGCAGAGACCGGTAAACTGCCGGTCAATGTGCGGTACTTCTTTGAGGGACAGGAAGAGATCGGATCCCCCGACCTTCCGCCTTTTATCGAGGCAAATCTTGATCGACTTCAGGCCGATATGATCTTTTCTGCCGATGGCAGTCAGTGGGATACTGAGACGCCGCAACTGGTTCTGGGTCTGAAAGGGCTCACTTCGCTTGAGATCTCGGTTCAAGGTGCGAAATCCGATCTGCATTCCGGCATGCATGGCGGTGGAGTTGCAAACCCGGCGATGGCGTTGGCCCAGTTGTTGGCCAGTATGAAATCAACCGATGGTCGGATCACTATCGAGGGCTTCTACGACGATGTCATTGAGTTGGCTGATGAAGACCGCGCGGCAATTGCGCGGGTGCCGTGGGATGAGGCAGCCTATTTAGCCCAGACCGGAGCCCCGGCTACCCTGGGTGAGCCAGGATACACGACACGTGAAAACCTGTGGGCGCGTCCAACGCTTGAGGTCAATGGATTGACCAGCGGTTGGCAAGGGGAAGGCACAAAGACCGTTTTGCCCGCGGTTGCCTCGGCCAAGATCACTTGTCGCTTGGTCGCCAATCAAAATCCTGAAAAGATATTTGATCTGATCTCCGCTCATGTCGAAGCGAACTGCCCGCCGAGTGTGACCGCTCAGGTATCGCGCAACCCTGGGCGCGCGGATCCGTTCCTTGTACCTGCAGGACACAACGCAACCGCCATCGCGGGACAGGTTCTTGAAGAGGTTTACGGCAAACCGGCGTACAAAACCCGCGTTGGTGGCTCGATCCCTGTCATGTCGACCTTGCTGGACGAGTTGGGTTTACATGCGGTCATGTTTGCGTTCGGACATGAGGATGAAAATCAACATGCCCCGGACGAGTTCTTCCGCTTGCCCACCTTCCGGCGCGGCCAGACAGCTTATGCTCGGTTGATGGAACGGTTGGGTGAATAGGCATTTGCAGCCTCGGTTCACCCGTTTTCACACGCTTTCGACATCACTGCATGGGTGCGATCAATGACATGCCGCACTTCTGCGAGAAATCGGTCTTCATGATGTGCGACCAGCCACTGATCATGTTCCAATTCATCGATCATAGGTGAGACTGGTTTAAGGTTTGCCTGTGTGTTTCCGATGAAGGTGGGCAGAACCGCACGGGCCAGTCCTGCGTTTGCAAGTTCCAACGCGTTTTGCGGCGTCGTCACTTCGATGGCGTCGTCAGTTTGCGTGTGCGCCCTCAGCCATCTGGCCGAAGGTGTATTGGACATGACACGTGCCCAGGTTGAAACGCTTTCATCCGCAGCATAGACCGCGAACCGAACCCGCCCGATCTTGCGACCTGCCAGGCCGATCTCTTCTGGTCGGTGGTTTCGAATACCGATTGCAGCTTCTCGGTGCCCGATCTTCAACACCTCTTCTGACGCGATGAACCGCAGCCGAACCGGCAATGATCCTGTCAGACTTCCGACAGCACCGATCAACACCTTTGTCACCCAGGTCCCGGCCGAAATCTTGACCAACGGTGGCGCGGTGGCAAGGCTGCTCTCGGCGACAGGTAAGACACGCGCTTCGATACTTTCGACCTTTTTCAGCAGCGCCTGCCCGTCTTCGGTCAGGTCATAGCCTCGTGGTTTGCGGTGGAACAGCTCGCTTCCCAGGTTGCGCTCAAGCTCGATCATGCGTCGGCCCAGAGTGGGTGCGCTCTTGCCGGTTTGTTCGGATGCCGGGCCGAGCCCGCCCGCTCTGGCAACCGCAAGGAAAAGCCGCAGGTTATCCCAGTCAAAGTTACTTTCATTCATGAAATGAAGCTTACATTTTGTGTTGTTGATGAAAAGACTGTGCTGGCGTTTTTATTGAAGGATCAGCCGGGAGGCCCACAGATGAACTTTCTCGAAACCGAAATCTCACCCCTTGGCATGGGATGCTGGCCGATCGGCGGCAAGATGTATTGGGGGGAACAGTCGCTGGGTTACACCCGATCGGACGACGAAACCTCCATTCGAACGATCCATGCCGCTCTGGACGGAGGGATCACATTGTTTGACACCGCTGCCGCCTATGGCGCGGGGCATTCGGAACGTTTGTTGGGCAAAGCGCTAAAGCACCGACCCGACGCCCTAATTGTCACAAAGATCGGGGTTGGGATCGATGAGGCAAGCAAGCAGATTTCGTTTAACCCTTTCACCCCGGATCAGACTGGCCCTGCTATAGACGGATGCTTGTCGCGGCTGGAACGCGATCGGGTCGATCTATTGTTGCTGCATGTAAACGATATGCCGGTTGCCCAGGCCGAGGCTGTGTTCGACGAAATGGGCCGTTTGAAAGAGGCCGGGAAAATACGAGCCTACGGTTGGAGCACGGATTACTCTCGAAGCGCGCTGGCCGTCTCATCGAAGAACGGTTTCAAGGCGGTCGAATACGTGATGAACGTCTTTTTCGATGCACCTCGCATGCAACAGGTGGTTCAAGAGGAAGGTCTAATATCCCTTATCCGCTCACCTCTTGCGATGGGGTTGCTCACCGGAAAGTACAATTTGAACACTGTCATGGAACCGAACGACGTGCGAGCATCCGGGGAAAGCTGGATGGAGTATTTTTCGGATGGAAGGGTAAACCCTGACTTTATACAAAAGCTTGATGCAGTTCGGGATTTACTGACCACAAATGGTCGAACGCTTGTTCAAGGGGCCCTCGGGTGGTTATGGGGCCAATCTGAAACATACGTACCGGTTCCGGGCGCTCGAACAGAAGAACAAATAGAAGGCATTTCAGGCGCACTGTCCTTTGGTGCCTTGCCGGTTGAAACAATGAACGAAATCGAAAGCTTGATTACGCGCAACCCCAACGAGCCAGACCGCCCCAGGTAATTATAAGAACTGAATCAAAACTGAGCGCCCACAGCGAACGTTGGTAACGCGGGCTGCTAACGCAGCATTTCAGTTTTCAGATCAAGGCCTGCTAAGGGCCGTCTCAGAATCTGTGGCGCTAAGGTAAACAACCGCGATCTGGCAAAGGGTATTGCACTTTTCGAGGCGGTGATTTGTTCAACCATCGTTGCCGAAACCTCTATTAACTTATCAGTGGATTGCTGAGATCAACTATGAGTTGGTTTTGACGCCATCAATTTGAGAAAGTTATTAATTTTCCTTTAGACTTCGTTTTGTGGGCAAACATGTTGACGTAAGGTAAGTATTTGTAATGCTGACACAATCCGCGCACTCAAAGGAAAACGGCAACTAATTCAGTTTAGATCGAACGAAGTCCAGTCTTCGCAAGACGTTTAAATCAAGCCTAAAGCGCCCAAATTGCCACCAGCTTCTTAACTCTAACCGTGCTTTCGCGGGTGTGAACTTCACCCGTGGGGCCCTTATTCGGACAGGATAATCCCAATGAAATTTTTTCAGCGTGGTAGCCTGGTTACTCAAATCATCATCGGCCTCGTGGCTGGTGCACTTCTCGCGACCCTTTGGCCTGCTGCAGGTTCAGCCGTCGGTCTACTAGGCGATTTTTTCGTCGATGCATTGAAAGCGGTCGCACCCGTTCTGGTGCTGATTCTGGTTTGCGCCGCGATCACCAACCACAAAAAGGACAGCGAGGCACGCATGGGCCCCGTGGTGCTTTTGTATATCCTCGGAACTTTCGCAGCCGCGCTGGTGGCTGTTGCAGCGAGCTTTTTGTTTCCGGTTACATTGCATCTGACAGGTGCGCCGGAAATTCTGAATGCCCCGGAAGGTTTGGCCGAGGTGGTCAAGAACATCTTGCTGAAAATCGTAGACAATCCGGTGAATGCACTTGCAACAGCGAACTATATCGGCATTCTCGCCTGGGCTTTGGGCCTTGGATTGGTTCTCCGTCACGCCAGCGACTCGACCAAGACTCTGATGTCGGATCTCGACGGTGCAATCACCAAGATCGTAGCCGCAATCATCCGGGTGGCCCCAATCGGTATCTTCGGTATCGTCGCCTCAACCATCGCTGAAACCGGCTTTGAAACGCTCGCAAGCTATGGCCAGCTGCTGGCGTTGCTGATTGGCTGCATGGTGTTCATGGCGTTGGTTGTGAATCCGCTGATCGTGTTCCTACGCTTGCGCAAGAACCCTTATCCGTTGGTATTCACATGCCTGAAGGAATCCGGGATTACCGCTTTCTTCATGCGCAGCTCGGCCGCCAATATTCCGGTGAACATGGAACTTTGCCGACGCATGAAGCTGGATGAAGAGACCTATTCGGTTACGATTCCAATCGGTGCGACGATCAACATGGCCGGTGCCGCCATCACGATCACGGTTATGACTCTCGCGACCGTTCACACCTTGGGCATTCAAGTCGATTTCCTCTCGGCACTATTCCTGAGCATTATCGCCTCGATCGCTGCCACAGGGGCGTCAGGTGTTGCAGGTGGCTCGCTGTTGCTGATCCCAATGGCCGCCAGCTTGTTCGGCATCGACAATGCTACAGCTATGCAAGTGGTCAGCATCGGTTTCATTATCGGCGTACTGCAAGATTCCGCAGAAACCGGCTTGAACTCGTCGACAGACGTTCTGTTCACTGCAGCGGGTTCGTACAAACAAGGTGAACCCTACCCAAGCAAACTGACCGCGGCTCAAGTCACTACTTAAGCTATGCAAAAAAGAACTCGCTCAACCATTGGCATTCGCCAGCGGTTGAGCGACTGCTAGGTCCAGATTGCGTAAGTTTCGCTAACCTCTGATTTTGTGTTCGCGGGAAACGGCAGGGTTGTCAGGCGTAACGCAGCAAAGACAGAAGGCATTCAACGGCCACATTGGGTTGACTGTGGCCCTACGGAGCAAAAAAGACGAATGACTGCAAAGTCCGCAGACTTCCAGTTCGCCGCTCGTTCGACTTTGGCGTCGCAGCGAAAATCTCCTTCGACGGGCCGCACCACAGCGGCAGCATCGAATAGTGAATAGCCGGTAAGGGCAGGTCGTCAACCCAACTGTTTCTTGAACCTCAAAGTTGCCAGCGACAACCCGGTTGCCGCAAACCCGATTATCCAGAGGATCTCCCAGCGCAACTCGTAGATCAAGGCATCTAGTAGAACCACACCGCGGATCATGTCCACAAATTGCGTAGCAGGTTGCATTCCCGGCGATTTCCTCAATCTTACATGGTGGCGCTCGCTCATGCAGAACCGGGCCCTTGCCGCCGACAACAAAAAAATCGCGCAGGACAGCAGCGAAACCTCCAAGCCCGCAAAATACTCAATTCGAAATCTCCCATTTTCACAGACTTGTTGTGATCCTGTTGGGAGTTCGGTGCCTGACAAGTGGCAACCCAATTACACTTGCTTAGGGTTTGGCCTTTTGCACAGTTTGCCCACAGGTAGGACAAAGACCAGACTGTGACACGGTCTCAGCATGAACACGGTCTCGGATAAGATCGGCAGAGCGGCGAGACAGGCCCAATTGCTTGCGAACGGCTTCAATATCGGCCTCATCCGCGTCGCATATGTCACCATCTTCCAAGGCCTTTCGAAATTCACGTTCCAGGCTGGCCCGTCGGCGGTGCAACTGGTCGTTCAGGCCGCTGGCAATGATCCCTGCAGGCAACGCAGCCATACCAATGCCAATCACGGTGATCGCAGCGCCGAAGATCTTACCGGCAACTGTCACGGGCGTCACGTCGCCATAACCAACGGTCGTCAGCGTTGCCATCGCCCACCACATCGCTGCGGGGATCGAACCGAAGGCATCCGGTTGCGCTTCGTGCTCCGCCAGCCAAGCACCACTGGCCGCAAAAATCAGCATCACCATAAGGATGAAGAAACCCGCAAAGAATGCGCCAGCCTCTTCCTCAAACACAGCAAGCAGCATGCCGAGTGCAGGCGAGTACCGAGTGAGTTTGAGTAGCCGAAGCATACGGAAGGTCCGCAGTAGACGCAGATCAACTGGGAAGATCAAATAGAGCAGCGCAGGTAATATCGCTAGTAAATCGATGATGGCGATCGGGGAGACGGCCCAGGCGGCGCGCGTTTTGTAACTTGGATTTTCGGTGGCGACCCACAGCCTTGCCGCGTATTCGACCACGAAAACAAACAGAGAAAGACCCTCAAAGAGGTTCAGCGCCAGGCCCCAACGAAAATATATGGAGTCGACCGTTTCTAGGATAACGGCGGCCACGTTAAGCGTAATTAGTGCAATTAGAGCTATTTCAAGCAACCAGGGACCGGTGGCCGCCCGGTCCGGGCGCTCGAGCCACCAATAGACTTTCCTTCTTAGATAGCCCGCACTTGTAAGTGCCTCACTCATGTCGAAACTGCGTCCAGGCGCGTGTCAGGGGGACCGCGATTTGCGATAGTAAAGCTGTCCCCCAGATCAGATTGCCTACCAAGGAGGGGACATGTGGGACGACAAAGAAACAGATGATTGCCAGCACTATCCCGAAAACACGCACATCCCATCGCCCGAAATCCGACGCCAAACGATGTTCTATGACGTTTTGAAGCACCCAAAGCATGGCGATGTAACCGGCAAGACCGAAACAACCTATGGCGGCATATTCGGTAGGATATGGCTCCCAAAACCCGACTTTGACCTCGGCAGCAAGAGCCACGCCGACCATGACGCCGCAAAGCATCAAGATCAGGTGCGCAAGCCACCAGATGACCAACGTCGAAACCTTTTTGTCTTTTGGTTTGGCATTGCCGACAAAGTCGAAATAGATCCAACACATCACGAACATCGAAACGCCACCGATGACGAAGTTGACCAGCACGTCCGGTGATACTTTGTAAATTCCTTTTTCGGACAGGGTGACGACCAGTTTGAAGAACCCTTCGCCTAATACGATCAACGTCAAAAGAGCAAACCGTTCAGCCATATGGCCAAGACGTGGGACAAACCTCTCGAAACGCAGGACTGTGACACCGGGTATCATGTACATTGCCTGCGTAGCCACTATCGCGGCGGCAAACACCCAGTAAGCAAGAGGTGCGGGCAAAAAGGCTATAATCGCAAAGATCACGGCAAAGACCGAGAAATTGCGGATCTGGGCCGTCGACATCGACTCGCCTGATGAATTGGCCCGCCGGGCTCGATAGTACAGCGCCGCGATCATGGCCCTGTTCGCAGCAAATCCTAACGCGAAGAAAACCCAACCCTTTCCGTCAATAGCCGGGATCGCCGCTGCCATGAACATCACCGTGCAGATCATCACGGCCATAATCAGCCGATGCCAAAAGTCGGTACTGACGTAGATCGAGTTGAATATGCTGAGTTCGCCCCAAGCGTACCAGAGCGTTATGAAGACTCCGGCGAACACAAGAAACCCATGCAGATCGAGATGATGCGACAGGTAATTACCCAATAGAAAGATCGTCACGACGTGGATCAGGTCGTAGAACAGCTCCGCCCAGTGGACATGGTCGTGCGCGTGGTCGAGGTCTTGGTGATGTTGCGGCTTCCGCCAGATGGGGTGATCATGCAGTGCCATTAATTAGGAACTCTTCCAGATTGAAAGGCTGTAGTGGCCGGCATGCGGCCACTCCGACTGAGTTTTAAATCTAAGAGGAAGGTTGTCGCGGAGACTTACGTCATGCAACCCCCACAATGGCTGTTCAGCGATGGCAGGCCGGGCGACACCTGTCCGATCGTGGGTTTTTTTGCGCCGGAAGTGCCTGGTATTCATTGGTGTCACGCGGCCCTGTCGTCTCGTAGATGCAGCAGGATGCGGGCGTAGTTTTCCGCGCCCTGCGCACCGGTCACGAGGTGACGTTGATCGAACACCATTGCGGGCACGCCCCGAACACCTTGGCTGATCCAGAATTGCTCTTTTTGGCGCACGTGATTGGCCCGATCTTGGCTTTGCAACATGTCTAGCGCATCCGCGCGGTTCAGCCCGATGCCAGCAGCCGCATCGGCCAGAACCTGTATGTCCGAGACGTTTTCGCGGTGTGTAAAGAAAGCCGAAAAGAGGGCCTGCTTCATTTCGTGGCCTTTGCCTTGCTCGGCGGCCCAGTCAATCAATTGATGCGCCCGGAAGGTGTTATACATCCGCATGTCATCGGCGTAATTGAACGCGAACCCCAGTGCTGCCCCTATCTCGGTCAGGCTGGCTCGGGCCTTGATCGACCCTTCCAATGTGGTCCCGTATTTCGATGCCAGGTGGTCGCGCAGATTCTCGCCACCCTCGGTCATCTGCGGATTCAACTCGAATGGATGCCAATGGATATCCAGTTCGGTCTGAGTATCGCGCGCGGCTTTGGCGAGTTGATGATAGCCGATCACACACCAGGGGCAAACAACGTCGGAAACGATATCGACGCGAATAGGCTGAGTATCTGACACGGCTCAGGATCCTTTCACATCGCCAGAAAAACGCGCCGCGTTTTCTTTGGCAAAGGCGCTGGCATCTGCGTCAGCATCCCAGAACTGTGGGTTGGCTTTGGGGATGGTCAGCGCTCGCTGCACAGCGGGCCGGGTATCAATACGGTCAAACCAGGCGTTCAGATGCGGAAGGTCCGACACATCCACCCGAGCCCAGACATAGGCACGTGCCCACGGGTACAGCATCATGTCAGCAATGGTGTATTCGTCCGCTGCGATCCAGTCACGCCCGTCCAGGCGCGTGTTCATCACCTCCATCAATCGGCGGCTTTCATCCACGTAACGGCGGATTGAGAAGGGCTCTTCGTGGCCATTTGGCGCGGCGATATGTTGGAAATACATCGCCTGTCCCATCATCGGCCCCACATGGCCGACCTGAAACAGCATCCACTGCGTCACCTCTGACCGTTTGACCGGGTCCGACGGTAGAAATTTTCCGTATTTCTCCGCCAGATGCCACAGGATCGCACCAGATTCGAAGATCGCCCGCCCCTCCGAGCGGTCTTCGATTGTTGGGATCTTTCCGTTTGGGTTCAGTGCCAGAAAATCCGGCGCCTTTTGTTCCTGCTTGGAAAAGTTGATGTGAGTCAGGTCGTAGGGCACGCCTGCCTCTTCCAGAAAGATAACCGGCTTGTAGCCGTTCATCGTGCCGGCAGTATACAGGTGAATATCAGGCTGGGACATGTTCGACCTCGACAAAAGTAGTTTTCAGATGGGCGTCAAATCGAGCGAAATCGGCCTCGATTTCGGGGTTCTTCATAACATCGAAGGCAGCGAATGTCGGTAGGGCCTGCATACTGAAGAACTTGGCGTTCAGATGCATCGGTCGCAGCAAATCGTCAACGCTTGCTCCGGCAAAGAACGGCTCGGTGGGGTTGTTGAATGCTTCTTTCGGCGCATTGAAAGTCACCGACAGCATGTATGTCTTGCCGTTCAGTGATCCACCCATGCCGTAATTGGCCTTTGGTGCGTCGGCGGTGCGACCGTCGCCCGCGCATAGGCGGCCATCCATCCCGGCTGTGTAGACCTCATCCATGTATTTCTTGAAGATCCATGGGACGCCCATCCAGTTTACCGGGAACTGCATGATGATTGTATCGGCCCAAACATGCGCCTCGACCTCAGTATTCGCATCATAGCCGTCGGCGACGGTTGTAATGCGTACTTCGTGGCCCATTGCGGCCAACGTGTCACGTGCGCGTTCGACCAGGCTGGCGTTCAACTGTCCGGGGGCGAATTCGTAGGGCTGGGTACCGTTCACGATCAGGATTTTACTCATGTCTATATCCTATATGTGCAATCTCTGAACCCTTGACTTTCGCCGGGTCCAGAGAGCATTTGAGAGTATAGGTGTGAGAAATCAACTAGTATACTTTTAGTAACTTAGTTATCATAGCGAAAGGATGACGATGCGAGCGCGGATTGAAGAGGACGCCAAAGGTCGTCGACAGGTTTCAGAGGCCTGTCTGGAGCCATGCGCAATCGAAAGAGGTATGCGGATTATCGGTGGAAAATGGACCGGATCGATCTTGTGGCACCTTAAAGATGGTCCCGTGCGTTTCAATGACCTGGCGCGTATGATCGGTGGGGCCAGTAAAAAGATGATCTCTGACAGGCTACGCCATCTTGAGGAGCAGGGTTTGGTTGCGAGACAAGTGATGGATACTGCTCCGGTGTCCGTCCAATATTCCATCACCGAGTTTGGCGTCACAGCGCTTGGGTTTCTCAATGAGTTGCGAAAGTGGAGTGAGGAACTGCCTAACGGTTTAAAGTGATGACTTTTTTCTGCTTGCTCCTATCTTGAAGCTAAAGATTTTAACAACTAGGCAACAAACGTATAATTTCACAAACACTGCAGATGAGGTCACTTAGCGACTTAGAACAGAATTCCGCGAGTTTGTTGTCTAATAGGTAATTCGCGCCATTTATAATAAGAAATTGATCAAAAAAATAACAAAGCGAAGTTTTGTTGCCGTAGCGTTTTTTGGAACGAATTTCTGCCGGGCCAATAAGTGACATTTGAACTGACAAGTAACACAACAGCTGTCCTGCGGAGAGCTAGTTGTGTCAAATCCAGTTCTCGTACCCGCAGCAAACGACAGCTTTGACCGGCCGCACCGCAGCATCAGATTTGCCGGATGAATGTCTGCAAAGGCCGTCCTTGGCGCGGTCAACAGCGTCGCTAGCAAACTATGCCACTTCAACTCCGACGGCAGCGCTGAGTCCATTTTGACCGACGCTACGCGATGCCCCAATTTCAGCAATGCTCGGAATCGGGAATTTGCAAAGATTGACGAATGGCCCAAACCTGCTGTTCAACCAATTTTTGGGAACGCTGCTACGCAGTCCTTCCTACCTAACAACAGCCCGATATTGCGATTATGAGCAGCTTGCGCAGTTCTCAGAATGAGAGGGAACATCCCTCGCTCACGTGACATCAACTCCTACAAGCGCGCATCCGTTGTCCCATTTGCGGACGTAACTCATTTCGGAGGTTAGCAGATGACAAGGGCAGGATCGCAGAAGATCGCCGCTCTCAGAGATCATTTCTTTAGCCCATTTTGCTTCAGCTTTTTACGACAAGCCAACTACTTTCCTTGCGTTTGTCTATACTTCTGTCATCACCAGAACATAAACCGGGCCGCCACCGAAAACGCGGTTACTGCATGTAGCATGTCCGTGGTTATGAGGAGCACGGTCTCCAACTGTCTGCATACGTAGTGTTGCAAGGTCTACATGCCTGACGGTCGCGCATGCGTTGCTAACCAAAACGATAATGTCAGAACGAGATGCTAGTGCGTTCGGTGTTATTTGCACAATTGGCGTCTGTGAGCCCGGAAGTTCCTAGTAGGTCGAAATCAGAGCGGCGACGGCAACCGATACAAAAAGAGTTTGACTGGACCCACGTTAATTCAGACCCGACAAAGCAGAAGTGCCAAAGCCGACAATAAATTGACCGAACTATTGCTGCAAAATACGCCATCGGCGCATTGCGAAGGGTTGATCGTTCCATGTTGCATTCAACTCGGCATCGGTCGTAGTGCGGTTGCCGGTGGAACAGGCCACCAAAGCAACAGAAACCTCAGCCGTTCCGTCAGGCCGTTCGAAAACCATCTTGTGACGTACGGTAGTCTGCTGCTCTACGTCATTTGAAGTGTCCAGATTGTGCGTCATGCTGGTCTCATAGCCAAAAACGGTCTCTGTCTGGGCAAACGTCGTTTTCATCATCGGCTGATGCCAGCCCGTCTCAGTCCTGTTTCCCTTGGTCTGCGTCCAACGTTTCAAAGGGTCAGGCGCATGGGTGGAATGCCGTTTTTGCACAGGCAAGTCTTGGGCTCCGGGGAGTGGCTTGGACAGGTCAGCGGGCTCATGGGGTAAAATAGGCAAATGCAGCGTTGCGTGATCTATCCGTATTTCCATGGCCGGTGATTTCGCGTGAATGAGGGGCCAGTAAGATGAGGACAAAGCCAGCCGGAGACTATGTCCCTTGCGGACGCGGTAGGCCGTTGAGTGAAGCCGAAGGTTCGCATTAAATTTGCCTGACTTCGTCACTGATGGGGTGCGATCCAAATTCTTGTCAAGCGACAGGTTTCGAACACCATAGCTTACACGTGCAGCGACCCCTTCCGGGCTCACATCACTCAGCCTGGCGATGATCTGCCCCGGTTTGTCGCCGGTCTCGCCGCGCAGAACCAGTGTTACCGAACCATATATAACAACGTTTTGGTTCAAAGGAGCCGTTTCGAAAACCAATGACCGGGCATCGTCTGCGGATTGATCGAGAGGCAGCCCGCCGGAACGGCCAAAATACCCCGTGTCCCCAGCAGTTTGCCCAACGGTTGGGTCTGCAGGAACCGTCCAAGGTGCGGTGTTGTCGCTGGATTTCAGCGTGGACAAGTCCCAGTCCTGCATAACGCTTTCCTGCGAGGCTGGCCCGCTTTGCGCCCATCTCCCGGATCTTTGGACCAAACTGTCGCCCGGTGTATCGAATTCGCGCATCCAGACCCGCAAGCGCGGCCAATCAGGCGCGTCGGGCTGATCCGATTTCAACCAATGATCCCACCACTCGAGCGCGAGCTTTTGAAAACCGATGGAAGGTCCCGGACTACCGTGGTCGGGATAATGATGCCCCCAGGGACCGACGACCCCCCAAACCAGATCGGGGCGGGCATCAACCAAAGACATAACTGAATTGGAATAGCGATCACTCCACCCGCCGACTGACAGGATCGGAACCGAAAGGGCGTCAGCAGTATGAATAACCGAGCCGTGGCGCCAAAAGTCACCGCGCCCATCTTCACGCAGCCAGTTCTCCAAGGGGAATGTCAGACTATCGATCCGTTCTTTCCAACGCGATTTCCATTCCGGCCCGACATTCAGCGACGGCGGAGACGCCAGGATAGAGGGAAGCGTGGCACCCCATTCGAACGTATCCGACAAAACGCAACCGCCCATATAGTGGATGTCGTCCTCGAACCGGTCATGTGTGGCACAGACAGCTATCGTCGCCTTCAATGGTTCGGGTGCATCAACACTTGCCTGAAGAGATGCGGTACCGCCCCAGGAGGTGCCGAACATGCCCACGCGGCCATTGCACCAGGGTTGCGCAGCCAGCCATTCGATCACGTGCCGTGCATCGTCCAGTTCAGCCGGAGCGTACATATCCGGCATGTGCCCTTCGCTGTCGCCCGATCCCCGCATATCGACCCGGATACAGGCATAGCCATGGGCGGCAAAATAGGGATGGTTCCTCTCATCCCGCGCGCGAACCATGTCGGTCTTGCGATAGGGAATGTACTCCAGAATGGCGGGCACAGGCGCTTGAGTCACAGGGCGCCACAACCGTGCGGCCAGCCGCACGCCATCAGGCATTTCGATCCATAGATGATCTGTTTCTGACACGTCGAAAGGACAGTCGGTCTGGTCTTTCATGGTGATCCGCCAAGTGCGTTTGGTGTTTATACCACTTCTGCAAATCTGGAGCGAACTTGCAATAGCTCCGTGCTTTTCGATGCAAAATAGAATTTGACTTTAAAATTCTAGTCTGATTTCAATTTTGGCAGAGCTCAACGCTCAGCCCAATTTCGGAGAGCCAAATGCCATCTGACAATGTCGTCGCTTTGCCATCCGCAATTTCCTCACTGGGCAGTGAGGTTCGGCAATTGCGCAAAGCCCGCCAGCTGACGCTCAAACAATTGAGCGAAGAGGCGGGTATTTCGCTTAGCCATGTGTCGGCAATAGAACGCGGGGTTTCCAAGCCTTCGGTTGACGTGTTGCAGGCTATCGCCAGTGCACTCAGCGTCACGCCAGATTGGTTCTTTGCCCGCCGCGCCGGGGCTGGGCCGATGGAACAGGCCTTTGTTGTGCGTGCCCAAAACCGTCGGGCGCTGAATACGCTCTACGGTCAGGACGCGGCTGAGTTGGGCTACACCGATCACCTGCTGTCCAGCTCGATCGGCGGGCAGTTCTATATGGGTATGGCGGTTTATGCACCGCACTCGGAACGCCCGGAAGACCCTTTGCAAAAACACGAGGGTGAAGAGCACGGCTTGGTTCTGGAAGGTGAGTTGGAGATGCAGATCGGCGATGAGTTCATCACCCTGCGCGCCGGGGACAGCTACAGCTTTGACGCACGTATCCCGCACCATGCCCGCAACCGCACTGATCAGGTATGCCGGTTGATCTGGGCAGTCTCACCGGTCGTCATTCCAAAGGATGTCGTCGCACCGCAGGCTTCTGACCGGGAAACCTCATCATGAGCCGTGACGTCCTGCTGCAACCCTATCAACTGAAGCACCTGACCCTGAAAAACAGGCTCATGACCACCAGTCATGAACCCGCCTATCCAGAAGACGGAATGCCCAAAGAACGCTATCGCGCCTATCACGAAATGCGCGCGAAAGCGGGCGTTGCGATGACAATGACCGCAGGCTCTGCCACTGTCAGTCGAGACAGCCCGCCGGTGTTCAACAATATCCTTGCCTACAAGGATGAGGTCGTGCGCTGGATGGGTGAATTGACCGACGCCTGCCACGCCCATGGCTGCGCGGTGATGATCCAGCTGACCCATCTGGGGCGGCGCACAGGGTGGAACAAGGGCGATTGGCTGCCCTCTGTTTCCCCCTCGCATTTCCGCGAACCGGCGCATCGGGCCTTTCCGAAGAAGATGGAAGATTTTGATATCGAGCGGATCGTGAACGACTACGCCGATGCGGCTGAACGCATGCAGGCCGCCGGCTTGGACGGGATCGAGTTGCAGGCTTACGGGCACTTGCTGGACCAATTCTGGTCGCCGCTGACCAACACGATGGACGCCCCATTCGGAGGTGACCTCGACAACCGACTGCGTTTTGGCTTCATGGTGCTGGATGCGATCCGTGATCGCGTCGGTCCCGAATTCATCGTAGGTATTCGTTACACCGCCGATGAGGTCGAAAAAGGCGGCATAACCGAGGAAGAAGGGCTGGAAATCGCGCGCAGGCTGCGCGACAGCGGTCAGGTGGATTTTCTGAATGTCATTCGCGGGCGCATTCACACCGACCCTGCCATGACTGACGTAATCCCTGTGCAGGGCATGAAAAGCGCGCCGCATCTGGATTTCGCCGGGCGGGTGCGGGCCGAAACGGGCATGCCGACCTTCCATGCTTCGCGCATCCCGGACGTGGCGACGGCGAGACATGCGGTGGCCGCGGGGCTTTTGGATATGGTCGGGATGACCCGCGCGCATATGGCCGATCCGATGATCGTGTCCAAGATTCAAGCCGGGCAAGAAGATGACATCCGGCCTTGTGTCGGGGCCACCTACTGCCTCGACCGCATTTATCAGGCAGGCGAAGCACTGTGCATTCACAACGCCGCCACGGGGCGCGAAATGTCGATGCCGCATGTCATCCCCGCATCGGAGACACGCCGCCGCGCAGTCATCGTCGGCGCAGGTCCCGCTGGGCTGGAGGCGGCGCGTGTCGCCGCTGAGCGTGGCCATGATGTCACCGTTCTGGAGGCCGCCCCCGAACCCGGCGGCCAAGTGCGCTTGACCGCGCAATCCAAGCGCCGTGCAGAGATGATCGGGATCATCGATTGGCGTATGGCCCAATGTGCTGCGCGAGACGTCCAGTTTCACTTCAACACGTATGCTGAGGCCAGTGACGTGACCGCGTTGTCGCCGGATATGGTGGTGATAGCGACCGGAGGTCTGCCCGAGACAACGATCCTCGATTCGGGAAATGAACTGGCCGTGTCCGCCTGGGACATCCTGTCCGGCGACGTGCAGCCGGGCGAAAACGTGCTGATCTACGACGATGCGGGGGATCACCCGGCCCTGATGGCCGCTGAGGTCATCGCCGCCTCCGGCGCACGGGTCGAGGTCATGACCCGTGACCGTAGTTTTGCGCCCGAAGTCATGGCGATGAATCTGGTGCCCTATATGCGCTCTTTGCAGAAAACCGGGGCCGTGTTCACGGTTACCCGAACCCTGCAAGCGATCGAAAAATCAGGCAATCAGCTGCAAGCCCATATTGGAACCGACTATTCGGATCTGATTGAGAAAAGAGAATATGATCAGGTGGTTGTCAATCAGGGCACACTGCCACTGGACGATCTATACTTTGACCTCAAACCTCTGTCGCGCAATCGCGGGGCGGTGGATCAGAGTGCGCTTGTCTCTGGCAAGGGCGACCTGTTTCCGCAACCCAATCCCAGCGCCGAATTTGATCTGTATCGCATTGGCGATGCCGTGTCGGCACGCAACATTCACGCTGCAATCTACGACGCTCTGCGCATTGGTATCCGGTGGTAGCAAGGGAAGGGAGGTATCGCCAATACAGGAAAAATGAATAATTTTTCTTGCGAAAAAGAAAACAGCTCGTAACATTTCCGAAATTCCGAGCACACGAAGGGAGGATTCGTGAGCCAGGCCAGATCGAAAAACCAAAGCCGTACTGCCAGCGAAGAGGGGCTTGCAGCCTTCGGGGCTGAGGTGCGTCAGCTGCGCAAAGCCCGCCAGATGACCCTGGCCGAGCTTGCGACCAGCAGCGGTGTTTCGATCAGCCATCTCAGCGCAATCGAACGCGGAACAGTCAGCGCCTCGCTCAATAAAATCTCTCGCATTGCCGACGCTTTGGGTGTTCCAGAAGAATGGTTTTTCAACCACCGCCCCGGCTCGGGCCCGCTGGAGCGCGCCTATGTCGTGCGTCAATCCAACCGTCGAAATCTGAATTTGCTGTATGACGAACCTATCGAGCAATCTGGCTATGCGGATCAGTTGCTTTCCAGTTCTATTGGCGGTGGATTTTGTTTGGGCGTCTCGGATTACCGCCCCTATTCCGAACAGGTCGTTGACCAATATTTCTCGCGCGATGGCGAGATGCATGGTGTCATTCTGGATGGTGAGCTGGAACTGGTTCTTGAGGACGAAACCGTCACCTTGCGCACTGGGGACAGTTTCAGCTTTCCCGGAGAAATTCTTCACGTCCTGCGCAACGTAACCGATCAACCCGCGCGCATGATCTGGGTGAACTCACCCGTGATCATTCCAAGATTCTCAGCGCTTGGCGCTGATGAGCAATTGCCACAGTCACAAAAGAAAAAGAACGGATAACGCCTGCTGGCACCTGAAGTCGCGGGCACGCCTGCCCGCAAGCAACCAACCCGGACAGATGCCCGGATTCGAAGACAAACAGGGAGAAAGCAAATGAGTTCGATTTTCAAAGGAGATGTTTCCCGACGCTCCGTTCTGGCCGGTGCTGGTGCATTGGGCGCAGCCAGTCTGGCCTTTCCGCATATGGCCGTCAGCGCCGATGGCTCGGTCCTGACCATCCGGTCCTACAGCGATCTGCAAGTGCTGGACCCGGCCTTCTGGCTCGCGCTGCCCGAGGCTGACATCATGCGGTCGATCTATGCCCCGCTGGTATCGAACCAACAGGGCGACGAATGGAATTGGCGGCCCGTTGCTGTTGAAAGCATCGAACAGCTGGACGACCTGACCATCGCCTTCAAACTGCGCGACAACATTGGCTTTACCGATGGCTTCGGTCAGATGACCGCCGATGACGTGAAATTCTCGATTGAGCGTATCGCTGACCCGGCCAACGAAAGTCCCTATGCCGGGGATTGGAGCGCTTTGAAGGAGGTTGAAGTCAAGGACAATCTCTCGGGTCTGATCCATCTGAAAAACAAGTTTGTGCCGCTGTGGACAACCACACTGCCGACACCTGCCTCCTGCATCGTGTCACGCAAGGCGGTCGAAGAAATCGGCGGCAAGATTGGGTCCGAGCCGGTGGCGCAATCCGGTCAGTACATCCTGACAGAATGGGTCCCCAAACAAAAAACTGTTCTAAAACGCAACCCGGACTGGGCTTATGAGCCGGGCGGGTACGAGGAAATCCATATTCTGCCCATCGAAGACCCTTCGACCGCTGAACTGGGATTTGAAGCGGGCGATCTGGATTATACTTGGACGTCGGTATCCTCGCTGCCGCGTCTCAAGGAAAACCCGCCTGCGGGATCGGTTGTCGAGGAAAAACCCTCGCTGGCTTATGTCTGGCTGGGCATGAACCAGGATAACGAAGCGCTGAAAGACGTTCGCATCCGCCGTGCCATTCAGCACGCGATTGACCGGCAGACCGTTGTCGATGCGGCCTATTTCGGCGCAGCGGCCGTGGGCAACGGCATCATCGCTCCTGGCCTGCCGGGCAGCCGGGACAGCGTGACCTATGATTATGACCCCGACAAAGCACGCGAATTGCTGGCAGAAGCAGGTGCGGAAGGCATGACCGTCACGCTTGACATCCTGAACCAGTCCGAACGCCTGACGGCAGCTCAGGTCATTCAGGCCAATCTGGCCGATGTGGGGATAACCTGCGAGATCAAGCAAAATGATAGTGGGACCTTCTGGACGCTGGGTTCGAAGGACGGCGACTACTTCATGAACCTGCAACTGGTGCTCAGCCGGTTCTCGATGAACCCTGACCCAAGCTGGGCGACAGTCTGGTTCACGCCAGAACAGGTCGGTGTCTGGAACTGGGAGCGCTTCAACAACGAAGAATACAAGGCGCTGCACGAAGAAGGCCTGGTCGAAAGCGATCCGGCCAAGCGCGATGAGATCTACAAGAAGATGCAGGGTCTCATGGACGAAAGCGGCTGCTATGTCTTCCTGACACATGAGGTGGTCGGCCTGATCCACAAGGACACGGTCAATCCGGGCCTCAAACCGAATGGTGAGCCATTGCTGCCGCTGTTCAAACCCGCCTGATCCACGCAAACGGGCGGCGTATGACCGCCGCCCGCACGGCCTTTGGGGGGCGCGTATGCTGAGCTATTTTATCAAACGGCTTGGACTGGCTGCTGCGATTGTTTCGGTCGCCATGTTCCTGCTGTTCTGCATGATCTACCTGATCCCCGGCGACCCGGCCTCGGTCGCGCTGGGGCCTCGGGCGACCGAGGAAATGCGCGCCGCCCTGCGCGAAAAAATGGGGTTGAACCAGCCGGTTCTGGTTCAGTTCTGGAATTTCTACATCGGGGCATGGACCGGTGATCTGGGCGACGAGGTTCTGTCAGGTCGTCCCGTCACTACAGTCGTGTTCGAGCAACTGCCCTACACGCTGGCTCTGATCGTCGGCGGCATCACGTGGTCGGTTGCCCTGGGCATTCCTCTGGGTTGCTGGGCGGCGGTCAGCCGCGGCAGCTGGGCCGACCGGATTGTTGGCATCCTGTCCGTTGCAGTAATCGCGGTGCCCTCCTTTGTAATCGCAATCTATGCACTTCTGATCTTTGCCGTCGAACTGCGCTGGCTGCCCGCCATCGGAGCGGGTGAACCCGGAAATCTCGGCGATCAACTCACTCATCTGATCCTGCCGTCTCTGGCCGTTGGTCTGGGTTGGGTCGGTTACATCGCCCGCATGGTGCGCGCCTCGATGCTCGAAGTTCTTGAGGCTAGCCATATCCGCACCGCACGTGCGTTTGGCTTGCCCGATCGAACGATCACCTATCGCTACGCTCTGTCGATTGCGATCCTGCCCACGGTCACCTTGCTGGGCGTGGGCATCGGTCAGATGCTCTCATCGGCTGTTTTTGCCGAGATCGTTTTTGCCCGCCCCGGCGTTGGTAAGCTGGTCTATGACGCCATCCTGACCCGCAATTTCCCCATCGTGACAGGCACCGTTCTGATCACAACCGTCCTGTTCGTTCTGCTCAACCTATTGGCAGACCTCATCATCGGAGCTTTGGATCCCCGTGTCAGAAGCAGTTTCTAACCCCGCCCCCGGGCGCATGGCCGAGCTGTGGCGCCCGATCCGCAAAATCCTGCGCGAACCTTTGGGCGCGTTGGGATTGTTCCTGGTGCTGTTCGTCATCTTTGGCGCTGTATTTGCCGATCTGTTGACCAGTTGGGACCCGACGAAAATCAACCCGCGTGACCGGTTCCAGGGCCCAAGCGCGCAGCATTTGATGGGTACGGACCAACTGGGCAGGGACCTGTTTGCCCGGGTGCTGCACGGCGGACGGATTGCGTTGTTCGTCGCTTTGGTCTCAACCGCTGTGTCGCTGGTGATCGGCATCGTTTTGGGCCTGATCGCGGGCTACGGACCACGTTGGCTGGACAACCTGATGATCCTGCTCTTCGACGCGATGAAGAGCTTTCCCACCGTCATGCTGGCCCTTGCGCTGGTAACGCTGATGGGGCCGTCTCTGACTGCTGTGATGGTCGTTGTCGTTCTGGTCACTGTGCCCGGTTACGCACGGATCATCCGAACCCAGACAATTGCGTTGAAAACTTCGGAATACGTCACCGCTGCGCAAAGCATGGGGGCGTCTTCGGCGCGTATCCTGCGGGTGCACATTCTGCCAAACGTGATCGGACCGCTGGTTATCCTCGCGTCGATGGACATCCCGGTCGTCATCGGGATTGAGGCGGGGATGAGCTTCCTGGGTCTCGGCGTGCGCCCTCCGACCCCAAGCTGGGGTTCGATCCTGAATGACGGGTTTACCAATATCCGCGACACCGCCTGGATCGCGATCGCAGGCGGTGTGCCAATCATCATCACCACGCTGGGCTTTACCTTCCTGGGTGAGACGCTGCGGGACGTGTTCGATCCCCGGCTGAAAGGACGCTGATGACCACGCTGCGCATAGACAATCTGAACGTCAGCTTCTCGACCGAGGCCGGGCCGCTGCACGCCTTAAAAAACGTCAGCTTCGATGTACCCGAAAACCGGATCGTTGGCATTGTGGGCGAATCCGGCTGCGGCAAGTCCACTCTGATCAACGCCATTCTGGGGCTGTTGGCTGACAATGGCAGCATCGACGGTGGCTCAATCCTGTTCGAAGGGCAGGATGAGCTGACCACCCTGTCCCCGTCGCGCATGCGGGATCTGCGCGGCCCGCGTATCGCCACCGTGTTTCAGGACCCGATGGGCGCGCTGAACCCCGTGATCTCGGTCGGCAAGCAGATGCTCAATATCCAGTATCGCTCCTCCCTGTCGAAAGAGGAAAAGCTGAACCGCGCAGTCGAGATGCTGGAACTTGTGCGCATCCCCGATGCCCGTGCGGCGTTGACGCGCTATCCGCACCAGTTCTCGGGCGGGATGAAGCAGCGGATCGCGATCGCGATGGCCTTGATGATGGAACCCGCCCTGCTGATCGCAGATGAACCAACAACCGCGCTGGATGCCACGCTTGAGGTGACAACGATCGAGCTGCTCAAGGACCTGCAGCAGAAGATCGGCTGTTCGGTCATGTTCATCTCACACCATCTGGGTGTCATCGCTGAGCTTTGTGACGATGTGGTGGTCATGTATGCGGGTGAAGTTGTGGAGCGCGGCACCGTCCGGCAGATTTTTCAGGATCCGCGCCACCCTTACACGGCGCGGCTGCTGGAATGCGATCCGGCACGGCAAAGCGAACGCACCCGGCAACTGCCGACGATCCCTGGGGAAATCCCCGATCTGCGTGCGCGGCCCGCTGGCTGCATTTTTGCCAATCGCTGCGACCGTGTTAGTGACGTATGCTCGGCACCGCCGCCCGACAATGATATCGGCAATGGCCATATCGCCCGCTGCTTTGTCGCAGACACCCCAGCTGAAACCGGAGTGACGGCATGAGTAGCGATCCCATTCTCAAGGTCGAAGATGTTCAGGTTTCCTTTCCCGTTGGAGGGATGGGACGTAAGAACGCAATCCTTGGCGTGGCCGGGGTTAATTTCGAGGTCAACCGGGGCGAAACCTTTGCCCTTGTAGGTGAAAGCGGTTCTGGCAAAACGACGTTGGCCCGCGCCGTGAATGGCCTGCAAGAGATCAGCGCCGGAACGATTACGTTCGAAGACCAGCGCATCGACACGTTGGACCGAAAGGCGATGAAGCCCGTGCGCAAACGCATGTCGATGATGTTTCAGGACCCCGTGGGCTCCCTGTCCCCGCGCATGACCGTCGGCGATCTGGTGACCGAGCCGTTCCGCATCCACGGGATCGAAGGCCGCAACCTGCGGGACGAGGCCGCGCGACTGCTGACCTTGGTGGGTTTGCCGACAAGTTTCGCCTCGCGCTTTCCACATCAATTGTCGGGTGGGCAAGCCCGGCGCGTTGGCGTGGCGCGAGCTATTGCGTTGGACCCGGCGCTGATTATCGCAGACGAACCCACGGCGGGTCTGGACGTGTCGGTGCAGGGCGAAGTTCTCAACCTGCTGAACGACCTGCGCGAACGGCTCGGACTGGCAATGGTCATCATCACGCACAACCTGCATGTGGTGCACCATGTGGCTGATCGAACAGCGGTGATGTATCTGGGGCGCTTTGTCGAGGCAGGTGACACTGAAGAGGTGTTCAGCGCACCGCAACACCCCTATACGGCAGCACTTTTGTCGGCCAACCCCGAGCCAGACCCGGACAAGACCCATGACCGGATCACCCTACCTGCCGAAGTTCCCTCGCTGTTGGCGCGACCGGCTGGATGCGAGTTCCACACCCGCTGCCCTTGGGCGCAATCGAGATGCAGTGTGGATGCGCCAGAGCGGCAGGTCACCGACGGGCGCGCAGTTGCCTGTCACTTCCCCCTTGAACCCGGTGCCCGCCCGCCGGAAATGGAAAAACAGGCCGCGTCATGAGTGACATCGAGGTCATCGAAACTGTCTGGATTCCTATGCCCGACGGCACAAACCTTGCCGCGCGGCTCTGGCTGCCTGCGTCTGCCAGAACCTCACCGCTGCCCTGTATTCTGGAATACATCCCCTACCGACGTCGGGATGGAACACGTATGCGCGATGAAAGTATGCACCCACATTTCGCTGCCGCCGGATATGCCTCGATCCGCGTCGACATAAGAGGATATGGAGACAGCGAAGGCGTGGCCGAAGACGAATACTCGCATCAGGAAATCCAGGACGGCCATGACGTCGTTCAATGGATTGCCGCTCAGGATTGGTGCGACGGAAATGTCGGCATGTTCGGCAAAAGCTGGGGGGCGTATAACGCGTTTCAGGTCGCAGCGACCCGGCCCCCGGCGCTGAAAGCCATCGCGCCTGTGATGGGTACGGATGATCGTTGGCGCGAGGATATTCACTTTTACGGTGGCTGTCTGGCCAACGACAATTTCTGGTGGGGCTCGATCATGCAGCTCTACAATGCGATGCCTCCCGACCCCGAGATCGTCGGTGCCGATCGCTGGATCGACATGTGGCGCGAGCGGATGACCGGTGCGAAATTCTGGCCCGCCATGTGGCTGGAGCACCAAACACATGATGAGATGTGGCGGCGCGGCTCGATCTGCGAAAACTACGCGGATGTTGAGGTTCCGGTGTATTTCTTCGGCGGTTGGATGGACCTGTTCCGGGACACGCCCTTCCGCATTGCCGAGCATCTCAAAGGCCCCGTGAAAATCCTGATGGGACCTTGGGCGCATCTTTACCCGCATGAAGGTGTCCCCGGGCCAAAGGCCGATTTTGTCGGCGAAGTAATCCGCTTTTGGGACCATTGGCTGAAAGGCAAAGATACCGGTCTGATGGATGAGCCCCCGCTGCGGTTTTTCCTGCAAGACAGCGTGGCCCCTTCAGGCGCGCATCTGCATCGCGCGGGGCGTTGGGTCGAAGAACCCTCTTGGCCGTCGCCGAATGTGTCCGCGCAGACGCTCTGGCTAAATGATCAGACGCTGGACGATACGGCTCAGGCCGGGACGGCGATGTCGATCTGCTCGCCGCAGACGTTCGGGGCAGCCGCTGGCGACATGTGCTCGTTCGCGATCCCCGGCGATATGGCTGCGGATTGCAGGATCGATGCCGGGGGTGCTTTGCAGTTCAAGGGGGCGCCCCTGACCGAACCGCTGGACTTGTTGGGCCAGCCCAGCATTGACGTGACGGTGTCCGCTGATAAACCACAGGGATTTGTCGCCGCCTTGCTGGTGGATGAGGCCCCGGACGGCGCACAAACCTTGATCGCGCGAGGGTTTTGCAACCTCAACCATCGCGAAAGTGACACCCAGCCTACGCCGATCACGCCCGGCGAAGACATGACCGTTACGGTTCCCATGTACGGAACAGGCTACCGGGTGCCGATGGGCCATCGGGTCATTCTGCAAATCGCCTCAACATATTGGCCAATTCTGTGGCCCGCGCCGCAGCCGGTGACGCTTACGATCCGGCCCGGTACATCCCGGCTGATCCTGCCGGTCAGAACCCAGCCTGACGGCAGCACCGAACCACGTCCGCTGCCCGAACCAGCGCCCCCCACCGCAGCCCCGCGAAAAACCCATGTTCGCAGTGGCTCGATGGAACGTTCGATCCATACTGATCTGACCACCGGCGAGATGACACACCGGTTCTTCCTGGACGGCGGAGTGTTTGGTCCGGTCGGCGATTTCCGCCTCGATGACATCGGAACAGTGCTTAGCGACGTTTCAGACCGCCGCTACACGATCCACCCCGGCGATCCATTGTCTGCCGTCGCCACTATGGAGCAAACGGCAGGTTTTGACCGCGACGACTGGTCCGCGAAAATCTGGACCTATTCCGAACAACGAGCAACGGCGACCGAGTTTCACCTGACCTCACGCCTCAAGGCCTGGTCAGGTGATGAACTCATTTTCGAAGAAGAAGAGACCCACATCATTCCCCGCAACGGAATGTAGCGCGTCCTTGCGGCCACAGGAGCCTTCCAATGTCAGCTTTCCCTGAATTTGGGCCAAAAGCCGAAACACACCAATTGACCATCGGCGGCGTCACCATGCGGGTCGTCGTCGAAGGCAACGGGCCGCCGGTCGTGTTTGTCCCCGGAGGCGATCAGACGGCTGAGGCTTATTCCGAGCAATTCTCGCGCCTGTCCGACAGTTTTAAATGCATCACCTATGATCCACGCGGCGCAGGTGACACGCAGTCACCCCCACCGCCTTGGACGATGCATGACTATGCGGCGGATTGTGCTGCGGTGATTGATGCCTTTGCTGATGGGCAAGCGACCGTATGCGGCCTGTCGCTGGGCGGTCTGGTCACACAGCAAACCGCGATAGATTTCCCCGGCAAGGTGCGGCTGGCCATTCCGATGGGCACCTCGGCCTATATCGACGGGTTCACCCGTGACTGGATGCAGGCCGAGATCGATCTGCGCAAGGATGGCATCACCCTGCCTGAATATTTTCTTGCGCCGCACTATGCCGTTTACGCCTTTCCGGCCAAAGCGCTGCACGAACCCGAGCTTTGGGAACAGCTCAAGGCATCCTATACCGAACGTTTTCGGGATCGCGACCCACAGGCAACGATTGATCAGTGGGAGGCCTGTCTGGAATTCGACTGCCGAGAGGGGTTAAAAACCTGCCCGGTCCCGATGCATGTCATCGCCTTCTCCGAGGATGTTCAAACCGCTCCGGTCATGTGCAAAGTGGTTTCTGACCTTGCGCCCAATGGTGTTTTCCACGAAATTCCCGGCCTTGGTCATGTTTCGATGACCCGCCACAAACCGGATATCGTGGCGGCAAAACTGCGTGAGATTTTGACCACCGAATTGGTGCATCAATAGACGACTGAAGGGTCAGATGAGAATTGCAATCGCAGGATTTCAGCACGAAACCAACACCTTCATCGACACCCCAACGCGGCTGAGCGATTTTGAACAAGCCGACAGCTGGCCGGAATTGCTTAGTGGTCAAGACGTACTGGATGTGACCCGCGGTATGAACCTGCCCATCGGCGGTTTCGCGAAAGCTGCGTTGGTGGATGGGGTTGATGTGTTGCCCATCTTATGGTGCGCCGCCGAACCGGGTGGCAAGGTCACGGATCACGCCTTTGACACGATTGCCGGACGCATCACTGATGCACTGGCTGACATGCCGCCGCTGGATGGGGTCTATCTAGACCTGCACGGCGCCATGGTCACCGAGTCCTGCGATGATGGTGAAGGAGAGCTGTTGTCGCGGATCAGGCAGGTGATCGGGCCGGACCTGCCGCTTGTTGCAAGCCTTGATATGCACGCCAATATCTCGGGGCAAATGGTGGATTTATCGGACGCGATGACCATTTTCCGCACCTACCCACATCTCGACATGGCAGACACAGGCGCACGGGCCTTTCAGGTGATACGCGACATCTGTTCAAACGGTCCACCTGCAAAAGCGTGGCGGCAGGGTGAGTACCTGATCCCGCTGCACAGCCAATACACGGAAGTGGCCCCGGCCAAAACGCTGTATACCGCGCTGGATGCCTTTGACGGGTCTTATGGGCGCCTTTTAGAACTCGCCATGGGATTCACCGCAGCCGATACAGCCGATTGCGGACCATCCGTCTTGGCCTACAGCGCGTCTCAGTCCGATGCCGACGCATTGTCAGTGCAGATGTTAGAACAGTTGCAGACGGCTGAAGCACGGTTCGATACCACCCTATTAAGCCCCAAAGATGCTGTGGCCACTGCACGCCACGCAAACGGCAAAGGACCTGTTGTCATCGCGGATGTGCAGGACAACCCCGGGGCCGGAGCGTCCGCCGACACGACAGGCTTGCTACGTGAGCTCGTGCATCAGGACGCACCCTCGGCCATTCTCGGGCTAATGCATGATCCGCGTCTGGCCGCCAAGGCCCATAAACTGGGCAAAGGTGCAGAATTCGAGGCCGAGATTGGCGGCAAAGGTCCCGGCGACACCCCCTTTTCTGCACAAGTGAAGGTGCATCACCTGAGTGACGGCCAATGCCGTTATTCGGGCGAAATGTATGGCGGGGGTGTTGCAACGCTCGGTCCGTCGGTCGCATTGCAGCTAACCGGAACGCAAGTCCATGTCCTTGTCACCAGCATTCGAAATCAATGTCTGGATCTGGCGCAAATACGTTTGTTCAATCTGGAGCCGGAAGACGCGCAGATACTATGTGTCAAAAGCACAGCGCACTTTCGCGCCGATTTTGAACCCATTGCGCAGAGTGTTCTGGTATGTGCCGCGCCTGGACAATTTCCATGTGAACTCTCGGGTATCAGCTATACAAAGCTGCGCCCAGGGGTTCGTATAATTTAAAGATGACAGCGTCTGCGTCTGCAGAAATACCAAATTCGCCGCGCGACTGTTTTGAACGGTTAAGGCAATTTACGACAAGGGATTGACGATCGGGATTGTTGGCGGCTCAGGTATGCTTGGCGCGCGCCTGCAAAAGCCGTTCCTCAATCCTCCCTTGTTCCAGCCGGTCAGTTTTGGGATCCCAACCGCAGTGGGAACGCTGATCTTGCCGAACAGTTTCCGGGCGTAACCGTTACCAACAACAACCAGAAGCTTGCGGACGCCTCCGACATAACCGTGTTGTTTGTCCCGCCTGCGAACGTAGAGCAGATAAACCTTTCCGCCTGGGACAAGGTGGTGATCTCTGTTACGCGCATGTTTTTGCGCTCGATGGCTATCAAGAAACTCGTATCCGCGATTTATGCTCAGCCGGGGATGACAAAGTGATCATTCGAATAGATTTGTGATCACCTTTTTTCCTTCACCGAACGATCGCTAGAGGACACCTTTCCCTAAACAAAATTCGTTCCTCTAAGGTTCGTCGCGTCTTCAAACTTAGGCATTGAACAAAGTGCAGCGCATGAAACTGGTAAGATCCTGTTAGAGACTGGGCTGGGCTCTTTTCATAGCTCCCAAGATCGCCGTAAAACTTCACAACCCATCAATTCGGCAATTAAGCTTCTTGCAAAACGGCGACAGTAAAACGAGTTGGAAACGGCCGCACCAGACCGGCACCGCCCGCGCAGCAATTGCGTTTGGACTTGTCGCTCTTTTGTCTGCCTGCGCCCATAGCCCAAATGACGCGGATCTCGATCCGGAACGTCAGTTAATGACGTTGCAAGAGGTCTAAAAAAGCAGGCTCGGTGGCAAAGAGTTTGGTGCGTGCCTAACGCTCGCATCAGTATGATGCTTCACAAGCGGTCCTCTTTTCAGGTACATGATTTGCTTGCGTAGGGAACACGAGCCGTGGCGTTCTTTCGCAACTCATTTAATGTATTCCTGAGTTTGGATGTCTGGTTTTGGCTGCCACCAGCCAACTATCCGAGAGGCAGCGAAGGCCGATTACGTGTCCATTTTGTCCGATGCTGCGGCTGGCATCGAATTTCGCATTGGACATTCTTAAATCTAATTCACGTTGACTACCTTCAGCACAGAGACCCGGAGCGCGTCGAGCAGTTGCACCAAGTGCTTTCTGTTTTTCGCCGAGTATTTTGCCGCCGTCGCAGTGCGTTGGATAAAGTCTGCATATTGGTCCACCGACAGGTCCGCAGCCCTAAGGTCATCCGAGAAAGGCTCTAAAAGTCGGACAATAATCTCTGTATTCCGCTGAGCACCTGCTTCGAGCTCTTTCTGTGAAGAAGCAGTTACGCCCGCAATGATGTCTTCGGCATTCGGCGAGGATTGAAGTACATCGTAGTGCTCAATCACGGTGTGCTGGAAAATCACATCCAATTGCGCACTGAGGCCCGTTGCCTTCCTTAGCCCGGCCTCAATGTCCACAACAACCTTGTCTGCCATAGATCGGATCGTGGCCTGTAAAACTTCGTCTTTGTTGGCGAATGCTTTGTAGAGCGTCTGTCGCGATAACCCTGCTTCTTCCGCAATGTCGTTCATGCTTGTCCGTTTAACCCCGAAACGAAGAAAGAGTCGGACTGCTGCGTCGAGGATGTGGGCGTCGCGATTTTTCATAGCGGGCATATTGACATTACGTGGATGACTGTCAATATTTACAATCAGCCATCAAATGTAAACTTTGTGGAGTCTTTCATGACCACCTGTTCCCGAAAAATCGCCGCCGTCACCGGAGCTAACAATGGCATCGGATTTGAAACGACAATCGGCATGGCCGAGGCTGGGTTCCACGTAGTGATGGCCTGCCGCAATCTCGAAAAAGCAAAAACTGCGCGGGACGATGTGCTGGCGCGCGTGCCGTCAGCCTCGCTTGATGTGATGCCGCTAGACCTGGGTGATTTTGCCTCTGTCAGAAGCTTTGCCGAGGCGTTCCGCGCGCGCTATTCGAAGCTCGACGTGCTGATCAACAATGCGGGCATACTGCTTTACACCGCTGAGACGAATGGCGATGGGATCGAACTGCAATTCGCTACAAATCACCTCGGTCATTTTCTTTTGACGGCGTTACTGATCGACCTTGTACCAGACGATCCGGCATCCCGGATCGTGGCGCTTTCAAGCCTCGGGCACAAGGGGGCCACCATCCGGTTCGATGATCTGACCTGTGGTCAGGATGGCGGCATTGCTTATGGTCAGTCGAAACTCGCGAACCTTTTGTTCGGGGACGAGCTAGACCGTCGCCTACAGGCTTCCGGGCTCAGGCTAAAAGCACTGTCCGTCCATCCCGGCGGCTCTGAGTCTGGTCTGTTCCACAACGTTGCCCCGGATCAGCTTGCGCAGATGAAAGCGCAGGTTGAACAGTTCCTGCATTCACCAGAAGAAGCCGCGAAACCAACGTTGCACGCGGCACTGTCCTCGGATGTCCAAGGAGGCGATTACTACGGCCCCACCGGCCCCCAGGAAATGAGTGGGGAGGTCGGTGTGGCCACCCGCGATCCGATAACTGCGAATATCGAGATTGCTACTCGGCTATGGACCCTGTCCGAAGAGCTTACCGGCCAATCCTTCAAAACCTGATCCCGCCATCCATTCTAGAAACGGTGGCGGCAAGGGCTTAGGCCTTGCCATGTAGCCTTCCGAGCCACGTCGATCATTTGGGAGCCGCATCTCCAGAGACGGTAGATCATGCAAAAAACACTTTCACACATCTTCAGCTTGCTGTTGATCCTCGCCGCCCTGATCATGCTCTTCTGGGGTCTTCTTGGCTTTCTGGAATTCTTCTCGGGACTTGCCCCGCTGATGCCCCTACAAAACGAGACATTCCCAATTGGCATGCAGACGCTCCATTGGATTTTGATCACTACATCGGGGGCCACGTTCCTTGCCGGTTACGTCTTGCGCTGGCGCTACACGCCCATCGCAATGCTTGTGATGTTCACAGCACTTGCCACGATGTGCACGGTCCAAACTTTCGACATGCTGCAAAACCCAACCCGCTACCGCAACTTCGTGGTGGAGTGCGTCAACTACATCCTCATTTCCGTCTACCTCTTCCGGTCGCGGCGCATGCTCGAGCGGTTCGGGCGGATCACCGTTGAGACGGCGCTCCGCGCCGCGCCTCTAGGGGGTTGAACCAAAAAAGGGAAGATCATGGAAACCGGTAGAACTGAGAAGGTCAGCTTCTCGCATCACAAAATCCACACTGACATCCTTATCAACACGACGCCCGAAGCCGTTTGGGCGGTTCTGACCGATACTGCGAATTACAGCTCCTGGGCTACATTCCTTGTGGGAATCGAGGGCAAGATCGCGGACGGCGCAACCATCAATTTTGCCTTCCAGCTGGACCCCAACAAGGACAAGCTCACACGGATTGATCACACGATCACTGTGGTAGACGGCCAGGAGTTCTACTGGGCTGAAAGAGGCCCCGGCGGCATACGCGATAACCACCATTTCTGGGTCGAGGCCACCGGAGATGGAAAGACCCGGTTCGTGCAATCGGACGAGATCATCGGCGGCATGACTTTCCTGATGGGTGGACGATTGGCGAAATTGTATCTGGAGGGCTACCAGGCGTTTAATCGCAGCCTGAAGGCGAAAGCGGAGCGACGCGGTAATGTCGGATGAACCCACCGCACGAGCTCTCGGGCGCGTACTGCTTACAGGGGCAACCGGCATGGTCGGGTCGTCCGTTCTGGCTGCATTGCTGGAGGAGCAGAGCGTAACTGAGGTTGTTACCCTTGGGCGAAGGTCTTCGGAACGAACCCATGCCAAGCTGACCGAAGTCAACTTCACGGACTTCGGGAATTCAGACTCATACATCCAGTATCTGGCCGGTATCGACACGGTATTTCATTGTCTGGCGACCTACTCAGCCGGCGTCAGTAGGGAGGCTTATTCCGAGATCACCGTCGATTGGCTGATCAACCTTGTACGGGCTTGTGAGGAGGCAACGCCGGAAGCAACATTCTGCCTCTTTTCTGCGCAAGGTGCGCGAACCGACGGGGGCGGCATGTCATTTGCTTTGAAAGTCAAAGGTGAAGCTGAGACTGTTCTTTTTGCCTCCCGTATCAAACGCAAGTTTGCCTTTTGCCCCGGCTATATCGCCCCATCGGAACGAAGCAGGTGGAAACCATTAGACTATCTGTTCGCGCCGCTTCATAGCCTAGCACCATCCACAGGTGTGACATCCGATGAACTGGCACAAGCTATGGTGAGAACAGCCATCAACAACACTAGGTCGTCTGCCGTCCTGGAAAATAGTGAAATACGAGCTTGATTGGCGTGACGGCGAGTTTCAGGGCCTTGAGCGACATCGGCCGCAGGCACAGCGAAAATTGTTCAATGTGGAGCAACGTCCGTAAAGGCCGCTGTCGGTAGCTGCATAGTTTAGGTGAGAATATCCGCTTCTCCAATTGGGCGTTTGGGTCAAGCTCGTTATTCTTCGTTGTTTGGGATCATTGTCACTTATCCGGGTCACGCCTTTTTTCGCAGTCTGATTGACGCCACGCGAGGCATCGCTGCACGCAAGTGTCGGCTTGTTTGTGGAGAGCCTCGCTTTGAGACCCGCTTTTGTTGGCGCAGCAGACATTTGCTGATATAGAACCAACCGTTTATCGGAGGCTTAACCTCAGTTCTGGGTTAGCCCAATTGCGCATGCTTTGAGCCCATGTTGAAAGTTGCCGTCACCTCATTAACGAGCACTTGAACCGCAACAGGCGGACATCGAAGCGCTGGGCGCTATGTGATGGGTGATTTAGTAAGTGTTAAAGCAATCTCACACGGGAAGGCACAGTCATGGAACCGTATAAAAAGACTCGCCGTAATCTTTTAGGTGGCATAGCAGGACTTTTAGGCGCTAGCACTTTAAGTACAAAAGCCGCCGCGGCTGTGCTGACCCCAGGGGCTGCAGAAGGACCGTTTTACCCCACACCGGCCATGCGGACGCCTGATATTGATAATGACCTCGTCAGGATCAGGGGGCGCGTTGAAGAAGCTGGTGGCGAAGTCTTCACGCTACGTGGGACACTCACCGGCGCTGATGGACAACCCCTGGTCAAACATCGCATCGAGATTTGGCAATGCGACCTCAACGGCAATTATTTGCACCCGCGTGACCGCCGTAGCGTAAATTTTGACAAAGCTTTCCAGGGTTTTGGTCATGATGTCACTGATAACGACGGCAACTACGTTTTCCGCACGATTAAGCCGACAATCTACCCCGGACGCACACCACACATTCATGTAAAAGTGTTTGATGGCCGTCGAGAGTTGTTGACGACACAGTTCTACATCAAAGGCCATCCGAACAACGCCCGGGATGGGTTGTTTAGCCGAATGTCTAAAGTTGAAGCGAACGCAGTGTCTATGGAATTTGTACAGGGTGCGACAGGACTTGAAGCAACCGTTAATGTTGTCGTCTAGCGAGCAGGAATAAGTCCGCAACTCGGAAGCCGTTCCTGTTTTAACCAACGTCCGGTTTCACAATAGGCGTTCAGCGGGACGTCAACGCAGACGTTGCAGCGGTGCTGGCCGCCAACGAGGTTTCGGATTGGTCGCACTATGGACATTCGACAAACGTGCTCAGATGACCGCTCTGAGCCCAAAGCAGACACGCTCGTCACGAAATGATATGATCCTAGAAGCAGAGGCGCTCATACAATCAGAAACCGCACTTTTCGGAGGTCGGATGAATGATTATGCGCATTTTTCAGGTCGTGACTCGGCCAGGCAAAGAGGAAGAATTCAGCAAGTTCTTCCATGAAACAGCTATCCCCCTGATGAGGGGCACCAAGGGCATCATTCAAGTGCTTCCTGGTGCCGCACGTGCCGACACACCGCGAGAGTTCAGCTTTGTCATGGTGTGGGACAATCTAGAGTCTCTAAAAGCGTTTGTCGGTGAAGACTACCAGAGCCCGCATATCGATCCGTCGGAGGCCGAATTGGTCGAGTCGCGTTCTATCAAGCACTATACACTTGTCGAATGAAGACGATGACTTGATTGCGAAAAAACAACTAGGGGGGAACAATGATCAACGGGAAATGCGGCTGTGGAGCCGTAACGTATCAGATGACGTCACCACCGATGTTTGTGCACTGCTGCCACTGTAGCGATTGTCAGCGACAGACCGGAGCGGCTTACGTCTTGAATGCCATAATTGAGGCCGATCGAGTCAAACTAGAGGGGCCAATCACTGAACATGCACTCTCTACTCCAAGCGGGAAAGGTCAGGTTATCACGCGGTGTCGGGATTGCGGCGTCGCCGTTTATAGCAGCTATATGATCCGCCTTGGCAAGCTAAAGTACGTGCGTGTCGGAACATTGAACAACCCGGATCAATGTCCTCCGGATGCGCAGATTTTCACGAGCAGCAAACAAGCTTGGGTGCCACTCAATAAGGACATTCCAATTTTCGATGAATTTTACAATTTCGATGAGGTGTGGCCACAGAATTCGCTTAAGCGTTTGGAGACAGCACTATCCTAAAGGTCCAGTCGCTATAGCTTAATAACTGCTTTATCCTCGCAAAGTGGAGATCGGCTGCGGTTTGGCAAGTGTCGGCGCAAAGCCATTGTCTACTGGTTCGCAAAAACCTGACGAACGCCTGGTTTCGCGGTTGCTTGTTTCTAAACCACGCGTGAAAGCAGCTTTTTTAGGGTTTCTCTTTCGCTCTCAGATATTGGGTCCAGAAGTTCGCCAATCACTTCTGCAACGGCTTGCGTCAGTTCAACAACAATCTGACCACCCTTGGGGGTCAAACTAAGATAGCTGACGCGGGCGTCATCGGTGGACCTTTCTCTCTCAACCAGCCCTTTGGTTTCCAAAGATCTGATCATCCGGGTCATCTGTGATTTGTCACGCGCAACGCGTTTGGTCAGTTCGTTTAAACTCACCCGGCCAGTATCAGCGAGCGTCATAAGAACGATGCCGCCACCAGGACCGACACCTGCCCGATCAAAACCGGGCGCACGTTCCTGCAACCCAAAGTGAATTGCGCGCATGAAGCGGTCGACAAGAAGTGCGAGGTCTGAATCTTGCATTTAGTTGACTTAGTCTACTTTTAGGATTAGTGGATAATGTCAACTTACAAGCTATGGCTGCAATCGCAAGGACGGCAGACATGACGGACGCGCAAGAGGTGGGACTTAAGGTTGCTGCAATACTCTGGATCATTTGGGGGCTGGTACATACGCTCGCGGGCGTAATGGTACTAGCCAGTGATGCAACTGGCGGATTTCAAGCGATTGCGGACGCATTCGACCCAATTGCGCTAGAAGCAGACTATCATACGGCCGTTGGAGGGGTTCTCAATCAGCACGGTTGGAACTTGGGCTGGTTCGGAGTCGCAACGATTATTGGTGCAATCTTTATTTGGCGGCAGAATATCACCGCGATTTGGGTGACTGGCATGATTGGTGGACTAGCCGATCTTGGCTATCTTCTGTTCATGGACTTCCCCGGTTACGTAAACTTCGTACCAGGCACGATTATGACCTTCATCTCGGCCGCAGCCATCACCCTGAGTTTCTGGATTTGGTTTTCCGCAAAGCGCGCAAAGCCACTTTGAAAAACGGACAGCTTGTAATCTTGTTTGAATGCCGGGTTCTTCCCCAACCTATTCGTTCAGCAATCTTCGAATTTCGTAGCTGTGGTAGACGGCGGGCTCAACCTTTTGCACCGCAATTGAGAGATAAGGAGATAAGCGGCAGCTTTGTGCCGAGCAGGTTAGCAGTTGTTTGCCGATGCCGGAGGTGCTGAGGTCACAGTTTCCACTCAAACCCGACAGCTTCTTCGGACATATCCCAAAGCCGTGTCATGATGGATTTGTCATGGGCGTGAGCGTTTAGTGTCCCTTTGCCGACCGGACCGACCATTTCCATACGACCCGTCGGACCGTAAAGAGCGCGTTGCTCGGTCAGGGCTTTTTCGGTGGCACACATAACTTCGGGGTATGAGCCTTGTTCCGCAGTCTGTACCATCGGCGTCTTGGTCATTAGCCACCAGATGAAACGCATCGTGCGGCTGCCGCTCGTTGTGATCAGCGACGTCGCCGATGAGCCAGGATGACACACGAAAACCTCGACATCTTTGCTCCCCGCAGCGGTCAGCCGGTCCTGTAATTCGTATGCGAACATCATTTGCGCCAACTTGCTCTGCGAATAGGCAGTATTTGCGCCGTAGCCCTTGTCCCAGTTCATATCGTCAAACCTGATGGTCTTGAGGCCGAGGTTGTAGCCGAGGCTCGCGACAACCACGATCCGGCCCTTGCTTTCCGCGATGCGATCGAAGAGCAGACCATTTAGCAGAAAATGCCCATAGTGGTTGGTGCCAAGTTGGCTTTCGAACCCATCGACGGTCAGCTTGCGCGTCGGCACCTGCGCGATGGCCGCGTTGTTGATCAGTGCGTCGATACGGGGCAAGGTCTTCAGGACCACTTCGGCGGCCTCGCGCACGCTGTTCAGGACCGACAGGTCCATATGGATGAAGCTCACGTTGGCATTCGCGCCGAATTCCTCTTTCAGCTCCGCGATAGCAGCCTCGGACTTCTCGACCGAGCGGTTCAACATCACCACTTTGGCATTTTTCTTTAGAAGAATGCGCGCGGCTTGAAAGCCTGCGCCAGCGTTAGCGCCAGTTATGACGTAGGTCTTGCCTGATTGGTCGATGAGGCGCTCAGGAGTCCAACCTTTAGGCCCAAATGTCGTATCTGCCACTTTCGGTCTCCTGCCAGTCCAAGCTGACGGCTTTGGATGTCGTTGTTTGAAAGTAGAGATAGAAGCTGATTGAGCATGGAAACAGACGATATTCTCTCGATTATTTGCCCATTCGTCTCGATCACATTGCAAATATGAAAACCCTCTGCCAGCTAAAGGGCATGAGCAAAGAAGACATCAAAGACCTTATTGAGCGCCGCCTGCCAGAGGCGGGCATGGTTGATACCTCTTTGAAGGGTGTCCGGCTTTTCCGGGTGACCGAGGCCATGCCCTGTGTGCCAGCCGTCTACGATCCCACGGTCGTGGCTATTCTCAGCGGCACGAAGGAAGCTGTGCTGGACGGTAACCATCACGTCTATGGCAGCGAAAATTACCTGCTGTGCCCGATGACTCTTCCAGTGGAGGCAGGCACGCCACACGCTTCAGAATCCGATCCTCTGCTTGGCGTAGTGATCGCTTTGGATCCACGAATGATGCGCGAGCTCACTATGGAGATCGAGACCGCCACCGGTGGCAACAGACAGTCTTGGGGCAACGCGCCGTCGGCTTTGGTATGGGCGGCATGGGATGCGGGGTTCACGCAGGCTTTGCTACGGCTTCTCGAGCTTCTCGACGATCCGGTTGATCTGCAGGTGTTGGGACCAGGACGTCTGCGCGAGTTGTGTTATGCGGTGCTCATGGGTGAGGCCGGGGCCGTCGCAAGACGTGCATTTGGTGTCGGCAACGAAATCGCGCGCACCATCGAGTATCTCTCGAACCACCTGAGCGAACAGGTGACCATCGACGACATGGCCAACCATGTGGGCATGAGCCGCGCGGTTTTCCATCGGCGGTTCAAAGATGCCACGACAATGTCCCCGATACAGTACGTGAAATCGATGCGGCTGAACAACGCTGCGATGAAGATTGCCGAAGGAAAGACCGTGTCGGAGACGGCCTGGGATGTGGGGTACCAAAGCTCTTCTCAATTCAGCCGCGAGTTTAAGCGGATGTTCGGCCAGTCACCTCGGCAGTGGTGTCCTACAGCACAGGCCCCAGAGCGATAGAACTATGGCGAATCTGAACTTCAGCCTTAGGGCGAATGTCCGGAAAGCGCGCTGACTATAGCATTGCAGTGCATGATTGAGTGATCGGTATGGGCCGACTGTGCCGGTGAGGTGCTAACCTCATAAATCTCCTACTGAAAGACTCCGGCTGGTTGTTTTAGCCATAAAAGGTGGACAAGGAAGCTCCTGAAACCGCCTTTGGTCAGCCAAAATGCTGAAAGGCGGACGTGAGTGCCACTAAGCCCAATGCCTCACACGCCCGCCCGGTTTGAACTCGCCAAGTTATTGATGCGTCCGTATCTTTTGTGGGTCGTAGACCGGGGTGCCAACAACTGTTGCAACGGTTTGAAGAGTCTCGCTTTTTAGCTGCAAAACCGTTCCAATGGCGATCCCAGGCCGGACATGCGCCAGCGCCAGCGATTTGCCCATCCGATGAGAATGGCAGGGGCTGTTGATCACCCCGATCTCTCCACCATCCAGCAGCAAAGTCTCGCCGCCCTCCACCATGTCCGAGTGATCAATGTCGAGGCAAATATTGGAAATCTTTTCACGGCCCTTCGCCGCCATCACCGCCTTTTTGCCGCGGAAATCACCCTTCGTGGCGCTGACTGTGAAGCCTAGGCCGACCTCCCAAGGGGTGTGCGCCTCGGTCATGTCATAACCGTAGAACAGCAGCCCCGCTTCAATCCGCACCTTGTCGAGCGCGGTGAAGGAGCACGGCATGACACTGGCTTCTGCCAGCTTGTCCCAGATATCAGCAATCACCGCGGCGTTGGCAAATATCTCATAGCCGCGTTCGCCTGAATAGCCCGTGCGCGAGATCCGACAGGAGTGGCCAAACAGGACGGCAGGAGCGTGTTCAAAATAGCCCAATCGGGGAAGATCGATGTCGCAAAACGCATTCAGGATATCCAGCGCTGCCGGACCTTGGACCGAGACGTCGTGCAAGTCGTCGGTGAACTCCAGCCAGACGTCACGGCCCTTCGCCGAAGCTTGCAGCAGCGCCATGGTATCGCCGGAGCCATGCACGATCATCCATTCATCGCTGCCGTTGTTCGAGACAATGGCGTCGTCAGCAATGCCACCCGCTTCGGTCAAGACGCAGAGGTAAGAGGCTTTGCCCGGCGTCAGTTTGGACAGGTCTCGTGTGGTCAGGTGATCCAGCACGGCTTGCGCGTCCTTGCCGCGGACAAACACCTTTTTTTAGCGGCGACATGTCGAACATACCGGCGCGCTGACGTACGGCGTCGTGCTCGTCCTTCGGGTCGGTGCTGTAGGTCCAGGCGGTGCCCATTCCGTTCCAGTCTTCCAACCCCGAGCCTAGGGCAATGTGGCGGGAGGCAAGCGCTGAGGTGCGGCTCAGTTCTTCGGTCATTGTCGAGGTGTCCTTTTTCAATGCCATTCGTCAGGCATGGCGGTTTTTCGCTCCGCCACAAAGTCATTTAGGGCAGTGCGGGTGCCGCTGCTCATCACCGGCGGCTTATAGTCCTTAAGCATCTGACGCCATTGGGCTGCAGCACGCTGATCAGCGGTCTGGCGGCCGTTTTCCTCCCAGGTTTCAAAGGGCCCCGCTTCGGGGACTTGTGGTTCGAAATTGGCGGTTGTGTAGTGACGCAGGGTGTGCCCAGTGGAAAGGAAGTTTTCTCCTGGACCGGCCTCGGCGTAGGCATCACGGCCAAAGGCCTCGTCGTCCGTGCCAAACCCCTGCAGCATCTTAAGCATCGCGCCGCAATGGTCGAGATCCATCACGAACTTCTCGTAGGACATCACCAGCCCACCTTCGAGCCAGCCCGCTGCATGCCAGACCTGATGACCGCCGGACAGCAGCGTAGCCCACATGGCGTCTGCGCTGTCTTGCATCGCTTGGCCATCGGCGGCGTTGGAGGCAGTGACCTGACCGCCGCCGGAACGCACCGGCACCCCCAGCCTGCGGCCCAGTTGGCTAAGCGCCATGGTAATCAGGTTCGCCTCAGGCGAGCCAAACGTGAGCGCGCCGGTGCGCAGGTTCATCGAGGAATGAAAACTCCCGAAGACCACCGGGCAGCCAGGGCGCACCAGCTGGCTGAGCGCGATGCCCGCCATCGCCTCGGCCAGAGTCTGGGCGGCGACCGCTGCGGGTGAGAGAGGCCCCATAGCACCGGCAAAAATGGCAGGCGAGATGCAGACGCATTGGTTGGCCGCTGCATAAATACGCAGGGAGGCGGACATCACCCCGTCATAGATCAGCGGCGAATTGACGTTGATATTGGCCTGCATCACCGCGTTTTGGTCCAGGAAACTAGCGCCGAAGGCCAGCCGGGCCATTGAAATACTGTCCTGCGCGCCCTGCACCGAGGCCACGCCGCCCATGAAAGGTTTGTCCGAGAGAGTTAGATGTGCCAGCAACATGTCCAGATGCCGCTTGTTCACAGGCACATCTGTCGGTTCAACCACGGTGCCTCCGGTATGGTGCAGAGCGGGCGAAACATGCGAAAGCTTCACAAAGTTATTAAAATCCTCCAGCGTGGCATAGCGGCGGCCTTGATCCAGGTCTGTGACAAAAGGCGAGCCGTAGCCCGGCATCAGCACCAGGTTGTCGCCACCCAGAGTCAACGTGCGGGCGGGATCACGTCCATGCAGCTGGAATTCGGTAGGAGCGGTGTTGCATAGCTGGCGCACATGCCCGGTTTCGAAGCGGATCCGGACGCCGTCAATGCGCGCTCCTGCTTCGGCAAAAAGCGCAAGTGCCGAGTCATCACCGCGGAATTCGACGCCGACATTCTCCAGAATCCAGTCAGCCTGAGCTTCGATGCGCCGAAGCGCGGTCTCGTCCAGCAGATCATAGGCTGGGATATGACGGCGCTTATACACCTTCGCCACCTGACGTGCGTTGTGCCGGATCAACCGCCCCCGGCGCGGCTTGGCGCGCTGGGTGATGTGGGTATCGGCGTTCATATTTCCCAACCCGGCAACTCCTGAAAATATGCTTCTTGATCCATATTTTCGAAATCTGGCACGCCAACAATCAATATTATTTGCTCACAGCGTTCAGAAAATTTATACGCTATGCATCATGCTCATTAAATTTCGCCATCACGACAGCCTGCGCTTGTTCGCTCAGGTCGCTCGTTACCGCAGTTTTTCAGATGCGGCCGGGGCGCTAAACATGACCAAGGGCGCAATCAGCTATCAGGTGAAAATGCTAGAGGCGGATTTGGGGTTTGCACTTTTTCAGCGCAACGCCCGCGGGGTGGAGATGACGCCAGGTGGGCGCAAGCTGCTGGCTGCCTGCCAAGACCACTATGAAGAAATCGAGGCCGGAATCCTCGCTCTCAAGGGAGTTTCTACCAGAACCTTGACGGTAGGTGTCTCCACTTATTTCGCCGCCCGTTGGTTGTCGCCTCGGCTGATGTCCTTCATGCAGGAGCATCCGGATATCCAACTGCGGCTGCAACCGATGATCCGCCTGTTCGACCTTGAAGCGCAAGGTGTTGATATCGCAATCCGATGGGGAAGTGGGCAATGGGGGGATGGCGACGTTACGCCGTTCCTCCCATGCCCGGCATTTCCCGCAGGCAACGCGACAGCATTGGAAACGGTCGAGCGGCTCGGGTGGGAGCAAGCGGTTTCAACATTTACGCTGTTGCGTGATCATGATGACAGCGATGCCTGGACAGACTGGTTGAATACCGCAGGGCTGCCGCACCGGACGCGCCGGGACACGCTGATCATCCCTGACCCAAATGTACGTGTTCAGGCGGTTGTTGATGGTCAGGGGATCGCCCTAATGGACACGCTGATCGACCAGGAGTTGGAAGAGGAGAAGCTGTTCCGTCTATCACCTCATGCGCTGCAGGACTACGGCTACTTTCTGGTCCGCCCGCTCAAAGCTGCTTCCCAGGACTGTGCCGCTGCGTTTTCAAGATGGTTGCAAACCCAATAAAATGACCAATTTTGTTGAACTGCATTTCTGAGTTCTGTCGCAAACATTGTTCACACCTGTCAGACTTGGTGTCGTTTTGGTAGCGCATGCTCTAGGCTCACAAACCGTTCTTGTCGCACGGATTAAGACCCATGTGAAAGCGAAGGGTGAATGGGATTACTGCAATCCTGCCATCGTCAAACACGACAAGACCCTGGATTTTATGCTATTCCAAACACCGGAAAAAGCAGCCCTGCCCAAGTTCTTTGCTTGTGCGTTTGTGATGAACGGTTCGCAAGGAAGATCGTTATCGACACAAGCGGAGCCAACACAGCTGGCTTCGGAACACTAAACATGATGCTGGTAGGCTTCGGTTGTCCGGTGCTGATTGAAATGGTCAGACGAACGTTCCGCAATAACAACATTGGACAAGACTACCGGTTCACTAAGCGTCGTATTGGCCTCTTTTGGGATTCAAGTCTTTCGGTGCGGAGCGCCCGCTAACGAGTGCATCAAATTGATCAAGATGATCCGCAAAGGTCAATTTTCGCCCGAACTCTTTCAGTTTCAGCAGTTTGTTCAACTGGCAGGATAATCAACCCGCCTGCGTTGTTTTCTGGTCCCTGATAGTTGTTTGCGACAGAACCCGCGCGTGTCAAAAACTTCAGCCAACCTAACTGTTGCGCTCAGAGTTTGCGACAAGTCCTGCAACAGAGCCACTGTTGGCAGGTTGAAAAGTGATGAACATACGTGTTTTCAATTTGTCAAATGACCAAAATCTGATATCTAAATTGGGCCTCAGCCGCAGAGATGGATTAATAAATGCCAAAGCAACTGCTCGTTGACCCCGAAAAGACCCTCCGGTCGAGCGAAGTTTCGTTCGCGCCAATCCCCATTCACGCTTATGAAACTGACTTCGCTACCGAGCGGGATCGGTATGGTGATAAGGTCTTGCTGGGCGTTTTGCGACACATGATGGTGATCCGTGAATTCGAAAGTATGCTGGCCTCTTTCAAAGGAACCGGGGCCTATCGCGATATCTCGTATGTATACAAGGGCCCCGCACATCTTTCGATTGGTCAGGAAGCGGCGGCAGTTGGCGCAGCCCTGGCACTGGAGCCGGGTGACTGTATTTTGGGCTCCCATCGCAGCCATGGCGAGTTTCTGGCTAAGGGCCTCTCTGTCATCGACAAGCTGAACGAAGATGAGGTGATTTCGATACTAGCCAGCCATCAGGATGGCAGGCTTCTAGATACAGTGGCCCGCACTGTCGGGGGCACTGCCAAGGATTTGGCTGAGAACGTCCTACTCTTTGGGCTGCTGGCCGAGATATTCATGCGTGCAAATGGCTTCAATGGCGGTATGGGCGGGTCCATGCATGCGTTCTTTCCACCCTTTGGCGTCTATCCAAACAACGCCATCGTCGGAGCGAGTGCGGGGATCGCGACGGGTGCCGCTTTGAGACGTCGTTTGGCGGGCGAGGACGGCATCGTCGTGGCAAATGCCGGAGATGGGTCCACAGGATGCGGCCCCGTCTGGGAAGCTATGAATTTCGCCTCTATGGCGCAGCTCAATACTCTTTGGCCTGAGGTCGTGCGTGGTGGCCTGCCCGTACTCTTCTTCTTTACGAACAACTTTTACGCGATGGGTGGCCAAACCCGGGGCGAGACCATGGGGTGGGATCGCTTGTCGCGCATTGGTGCTGGGGTAAATCCAGACCAGATGCACGCCGAAACTGTCGATGGCACAAACCCTCTGGCTGTGGCTGATGCGGTGGCGCGCAAACGTAACTTGCTGATGGATCGTAGGGGCCCGGCGCTTCTGGACGTGGAATGCTATCGCTCGGTCGGGCATTCAACGACAGACGCGAATGCATATCGCTCGCGCGATGAGATGAAGCTTTGGGACGCATTTGATCCGGTTGCACAGTTTTCACAAACGCTAAAGGCCAAAGGTGTCATGACCGCGACCGAGGTTGAAGCGATGCGCGAAAACGTTGGGGCGCAGGTTTTTGCGATTACAAAGGCGGCCATTGATCCTGCCATTGCTCCCCATGTCGACGTGGCGGCCCGACCGACGCATATCGGGCGAATGATGTTTTCGGATACCGAGATCCCGGTTCCGGCCAAACCCGCCCCTCTGACTCAACCTCCAGAGAAATCTGCTGCGATGCGGGGATTGGCGCGGAAATCGCGGACTGGTCGGGCCGAGGACGGCACGACGCTTCCCGGTCTGCGCGCGATCACCTTGCGCGACGGGCTGACCGAAGCCGTTTTGCATCATATGACACACGACGAAAGCCTTGTGGCCTATGGTGAGGAATGCCGCGAATGGGGTGGCGCCTTTGGAGTGTATCGTGGGCTGGCCGACATCCTGGCGCATAACCGGCTGTTCAATTCGCCGATTTCTGAGGCGGCCATCGTCGCGACCGCTGTTGGCCATGCGATTGCGGGAGGACGCAGCCTTGTCGAGCTGATGTATGGCGATTTTATCGGTCGTGCGGGCGATGAGATATTCAACCAACTGGCCAAGTGGCAAGCAATGTCTGCGGGGCAGTTGCAACTGCCGGTGGTTCTGCGGGCCTCGGTTGGCTCCAAATACGGCGCGCAGCATTCGCAGGACTGGACCTCTTTGGTCGCCCACATACCCGGCCTAAAGGTTGCTTATCCTGCAACGCCTTATGACGCCAAAGGTCTGATGGCGTCGGCCTTGTCTTCGAATGACCCGGTGGTGTTTTTCGAGAGCCAGCGCCTCTATGATCAGGTTGAGCTTTTGAGAATTGGCGGGGTGCCGCAAGAGTATTACCGCATCCCGCTTGGCGAGCCCGACATTAAACGCACTGGGCGCGACGCGACGGTTGTGACAATCGGGCCGTCGCTTTATCCGGCGCTGAGAGCTGCGGAGGACCTAGCCGAAGCCGGGATCGACATCGAAGTGATCGACGCGCGCTCATTAGTGCCGTTCAACTATGACAAGGTACTGGCTTCGGTGCGCAAGACCGGCCACCTTCTGGTGGTTAGCGAGGCGTCCGAACGCGGTAGCTTTGCCATGACCTTGTCCGCGAACGTTACGCGCTTTGCGTTTGCCGATCTCAAGGCACCGCCTCGTGTTTTGGGTTGCCCAAACTGGATTGTCCCCGGGGCGGATATGGAAGACACCTATTTCCCACAAGCTCATGATATCATTGATGTCATTGCGGGTGATTTTTTCTCTGACAAGCGCCTCAACCGGCGCGGGGTCAGAACATGGGACGATATCGAACTGGCAAAATCCGGTCTTTAGAAGGGAACACTCGACAATGGCCACCCCAATTCTCGTACCGCAACTGGGCAATGAAATCACCGAGGCTGAAGTGACCGAGTGGTTGGTTGCAGAAGGTGACTCAGTGGCGGCTGGCGATCTGGTTGTGATCATCACAACCACTAAAATGGCAATGGAACTTGAGGCACCTGTTGATGGCGTGCTGTCAAATATCACAGTTCAGGAAGGCGACATCGTCGAGATTGGCGCAACCTTGGGCGAGATAAGCTGACCAATGCCGACGCAGCTCTACCGGATCGGAGGGAACGGTCCCGCGCTTTTGCTGATCCATGGCTTTGGCGCGGACAGGTTGGGCTGGCTTGCAACTGCCCCCACACTTCAGGAAAGGTATAGTGTCTGGGCGGTTGAACTGCCGTCTCATGGCGCGGCTGAACCGGGTGAGAGCACTTTCGCCGAGATAATGCAAAGTGTCGCTGGAGCCATTTCTGAGATCCAAGGCCAACTGCATTTGTGTGGGCATTCTTTTGGAGCGACAATCGCGGCGCAATTGCGTGCGCAAGAGCCTGATCGATTTGGCAAATCTGTCCTGATCGCGCCTGCATGCCTAGGAGGCGGGCCACCAGACGCCTCGTTCTTGCGGGAGTTTCCGGAAATGCAGACCGAGGACGAGGCCTATGCCTTGCTTTGCCGTCTGGTCCATCGTCAGCGGCTTATCCAACCCGCCATGGTGCAGCACGTCCTGACCCATCTGAAGAAACCCGGCCGACGCGCGGCGCTTAAGGCAATTGCCGAGACTATTTTGGGTATCACCGCTGTGCCTTTGCCAGACGACGCCTTGGTCATCTCGGGTGCAAGGGACGGTATCTTGCCACCAGAAACATCACTTCTGGAAGAACGCGGAGCGTTGGGTTTGCTGGTTCCCGATGCAGGGCATCTGCCTCATGTCGAAGCCGCTCAACGCGTTAACCACGCTATTTTGGGCTACCTTGTATAAGCCGACCCGTTCCGGGGCTTGAGTTCACCCCTGACCGGCAATCAAGGCCTTCGCGGCGGCCTCGTCCGTCACCAATACTCCACAGCCGGTGCGTTTGATGGTCGCTCGGATGGCCTCGGCGCGACGTGCACCGCCCGAGGCCAGAATGATACGCTTGGCTTTGGCAAGGGTATCAAGATCGACCGCCATCACGCGGCTATGGACGGGGTGATCCACTGTATGGCCTTCCGGGTTTAAGAACTGGCATAGCGTGTCGCACACAGCCCCCGAAGCCAAGAGTTCGTCATATTCCACGTCAGACAGAAATGTATGACTCAGCGACGAACCCGCGCTGCCGAGATCGCCACAACTGATGACTGCGACGTCAAGTTCACCAGCGGCGCGCTCGACCCGGTCAAGGCCCGAATGCTTCAGCAGGTGCTCTTTGGTTTGTGCGCTGTCCACGATCAAAGGGGCAAGATACAGCAGACAATCGGCCCCCAACAGACCAGCAATTCGCCAAGACACATCCGTCGGGTTTGGCCCGCCGGTTTCAACCAGCCCCCCTTGCAGCGAGACAATTCGCATGTTCTCACGACGCTGCGGACGAAATGTGGCAAGGCTGGCGCTGAGCGTGCGGCCCCATCCCATACCTAGTGACATTCCATCCGTGACTACCTCTGAGAGCAGCTGACCCAAAGCCGCCCCGACACTACGTGCTGTCTCTGCGGTATCGGCGTGGCCGGGCACAACAATCGCCTCATCTAGTCCAAGAAGGTCTTCAAGTTGTATGGCCAATTGCGTGCAATCACCCGGCTCGGCATTGATCCAGATCTGTACCTCATTGCGCTTGCGTGCCTCATCCAGCATTCGCACCACAGTTGATCTGCTTACGCCAAGCGCGTCTGCGATCTCTTTTTGCGTTTTGTCGCGATGGAAATAGAGCCAGGCAGCTCGAATGCGCAGCGACGCGCTGTCGGCCAGAGCAATCTGAGAGGAACGCGGAAGTCGTGCCATGGCCCTAGCTTTCTTTAGCCAAAGTATGCAGAACCTCTTGCCGGAGAGGCGGATTGCAGCCTGACTTCTCGCAATTCAACGAGGCCGCCGTCACTGCGAACCGCAATATGGAGTCCAAGGCGTCGAGCCCAATCGCGCCAAGTGCTGCGGGCGAGGTTAATTGCCGAAGGGCCAACTCGGCAAGAACCGCTCCCATCAGCGTGTCTCCGGCTCCAACCGTGTCGACTACCGAGGTTTCTCGCGCATCAACTTGCAGCTTGCCCGACTTGCAATATCCATGAACTCCGCCATCGCCAACCGTCACCAACACAAGGCCAGCGCCGGCGCCAAGACGCTCGGCCGCGTAGCTGTCCACCGACTGTCCCGGTGCTATGGCCATCAGGTCCTCGTCGCTCAACTTGATCAGTCCGCTTTTGTCCGCAATTGCTGAAATCCGAGCGCGCCAAGCAGCCATGTCCTTAATCATGCCCGGGCGCGCATTGGGGTCAATGCAAAGAAGTTTATCTGGGCTCTGCGCCAGACAAAACGTTGCAATCGCATCAGCGCCGGGATTGTCAATTAACGAGATCGAGCCGCAGGATATGACATCGCCCGGAGCCAATTGGACGGTTTGCGGATCAAGTCGCATGGTCGCTGTCGCCGATGCGTTGTTGAAGAACGCATAGCGCGCGTTGCCGTTGTTCAAAGCCACAAAGGCCAAAGGCGTTGGATTATCGGTCCGGGGCACCAATGTTGTCGAAACAGCATGGGCGGCCAGATCATCCATCAGCATCTGCCCAAAGAGATCGGTTGAGATTGCACCTAGAAAACCCACATCAGCCCCAGCTTGCGCAGCCGCTTTGGCGGCGTTGAACGGAGAGCCGCCTGGATAGGGTGCAAAAGCCTGACCTTGCGCATTTTGCGCTGGCACAAAATCGATAAGTGCCTCACCAAGCAACCAAATGGTGGACATTGCTCACTCCAATGTTCTTCGTGCGGCGCGCCTCAAGATCCGGTTCGGGTCAGCAGCGCATACTCAATGCCTGAAAACCTGCATATAGGGAATGTGCAAAAAGGCAAATCCCCGGTTGAGGATCATCCCTGCAAACCTCTTTGTCACAGGTCGTCGAGTCTGGCAAAGAAAGGCTGCGCCGCATCGTAGAGATCACCGAACAGAGGCATCATTTTATCATATAGGTCGGCGATTGCAGGGTCGGGTTCAATCGGCGGGCCGAGGCGCACCATCTTCTGTTTTGCAGCGCCAATATCCGAAGCTGCACCTGTTGCAACGGCCATGAGCATCGCTGCGCCGACCACACCGCATTCCAATTCTTCGGGAACACGGTAGGGCGTTCTATACATGCTCGCCTTGATCTCAAGCCATAGCCTTGATTTTGCACCGCCACTTGCTGCGATGATTTGTTCTGGCCGACCGTAGTTTCCCTGTAAGCGATCCAGGCGATGCCGGACCGAAAACGCAACACCTTCCAACACGGCACGGTGCAGCTCGGCCAGACCGTGATTGGAAGTGAGCCCGAAAAACTGCGCGCGGGCCGGGCTGCCCGCGCCAAACCGTTCGCCAGAGAGATAGGGCAAGAAGAACAGGTTCTTTGCTCCGGGAACAGCCTGTGTAGCGGCCTCGGCAACCTCGGCATAGGACCGGCGGTTGTCATGAAAGGCGCGCCGCGCCCAGCGGACTGCATCACCTCCTGCATCGAGCAGCGTGAAGCTGCCCCAATCGCAGGCTGCGCTTAGTACATTGGACACGGCCGGATCAAGCACTGGCGCTTCATGAAGCAATGTGATGATTGTCGAGGTTCCGGTCACGTCCGATCCCATGCCCGCACCAATCGCACCTGATCCCAAAAGCGCCATGGGGTAATCCCCGGCCCCGACCAGAACCGGCAGGCCCTCAGCCAGACCCAGCAGACCGGCGGCTTCGCCCGAAAGCCCGGCCAAAACCTCCTGCGGGTCGCGCAACTTTGGCAGTAGATGGCAAGGCACACCGGTCATATCCAGCATCTCCGCAGACCAGTCCCGGCTTTGCCAATCCATCAGGAAACTCAGCGACGCCTCGGTGATGTCCTGCGCCCGCTCGCCCGTAAGTTTGAAGTTGATCCAATCCTTGGGCATAAGAAGGGTCGAGGCGCGTGAGACACTGTCGGCGTCGTGCTCTGAAAGCCAAGCCAGCTTGAACGCTGGCCAGGCGGGCGCCGGGGCATTGGCAGTGATCGGCAGGTACCGCTCTTCCTGTTCTCGTGCAGCAAAAGCCGCAACTTGCGACATATTACGTTTGTCGTTCCACAACAGTGCGGTGTCTCGGGTCAACGCACCGGTATCATCAATCAGGACCGATCCATGCATTTGCCCGCAGGCACAGATCGCGGCCACGCGCGCGGCCGCGTTCTCAACTTTGCCCAGAACACCGAGGATACTCTCGACCGTGCCGGACCACCAATCCGCCGGGCGCTGCTCGGACCAGCTGTGTTGTGGAACGATTTGCTCGTGTTCTTTTTGGTGAAACGCCAGAATGCGCCCGTGCAGGTCGACCAAAGCCGCTCGGATGCTGCCGGTTCCCACATCTATGGCAAGGTATAGATCACGAGGCTGGGTCATCACAGGCGGTTCTCGGTCTGAGTATCGAAGAAATGTGCCTGTGTCATATCAAGCGTCACGGTGCAGGGCTTTCCAACTGTAACCGGAAAGCGCGGATCAACCTGTGCCGTCACCTTGTCCACTCCGATTGTGCCCAGCACCAGCGTATGCGCGCCGAGCGGCTCAATCGCCACGGGATCAAGCCGCAAATCGGCAGTGTGGGCGGATGCACGCATATGTTCCGGCCGGATCCCGAACTTGACCACACCGTGATTTCCAAGACGCGCCGCGTCTTCGGGTGCCAGCGGTAAAACCTGATCGCCAAGATGGACGGCACCGTTTTCAAGGCGCGCATCGAACACATTCATTGACGGTGACCCGATGAAATCGGCCACAAAGAGATTAGCGGGCTTTTCGTAGAGTGTAATCGGATCGGCGGCCTGTTCGACCTTGCCTGCACGCATGACTACAACCCGGTCTGCCATCGTCATGGCCTCCACCTGATCGTGCGTCACATAAACCGCTGTGGTCCCAAGCTTGCGTTGCAGCAGCTTGATCTCGGTGCGCATATCGACGCGCAGCTTGGCGTCGAGGTTCGACAAAGGTTCGTCGAATAAGAAAACTTCCGGATGCCGGACCAGAGCGCGGCCAATCGCAACCCTTTGGCGCTGCCCGCCGGACAGGTTCTTGGGTTTGCGGTCGAGATAGGGTTCGAGCCCCAAGAGCTTTGTCGCCTCTTCAACCCGTTCAGCGATCACGGCTTTGTCAGTACCATGCACTTTCATGGCATAGCCAATGTTGTCACGAACAGACATATGCGGATAAAGCGCATAGTTTTGAAACACCATAGCGCAGTCACGTTCACCCGGTCGGGAATAAGTGACGTCTTTGCCATTGATAAGGATAGTCCCGGTCGTGGGCAGTTCTAGCCCCGCTAACATGCGCAGTGTAGTGGTTTTACCGCAGCCGGATGGGCCGACAAGAACGATGAACTCGCCTTTGTTTATTTTCAGCGAGAGTGGAGGGATTACGTTCAGGGCACCAAAGTTCTTGGTGACGTCGTTCAATTCTATGTGGTGCTTAGTTTCGGCCAAAGGGCTCTCCTCGTAACAACGTGCCCCCCGGTATTGGCCGGGGGACACGTCAATATGTGCAGTGTTGGTTTACTTGGGAGGAAGACCGACAGAGGCACGATACGCCGCAAGCTGATTGTCGCGACCAAATTCATCGGTCAGCGCGTTCCACTCTGCAGCAATAGCATCCAGTGCAGCTTGCGGTTCCACTTCACCGGCAAGAGCTTTGGACAATTCGATCTCAAGCACTTCGGTATACGAGAAGAAACCCGGCAACCGGAGGTCAAGCGCAACATTCGGCGCATCAAGCGAGGCACGCTGCGCCCCCAGATAGCTTGCCGCTTCTTCTTCCGAGAAAACAGACGCCCAGTTTTCCAGGTCGGAATAGTGGCTGAACCGGTAAGGGTTTACGCCCGAATTGGCTGTGACAATCGCCTTGCCAGAAACCTCTGGGCTGATCACCTCCGAGACAAAGTCCCAGGCGGCTTCGGCGTTCTTGCTGTCCGCAGGTACGGCCAATTGCCAGCCACCAAAGGCCAGGAAGGGTGAATGCACAACTTCGTCGAAGCTGTCCCATTCCCCGCTTACATGGTTCCAGATTTCGGTCGATCCGGGTAGCATCGCAGTCCGGACATGGCCTTCGATCGCGCCCTCGGTCGAACCCAAAACGCCGGAATCCGCCCAGTCAATGTTCATCGCAACCGTGCCACCAGCGTAGAGGGGTCGCACATCGCCCGAGCCGTTGTTCAGTGCACCGGGTGGGTTGAAATCGAGACCGGCTTTGTATTCCTCAAGAGCGCGCAGCCAACCGGCGTTGTTGATCTGGGCATCCATGGTCTCGGGGTCAAAGAACATTGAGCCGGGATTGTCGGGATGGTTCGTGTAGCTCGCCGCATGAGAGAAGAAATACCAGAACTGCTGACCACCACGGCGATAAGCTTCTGCCGTTCCAAAAAGGCCGTCATCCGGGCGATGGAAGAACTCTGCCTGATCATAGTACTGCTCCCAGGTCACCGGGGCCGCGAGCGGGTAGCCGTACTTGGCTTCGAACGCAGCTTGTTCTTCCGCATTGTCCAGAAGATCCGCCCGCAGGTTCAGCATATGCATGTCGCCGTCCATCGTCGCCGACTTCACATCTCCGTTCCACACCATTAAGCGCTCGCGATAGACCGGGTGAATGTCCTCCCAGTTGGAGCCTTGCTGCAGGTCTTCCGGCATCGTGGACAGGAATGGCGAAAAGTCTGGCAGCCAGGCCGGAACAAAACCAATGACATCGAAGTCGCCGGTTTGTTGGCTCATCGCGGTCAGGAATTTTGGATACAGCTCACCGAACGGAAACTCGATCACATTGACGGTGCCGCAGGTGCGTTCTTCCCAACTGGTGGCCGCCGCCGCCAAGGCAGACGCGATAGCGGGGCCGTTCTGGGTCGAGACATTAAGGGTTACACCGGTATAGTCTGGCGAACAGGCAAGCGCGCCGCTCGCAATAAACCCAAGAGTGGCTGTGGATAACAAGAATTTCTTCACGATTTTCCTCCCAATCGAAGTTTATTTTATAGAACCGGAAAGCAGTCCGGATCGCATCATGCGACCCAGGATTGTCGCGACAATCACCATGGGTATGATGGCAATCAGTGCTGCGACGGAAATTGCCCACCATTCATCCCCCCGAGAGGAGTTCTGTCCGGCTATCAGGATGGGCAAGGTTTGCCAGTCGCCCGTGGTTAAGAGCAGAGCGAACAGGAATTCATTCCAGATAAAGGCCAACACAATCATCGAGGTGGCCAGAAGGCCGGGCAATGACATCGGCAGCACAATTTGGAAAAAGATACGCATGCGTCCGATATTGTCCACTTGGGCGGCCTCTTCGACCTCTATCGGGACGGTGGACAGGAAATCGCGCATGAGCCAAACGGCAAAGGGCAAGCCAAAGGCCGTGTAGGCCAGGACCATGCCACCAAAGGTATCCAGCAACGGAAGACCCGCACGTCCCACTTCGGCGTAAAGTAGGAACAGCGCAAAGGCCGAGACGATGGGCGGAAACATACGCTGCGAAACAAACCAGAATGTTACATCATTATTGCCCAAAACCGGTCCTGGCAGCGGCAATCGGTTGATCAGAACAGAGGCGACCAAAGCCACCACCAGTACGATTCCAAGTGCCCCCGGCACACTCATGCCCAGCATGGAATTCAGCAAGACGAAGCCACCGATGGAGATGACACCAAACACCAGCCCTGATAGAAGCCGGATGCGAAATTCAAACCGCACCAGCGCGTAAGCAGCCATTGTCCCCAGGAACACCGACAAGATAGTGGATACAAAGGAAATGCTCACTGACGCCACAATTGGTCCAAAGAAATCTCCACGGATCCCGGATAATGCGTCCCGAAACGCCTGCAACGTCGGTTCGAAATCCACAAACGGGATATAGGTCGCGCCTTGCGAAACTGCCAAAGGTGGCTTGAACGCTGTAACTACAACCCAATACAGCGGAAAAAACGCAAATCCCAACCAAACAAGGCAGAATGCCAGTCCGATGGCCCGATATGAGCGGTTCTCCGTCACGTGTATTTCCGCGTGAAACGTTGGGCGAGGGCAAGGTAGACGGTGCCAAAAATGATGACCACGATCAAAAAGACGAAAGACAGGGCCGAGGTCATCCCCAGATTGAACTTCTTGAACCCTTCATTATAGGCGAACAGTGTCAGGGTTTCGGTGGCTGTTCCCGGTCCGCCTCCGGTTAGCACAAACACGGTGTCGATGATTTTGAATCCTTCGACCAGCCGTATAAAGACCACAGCCACCGACAAAGGCAGCAGCATCGGAAAGGTCAGATCCCAGAACCGCCGCCATGGTCCGATATCGTCCACCCGCGCCGCTTCAAAAACCTCGCCGGGCAAGCTTTGCAGACCCGCGAGCATTAAAAGCGTGACAAAGGGTGTCCATTGCCAGGTCTCAATGACAACCAGCACCATAATGGCCAGCGGCGCTTCGGTCAGGAAGGGCAGATTGCCAAAGCCCAGTCCCACCATCGCGTCATTCACCGGCCCGAGATAGGGATGAAAGACCATCCGCCCGATCAGCGCGACGCAGACCGGCGCGATAAACATCGGCAATAGAAAAGCCACCCGGTATAGCGAGGCGCCGCGCACATTGTGATGCAGCGTCAGAGCCAGTGCGAATCCCAGCACATATTGAAGCGAGACCGAAAGAAAGACGATGCTGGCAGTGGTCCAGGTAGACCCCCAAAACCGCGCCGAACTCAGAATATCCGCATAGTTGTCAAACCCGACAAAGCGCGGCGGCAGTGGCGGCACAAGCCGGACCGACTGAAAGCTGACGGTAAGGGCGTAGATCAGCGGGAAGATCGACATGACCAGCACAATCAAGAAGGCAGGCCACACAAAGGCGTGCTTTATCCGATCATGCTTAGTCGCCTCCGGCGTCATATCGTCCCCCAGCGTCATTCATTCAGACGATGCGCTGTCTTGGAGAGAAGTTCAACTAAAAATGTAGCTTTACTAACTAAAAATCCAGATTTAGGCCGATATTGCGGGATCGAGAGTAAATTTCCCGCCTATTTCACGCGAATGATCGAACAAAACGCAGATTTTCTCGACAAATTTTGTTAGAGGCATTGCCAATAATCCCTCAATTTGTATTTTAACTACACAATGCAGGAGGCTCAATGCTACGCCCACCAACCTCTCATATCGTTGATCCCGCAACGGGTGCCCTGTCTTCCGCAACGGGGCGGTACGAAAAACGTCTGAAGGATCTTCGAGGACTTTATGCCGACGCTGCTGCCTTGGATCGCGCTCTGGAGCAGGATGGAAATGTGGTCGTATACTCGGTCGAAGATGTCCGACCAACGTTGGCAGGTGGCGCGGACACGGGCGATTTGATCTTTGGAACCACCCATATGGCGCCGGGCCGGATTGGCCATGAATTCTACATGACCCGCGGCCACATCCATGCCACAGCAAACCGCCCAGAGACCTATTATGGCGAGGCCGGCAAAGGTTTGATGCTGATGGAATCTCCTGAAGGTGAGATCGCCATTTGCGAAATCGCACCGCGGGTCATGGTTTATGTTCCACCGCTCTGGATCCACCGGTCGGTCAACATCGGGTCCAAACCTTTGGTGATGAGTTTCTGCTATCCGGCAGATTCAGGACAGGACTACGAGGTGATTGCTCGCTCGGGCGGCATGGCACAGCGTATCGTAAGCGATGGGGGCGACGGATGGAGAGCCATTCCAAACACCGACTATCGTCCCCGCAGTGCCGACGAGGTCTCGGCAATCTTAGCAACTCAGGCCTGATTGGCCGCCGCATGGGATTTGGGAATGGGGAATTTTGACAATCTGGCGATGTTTGGAGTGGTGCCTTTGACCGCCTTCAAAGATAAAAGAGCCACGCTTGGCGTTATGCCGCAAATCCGGTCTAAGAATTTTATGCTGGGAGCGACGGTTGCGACCAAAGATCAGGTCGATATGGCGGTGGTTTGATGGCGTATGAACCAGCAACCAAGCCGACCTTCTATTTCATCGGAGTGACAACCGCGCAGTCGTCGATCATGCGTGTCTTTCCGGAATGGGCCAAACATCTTGGTCTTGGTGACGTTCAAATGAAGGGGCTCGATTTTGTGCCTCATGATGCACCCGAACGGTATCGCGAGGCAATTCGTTTTCTGAAAGGCGATCCGATGTCGCTGGGCGCTTTGGTGACCACGCATAAGCTGGACCTGTTTGCCGCCTGTCGCGATATGTTTGACGAGATTGATGCGCTCGCCGCAATGATGGCGGAAACCAGTTGTCTGTCGAAGCGAGACGGGCGCTTTGTCTGCCATGCCAAGGACCCGATCTCATCGGGCCTTTCGATGGACGGGTTTCTTGCGCCGGACCATTTCGCCGATACCGGTGCCGAAGTCTTAAGCATGGGGGCGGGGGGGTCGACCATCGCGCTTACATGGTACCTGATGCAGGAAAGTCGGGGTGTGGACCGGCCATCGCGCATCGTGATTTCCAACCGCAGCCAACCAAGGCTTGACCATATCCGGACCATTCATGAAGGCCTGAACTGCGATATCCCTATTGAGTACAGGCTTGCACCAAACCCACACGACAACGACGCAATCCTCGGTGATATGAAGCCAGGAAGTCTGATTGTGAATGCCACTGGACTGGGAAAGGATGCCCCTGGCTCACCGCTTACTGACCGGGCCGTATTTCCAAAAAACGCAGTGGTTTGGGAGCTCAACTATCGCGGTGACCTAGTGTTTCTAAAGCAGGCCCAGGCGCAACAGTTCAGCCAATCGCTGCAAATCGAGGACGGCTGGACCTATTTCATACATGGCTGGACACAGGTGATAGCCGAAGTCTTCGATATCGACCTACCGACCTCTGGCCCAGAGTTCGAAAAAATAGCGGCGATTGCAGGTCGCGTTACGGGGCGCGCGTGATGCCTACGGTTCTGGTCACCCCACGTTCATTGTCCTCCGGCGACCATCCGGCGATGGATCGGCTGATCGAACTGGGATTTGACCTTCGATACCCGACACCGGGGCAGGTGCCGTCTGAAACAGCACTATTAGATGCTGTGCCTGGTTGCGATGGCTGGTTGGCAGGGATCGAACCTATCAGCGAGGCCGTCATCGCGGCAGCAGACAGGCTGAAAGTTATCAGTCGCAACGGATCTGGCGTCGACAATCTGCCCCTAGCTGGTCTCAAGGACCGTAACATCACGGTATGCCGCGCCGATGGAGCAAACGCCCAAGGTGTAGCTGAACTTGCACTCTGTCTGACCTTAACCGGCCTGCGTCAGGTAGTGTGGACCCACAACAGGATGCGTGATGGGCACTGGTCGCGGCGTATAGGGAAGGAAATCCGTGGGGCTCGTATCGGCGTGATTGGGCTTGGCGCGATTGGGGAGGCCTATACGCAGGCCTGCCTGGCCCTGGGGGCAGAGGTCATCGGCCATGACCCGTACGCACCGGATAGCCCGCTCGTTCATCCTAACTTTTCCCGCGGGCCGCTGGAGGCGGCGATGCATCAGGTCGATGTGATCAGCTTGCACGCGCCCATGCCAGGCTCTGGCCAGCCATTGTTAACCTTCGAGCTGTTGGCCGAGTGCGCTCCCGGAACCGTTGTGATTAACACCGCGAGGTCAGGACTGGTGGATGAAGCCGCGCTGCTCAGCGCTTTGAATGACGGACGGGTGGCTTGCTACGCAACTGATGTGTTCGACGTCGAACCGCCGGAGATGACTGAGTTGCTTCAACACGAAAACACCATATTGACGAGCCATATCGGCGGGTTCACCAGGCCCTCGGTCGCACGGGCCGCGGATGCAGCGGTGGATAACCTCTTACGCGTTTTGCAGACCAATGCGACTTGAGAGGCGCCCGGGTTTTCCACGCTCCGGCGATTGCGCCATCGCATGGCTGGGACAGGCCGGTTTTTGGATAGCGACAGGTGATCACGCGGTTCTGATCGATCCATATCTGTCCGACAGTTTGGCCCGGAAATATGCGGGCAAACGCCATGAACATCGTCGCTTAATGCCTCCGCCCATAGCTCCAGAGGCCTTGCCTCGGCCTGATCTCGTGCTCATCACCCATGCCCATACGGACCACATGGACCCTGACACGCTCGCCCCGCTAGCGCGGCGGTTCCGCGATTTACCCTTTGTCGTACCCCGCGCCAAAACCGATCTTGCCCGCGATCGGATCGGCGAGGCGGCGCGTTTGATTGAAGTGACGGCGGGGGATAGGATTGCCCCGCTTCCCGGTCTCGACATCAGAGTCTTTCCCGCCGCGCATGAGACGGAAGATAGGGACGCCGAGGGCAACCACCTCTTTCTGGGATATGGCCTCAGCTGGGCCTCACCCGCGGGACAACCCTCTCGGCTCTATCATTCCGGTGACACGATCCCGTTCCCACTGCTGGATCGGGAAATTGCCGATTTCGCACCTGATATCGCTTTGCTGCCGGTCAATGGTCGTGACGTTGACCGGCTAGAGGCAGGCATTCCCGGGAATATGAGCTTGGAGGAGGCCATCGCGATCTGTCAGGATGCAGCAATTGAGTGGTTGGTGCCGCATCACTTCGGATTGTTTTCTTTCAATACGCTGGATGAAGATGTAATTGACCTGGCAGCGACCCGTATCGCTGCCCCACGTATCGTGAAACCGTCTGTATCAGAGGCTTTGTTCCTTGTCCCTTAGGTCCAAGATCACCCGTCAAACACCGGCCACGGGGCCGCAAGGTTCTGAGGTCCATGATAACCTGCTGGAAGTCATCACTCGGGCACGACCTGACCTGCGCAAATCCGAACGTCGCGTGGCGGATGCAATATTGGACGATCCCGAACATGCACTGTCATTGACCCTGGCGGCTTTGTCCAAGCTGGCAGGTGTTAGCGAACCTACGGTCATCCGGTTCTCATCCTCGATTGGCTGTGACGGGTTTCGTGATCTTCGGGTCAAACTGGCCCGGTCCCTCGCTTTTGCCCGCACAACCTCGCACGCCGCGATTTCAAAGGATGATGATCTGTCCGATCTGATCGGAAAGATGTTTGACTACAACCTCTCAAGCCTGACCTGGGCCCGGGCCCGGATCGATCCTAAGGCCATTGAGGCAGCTGTGAACGCTCTTGTTTCAGCGCGACGCATCGAGTTCTTCGGTTACGGCGCTTCCGGCATCGTTGCTATGGACGCGCAGCAGAAATTCCCTCTCTTCGGAGTGCCTTGCGGTGCACCGTCCGACGGCCATCAGATGATCATGACGGCCTCGGTGATGCAGGCCGGTGATGTTGTGGTTGCAATCTCCAATACAGGTGAAACGAATGACGTAGTCATGGCCACACGCACAGCACGTGATCGTGGTGCCACGACGATTGGAATATCAGGAGGGTCCAGCCCGTTGCTGGAGCATTGCGATGTGGCAGTTCTGGTCGAGACGCTGGAAAACACGGACATCTACACCCCAACCGTTTCGCGCTTGTCCGCCATGGTTGTGATCGACATTTTATCAACGGCCGTCAGCGTCGCCAGAGACGACCCACACCGTAAGCGCGTAGCCGAGATGAAAACCCTGCTTGCGTCGATCCGCTCTTCAAATAAGGAAAAGCCATCCGAACCAGAGTGATGATTTGATTGTCGAGTGATGTTCAATTGATTTTCAAAGGTCATTTGGTGGCAATGCCGGGTATTTGAACGTACAACAAAATCGATCTTACCTCTGATAACCGGTATGTTTTGTTGGGAATTAGTCAATTGGGGATAAGTTCAGCGAAAAGACGGCAGTATTGCAAACCTTGAAAATGGTAGTAGCCGACCTCCTGCAAGACGCATTTTTTCCAGTCAGTAAGGCAAATCGCTGAGCTGCGGGTTTCTTGTTCCTTTTTGCTCTTTTTAGGCTTCGAAAAACCGGAAATCATCCTTTACTCAGCATGTTAAGTTTGCCCGTGACGTGCTGAGTTCTAACACCAATAGGAAAAACGCATCGCGTTTAGAAAAAGCGGTGCGATTCTGGAGAGGCTCGTTACACGTCGATATTTGCCGAGCGCGCGGTTGAAATAGATCACGCAACCCTGAACCTTTGAGTGACCCGATACGCCGGTCGTGTCGCGGATTCTACGCGGCAAAATGCGTCCTGCCGACCGTTCGTCGTGTTTGGGTGAGACTTAAGTGCAATTGAAAGGTGAGGAGGCTTGGATTTACCGCGTCATAGTAATTGAAGTTTGGAAGGAATTTATCCGAGGGAAAACTTCCCTAACGAACGATCAGACCCTGGGCATCATGCTATCCAAACACCGGAAGACGGCCACCGTGGCGAAATTCTATGCCAGAGCACCGGATTACCCTGCATGACCGCTGTCGACAAAAGCTGAGTGAACTCAGCAGGCGTCATTTCAGAAAACTGGCTGCAAGGTTATTCTATCTTCGTCTGGATGATATCTCCGTCAGATGTACGTAAGCCGCACGAAAACGGTCTTTTGCAGCGTTGAAAGCGTCGGTCATATTGCTATCTGGAAGCACCCGGTCTCCAATTCGGGGTGGTTTGAGAATGTCTTTGGGCGAAGCGCCGGTGCCCGCAATCATTGCAAGGCGGGCTGCCCCCAGCGCGGCACCGAATTCACCATCCTGCGGCAGTTCTATGGGCACATCCAGAACCGTCGCAATCAATTTGGCCCAGTACCGTGATTGTGTTCCGCCACCGATACCAATCAGGCGGTCAATGCGGGCTCCGGTGCGCGCCAAGGCGTCATACGAGTCGCTCAGACCATACGCGACGCCTTCGAGCACTGAACAGGTCAGGTCGTTCTGATCGGTGTCCTTTCCCAGTCCGGTAAAGCTGCCGCGAATGTTGGCGTCGTTGTGGGGTGTGCGCTCTCCGGACAGGTAGGGGAAGAACTGCACGCGACCGGGCGCACGCAAGTCTTTGCCCAGATTGCGCGTCAGGTCAGACGGTCGCTTCCCCGTAATCTGACCAAGCCAGTTTAAGCTGTCTGTGGCCGACAACATAACGCCCATCTGATACCAGCGATCGGGAACCGCATGGCAGAACGTGTGCAGCGCCGAATCCGGGGCAGGGTGATAACCGTCCCGTGCTGCCAACAACACGCCGGAAGTACCAAGGGACAAAAACCCATCACCTTCATTCAGAGCGCCCAAACCACAGGCAGCGGCGGCGTTGTCCCCCGCACCGCCTGCAACGACCACGCTGTTAGAGACGCTCCAGCTTGCCGCCAAGTCCGGCCGCAAAGTGCCCGCCGATTGGCAGCCTTCGACAAGCTGCGGCATTTGAGTTTCGCTCATCTGTCCGGCGCTTAACAAAGTCTCGGACCACGCACGGCCCGACACGTCCAGCCAGGACGTGCCGGCGCTATCTGACATGTCGGCGACATAGTCACCTGTAAGATAGTAGTTCAGGTATGCCGCAGGAAGCAGGACCTTGGCCACCCGGGCGAAGGTGTCAGGTTCGTGCTCTTTGACCCAGAGCAGTTTGGGCGCTGTGAAACCGGGGAAAACGATATTGCCAGAAATCTCGCGAACACCTGGCGTGGCATCCAGATACTGTGCCTCGATATCAGAGCGTGTGTCATTCCATAGGATACACGGCCGGATCACCTCGCCCCGAGAATCCAGTAAAGTTGCACCATGCATATGTCCCGCGACGCTGACGGCGCGGAGCGTGGTAAACTCAGGGTGACTGCTGCGCAATTCGCAGACCGCCGCCTCAAGCGCCGTGATCCAATCCGCGGGGTTCTGTTCGCTCCAACCGGGGTGTTTGTGTTCAGTGGAATATGTTTGCTCTGCTGATCCGATCACTCCCCCGTCTTCCGTCAGAAGCAAAGCGCGAAGCCCGGATGTTCCCAGATCTATACCAAGGTAGCTCATGCCACGTTGCCCCCCATTGGTGCCTGCAAATCGTTTATTGTTTTGCCCGCTGCGTGAATAACGCAGGCGCAAGAGACTCATAGGATGATATGATCAGATCAGCCCCTTGTTGACGAAGAAATTCACCATGCCGGTCTTCAATACCACGCAAGTGCGCCCCACCAACAAATCCGGCACAGTACATGTTGGCCGCTTTGGCAGCGCGTACGCCATAAGGTGAGTCCTCGATCACCAGGCAGTTTTCAGGTGCGACACCAACCTGGGCAGCCGCGTGCAAGAACAGGTCTGGCGCCGGTTTGCCGTGTTCAACCTGTTCGGCGCTGAAGACGTTTTCAAACAGCGCGGTCATCTGCATCGCTGTCAAGGCAACGCCGATCCTTTCGAACGTACCGCTGGAGGCGATGCAATACGGAACGTGCAGCGAAGCCAACACCCTCAAAAAGCTTTTTACATCGGAAATGGGTGAGAGTTCCTTCTTGAAGCGTCGGAACAGCTCAGCCTGCCAGTCATGCGCAAAGGCGCTTGTGGATTGTTGCGTTCCATGTTCAGCAACAAACATTTCTATTGCCGCAAGAGATCTGCCCAGGAATTGCCGCCTGACCTCCTGCGTAGGCATGTCTATACCGTACGTGGCTAACGTCTCTTTCAATGTCGAGAGCGAGATGATCTCACTATCGGCAATGACCCCGTCAAAATCGAAGATGACGAGACTGAAGGCATCCAGCGGCAATGGAAGCTGCGTGTCCGATTCTTGACCTGCGGGGTTTCCCCTTTTCATAACGCGCACCGCTAAAGTGCAAGCTCGTCGGTGCCGAATTGATGCAGCCGACTTTCGGGTATTCGAACGCCTACGATTTGACCGACATCTGTATCGTCGTCGCCGCCCACACGCGCGACAATCTCGCTGTTGTCCGAGAGGGTCAGGTAAAGCAGGCTCTCGCCTCCCAGCTGTTCCTTGACCCGGACCGTGGCGTCTGTATTGCCCGCACCTTGCGGCACCAGCTCAAGATGTTCGGGCCGGCAACCGACGAATGCCGCTTGCGGCTTGATGGCAAGGTTGCTCACTGTATTGCTTGGGACAAACACATTCATGGCCGGTGAACCGATGAACTCGGCCACAAAACGGGACCTGGGCGCATGATACAATTCCATCGGAGTGCCAACCTGTTCGACGCGCCCTCCATTCAAAACAACGATCTTGTCAGCCATGGTCATGGCTTCGACTTGATCGTGAGTCACATAAATCATTGTCGCGGCGAGCTGTTTGTGCAGGCCTTCCAGCTCGACCCGCATCTGCACCCGCAGTTTTGCATCAAGATTGGACAGTGGCTCGTCAAACAGGAAAACCTTTGGATTCTTGACGATGGCCCGACCAATGGCTACACGCTGCCGCTGACCGCCCGAAAGCTGAGAAGGCTTGCGGTCAAGGTAGTCCTCCAGCTGTAGAATACGCGCTGCTTCGGTGATCCGTTCCTGCCTTAGGGCAGGCGCAAACCCGTTGACTTTCATGCCGAAATCCATGTTTTCGCGCACGCTCATGTGGGGGTAAAGGGCATAGGATTGGAACACCATTGCCAGCTCGCGATCCGCAGGTTCGGCATGGGTCACGTCACGCCCGTCAATCTCAATGCTCCCCGAGTCCGCGCCCTCTAGCCCGGCCAGCGTACGCAACAGGGTTGATTTCCCACAGCCCGACGGCCCGACGAACACAACAAACTCTCCGTCCTCGATATCGAGACTGACGTCGAAAAGCGCCTGTGTTTCACCATAGAACTTGTTGAGTCCTTCAATCTTGATGCCAGCCAAGGCAACCCCTCCCCATCGGCGAACGTCGCGGTCCGCGCGGTATCTTTTGTTTATCAGTAGGAACAAATGTATTGACTTTCAAGTCAGAAAAATACTTTTGTATGGATCAAGATGCAAAAGATGAAATTAAACAGGGAGGAGAACTGAGAATGAAGACTCTTAGAAACTTGCTGGGTAGCGCGGCAGTTGCCAGCATCGTCGCGACTGGTGCGGCCATTGCAGATGATGGCTGGAGCCTGAAGAAGGCTGCCGAACCCTACGCGGGCACAACCATTGACGTCGTCTTCCTGCTGCGTCCGGGTTACGAGGCGATCGAAGCCATGCTGCCCGATTTCGAAGCGGAAACGGGCATTAAGGTAAACGTCATAAAGCATCCCTACGAAAACGCTCTGGGTGAACAGGTGCGGGATTTTGTAGCTGGCGGCGATCTTGATATCGCGTTGATTGACCTTGTTTGGATTGGCAACTTTGCAGAAAACGACTGGATCATTCCGTTGGCGGATGTGCAGGCAAAGTTCCCTGACGCGGTTGACCCCGATCTGGACATCGACGACTTTTTCCCGCTGGTGCTGAACGCTTTTGGCGGCTGGAATGACACTCTGTATGGCCTGCCGTTCGACAACTATTCCGGCCTGATGTTCTATAACCGCTGTATGCTGGAAGAGGCCGGGTTCGACGGCCCACCGGAAACGTGGCAAGAATTGAAAGACACCTATGGTCCGGCACTGACAAAAGACGGCAAATACGCCTTTGCGTTGCAGTCCAAGCGGAATGAAACCCAATCCGCCGACAGCTTTGCGCGGATGCTGTGGCCGTTTGGCGGCTCTTTCCTGGATGACGAATTCAAATCCAACCTGATGAGCGACGAAAGCCAGGCAGGTCTGAAGTTCCGTCAGGATCTGATGGAATATATGCCCGACGGCATCGTCGCGTATGACCACGCCGAAACCGTCAACGGTTTCAGTCAGGGCGACATCGCAATGATCACCGAATGGTCGGCCTTCTATTCGTCGGTCGTCTCGCCCGAGACCTCGAAAGTGGCCGATTGCGTTGAAATCGCGCCCGAACCCACGGGCCCTGCAGGCCGCAAGCCAGCCCTTGGCGGGTTCTCTCTGGCCGTCGCTTCACAAGCGGACGAAGCCGAACAAGCCGCAGCCTATTTGTTCATCCAGTGGGCAACCTCGAAAGCCAACGCGCGGGAATACCTTGAGCGCGGTGGCGTACCAGCCCGTCAGTCTGTCTATCAGGAAGACGGTCTGGAAGACTTCAAATTTGTCCCCGCGCTGGTCGAAAGCTGGCAGGACGGCGTGCCGGAATTCCGCCCCCGTTTCGCGGAATGGCCCGAGATCACTGAGATCGTTCAGGAATGGGGCACCAAAATGATGCTGGGTGAGGTTTCGACCGAGGAAGGTGCGCAAGAGATCGGCACCCGGATGGAAGCTGTGCTGGAGGCGGCCGGCTACTATTCTGGTGACAAGCCGCTGGCTCAGTAAAACAAAGATGCAGGGGCGCAAACCGAGCGCCCCTGCGCCCTGTTCAAAAGGGTCAGCTGGAGGATGGACATGCGCGGCCAAGTACCCCGCAAAACGATATTTGCGTTTATAGGCCCAGCGGTCATTGGCCTTGCCATGGTGGGCATCGCGCCATTGCTTTACGCGGTTTGGACCTCGGCGCATTTCTATAACCTCACAAAACTGAAGCGGGTCGAGTTTATCGGTTTCGAAAACTATTGGACCGTTCTGACGGATGAGGTGTTCTGGCAGGCGATGGGCCGCACCTTTTTCCTGTTGGGCACGGCGTTGCCGCTGCAAATCGCGCTGGGCCTGGGCATTGCGCTGGTATTGCATCAACCCGGACTGACATTGGTCAAGACTTTGGCGCGGCTGAGCCTCGTTCTGCCGATGGCCACGACATATGCGGTTGTGGGTTTGCTGGGGCAGGTGATGTTCAACCAGAAATTCGGCGTCGTAAACCAGTTGTTGGGCGGAGCCGACATAAACTGGATCGGGGACCCGCAGAACGCCTTTGCCATGATCATTTTCTGGGATGTCTGGCAATGGACACCGTTTGTGGCGCTGGTTCTTCTGGCGGGTCTAACCATGGTTCCTGGCGAGGTGGAAGAGGCCGCGCGTCTGGAAACCAAATCCAAATGGATTGTTCTGCGCTACGTACAACTGCCCTTTCTGGTGCCGGGTCTGGTCGCGGTGCTGATCCTTCGAACGGCGGACACGTTAAAACTATTCGATATGGTGTTCACCTTAACGCGTGGCGGCCCAGGATCATCGACCGAGTTCATTTCACTGATGATCCAGCGGGTCGGCTTTCGTGGCTTTGATCAGGGGTTGGCTTCGGCGCAGGCGATCATCCTGCTGATCATCACCATTGTACTGGCGCAGATCTATATCCGCGTCTTCTACAAAGAGGTCTGAGTCATGATGACAACCCGCTCATACTGGTCCCAGATCGCTTTGCTGGCCGTGATCATATTGGTTTGCGTCTTTCCGTTTTACTGGATGGTCACGACGTCGTTGAAAACCCAGGTTGTTGCGCTCGAGTCACCGCCAGTGTGGATATTCGAGCCCACCCTAGCCAATTATCGTGAGGCGTTGTTCGATGACGGCGTGCTGCGGACGTTGATCAATTCGCTGATCATCGCAATTTCTACAACCCTTTTGGCGCTGGTCCTGGGCGTTCCTGCGGCCTTCGCGCTGGCTCGGTTCGAGTTTCGCGGCAAAAAGGACCTGTGGTTTTGGTTCATCACAAATCGGATGGTCTCGCCCATCGTGCTTGCGCTGCCGTTCTTTCTGATCGCCAGAAACCTGTCGTTGCTGGACAAACACATCACGCTGATCCTGATTTACCTGACCTTTAACCTGCCGATCGTCATCTGGATCGTGACTGACCAGTTTCGTGGCATTCCCTACGATCTAGACGAGGCTGCGCGGCTGGAAGGAGCCTCCCAGTTTACTATTATGCGCAAAATCTGTCTGCCGCTGGCCATGCCAGGAGTAGCGGTATCGGCCATCTTTTCCTTCATCTTTTCGTGGAACGAGTTGATGTTTGGCCTGATCCTGACACGGACAGAAGCCAAAACAGCGCCCGCGATGGCCGTGTCGTTTATGGAAGGTTACAACCTGCCCTACGGCAAAATCATGGCCACATCGACCCTGATCGTGATCCCGGTTCTGATATTCGCGCTCATCGCCTCAAAGCAACTGGTGCGCGGTTTGACGATGGGGGCTGTGAAATGACGTCTTCAACCACTCCTTTTCCCGTTTCGTTGCGGTAGAACGGAACCAAAAGGAAAGGAAATTCATGTCCCGCTATATCAAACTCGATCAGATCGACCCGGAAGAACAGCTGTTGGTGCGGCTGTGCTGGGCGTGCGAGGTCGAGGGTATGACACAGGCAGATGCGGCCGTTCGGTTCGGCACCACGCGGTTGCGCGTCAACAAAGCGCTTAGCGAAGCGCGGCGGCGCGGTATCTTGCGGGTCAGCGTGGATTCGGTTTTCGCCGCTGCCGCGCAACTGGAATGGGAACTCGAACGGCAATTTGACCTGACCCGGGCGGTTGTGGTGCCATCCCCCGAGGACAGGGTGTCCGTTACCCCTCTGGTCGCCGCTGGGTTGGGCGCGCACCTGGGAGAAGTGTTGAATGACCCGAACCTGACCCATTTCGGGATGTCTTGGGGCAACACTCTGAACCTGGCGACTCGCCACATGCAGCCGCTTGACCGCCCTGATCTGGAGATCGTGTCGATCATGGGTGGAGTCTCGCGTGGATCGGATGTGAACGGGTATGAGATCACGACGCGGCTGGCGGATTTGTGCAACGCCGAACATAGCTTTTTCACCGCGCCGCTTTATGCAGGCAGCCCGGAAAGTCAGGCGCTATTCATGGATCAGGATGTGATCAGGGATATGCTGGAAAAGATCCGCTCTTGCGGGGCAATTGCGCTGGCGACGGGCGATTTGGAAAGTTCGTTGCTGGTGCGCGATGCGTTGCCCAACGGCGTCAATCCCGCCGATCTGATTGCCAAAGGTGGCGTTGGTGACATCACCGGGCATATCCTGAGTGCTGATGGTCAGCTAATAGATCATCCTTTGAACCAATGCGTTATTGGATTGTCGCTCGATGAGATGGCTGAAATAGACAACGTCATTCTGGCCGCCGGTGGACTGCATAAAACGCCGATCATCGCTGCGGCGCTGAAGCGTGGATTTGTAGACACTCTGGTAACGGATGAGAACACGGCGGCCGCTTTGCTTGAAGCCCGAAAAACATAAGAGAGGTGTAGGATGGCCAAAGCTCTGGTTCTGGAAAAAGCCCGCAGCCTTGCGCTGCGCGAGATTGAGCTGGCCGAGACATTGGGTCCCGAAGACGTCCGCATCGCAATAGATACGGTCGGTGTTTGCGGCAGCGATGTGCATTACTACACCCACGGCAGGATCGGGCCCTTCGTTGTTACCGCGCCTATGGTGCTGGGACACGAGGCTGCGGGTGTGATCACCGAGGTCGGGTCAGACGTGACGGGCCTGAACGTCGGTGATCGGGTCTGTATGGAACCCGGTATTCCCAACACCCGGTCCAAAGCTGCGAAGCTGGGAGTCTATAATGTGGACCCCTCTGTGCAGTTTTGGGCTACGCCGCCGGTACACGGTTGCTTGACGCCCTCGGTCGTACACCCTGCGGCGTTCACCTATCGCTTACCCGACCATATTAGCTTTGCCGAAGGGGCAATGGTCGAACCCTTTGCAATCGGCATGCAGGCCGCAACCAAAGCGCGGATCAAACCCGGGGATGTGGCGCTTGTCACCGGTGCAGGCCCGATTGGCATTATGGTCGCTCTGGCCGCGCTGGCCGGTGGATGTGCCAAGGTCTATATTTCTGATCTGGTTGCGGAAAAGCTGTCTGTTGCAGCGCGATATGACAATATCGAGCCCATCTTGATCGGACGCGATGATCCCTCAGCCGTTTTGCGCGGCGCGACCGAAGGGTGGGGCGCGGATGTGGTTTTCGAATGTGCCGGGGCGGCGACCTCAATTCAAACCGCGCTCGACGTCGTGGCCCCTGCGGGTTGTGTGGTTTGGGTGGGTATGCCAGTCGATCCGGTACCGGTGGACATTGTGCTGGCGCAGTCCAAGGAAATCAGGATGGAGACGGTCTTCCGATATGCCAACATGTATGATCGGGCCATTGCGTTGCTTGGCTCGGGAAAAGTGGACCTAACCCCTCTGATCTCAGAGACCTTCGATTTCGAAAATAGTATTGAAGCGTTTGATCGTGCGGTTGAAGCGCGACCAACGGATGTCAAAATTCAAATCCGGCTCGGTCAGTCATGACCAGCGCAAAGGATGATCTGGCGGATCAGGTTCTTGCTGAGTTGCGCCCGGGGCTGACCGGGGATGTTCTGGCGCAAATCACTCCATTGTCCAAGGTTCTTGCGGGAGCCAAGCGTATCTTCTGCTATGGTGTTGGGCGCGAAGGCCTGATGATGAAAGCGCTGACAATGCGGCTGTTCCATCTTGGGTGCGACGCCCACGTGGTCGGTGACATGACCGCGCCGCCTGTCGGGGCCGGGGATGTCCTCTTTGTCGGCGCGGGTCCCGGTCATTTTTCAACGGTGGCGGCTTTGGTCGATGTAGCGCGAAACAGTGAAGCCACAGTGGTTTGCATCACTGCCGAACCCGAAGGAGCCGTTCCCAAATCTGTTGACCTGACTGTTCACCTGCCCGCACAAACGATGGCGGCGGATCAGGGAAGCGATGCGACCTCGATTCTGCCGATGGGCTCGCTTTTTGAGGCGTTGATGTTTTTGTTCTTCGAACTTCTCGTGCTGGATCTGCGCGACCGTCTTGGCGTTGCACCTGAAGAGATGCGCGCCAATCATACAAATCTGGAATAGATCATGACTTGGGAAAGCCGGTTCAGTCTGGAAGGAAAGAAAGCGCTGATTACCGGCGCGTCTTCGGGTATCGGAAAAGCGATTGCTGAGGTTTTCGCCGAAGCTGGTGCGGATATCGCGGGGCATGGACGCGACCGGGCACGTCTTGCGGCGCTGGGCAAGCGCGTCGAGGCGCAGGGGCGGCAATTCCGGGCTGTTACCGGTGATTTGGCGGATGCGGAAGAAACGGCCTCGGTGGCGATCGCCGCGATGGATGCGTTTGGGCAGATCGACATTCTGGTCAACTCGGCAGGCATCGCGCTGACCGGACCGGTGGTGGGTTTCGATCTGGAAGACTGGCACCGCACTATCGCGGTGAATCTAACTGCGCCGTTCATTTTATCCCGGGCTTTGCTTCCGGGAATGAAGGAACGACGGCAGGGGAAAATCGTCAATGTCTCTTCCCAGACAGGCGTTATCGCTCTGGCAGATCACGCAGCCTATGCCACATCCAAAGGGGGGCTGAACGCCCTTACAAAATCACTGATGACTGAGGCGGCTCCGTTTAATGTTCAGGTGAATGCCATCTGTCCGACTGTAGTGCTGACAGAAATGGGCAAAGAGCTCTGGTCAGCCCCGGAAAAGAAAGACCCGTTTATTGCCCGAACGCCCTTGGGGCGGTTTGGGGAACCGGTCGAGATCGCAGACATGGCTTTGTATCTCGCGTCGCCCGCATCCGATCTGGTGAACGGCGCGATTATGATGATCGAAGGGGGGTATTCCAGCATATGAAAGGATTCGGTGTACACACCAGCATGTGGACTATGACCTGGGATGCTGATGGCGCGGCACGTGCCATTGCGGCGGCAAAAGACTGTGGGATGGATTTCATCGAGATCGCGCTGCTTGATCCCGTCTCGACTGACGCCGCACTCGGTCACCGTCTGCTGCAAGAGGCCAACCTGCCGGCTGTTTGCTCGTTGGGGTTGCCAGAGCCGGTTTGGGCGTCCAAAAACCCTGAAGGTGCAATTGAGTTTCTGACGCTGGCCATTGAAAAATCTGCCAGGTTGGGGGCCCAAGCCCTGTCTGGCGTGACATATGGGGGTATCGGTGAACGCAGCGGCCAGCCGCCAACCGAGACTGAATTGGACAACGTCGCCCGCGCTTTGGATGCTGCGGCACGGGCCGCGCAGGCCGCCGGTCTGGATTTCGGCATCGAACCGGTCAACCGCTACGAAACCCATCTGATCAATACGGCCGCGCAGGGTGTTGCGATGATCGAACGGATTGGGGCGGAAAACATGTTCCTGCACCTCGATACCTACCACATGAATATCGAAGAAAAAGGCGCGGGAAACGGCATTCTTAAGGGCCGCGACCATTTGCGATACATCCATCTGTCGGAATCGGATCGTGGCACACCTGGGGCGGGCACCTGTGACTGGGATGAAATTTTCGCCACTCTTGCAGCGATTGGTTTTGATGGCGGATTGGCGATGGAAAGCTTCATCAACATGCCGCCCGAAATTGCACACGGCCTGTCTGTCTGGCGGCCTGTCGCGGACAGTGCAGATGAGGTTATCGGTCAGGGCTTACCCTTCTTGCGTGGCAAAGCAGCACAATACGGATTGATTTGAAGGAGGCTTCAAAATGGCTGATCTCTCGAGCAAAGTGGTGGCCATCACAGGTGCCGCATCAGGTATCGGTCTGGCCTGTGCTCAAGCGTGCGTTGCCGCAGGAGCCCGCGTGGCCATGGTGGACCGAGATGAGGCGGCTTTGGTTTCGGAATGCAACAATCTCGGTGAGGCCGCGTTTCCAGTTGTCACGGACCTGCTGAATGCCGACAGCGTGTCCAAGATGCTGCCAGACATTCTTGGGAAAACCGGGCGGTTGGACGCCTTCCACGCCAATGCAGGGGCTTACATCGGAGGCGATGTTCTGGAAGGGGACCCGGACGCATGGGATCGCGTCCTGAACCTGAACATCAACGCATCCTTCCGGTCTGTCCAAGCGGTTCTGCCACATTTGGCCAAACAGGGATCGGGGGACGTTATCCTCACCAGTTCCATCGCCGGAGTCATTCCCGTCGTTTGGGAGCCTATCTACACCGCCTCGAAACATGCGGTACAAGCCTTTACGCACTCGGTCCGGCGGCAGATGTCCAAACACGGTGTCCGCGTTGGTGCCGTTTTGCCCGGCCCGGTCGTGACGGCACTTCTGGATGATTGGCCGCAAGAAAAAATGGAACAGGCGCTGGCCGAAGGCAGCCTGATGCAGCCCAAAGAGGTTGCGGATTGCGTCGTCTTCATGCTGACCCGACCCGCCAATGTCACCATTCGGGATCTGGTAATCCTTCCCAACGCGGTAGACCTATGAACTGTTTCGTCGGAGTGGATGTCGGCACAGGCAGTGCTCGGGCGGGCGTGTTTGACGACGCGGGAACATTGTTGTCCAGCCGCAAGCAAGACATTCGGATGTGGCGTGATGCAGGGGATATCGCGGAACAATCCTCGGACGATATCTGGCAGGCCGTCTGTGCGTGCGTGCGCGGTGCGGTCAGGGACGCAGGTGTTGAGGCCAGTGAAGTCAAAGGCATTGGGTTTGATGCTGCTTGCTCGATGGTGGTTCTGGATCGGGACATGCGGCCGCTCAGCATCAGCGCATCGGGTGAAGCCGAGCGCAACGTCATTGTCTGGATGGATCACCGGGCGAAGGACCAGGCGGAACGGATCAACAGCACCGGACATACCGTACTGGACTATGTCGGCGGACGGATTTCCCCCGAGATGCAGACGCCCAAGCTTTTGTGGATCAAAGAGAATATACCGGGCACCTTCCACGCTGCGGGTCAGTTCTTTGACCTGCCGGATTTTCTGACATGGGCAGCAACCGGATCTCTGGCTCGTTCGGCCTGTACGGTGACCTGTAAATGGGCTTATCTGGCCCATGAGGATCGCTGGGATGAAAGCTATTTTCAGCTGATCGGATTGTCAGACCTGTCATCCGAGGGATTTGCCCGGATCGGCCAGCAGATCGTGGCCCCCGGAACCGCGCTGGCGCAGGGATTGACAGCTGAGGCCGCCGACAGCATGGGCCTGAACGCGGGCACTCCGGTCGGAGCTGGGTTGATTGATGCCCATGCGGGCGGCATCGGAACGGTGGGAGCCGACCCCTGCGCCGGACCCGAAGCAACGATGGCCTATGTTTTCGGAACCTCGGCTTGCACCATGTCCACATCGACAGACGCGCATAAGGTACCTGGCGTGTGGGGGCCGTATTACTCGGCCATGGTGCCGGGTATGTGGTTGTCCGAAGGCGGGCAGTCAGCTGCTGGCGAGGCCATAGCACACCTTATTTCCACCCATCCCGCAGGTGGCGATGCCACAGCACAGGCGCAGGTCGAAGGGATGTCGCTGCAAGCTTATCTGCTGCGCGAGGTCGAACGGCGCGCTCGTAACGCCAGCGACGCAGTCCGGCTTGCCGGTACCCGTGTAATTGTGCCGGACTTCCTCGGCAACCGGGCTCCTTATGCCGATCCGCACGCAACAGGCGTCGTCGCGGGTCTGACATTGGCGACGGATCTTTCGGACCTGATTGCCACATACGTCGCAGCTATTCTTGGGGTGGGGTACGGTTTACGACAGATCATGGAGGCACAGGCTGCGCATGGCGTCTGTCCGAGTTCTGTTGCCATAAGCGGCGGGGCAGGGGAAAGCACGACGATCAAACAGCTTCTTGCTGATGCAAGTGGCGTTCCAGTTCTCTCGACTGCTTCGCCAGAGCCAGTTTTGCTAGGAGCAGCTATGCTGGGCGCAGTCGCAAGTAACTCTAAAGAGTCTTTGGCCAGTGCAATGGGTGCGATGTCTTCAATTCAAGAGCGTATTTTGCCGAAGTCCGGAGTTATCGCAGACATTCACAATGCACGTTACGATGCATTCAATTCGCATCAGAAGATAGAGCACCAAACACGGCGTGCCCTCGCCAGTTTGTGACGGATTCAAAGGGACGCGGCGCAGCTCAGGATAGAAAGTACCTCAAAGTAGCGACAATCGGCCTAAATGCTCGCGCCTACTGGGGCCATTCAATGCTAAGAACCAAGGCTACTCAGATCGACCAGAAGACTGGGGGTCCTCGAGTTGTTCAACTTCTCCCCGGGCATCCGAAAATGGACGGTACTGGCTGGTTTTTAGGTGTCGAGTTGCAGGATGCTTTAACTTTCGCGGGAGCGATTGAATTATTAGCAACTTAATCGCTCGCACGGACGGTCCACAAAAGACTTTCACCATCTACCCGAGATGATGCGTGCGCATAGCTGAACTTCGCGGCACCTGCTGGGCACAGAAATTACAGATGTCGAGAACGTAGATGAAACAGGCCTTCGATGGACGTGCTCGCGGTTCCAAAAACACTTCATAGAAGAAGATAGCCGATACCTAATTTATGAAAGGCTTTGCACCCGCTTGATCGAGTTGCTTGATATGTATGCGTCTCGAGGTAACGTCGCCACATTTCCGGCCTATGCGCACTGGTCTTTTCTTTTTGCTCAAAAAGGCTGCAGATGCGCGATAACATATTGATCTATAACCAGTTACAAAAATGATTAGGCAAATCCTAATGTTTAGTGAGGAAGTCAGTTCTTAGGACGGCAACGTAGCCCGTATATACCCGAATGGACTTCGCGGTACTCAGGGAGGCGTAATTGTCTGATAAAGAAAATATCGCGATTGACGTGCGGGACGCGGTAAAACGCTACGGTGACTTTACAGCGCTCAAGAAGATCTCGCTGTCGATCATGGACAATGAGTTCTTTACGCTTCTGGGTCCGTCTGGGTGTGGCAAGACGACGCTGTTACGGATGATCGCCGGATTTGAGGCCGTAACCGAAGGAGCGATCTACCTCTACGGCGATGAGATCGAGAATCTGCCGCCCAACAAGCGCCCGGTGAACACTGTTTTCCAGAACTATGCCCTGTTTCCGCACATGACGATACTGGACAACGTGGCCTTCGGGCTGGAAATGCGTGGGGCCTCCAAACCCGATGCGCGCACAAAGGCGGGCGAAATGCTGGAACTTGTGCAACTCTCTCAGTTCTCGGCGCGCAAACCCAGTCAGTTGTCAGGTGGTCAGCAACAGCGCGTTGCACTGGCCCGGGCGCTTGCACCGCAGCCCAAGGTCTTGCTGCTGGATGAACCGCTGTCGGCGCTGGACCTCAAGCTACGCAAGGCGATGCAACTGGAACTCAAGCATCTGCAACGCGAAACGGGCATCACCTTCATCTTCGTGACACATGATCAGGAAGAAGCCCTGACCATGTCTGATCGCATTGCGGTCATGTCGGCGGGTGAGATGCAGCAATTGGGCGCGCCCACCGACATCTACGAGCGTCCGCACAACATGTTCGTTGCCGACTTCATTGGTGAGACGAACCTTTTGGAGGTTTCGGTGGATGGCATCGAAAACGGACGGGCAATCTGTCATCTCGGCGGCGGTCACGAACTGACCTGCAACGCGGTGGAAGGTGTTGGCATTGGTTCGAAAGTTCATATGTCGATCCGGCCTGAGCGGCTGTACATGTCAGAGACACCTGCGGAAGCAGAAAGCCTCAAAGGCCGGATCAAAGAAAACATCTTTGTCGGGACAGACATCACAACAATTGTGGATTTGCACGACGGACCTGATTTCGTCGTCCGCACCTCAAACTCGGATCGTGGCAACAAGCGCATATTCGAGCCGGGCACCGAAATGTACGTCAACATGGAGCTGGGGGCTGGGCGCCTCCTGGTCGACTGATGGCGGCGGGTGCGGCGAGCGGCGGCAGCGCGACAACGGATACCTACAAAGAGGCCCGTAATTGGCTGCTGTTACCTGCCTGGGTGACACTGGCCATTCTGGTATTGGCACCGGTCATCATGATGCTGATCTACTCTTTCCTGACGAAAGAGTTCCGTGGCGGCGTGATCTGGGAATTCTCATTGTCAGCTTATGATCAGTTCTTCTTTGATCGCGGCTTGTTCGGCGATGACCCGCCACAGATCGAATGGACCTATATCGCAATCTTCTGGCGGTCGATCTGGCAGGCTGCGGCAGCTACAGTTCTGAGCCTCGTGATCGGGTTCCCGACGGCCTATTTCATCGCGACCCGATCCGAGAGCATGCGTCCGATCTGGGTGTTCCTGATCACCATCCCTTATTGGGTAAACCTGCTGATCCGCACGGTGTCGATGAAGTTCCTGCTGCGCGATCAGGGGCCGCTGAATGATTTTCTGATCAATATTGGTCTGATCGACAGCCCCCTTCACATCGTGAATACCAATTTCGCGGTGCAACTGGGGTTGTTCTACTCCTACCTGCCCTTCATGGTGCTGCCGATCTATGCAGCGGTTGAGCGCTATAACTTCGCGCTGTCCGAAGCTGCGGCCGACCTTTACGCGTCGAAATGGACGACGTTGCGGCGTGTGTTGCTTCCTGCAGTGAAACCGGGGGTTATTGCGGGCTGCATCTTGGTCTTTGTGCCATCGATGGGGTCGTTCCTTGCGCCTGATCTGCTGGGGGGCGCCAAGAACTTCATGATCGGCTCGCTGATTGAAGAACAGTTCAAGGGCAATGCAGGCAACTGGCCGTTTGGCGCAGCCGCGTCAATGATCTTGCTGACAATGGTTTTGATCATCCTGATGTTCTCGGCCCGGCAGCAGGCCAAAGCCGATAAGGCGGGGGGCTGATCCATGGCAAGCAAGCAATTCGATATCAAGTCCTATACCGGCTTCAAGGGGATCACCCTGCTGTGTCTGGTCATCCTTTATGCCCCGCTTATTGTGGTGACGATCTATAGCTTCAATGCCTCGCAATCGCTGACCAATTGGGAAGGCGTTTCGCTGCGCTGGTACGCGGATGTGTTTACAGGGCCGGAAAGTGCAAAGTTCAAAACAGCGGCCAAGAACAGCTTTGTCATCGCAATCATTGCCGCAACCACTGCGACAGCGATTGCTACATTGGCGGCAACGGGCATGGTACGCGGGGGCAAATTCCGTTTTCGCACATTGTCCTTCGGCTTGATCAGCTTGCCGCTGATGGTGCCCGAGATTGTTCTGGCGGTCGCAACCCTGATCTTCTTCAACTCGATCGGGTTTGAACGTGGGCTTCTAACCATCCTGCTAGCTCATATCGCGTTTTGCATTCCCTTTGCCTACCTGCCGATCTCGGCCCGGATGCAGGGAATTGAGGACAGTTACGAACAAGCCGCGCTGGACCTCTATGCGACCAAACGGCAGGCGTTTACTAAGATTCTTCTGCCACTGATGATGCCCGGCATCATTTCGGGTTTCCTGCTGGCTTTCATCGTCAGTCTGGATGACTTCATCATCACCAACTTCGTGAAAGGCGCAGGGGTCGAGACCTTGCCAACAGCGATCTTTGGGTCGGTCAAGCAGGGGATCAAGCCGAATATCATGGCGATTTCGACCATGTTGCTGAGCGTGTCCATCGTCATGGTCACGATCAGCTACTTCGTCAGCAAGGCTGACAACACAAAATAACCAACAGATGGAGAGAAACATGAAACACATGATGAAAAGCGGCTTTGCCGCCCTTGCTCTGGCCATAGGTGCAAGCGCCGCAGCGGCCGAAGGTGAACTGGTTGTCTACCACTGGTTCGAATACATGCCCCAAGAGCTGCTGGACAAGTTCACCGAAGAAACCGGCATCACCGTTACCATGGATACCTACGACTCGAACGAGGCGATGCTGGCCTCGCTCAAGGCGGGTGGGATCGGCACCTATGACGTTTCGGTGCCCGGCGACTATATGGTCGCGATCATGGCAGGCGAAGGAATGCTGGACACCATCGCCGATGGTGAGCTGCAAAACAAAGGCAACATTCAGCCGGAATGGGCCGATCCCAGCTTTGACCCGGGTCGCCAATCCTCGATCCCTTACCAGTGGGGCTCGACCAGCTTTGCCGTCAGCCGGGATGCTTACGACGGTGACATCCAAACCACCGACATTCTGTTCAACCCACCGGCTGAACTGCAAGGTCGCATCAACGTTCTTGACAGCCAGGGCGAAGTGATGGCGCTGGCAGCGCTGCACATGGGTATCCCGCAATGTTCGACAGATCGCGAGCAGCTGAAAGCCCTGAACGGAATGCTACAAGAGGCGAAACAGCACTGGGCTTCGTTCAACTCGGATACAGCGAAAGAGGTTCTGGTCTCTGGCGATGCAGACGTCGGAATGATCTATGACGGTTTTGCTGCAAAAGCCCGCCAAGAGAAGGCTTCGATTGAATACGCTTTCCCGACACAAGGCTATGTGGCGTGGATGGACAGCGTTGTCTTGCTGAAGGACGCACCCAACCGTGACAACGCGCTGAAGTTCATGGACTTCCTGTTGGAGCCAGAAAACATTGCCGCTGTCTCGAATTTTGCGCGTTACAACAACGGTGTTACCGGAGCGTCAGATTTCCTGGATGCAGACCTGCTGGCGCAACCGGAAAACAACCCTCCTGAAACGGCTGGACCTGGTGTATTCATTGAAGTCTGTGATGAGGAAACTCAGGCTGTCTATGACAAAATCTGGACTGAATTGAAGAAATAAGTTCAGCACAAAAACAAGGGCCGCGATCTGATCGTGGCCCCTTTTTCTTTGGCGGCCTCTGGTGGAACATGGAAACCATTTACTCAGATCAGCACAAGCTACGTGACGCAAAAACCGAGTTTTTTGGCGGGGAACTAATCCCTCCCCACGAAAAGCCCAGCCGCGCCGAGATTGTGCTTGAACGTGTCCAAAATCAGAAGCTTGGAAAGGTTTCAAAACCTGAAGATTTCGGGATAGAGCCTATTCTGTCAGTTCACGACAAAGGCTTTGTCAGCTTTCTTCAGACCATCTGGGACGACTGGAAATCTGAGGGCTTCAAAGGCGAGGCAATGCCGACCGCCCTTCCTGTACGGCGAATGGTTCAGAAATGTCCGAAGTTTGTCGAAGGAAAACTCGGGTACTATGCCAACTCGGTGGAAACCAGCATTACCGAAAGCACGTGGCAGGCGGCCTTTGCCAGTGCTCAGGTCGCGCTGACAGGTGCCGAACGCATCCGCAAGGGCGCGAAAAGCGTATTTTCGCTTTGCCGCCCACCTGGTCATCACGCGTTTTCGGATACCTACGGTGGGTTTTGTTTTCTGAACAATGCGGCGATTGCTGCCCAATCTCTGTTAGACAGCGGCGCGTCGCGCATCGCTGTTCTTGATGTTGATTTCCATCATGGCAACGGGACTCAAGACATCTTCTATGACCGCGATGATGTATTGTTTGTGTCTTTGCACGGCGATCCAATGGAGACCTTTCCCTATTTTCTGGGACATGCAGACGAAACCGGTGCGGGACAAGGCGAAGGGTACAACCTCAATATCCCCATGCCCGTCGGTACAAATTTCGAAACCTGGCGCAAGGCATTGGCCGTCGGGCTGGAGAAGGTGCAGAATTTTGGTCCCGAAGCACTGATCATTTCTCTGGGAGTGGACACGTTCGAAAACGATCCCATAAGCTTCTTCAAACTCAAATCCGAAGATTTCTTGACGCTTGGAGAAGATATCGCACAGCTCGGCCTGCCAACGCATTTTGTGATGGAAGGTGGGTATGACGTAGACGAAATCGGAATAAATGCCGTCAATGTTCTTACTGGCTTTGAGAACGCCTAGGTCGTGTGTGGAACGGCCTTAGAAGACCTAATTTCTCTTGGCCTAGGATATCGGAATTGTGACGCTGACCGCGCTAATGGCTTATGTCGTCAAGGATGCGATCCATCATCGTATCGCAGGCGTCGAGCTGGCCGATCTCGATGTATTCATCCGGTTTGTGCCCCTGACGTTCCATTGACCCGGGACCGCAGACAACGGTTGGAATACCCAACTCGCTGAAAAAACCGGCCTCGGTGCCGAAGGCAACCTTGGTCGTGACGTTGCTTTGCGCAAGTTTCTGGGCATGGGCTATGACGCCGTCTGTTTCGACAACATCCAGACCGGGATAGGCGTTATACTGTTCCACTTCGACGCGCGCGTCGGCGCATTTGTCCAAATACCGCGCACCAACCCGGTGTGCCGCATCCTGTATCTGGCGCAAAATGTCTTTTCCGTGATCCGAAGCTAAGTGTCGGTATTCAAAGGTCAGCTCCGCCCTGTCCGGAACGATGTTTAGTGCCTTGCCGCCCGACAGCACACCCACATGGAACGTGGTATAAGGCACGGAATAGGCCGGATCCGTGTTGCCGCGTGTCGCATAGATTCCTTGCAGGTCGCGCAATTCCTGCACAAAATCCGTGGCCAAATGCAGCGCGTTGACGAATTTCGGCGCCAGCGCAGAATGCCCGCTTTGACCGTGGCAGACGGCGCGCAGAGCGGCTTTGCCTTTGTGCCCAATGGCCACCTGCATCTCGGTGGGTTCGCCGACAAAACACGCACGGGGCTGGCCCAGCATCGGGGCAAGCCGATCCAGCATGTGTTGAATACCAACGCAGCCCACTTCTTCGTCATAAGACAAGGCGATCTTGAGCGGTTCGCGCAAGTCAGCCCCGCGGGTTCGATCTGCCAAAGCCATGACCGACGCCACGTACCCCTTCATATCTGTGGTACCGCGACCATAGACACGGTTCCCTTCCCGGGTCAGGCGAAATGGGTCTTTTGTCCAGCTTTGACCTTCGACAGGGACGACATCGGTATGGGCCGACAACAGGACGCCGTCGCCGTCAGGCCCCTTTTCAGCGTAGAGCCCGGTTTTGTCGCCACCGGGATCGGTGATCCGGTGGATCGCAAAACCGCGCGCTTCCAGAAACTCTTCGACATAAGCTGCGAGCTCGAGGTTTGAATTCTTGCTGACTGTGTTGAAGCCAACCAGTTTGTCGAGAATATCCAGAGTAGACGTCATTCGAATGGAACCTGTTTTTCGGATTACCGAACGGTCTGATCCCCAAAACATCGGAGACTCTGCGCAAGCCTATACGACCAGAAAAATATTTAAATCTGCGAATAGCGAAGCAATAGTTAGGTTCCTTCTAATGTCGTCCAATCACGCTTTCTTTGATGTGTACAATCCCGGCAGTGTTCCCGATTTCACAGCGCATGCGCAATGTTCAACAAAGGCTTTCAATGTGTTTGTTTCATTCTCGGCACGCGCGCGTAGCAGGCCAAGACGCATCGGGCGCAACTCGCCGGACAACGGTACAAAAATAAGTCCTTTCCCATCCGGTGACAGAGTGTTCAGAGGACGAATGTTTGCAATGGAAAACCCGAAACCGTTGGCAACCAATGATCGCATCACCGACATATCTGCAGTACGTTCCGCGATGTTTGGCTTGATATTTGCCTCACTGAAAAACGACAGAAAATACTCTCCGCTGAATGGTAGGTCCAAAAGGACCATGGGGCTGTCCTGTAAGTCCGGTATCGTCAACTCGGTGCGGTTTGCCAGCGGGTGGTCTTCGCCAAGAACCACGTAGGGCGGGAGTTCGTGAAGCGGTTGAAAGTCAAGGTCTGTTGGAATGTCCAGATCATATGTCAGGGCGATGTCCAGTTCGGCCCGCCGCAGCTGGCTAAAGATATCAGCTTGATGCAATTCACGCTGTTCGATACGTACATCGGGATAGTTGTCTTCGAAATCGCGTCTTAATCCGGGCAAGACGATTTGAGCGAAGGTCACAAGACAGCCAACCGACAATATACCTTGAACCTTGCCGGTGATTTCACCGGCAAGCGTGGCCAGCAACTCGGCTTCACGCAGGACAAATTCCGTGCGTTCCATGAACTTGTGCCCAGCCTTGGTCAGCGACAATCCCCGCGCGTGTTCGCGGACAAACAGGGTGACACCGAATTCGACCTCAAGCTGCGTGATCGCCGCCGAGATCGACGGCGACGATACGTTCAGCTTGTCGCTGGCGGCGGCAATGCTTCCTGCCTTTCCGACCGCAACAAAATACTCAAGCTGTCGCAGCGTGTATCTGAAAGGCAATGGCACATCTCCGCTTGGGCGCGGATCAAGCCTTATACTTGATCCACGTGGTCTTCAAAGCAGTATACTTTTCAAGCGAGTGCAATGACAAATCACGCCCAAATCCCGACTGTTTCATACCGCCGAACGGGGTCTGGGCCGACAGGGCGTCTACCGTGTTCACCGACACAGTTCCAACCATCAGTTTGTCCGACACCCGGCAAGCGCGGGACAGGTTGTCGGTCCAGACTGACGCGGCCAACCCATAGATCGAGTCATTGGCCATCGCCACCGCTTGCTCTTCGGTGTCAAATGGAATGACCGACAGGACAGGGCCAAAGATTTCATCCCGCGCCAGCGGGTTGTCATGCGCCACGTCGTCGAAGATCGTCGGTTGAACAAAGCAGCCTTTGCCCTCGACGGTGACGCGTTCACCACCGGCGACGAGATTTGCGGATTTCTTGCCCTCTTCGACAAAGCGCATGATACCCTGCGTCTGCTTTTCATCGACAATCGCGCCCATTTTCGAAGCCGGGTCCAACGGGTCGCCCGGCTGCATCGCCTGCGCGCGGGCAATCAATTTCTCGACAAACGCATCCTTGATCGAGCGTTCGACATACAGTCGCGAGTTGGCCGAGCAAACTTCGCCCTGATTGAAGAAGATGCCAAAGGCCGCCATGTCGGCTGCAGCGTCCAGATCCTCGCAATCGGCGAACACCAGGTTGGGGCTTTTGCCGCCGGTTTCCGGCCAGACCTGTTTCAGGTTCGACTGACCCGAATACTGCATAAACATCTTGCCGATTGCGGTCGATCCGGTGAAGGCTAGGCAGTCGACATCCATATGCAGGCCAAGTGCCTTGCCCGCTGTGACGCCAAAGCCCGGAACCACGTTGAACACCCCATCGGGGATACCCGCCTCAGCCGCCAGTTCCGCCAAGCGCAACGCGGACAGCGGCGACTGTTCGGCGGGTTTCAACACAACCGAGTTCCCTGCGGCCAAAGCAGCGGCGGCCTTCCACGTGGCCATGTCCAGCGGGAAGTTCCATGGCGTCACCGCGCCGACCACGCCCAAGGGGACGCGGCTGACCAAAGCCAGATCGCCGGGGCCTGTTGGGGCAACCTCGTCATAGACCTTGTCGATGGCCTCGGCATACCATTGGAAGAAATGGGCTGAACCCGGCGCGTCGATGGTGGCGGCGTCTGTGACCAATTTGCCCATGTCGAGACTGTCCAGCAGCGCCATCTCTTCTAGGTTTTCCCGGATCAGATCAGCCAGTTTCAACATCACCGCCTTGCGGTCGCCCGGTGCCATACGTGACCAACGGCCATCCTCGAACGCGGCGCGGCAAGCGGTGACAGCGCGGTTGACGTCTTCTTCGTCGCATTCTGCAACCGTGGTCAGAACAGCGCCCGTCGCCGGGTTGATGCTGTCGAAGGTTTTCCCGGAAGCGGCGTCAACGAACTTGCCCTCGATAAAGGCCTGCCCGCGGAATGACAGACCTGCGGCGCGGCTTTTCCAGTCTTCGTGTGAATAATCCAACATGGCTCTCTCCGTGTTTATTCGTCGCCGGGCACGCCGTAAGAGGGCGCTTCGCGCGGATCGAGCGCGCGCTGAATGTAAGCGTCGAGCTGTGGTTTGTAGACGTCCCAGGCGGTTGCGATCGTTTCGATGGGGCAGTCTTCGGTCCAGTCGCAGCGCAAATCGGCGATAGGCCAGCTGACTTTGTCGACGATTTTCATACCGGCCGAATGCACCGGACCTGCCTCGCCACCTGCGGCCAATCCGGCCCGCATTGCGGCAATTAATCGGTCTCCGATATGCCCAGAGGAAGACAGGAACCCATCGACTATGGCCTGAGGGATACCTTCATTGTCCAGAAGGTTCCCACCAGAGGCGACGTTCTCGGCCCTTGCCTGCGTCCAGATACCAAGGCTGTTTGGGCCCGAATGGATCGCCGTACGTCCTTGGGTGTCCACGGCCAGAACCTGACGGTATTCGATGAAATTAGCTTGCGCTTTCATGGCGTCGATAGCCTCGGGCGCGGACTTGCCCTGTTCCATCAGATCAAGGGTTAGTGGGCCAAGGCTGGGGTCTGTCACGTTTTGCGAGGCAACCGCACCCACGCCCGCGCGTGCAAAAGAACAGCGCGCGGCTACAGCGGGTGACGATGACGAAATCGCCAAACCAAACATGCCGGTATCAGCGCAGCGGGCGACCAGGGAAAATGTCATATGACTCTCCTAGAATAAGACCGGACCGCGCTTGTTGGGGAGAGGGAGGGAGCGCGGCCCGGCTTGTCGATCAACCTATCAGATCAATCGGGTATAACAGCGGTGCCGTCGATTTCGACCAGCCACTCAGGACGCGCCAGTGCCTGAACCACCAGCCCGGTCGAAACCGGATGCACGCCTTTGATGTATTCGCCCATGGTACGGTACACAGCCTCACGGTGGCGGACGTCGGTGATGTAAACAACCACCTTGACCAGATGCTCCATCTGGCCACCCGCTTCTTCAATCAACTGCTTGATGTTCTGCATCACCTTGTGGGTCTGTTCGACCGGATCATGGCTGTCGATATTGACTGCGTCATCCAGGTTCTGCGGGCATTGGCCGCGCAAGTAGACGGTCTTGCCACCTTGCGTAACGACAGCCTGGCACAGATCGTTGTCCAGGTTTTGCTCGGGGTAGGTGTCCGAGGTGTTGAATTTGCGAATGCGTGTATGCGCCATTTCGAAGTCCTGATTGCTTATTCTGCTGCGGCGGGGGCGATGATGGCTGCTTCACCGTCATATTCGGCATAAGCGCGTTGGATAGCGATCTGGTCAGCGATGTATTTTGCATCGTGCCAAACGCCCCAGATGAAAGTTGAGCCACGACGCGATTGCCAAGGCAGACCAAGGAAGTAGATGTCGGGTTCAACCGAAACACCGCGCTGGTGAATCGGCGCGCCCTTGGCATCAAAGGCATCTACCTTGATCCAACTGAAATCCTGCCGGAAACCCGTCGCCCAGATGATTGTTGTGATACCTTCCCTGGCAAAATCGACCGACGTCAGTGGGTTGGTCAGGCTATCAGGATCGGGAAACTGCTTACGCGCCTCGGGCTCTTCGGGCAGATCAATACCGGTTCGCGCGATATAGGCGTCTGCCATATCCAGCATTTCAAGGTAGTTGGCGTCGCCGGCTGCGACATTGCGCTGGAGATCATCGGCAAAGCTGAGAACGCCATTCTCAAAGCTCGTGGTCATCCCGGTAAGGGTTACCCCTTCATTACCCAAGCGGCGGAAATCCATTGTGTGCCCGCCATGCGCACCGCTGACCGAGATCGTGACATGTTCAGTCCCTGGTTTCTGTGCTGCCATATCCCAAAGCCCCAGAACACCCAGCCACCACACGTTGTCGCGGGTGCGATACCGACGTGGGGGCCGGTCATGCGGACCAACCGACAGGAAAACCTTGCGACCGGCGCGATTCAATTCATCTGCGATCTGCGCACCGGACGACCCGGCACCTACGACCATAACCGCCCCTTCAGGAAGTTGCTCGGGGTTTTTGTAGTAGAACGAGTGCAGTTGTTTGACACCTGCCGTTTCCGGCACGATCGGTGGAATGGACGGGTGCTGGAACGCGCCTGTTGCCGCAACAATGCGCTTGGCATGGATTTCACCGGCGCTCGTCTCAACACGGAAACCACCTTCACCGGGCAACCGTTCTGCTTTCAATGCTTCAACGCCCTCGCGGATCGGGGCTTTTACCATTTCTGCATATTCCACCAGATACTCGGCGACACGGTCCTTGGGTACAAACGCATCCGGGTCGTCCCCTTTGAAAGGAAGGCTGGGAAAACGGTCATGCCAGCACGGGCCATTCGCAACCAAAGCATCCCAACGTCCGGTGCGCCACGCTTCGGCGGTTCGGTTCTTTTCCAGAATGATATGTGGCACATCGTTGTTTCCAAGGTGCTCGCTGAGCGCGATACCCGCCTGTCCGCCGCCAACAACCAGCGTATCCGTTTTCTCGATGGACATGTGTCGGTTCCCTATAACTGCATCACGATTGGACCTGAGATGGTCATTGTATTCGTGCATCTTGTGCTGCCCGGACGGATGAACGACCGCTAAGGATCGATGGCCTTGCACTTTCTAAACAAAGGACCCTAGCGCGGAACGTTGGCGTACCGCTTCCTGTGCCACTCCAGCACGTTTTGCACGTTTCCGGGACAAGGTTTCACAAGTTGGGAACAGGCGAAATTACTGTCTAACTTACTCTTAATTAGGCTTTGACTAACCTGCGGGTAATTGCCCGTGTTTCCCAACAGGTTGGCTGCCTTCGGAAAGGTACGGTGCGATCAGATAGTATAGTTCACCCTGTGACGAGATATGGCACTTGCGATAAAGCTGCTTTCGCAAAACCTTGACGGTCTGAGGGCTGATACCCAGTGTCAGGCCAATGGAAATCGACGAATGACCCTGAAGTATCAACAACGCCACCTGCGCCTGCCTTGGACTTAGTCCGATATCTTTTTCATCAGACAAACGTTGACGGAGTCGCTCGACGATGTCTTCCGGCTTCCTTTCATTCGAGGGCTTCAGATCAGGCCAGTTCTTCCTCACCAGCGCATTGACAATCGGCGCCACATTATTGGCCGCGTTGAAATCTTTACTTGAAAAGCGCGAAGCAGTGGTTGTGTCCCGACCGAGACACACTGTGACTGAGCTTGTTGGGCTGAGACCGGCGAAAAAGGCCAGCTCATCCGTCAGTGTCGTGTTTGTGTAATAGGATTTGAAGTATTCGTTCCGTTGAAATTGGTCGGGGGCAACATCGGTCAGTCTGTAAAGACCATCCGCTGCACGGCTTTGATGCAGGCCGTAAAACGGATCCAACAGATAAGCGCCTTTGACATAGTGGCTGTCGATCCGCTCAAAAACGCGGCTGTCTCGGGCAAAGGTCATCAGAACCCGCGGGCTGCTGCGCTGAAAAAAGGCTATGATTGCGAAATTGTCGAAGGAACAGGTTGCATCCAGCCACGTGTAGAGCGCATCGCCGAAGCCTTCTGTTCCGATTGCTGTTATTGCGGCCGACAGAGCGCCTGGTGCTGAAATGGACGACATCTTCGAATACCCCTCTGGGGGTATATACCCCTTGAAACGGCCAAAGTAACCTTGGTTATTGAAATTAGTGGTATGTTCTGGCGCCAGAGATCACGGTTCCGACCGGGGGACACTGGGTCAGCCAACATGCATCGGGAACACAGAGGAGTTGACCATGGCCGAAGATACTCTCGACTGTTTGTTACAAGACGAACCCAAGACAAACACAGTTGAAACTCTCGTTCCGGGCGCCATCACCGAAATCGACTTCGGATTCTAATTCTGGACTCAAGGGCATAGCCCTCTCACACATATCCGCCACCGACAAGGAGCCAGCTATGCGCGATCCACGCTATGACATTTTGTTCGAACCGATGAAGATTGGCCCCCTGACGGCCAAGAACCGGTTCTATCAAGTGCCCCATTGCAACGGCGGTGGATATCGCGACCCGTCGGCTGCAGCCGCAATGCGTGGCATTAAGGCCGAAGGCGGCTGGGGCGTCATCTTCACCGAACAGTGTGAGATGCATCATACTTCTGAAATCACGCCATTTATCGAACTGCGTCTATGGGAAGACAAAGACATCCCCCAATTGCGCAAGATGTCCGAGCGGATGAAAACTCATGGAGCTCTGGCCGGCATTCAGTTGGCCTATTCCGGTATCAACGGTCCCAACCTTTACACCAAAGAAGTACCCTTGGCCCCTTCGGCTATGCCAATCCGCACCTTTACCAATGATCCGGTACAGGCCCGTGCATTGGACAAGCAGGACATCAAGGACCTGCGTCGTTGGTTCGTGAATGCCGCAAAACGCTCGAAGGAAGCGGGTTTCGATCTGATCTGTCTGTATGGTGCGCACGGTTTCGGTATTTTCCAGCATTTCCTTAGCCGCGCTACGAACCAACGCACTGACGTATACGGCGGCTCATTGGAAAACCGTGCCCGTTTCAGTCAGGAAGTTATTGCCGATATGCGCGATGCTGTGGGCGACACGATGGCGATCACGCTTCGGGTGTCGCTGGACGAAACCATTGGCGATCTGGGGTTTTCGAACGCCGAGGTGCGCGACTACATCGAAATGAACAAGGATCTGCCCGACCTTTGGGATCTGGCGCAAGGCACGTGGGAGGATTGTTCCGGCCCCTCACGGTTCAAGGAAGAGGCTGCACAGGAACAGCTGGTACGCGGCATTCACGAGTTGACCGACAAACCTATTGTCGGGGTCGGACGCTTCACCTCGCCTGATGTGATGGCCAAGATGATCAAGTCCGGCACGCTGGATTTCATTGGCTGTGCGCGCCCGTCGATTGCTGACCCGTTCCTGCCTAAAAAAGTCGAAGAAGGCAGGATCGAAGATATCCGCGAATGCATCGGCTGCAACATCTGCATCACCGGCGACATGACCATGTCTATCAGCCGCTGCACCCAGAACCCGACCTTTATGGAGGAATGGCGCAAAGGCTGGCACCCCGAGAAGATGAACGACAAGGGCGACAGTTCAAACGTGCTAGTGGTTGGTTCTGGTCCCGCAGGGCTTGAGGCTGCCTGGGCGCTTTGTCGCCGGGGATATGATGTCGCCGTGGCCGAGGCGTGTGATGTGATCGGCGGTCGTGTGTCCCGCGAACGCCTGCTTCCCGGCCTGTCGGCCTGGGGGCGCGTGGTTGACTATCGCGACTACCAACTCAGCCAGCGTCCGAACGTAGAGATTTATCGTGAAAGCGCGTTGGACGCCGAGAGCATTTTGGAGTTCGGCTTTGAAAACGTCTGCGTCGCAACCGGGTCCACCTGGCGCAGTGATGGGGTTTCGCGTCAGCATGTTGTTCCAATGCCGATAGCGGACGGCGCCAAGGTCTATACGCCGGATGATCTGATGGACGGCACCATCCCGTCGGGCCGTGTGGTGGTGTATGACGACGACCACTATTACATGGGCGGCGTCCTGGCCGAACTTCTGGCCAAAAACGGTGCGCAAGTAACTCTGGTTACACCTTCGGCCTATGTCAGTGACTGGACGAACAACACGCTCGAACAAATCGCTATCCATCCGCGGCTGGTGGATGCAGGTGTCGAGATTGTGCTCAACCAAGGTGTCACGGAAATCTATCCCGATCACGTGGTCTCGAACTGTGTCTACACGGACCGAACCTGGAAGATCGAGGCAGATGCCGTCGTGATGGTGGCATCACGTCTGGAAAACAACGGCGTGTTCTATGATCTGAAAGCCCGCGAGGCTGAATGGGCCGACGCAGGCATCAAGTCGGTCAAACTAATTGGTGACGCCAACGCACCGGGTCCAATCGCCTGGGCAACTTATGCTGGTCACCGCTATGCGCGCGAGCTTGATGGCAAAGATATAGGTGACAATCTGCCCTTCCGTCGGGAAATCACAGAACTTGCGGTCGACTGATGCAATTGGCGCGCAAAGGGCGGTAGATACTCATACTGCCGCCCTCTCTCGTTTGAACACCAACTGCCGTCTTCGATCCTCCTAGCGATACAACCGTTTTCGGCGGGTTCTGTTGCATAGTTATCGGTCGTTCTGAAATCCGCTTTTTTGTTGAAGAGTAACGCTGCCTGTTCTGTAAACCTTAGAAACGGGCAGTTTCTAACTGTTAATTGGCCTCTTGGGAACATATGTGCGCCTTTGAAAGAGACCATCACCGGGCTTTCGATAGCCATTCATCTGAAGCACTTACGAGCGTCAAACATCAACAGTTTGCAACCGAGCCAACCTCGGGCGCTATTGCCGACGCGAGTCGCAGACCTAAAGTGTCTTGCTATAGAATCCGGCGACTGGATGGGGTTCCAAACAATATCGCGGCAGGCCTCTTAGCCGGTTCATCATTGCCAAAAGTTGCCAACTCTCCCTGAACTCTGCAAGCTGTGGCTCTATGAACATCAACCAACTTCGAACCCTTCTTGCTGTTATCGACCAAAAGTCCTTTGCGGCTGCGGGTGAGGTCATTGGCCTCTCACCGTCTGCCGTCAGTCTTCAGATCAAGGCGATGGAAGAAGAGCTGGGCGTTTTGTTGTTTGATCGGATCAAACGGCCTCCAGTCCCAACTGCGCGCGGGCGCGCTTTGGCGGAACACGCGCGGAAAACACTGACCTTGTTTGAGGCATCAGCCTCGGTCGCGCGCGGTGAGCTGGTTCGGTCGCAACTGGCAATTGGTGCCGTCCCGACGGCCTTGGCGAGTTTCCTGCCGGCTGGTTTGAAGTTACTGCAGACAACGTATCCTTCATTAAAGATTGAAGTGAAGAACGGAAGTTCATCTGCGCTTGCAACCAGCCTCGCCGATGGAGAGGTGGATGTTGCGATTTGTACAAGACCTATCAACCCTATCCCTGGTCTTGACTGGCATAGAATTGCGGATGAGCCATTTGTTGTCGTTGCGCCCGCGCACGCAGTCGGGGACACGTGGCAAGACCTGTTAAGGGATCACCCCTTTATCTGGTTCAACCGCAAGACCTGGGCTGGGCAAAGCATTGAAGAAGAGCTGGCTGTGCAAGGCATCAAAGTCAAACGTGCGATGGAGATCGACTCGTTGGATGCCATCTCGAACTTGGTCAGCGAAGGACTGGGCGTGTCTATAGTGCCAGTGTGCAAGGGACGACGCCCGTTTTCGAACCGCTTGCGAGCGCTGCCCTTCGGAGATCCTGTGTTTCACCGCGAGATCGGGGCTTTCACCAGTTCGGATGGCCGGTCCGACATTGTGATCGATACGTTCATTGAGGCGCTGCAAACAACTTGAGAAAATCTCAAGAGAAAATGCAATTAACATAAGATTTTCGAGCCGTGGCATTATGTCTTTAGTCACTCAGGCGTATGCATCATGATCCACAACGCTTTTCTTCCAAGCGGTTCATTCTGCGAATTAAATGACGCCACGCTGATCCGCCCGTCCAAACCAATGACCCGGATCGAGACGCCGTAGAATATGCCGTTGTCCTGACCATCCAGAAAAACGCGTCGCTCTTGTTTCGAGCAGTTAGAGAGGAATTGCTCGGCGCCTCAGTTAAAGGGCGATCACGCGAGTATGGTCAGAAAACCACCCACTTTTTTCCTCAACTCTGCTTTCAAAGAAAGCTGCGGCAAGATCTTTGAAGAAAGTGTGCAAAGTCACTTCTCTTGGAATGCGCGCTGCCTTGTATGAGATCGTCACGGAGAGTTTCTGCCTTGTAAGACCGCGCGCCATGAGAACTGCGCCCAGTGCTACAGTTGAGAGTAGTAATTTTGACTGGACCCACCCGAAAAAATTCCGCTGTGATTTTGTCTTAGGTCTTTCCAACAGGATTTGTGTGAGGACTGTTTAGTCTGTTTGTCATCGGAATTAGTTCGCCTTCGAAATCCCCAGCCCCCCTCCTTTCACCAACAGATCCACAATTGCACCGACCCCTTTTCTGTGACGAAGCGACGAGAACAAAAAGGGTCGTCCATTGCGCATTCTCTTTGCGTCCCGCTCCATAACCTCCAGCGAAGCACCAACATGTGGCGCGAGGTCGGTTTTGTTGATTACAAGGATGTCTGATTTGGTAATCGCCGGCCCGCCTTTTCTGGGGATTTCCTCGCCCGCCGCGACATCGATGACGTAGATAGTTAAGTCCGCCAGTTCCGGGCTGAATGTGGCCGATAGATTGTCGCCGCCGCTTTCAATCAACACCACGTCGAGATCTGGGTGGCGTGTCTGCATTTCAGCAACGGCCGCCAAATTGATCGAGGCATCTTCGCGAATTGCCGTATGCGGGCAACCACCGGTTTCAACGCCGATGATCCTGTCCTGCGGTAGGACTTGCATACGCATCAGTGCCTCGGCGTCTTCCTGTGTGTAGATATCATTGGTGATAACACCCACAGAACAAACATCGCGCAGCGCTTCGGACAAAGCAGCGGTCAAAGTGGTTTTGCCGGCTCCAACCGGGCCTCCGATACCGACGCGAAGTGGGCCGTTCATGCTTGTCATGTGCGAAAGATCCTCGAATACTGTGTTTCGTGTTTCATGGACGCCAGATCTGCCAAGAATGTGGTAGAGCCTAATTCGTCCAGACTCGCTTTTTGTGCCTTTGCTGCGACCTGAGCGCACAGCGGCGTCAACTGGCGGATCACCTTTTGGGCATCAGTCTGCCCCAGTGGCACGAGGCGTGTTGCACAGGCGACAAGGTTACTTGCGAATGCTTGCAGAAACATCTTGGTGGTCAGCGCAACAGGAAGGTTTTGTATTCTTGCTGCCTGACCAACAGAGACCGGGTATGTGAACTGTCCAAGGTCCAGTTCCCAAACGCCCTTCGTGACACTCCCGAATGCCTTTCCCAGCAGCTCGGTCTCCATAAGCCTTTCGGATGTGGCGCAAAAGGCCCGCGCGATGCCATCGATATTGAAGAGCTCATCTTTGTCCTGCGCATTGTACGCAGCCACCAGAAACAACGCGTCATTCCACCCAGAGCTATGTTCAAGCACATCTGAAATCCAGGCTTCGGTATCCTGAGAATTCGCGACAGTTCCCGCGTCAATCACCGCTTCCAGCCCATGCGAATAGGCAAATCCCCCGACAGGATAGGCAGGAGACAACCATTGGGTCAGGGTCAGAATTTCTGTGTCAGTGGGTGTGGCCATGGGTCCTGCCGTGGCCATAAGCTCCGCCTTCGGGGGTGAACGGTTCGTGCACTTCTTTTACCGTTGCACCAATTTTCAACAGCATGTCCCGGATAACGTGATCGACCTGTATCAACAGCCGATCCTTTTCGATTTGGCACGGCGTGTGGCGATTGCCGATATGCCATGCGATACGTGTCAGATCCGGGGCATTTACTTCAAGCAACGCTTCGGGTGCGGCCTGTATTTCCACTTCGCGACCGTCATCCAGAACCAATGCGCCGCCGTGGTTCAGCGAAGTCGTTTGTGCCAGATCGATGAGGATCTGTTCACCGCTTTCACAGGTCAGAACCTTGCGGCGCAAAAACCGGTCATCGTAAGTCAAAGACAAGCAATCTGCCGGATCGCCATGCGTGTGATCCGAATAACGATGCGCAGTACAGAGCAGGGCGGTCATACCAGTACCTCCTCTGTAGTAGTGTTGGTCAGAGCCAGATAGAATCCGCAAAGACCCGGTGCACGATCCTTTCGCGTGTCAGGCCGCGTTTTTTCAATTCTTCGTCGCTGAGCGATTGCAGGAATTCGACTTGCCGGACGCGTGATTGGGCTTCGGCTAGCCTGGTCAGGGCCGAGTAAATCGACGACCCGACGGATACGATCAAACCGGGCAGCGAAAAGCGCGCGTTCGTATGTGTTGTTGAATGTGCCATTTGGACCCTCGTCAACGTTGGTCCTCCCATGGGGTTTAATATTTGTCATATCGGCCTCACTCAGTAGATAGTGTTTGGTCATTTCCGCCTTGCGCGTGCCGCAACGCAGCACAATTTTTGGTCAGAATAAAAAGTATCGTTGCGCCATTGGCAGCGTTTCGGCGGGTTGGCAGGTCAGCAATTCGCCATCTGCCCGGACTTCATAGGTTTCAGGGTCGACTTCGACATGAGGCGTCGTGTCGTTCAGCAAAAGATCCTGTTTGCCGATCTCTCGCGTGTTTTGGACGGCGACTGTCTTTTTCGCCAATCCCAGTGTATCACCAAGCCCGTCTGCATAGGCTGCTTGCGAAACAAAAGTGATCGCCGAGTTTTCTACCGATCGCCCATACGCGCCGAACATCGGGCGACTGTAAACTGGCTGCGGCGTAGGGATCGATGCGTTCGGATCCCCCATCTGCGCGCAGGCAATTGTGCCGCCCAGCAAAACCATCTCTGGTTTCACCCCGAAGAATGCAGGATTCCAAAGAACAAGATCAGCGCGTTTACCTTCCTCGATACTTCCGATCTCGTGGCTCAGGCCATGGGCAATGGCTGGGTTGATGGTGTATTTCGCGATGTAACGGCGGACGCGAAAATTGTCGTTTTCACCGGTTTCCTCGGGTAGACGCCCGCGCTGTTTCTTCATCTTGTCCGCAGTTTGCCACGTGCGTATCAAGACCTCTCCGACGCGGCCCATGGCCTGACTGTCTGACGCGATGATCGAGAAAGCCCCCATATCGTGCAGGATATCCTCGGCGGCGATGGTCTCACGCCGGATGCGGCTTTCGGCAAAGGCCACGTCCTCGGGGATGGATTTGTCGAGGTGGTGACAGACCATCAGCATATCCAGATGCTCCTCGACAGTGTTTACGGTGAAAGGCCGTGTCGGATTGGTCGAGGACGGCAAAACATGGTTTTCACCGCAGATCTTGATGATGTCCGGGGCGTGGCCCCCGCCTGCGCCTTCGGTGTGGAACGCATGGATTGTGCGGCCTTTCATGGCGGCCACAGTGTTCTCGACAAAGCCGGATTCGTTCAGCGTGTCGGTGTGGATCATCACCTGCACGTCCATCGCATCAGCCACCGAAAGGCAGCAATCGATGGCGGCGGGGGTGGTGCCCCAGTCCTCGTGCAGTTTCAGGGCACAAGCCCCGGCTTTCACCTGTTCCTCAAGCGCTGCGGGCAAGGAGGCGTTGCCTTTGCCTGCGAAGGCCAGATTCATCGGAAACGCATCCGCTGCCTGCAACATCCGCCCGATATGCCAGGGGCCGGGGGTGCAGGTGGTCGCCAGTGTCCCATGCGCTGGTCCGGTGCCGCCGCCCAGCATCGTGGTCAGGCCGGAATGCAACGCGTCTTCGATCTGTTGTGGGCAGATGAAGTGGATATGACTGTCGAATCCGCCCGCAGTCAGAATGCGTCCTTCGCCCGCGATGATCTCGGTGCCGGGGCCGATGATGATGTCGACGCCAGGCTGCGTATCTGGGTTTCCGGCTTTGCCGATCTTGGCGATGCGCCCGTCTTTCAGCCCCACATCCGCTTTGTAAATCCCCGAATGATCGACGATCAGCGCGTTGGTGATTACCGTATCCACAGCCCCTTCGGCGCGTGTGACCTGAGATTGCCCCATACCGTCGCGAATGACCTTGCCTCCACCGAATTTGACCTCTTCGCCATAGACGTCTTCGCGGTGGCCGGTTTCGCTGAAACGCGCGGCTGTTGCGCGCTCGATGATCAGGTCTTTCTCGACCTCGATAATCAGATCGGTATCTGCCAATCGTACTTTGTCGCCGACCGTTGGGCCGAACATGGAGGCATAGTCACTCCGGCTGATCTTGCCCGGCATCTTTCAGAGCCCCCATAATATGTGCATTGAAACCATAGATGTGGCGGCGCCCATCGTAGGGTACCAACATAACCTCGCGCGTTTGGCCCGGTTCAAACCGCACAGCAGTGCCTGCCGGGATGTCCAATCGCATCCCCAAGGCCACGTACCGATCAAAATCCAAAGCAGAGTTCGCTTCGGCAAAATGGTAGTGGCTGCCAACCTGCACGGGTCGATCACCTGTATTGGCGACAACAACAAGACGACTGCTGCGCCCTGCATTGAGCGTCAGTGAACCTTTGGCAGGTATGATCTCACCAGGGATCATTTCGGAAGCTTCGTGATCACGACCAGTGCGGCCAGCGCGATAACAGCAAGGCCAACGCCCAACGCGGCGTAGTCTGTGGCATGGGCGTGGATATGTGTGTCCGTATGGGCCGCAGCAGGGCCAGCAAGGATCAGGGCGGGGAAAAGCATACGTGTCATGTCTGTGGTCCTTTCTCAGCGAATTGGGTTGTGGACGGTCACAAGTTTGGTGCCATCGGGGAAAGTGGCCTCGACCTGTACCTCGTGGATCATTTCGGGCACGCCCTCCATGCATTGGTCTCGGGTGATTACTTCGGCCCCGGCTTGCATCATGTCAGCGACAGACCGGCCATCGCGCGCGCCCTCGACCACGGCGTCGGTGATCAGGGCGATGGCCTCGGGGTGGTTCAGTTTGACGCCGCGGGCCAGCCGTTTGCGGGCGACCTCGGCGGCCATGGCAACCAGCAGTTTGTCTTTCTCACGCGGTGTCAGGTTCATGTCAGAGCATCCAGCATCGGGGTAATGTGTCGGTGTTCAGTCGCCGCAACACAGGCAATAGGCTTTTGCGGAGGGTGAAACCGTTTTCGGCCAGCAGCCGGATCACCAGCAGGTCGGGCCGGACCAGGGTGGCCCCGGCTGTTTCGGGCAACATCTTGCGGATCGAGACCAATTGGCTCTCGGCGGTGGGGGAGGCAAGCGCGACCAGTGCCATGGCACCCGCGCCATTGGCGATATGGGGTCTGGCCAGATGGGCGGCCAGGTCGCCGGTGAAACGAGTGGCGTCCAGAAACTCCATGACCCCGTCGCGCCTAATCTCGATCCGATCGCTCAGTCGGATGTCGGTCAGTGTCTCGCCCATTGCCGTGCGGCCAAAGATCAAAGGCTCGACTATTAGCGCCGAGGCATCCTTGGCCAGATCAATCTGCAAGCGTCGTGTCAACGCGCTGCCGTTATATAGGATCGTCTCCTGCGGCAGCCAGTTCAGTCGCGCCTTCGGACCGACGCTCAGGGTGTTGACGATCCGTGCCGTCTGACCATGTTTTGCTTTGTACGCCCGTTCACAGGCCTGAGTTGTTAGCGTCAGGCCTGTGCCCTCACCGGCGTGGCCCGAAAAGTGGAACGCGTCGCCACCCGTTACACCTCCGGCCGTGTTCAATAGCACCGCATTCAGATGGGTGTCGTGTCCCCGTGGAAACAGGCATTTGAACGAACCCGCTTGCCGCAGACGATCGATTACGCTGCGCCCCCGAAACAGCTTGGCGGACAGTGTAGCCCGTCCTTCGGCGCGCGGCGGCGTCGCATGTGACGCAGGCGGTATGGGGGCGAACTGATTGATGGCTGCGGCTTTCACGTCGTGAACATCAAGCGTTTTTCACCGCTTGGGTGTCGAAACTCTATCTGCATGGGCTGCTTTTTGACCAAAGCCCGTCCAGAAAGATTAACTTTTAATCACATGCGCAGCATGCGGTCTAAAATTTAAGCATTAAGGTCTGGTTTGCCTCAGTCGGGATACGCCGGGCCCGCCCAGTTCGCCGTAGCAAGCAATCGAATTTGATTATGAAAAGACAAAACCCCGAACGCGTGGTCCGGGGTTTACTTGAACGAGGCTTTTAGATGCCGCTGGACGCTTTTGGATTAGCCGGCCACAATGTCCTGTCGCTGTACGCCCAAACCTTCGATGCCAAGTTCCATCTTGTCCCCGGGTTTCAAAAAGGTCTGAGGGTTCTGACCCATACCAACACCCGGAGGCGTTCCTGTTGAGATCACGTCCCCGGGTTGCAGCGACATGAACTGCGACAGGTGTGAGACCACCGTTGCAACGTCAAAATGCATCGTTTTGGTCGACCCGTCCTGATACCGGTGCCCGTTCACCTCAAGATACATCGCCAAGTTTTGAGGATCAGGCACGTCGTCTCGTGTCACAAGCCAAGGGCCAATCGGGCCGAACGTGTCGGCGGATTTTCCTTTGGCCCATTGGCCCGAGCGACGAAGCTGAAAGTCCCGCTCGGACAAATCGTTAACCACGCAGTAACCGGCAACGTGGCTCATGGCTTCGGCCTCGGAGACGTATTTGGCCTCTTTGCCGATGACGACGCCCAGTTCCACCTCCCAGTCGGTTTTGACCGACCCGCGCGGGATTTCGACCGTGTCGTTGGGACCAATGATTGCGGAAGTGGCCTTGAAGAAAATCACCGGTTCAGCTGGCAATTCCATGCCACTTTCCGCCGCGTGATCTGCATAGTTCAGACCTATGCAGATGAATTTGCCGACATTGCCAACGCAGGGACCGATGCGCGTATCGCCCTCCACCGCTGGCAGGCTTTCCACATCGAGTGCACGCAATTTTTCAAGAACGGCGTCGCCAAGAGCGTCGCCCGAAATGTCATCGACCACACTGGATAGATCGCGAACAGAGCCGTCCGACGCTAAAATACCGGGTTTCTCGGCCCCCTTTGAGCCGTAACGTAGCAGTCTCATTGCAAGGTCCTTCCGTTTAGATCGTCCAGCCGCCATCAATGGCAAAGGGCTGACCCGAAGTGTATTTACTGGCGTCACTGGCCAGATACAGTGCCAGTTCTGCGATCTCGTCCGCTGTGCCAATTCGGCCCATCGGTTGACGGGCGATGAAATCGGTCATTGCCTTTTCGTAGTCTCCCGTGGCGCGCAACCTGTCACGCAGGCTGGGGCTGTCGACGGTGCCGGGGCAAATCGCGTTGCACCGAATACCTTGCGTGACGTAGTCGGCCGCCACGGATTTGGTCAGGCCAATGACCGCAGCTTTTGACGCGCAATAGGCAAACCGGTTTGGAACGCCTTTGATGGACGATGCGACCGAGGACATATTGACGATCGATCCGCCGCCATTTTCCAGCATCCCTGGCAGGGTCAGTCTGATCAGTCTGAACATGGCCTTGACGTTGAGGTCGAAACTGAAATCCCAATCCTTCTCTGGGCACTCGAGAATTGACCCTGCTGCGACGTAGCCCGCGCAGTTAAACAGAACGTCGAGATGCGGCAGGTCGGCGACGGCGGCTGTCACCGCTTCATTGTCCGTGACGTCCAGCTTGAGTGGCTCGATACCCGCAATACTGCCCAGTTCGGCAAGCGAAACATCGTTGATGTCACTGGCGATCACATGTGCGCCTTCCATTGCGAACAATTCGGCAGTTGCACGGCCGATGCCTTGTCCTGCAGCTGTAATCAGAGCGGTCTTACCCGCAAGTCGGTTGGATGGATTGAAAGTTGTCATTGGTGCCTCACAGTTTTTCGGGCAGCAAGTCTGTTGGGATGTCCTGATAACAAACCGGCCGCAAGAAACGGCGGATCGACAGAGTTCCTACAGATATCGCGCCAAAGTTGGTTGAAGCAGGGTAGGGGCCGTCGTGAACCATGCTGTCGCAGACTTCGACGCCGGTCGGGAAGCTGTTGGCCAGCAGACGTCTCGCCTTGCGTTTCAGCAGCGGAAGCAGCGCCTGAGCGTCGGGTTTGTCGCCTGCGCACAGATGAAGTGTGCAGGTCAGTTGCCCCTCGATGATGCGCGAACTGTTGCATTTGAGAGGTGTCTTTCACGCGCACAATGATGCCCAATGGGCCAAAAACCTCTTCCTGCAGCTTGTGATCGGCCAGCCAGTCATCGCCGGAAACTGCGAACAGGTAATGGGCCGCACCGCGTGTCGCACAACTGGTACTCATAGATTTTGAAACACCTGTTCCGGCGGCGACACGCGAAACGCCATCCCGATAGGTTGCCGCAATTTCATCGGTCAGCATTGTCTGGTCAGCGACCGAAGACAGTCCGGTCTGGGCTGCCGACTGAAATACATCGGCATCCGGACTGTCAATGATCACGCGCTCGACCATGGATCCCGCAAATGTGACACCGCAGGCTTTAACCGCTTGCAGATCACACGGCGCGAGCCCTTGGTGGTCGGCGCCTGATGGGCCGATATCGTCACCTTGGGCGTTTCGCACATAATCCGCTGCGTCTTCGCGTTCCAGAATATCCCGCACGGTTGTAGCCGTTTTCGACGTGATATCGACAACCCGACCATTGCGCAGGGTTACCACGCTGTGGCCGATCCCGGCACGCTCAACACGGCCGAGCCACAACCCGTCGGAATCCAATGAGGGTAAGGTCATTTCAATCCCTGAGGTTATAGGCGCGGGCTGCATTAACACCCATGATCGCCTGGCGTTCTGCGCTGCTCAGCGGATTCAGCAGCGTGTCTGTTGTTTCACACCAGCGCTCGTAACTGCTGGCCAAGGTGCAAACCGGCCAGTCGCTGCCCCAGATCAGACGCGACGGGCCGAAGGTGTTCAGCAGGTGATCCACGTAAGGACGCAGATCTTCTACAGTCCAGTCTGTGGAAGCCTCAGTCACGAGGCCGGACAGCTTGCACCATGCATATGTATCCCGGGCTAAGGCCGCCATGTGGTCGGACCAATCCCCTAATATCGCGTCTTTGATCAACGGTTTCGATCCATGATCGATGACCACACGCATATCGGGCTGGCGTTCCAGAAGTTGCCTGAGCGGACCCAAGTGCTGAGGTAAGGTCAGCGCATCGAAGGTCAGGCCGTGCTGCTGAACCGCTTCAAAAGCTGGTGTAAGCCCGTCGCCAAGCATCCACAGAGGATCGGCGATGTCCTGTATCATCGGACGAAGACCAACGAGTGCCGGATGGGCGGCCAAAGTAGCAATCAGCGCGTCCACATCTGCGGCTTCAAAGTCGACCCAGCCCACAACACCTTTGACAAAGGCATTCTGGTCGGCCAGAGCGAGCATATATTCGGTCTCGGCCACTGTAGGTGCCGCCTGGACAAGGACCGTGCCATCAATCTCGGCAGCCCTTAGCAGTGGCATTAGATCGTCCGGCGTAAAATCCCGGTAGATTGCGTCCAGATCAGGTGTCAGCCAGCCATAGTCGCCACGCGCCAAAGCCCAGAAATGCTGGTGCGCATCGATCCTCATCCGATCACACCCTTTTTCAGGATGATGTTGCCATAGAGCCTGCGTTCGCCGGTCTGAACGATGGCAAAAGCGTTGGCCGCACGATCGTAGAACGCAAACCGTTCTAAGCCCTGAACTTTGGTCGGGTTGTCAGCGGTCGTGTCGATGATGCGCTGAAAGTCCGCGACTGCGTCAGGAATTGCCTCGGGGTCGCCGACAACTTGCATGGTCAACGCAGGGTCAGGTACGAAAGTGTCCAATGGCAATACGGACAACACTGCTTGCAGCACCTCACCGGCCGAAGACCCATCGGCCCGGATACAGTCCGGCCCGCTGCTGGATCCTGGGAAATTCGCATCTGCAATAACGATCTCATCCCCATGGCCCATGGCCCTGAGGGTATACAGAAGTTCAGGCGAAAGGATCGGGTCGATATTACGCAGCATCGGCGGCCTCGCTTGGCAAAGGTGCGTCGGGTCGGATCAGGCCTTCGGATCGCAGGTCCGACCACAGACCCGGAGGAATGTCTCGCTCCATCAATGCCACATTGGACTGGACTTCGGACGCGCTTACAGCCCCAGGCACTACTGTTTTGACGCAAGGATGACCCAGAGCAAATTGCAGCGCTGCGGCGATCAGCGGAGTATCGTGCTCCGCGCAAACGGCTTCGATCTTGCGCACCCGGTCCAGAATGTCTTCTGGCGCATCCGCATAGTTGTACTTGGCGCCGGGCACAGCTCCGGTGGCGAGGATGCCTGAATTGTAAGGCCCTCCAAGGATAATCCCGACATCGCGCTGCTCACAAAGTGGCAGGAAACTGTCGAGCGCTTCCTGCTCCAGCAGAGTGTAGCGCCCGGCCAGCAGGAAGCCATCAAAGTCCCCCAACCCTATCAGCCTTTCGCAGACTTGCCATTCGTTTACGCCCGCGCCAATTGCTGCAATCTCACCGGTGTCGCGCAGTTCTGTCAGTGCCTTGTAACCGCCACCGTCGAAAAGTTCGCGCACCTTAGCGTCCGACATTTCCTGGCTGCCCTGACTGAAGACACAGACGTCATGGACCAGAAGGATGTCTGAATTTTTCACGCCGATCCTGTTGCGGCTGGCCTCGTAAGATCGCATCACACCGTCATAGGTATAGTCGAATACGATCCGTTTCTGCGGCACATCGACGAAAGCTTCGGGTGTCACTTCATGCGGTTCGCAATCCAAAAGCAGCCGGCCAATCTTGGTCGACAATTGAATGTTTTCGCGACCAAACCGGCCAATCGCCTCGCCAAATCGATGCTCTGACCGACCAAGCCCATATTGGGGCGCGGTATCGAAAAACCGGATGCCGGCGTCATAGGCGGCCTGCAATGCCGCCTGCGCGTCCTCATCCGAGACTTTGCGGTACAGGTTTCCCAACGGGGCCCCGCCAAACCCCATGCGGGTCAAAGGAACAGGCCGCGCGGTACGGTTGTTTAGCAATTCTATCTGAGAAACTGTCATCCTGCCTCACTGTGCAGCTTTGGTGTAAGGTTGAACAATTGAGGCTTTTGCTGTTCCAGCTGTTCAATGCGCGGCATCAATTGCCCAAGGTGAGTGCGCATAGCATCCTGCGCAGCATGTTCATCGCGATTGCTGATTGCCTCGAAAATGGCCCGATGCTCTGCCAAGGTCTCGGCGATCCGGCCGGGGGTGGGCAGCAGCAGTATACGAGCGCGACTGACCTGCAAGGAAACGGTTTGGGCCACATCCGCGAGACGGCGAATGCCAGTGAATTCCATCAGCAGGCCGTGGAACTCTTCATCGGCTTGGTAAAAGCCCGGAATATCCTCGTCTTCGATCAGCAGTTCCTGAAGGCGCATATTGCGGCTTAGTCTTGTGCGCTGATCGTCGGTCAGATCGCGGGCAACCTTTGCAACGGCCGCAAGTTCAAGCGCTTCGCGCAGGAAGACGCCTTCGCGGATTTTATCCATCGAAAAGTAGGACACGCGGGTGCCCGATTGCGGCACCACATCCACCAACCCTTCCGACGCCAAACGCGCAATCGCGTCGGCCACCGGCGCGCGCGAGACACCGAGTTTTTCACATAAGGGTGCCTTCCTGAGATTCGCACCGGGCGGAAAATCCAGCGAAAGAATCGCCTGTTTCAGTGAGTGGTGAACCCGCTGTGCAAGCGACCCTTCGATTGTCGTGATCTTAGGCAGCAGGGCAGCGTTTATGTCTTGTTGCTTGCTCATGTTTAGTAATTTAGCATTCTAACATGTTAGCTGTTAAGTGGCAATTTTGAGAATAGCAACATGGGCCAAGCAAGCGGGGAAGAGATGCAAGCGAATAGCGGAAAAAGCGTTTTGGACGGGGCGACACGCGATGTCGTGAAGCTCAACCCACGAGACAACGTTGTCATTGCATTGCGCAATCTGAACGCAGGCGAGCAGCCCGTAGCTGTTGCAGTACCGCTGACCGCATCGGTCTCTCGCGGTCACAAGATCGCCGTGGCCTCAATTCAGGCCGGGGAAAATATCATTCGCTACGGTCAGATCATTGGTCAGGCCAAGTGCGATATCGCGCCGGGCGAGCATATCCATGTGCACAACCTCGGCATGGGGGCGCATCAGCAGGACTATGCGCATGCAAGCGCCAACGCTCCGCTGCCTGCCTTGACCGAAGAGCGGACGTTCGACGGTTACCATAGGTCCGACGGCAAAGTGGGCACTCGCAACTACATCGGGATTCTGACGACTGTGAATTGTTCGGGGTCGGTGGCGCGTTTCATTGCCGAGGCGGCGGAAAAATCCGGGCTGTTGGACAGCTTTCTCAATGTCGACGGTGTGGTCCCGATTGTGCACGGAACCGGCTGCGGTATGTCCGCCAGCGATGAGGGTTATGCCACCCTGTTTCGGACGCTGGCCGGGTATGCGCAACACCCGAATTTCGGTGGTATCCTGCTGATTGGTCTGGGATGTGAGGTCATGCAGGTGGCCGACCTTGTAGGCGGGCGGTCAATCCGCGCTGACGGTGCCCTGCGTTACATGACAATTCAGAACGAGGGTGGAACGCGGAGAACAATTAAGCGGGGGCTGGAGGAGCTGCGCGGCATCGCCGAGCTGGCTGATCAGGCCGAACGCGCGCCTGCGCCGATCAGAGCCATCACGGTTGGCATGCAGTGCGGCGGATCAGACGGGTATTCAGGGATCACGGCAAACCCAGCATTGGGGTACGCCTCAGATCTGCTGGTGCGCCACGGCGGCACAACGATCTTGTCGGAAACCTCGGAAATCTACGGGGCAGAGCACTTGCTGACGCGCCGTGCTGAGACCGTGGAAGTCGGTGAAAAGCTAATCGAACGTATCCACTGGTGGGAGGACTACACTGCTCGCAACGGTGGTGAGATGGACAACAACCCAAGCCCCGGCAACAAGCGCGGGGGCCTCACGACCATTCTGGAGAAATCACTGGGGGCGGTCGCCAAAGGGGGCACAGCCCCTCTGCGCGGTGTCTACAAATTCGGTGAAATGGTCGACAAGCACGGGTTCGTCTTCATGGACAGCCCAGGGTTTGATCCATGTTCTGTCACCGGCCAAGTCGCCTCGGGCGCAAACCTGATCGTGTTCACCACTGGGCGCGGCTCGGTTTCAGGGTACCAACCAACACCCTGTATCAAGCTGGCCACGAACTCCGAAATGTACGCGCGCATGGCCGAGGACATGGACCTGAACTGCGGTGACGTCGTGACCGACGGGATCAGCATCGAGGCCAAGGGCGAAGAGCTGTTCGAAATGCTCATCCGCGTCGCCTCGGGTCAGAAAACCAAAAGCGAGGAACTTGGCTTTGGGGGCGTTGAATTCGTCCCCTGGCAAATCGGCGCGGTGATGTAGTTTGCGCTGGGCCCAAGGGAGAGGGCTACCTGGGAGGGCAAATGCAAAAATTGGTCGAAATGACGGGGATTGATAAGTTCTTCCCCGGCGTGCACGCGCTGAAATCCTAGATCTACAAGCTGCTGGAAGACCTGGCGGGGCAGAGCAAGACGATCATCGCGATCTCAACCGAACTGCCAAAGATCATAGGCCTCAGCCATCGCATCACCTAACTTCATGCAAAAATCGAAAATGATCGCCATTCTGCCGGCGACGTCGGTCAACGGGGTCCTGGCAGTAGCAGCTACGTTGGTCATCATTACCAGAGGAATTGACCTGTCGGTCGGAAAGCTGATGATGTTCTGCGCAGTCATCGCCGGCGTGGTCCTGACGTATCTTGGGGTGCCGCTGCTGTTGGGGGTCATTGCAGCGATTGCAGCAGGCGCATTTTGCGAGCTGTGTTCCGGCGGTTTCATAGTGCTTACTGTTCAGCTTCCCAACAACATAGCGATGTGTTGTTCGAAAGCCTCGGGCAGGATGTGATCGCTGTTCTTCCGCGACCGCGCTAACTTAAGCAATCGGTGGGTTTTGAAGGAATCGTCAATAAATGCTATAACCGCGGTGTTGGCAGGATCGCCGCTGGGTTTCTCCGGCCATCGCGCTTTGTTTTTCTTTTTTCGACAAGTTCTTTTTCAGCTGTTCGGCCGGGCGATCCGGGGCCTTTGGGCCAGCGTCTCAGGATGCTTTTGAACGGAGGCAGACATGCCGGAAACAGTATTTGAACGCGCGCCAGACGGCGCAATCATTGGACTTCAGCATCGTAGTGACCCCCTTGCAGGCCGGGCAAAAGGAGCCAGCGCACTGGATGTGGCGCGGGCCTATGCAACTGAAGTAGCTGAACATTACCGATTTGCGTCTTCCCTTCTTGATCGGCTGGGTGAGCCAGTCACAGGCAAGTTTGATGGTGAGGAGGGCAGCAAGTTGCGGTTGGAAGAAGCCAAGGCCGTACAGTCCTTTCTGATCTTCACCTTCCGTCAGACTCTCTACGGTGTTCCGATCTGGGGGCGCGGTCTGACGCTGCGCATGGCTGGCCCCGAGAACATAGTCACTGGTTCGTCCTCAAGTGTCGCGCCGGATATTGAATTCGGGAATGTCCCCACACCGCCTGCCGACCGCGAAAAAAAAGTCGGCACTGTCCTGCGCGATGCTGTGAAGCGCGCCAAGTTTACAAAGTACAAGATCAACGAAGTCAGGGATTTTGTCTATCGTTACGACGCGGACCATCGCTTGCCGCATAGAGAACCGGGCGAGGCCGAAGGTGCCGAGTTGACCCCGTTGCCTGATATCGGTCGCGTACACAAAGACATCAAAGACGGTGATTGGCGTTTCGCGAGCCTTGTTCATTTTTTCTGTAAAATTCCCGACTATGGAGATCTGAACTGGCGGGCGCTGGTCGATTGGGAGACCGGCGCGGTGCTTTACATCCGACCGTTGGTGGGTTGTGTCTCGGGTTATGTATTCACAGACGACCCGATCTCGCGTTCAGGAGATTCCGAGCTTGATCCAACGGCGTCGGTCGCACTTTTGAACGCGCAGCGCGAACTGGTGACACTGGAAAGGCTGATTTTACCGGGCGGCGGGGCGCCGGTGGAACTGAGCGGTGACCTGGTAGCGGTGCGCGATCTCGATACTCCAAACATTGCCCCGCCGACCGAAAACAATGGTGCCGCATCGGTCTTCGATTTTGCCGCCGACACCGACGATTTCGCGGCAGTTTGTGCCTACTACAACCATGATTTCCTGTATCGCTTCGTCCAATCACTGGGTTTCGATCTGCCCAGTTATTTCGACGGGGTGACCTTTCCGGTGGATGTGGATCACCGATGGTTCAATCCCTTTGCAGGCCCGGTGAACGCTCAGGCACCCGGCAATGCTTTGGGCAACGGTGTTTTACGGTTTCGTTACGCGCTTGCCGCTAACGGGTCCACGGTCGGCATGGCCACGGACTCGCGCGTGTCAGCACATGAATTCGGACATGCAGTGTTGTGGGACCACCTCAATTCGCCCAATTTCGGATTTTGCCATGGTTTCGGTGACGCGTTGGCGGCAATTCTCTACGATCCTGAAGGCATCGCTCCGGACCGTTTCCGCACATTCCCCTTCAGCAACCTGATCACCCGGCGATGGGACCGGTCAGTCGCCTCAGGTTGGGGCTGGGGTGGCACGATGGATGTGGGCGGATATCTGTCGACCGAGATCAACGCCACAACGCTGGGCCGGATCTACCGAGCGCTGGGCGGAGATTCTACCGATCTGGACGACAGGTTGCATGCCAGCCGCTATACGGTCTATCTGATCTTGCAAGCCGTGCCGCTATTGGCCGGGATCGTGCCCAACACGGTCGAAGGATTTTCCAGAGCCTTGCAGGAGTCCGACCAGAACACCGCTTTGTTCGACGGTGCAGCGGGCGGCTGGGCACACAAAGTGGTGCGCTGGGGCTTCGAGAAGCAAGCGCTTTACAACGGAGCCCCGCCTGATGTGGACGTCTTCATTGATGACGGGCGGCAGGGTGAATACCCCTGGCACCAACCGGGCAATGACGCGCCTGGAATTTGGAACCGACACCGCCCGGATGGTGGAACCGACCATGAAACCCCGCGTCGCTGCGTCGAGAACTACCTTTATGTCCGCATCGGCAATCGGGGCGATTACCCAGCGCAGGCGGTAACCTTGTCGTTGGCCCGAGCAACACGTGGCAAGGGCGCTATGTGGCCGGATGACTGGGATCCGCTAATCGTCGCAGAACCTATCGGCCAGTCAGTGCATTGTGGTGACGAAGTGATCGTCGGTCCCATCCCGTGGTGCCCCGAGGGCCTGTGCGAAGAGCGTATCCTGGCCAGCGTGGATACGCCGGACGATCGCAGCAATGTCGAGACGATTGCAGGCAGCCTGCCAGTCGCGCGGCTTGCGCTTGGCGACAACAATGTTGCCCTTCGGCGAATGGAGGTGAACCGTGCTGAAGACGATACTTCATGCTGCGAACCAGAAGAGCCGAAAGTGGCTTATCGTTACGCGGTCAAGTTCGTCTGCGGCTGTTCCAAGGGTCGTATTTTGTCCCAGGGCCGCTATCACACGGCAATCAATATCGGCAATGGCAGCGGAGAAGCTGTGCGTTTTCGCAAAAGGGTTTCGTCGGCCTTGCCGAACGAAAAACCGGGCAATGTCTCTGACAAGACGAAAAACAAACTCGGGCCTTGGGAATCGATGGAGATCGATTGCGAGGATGTGGCGCGGCACCTGCGGGTGGCCGAATGCTGTTTCCTGAAAGGGTTTGTCTTTATCGACAGCGAGGCACCTCTGGACGTGGTCGCGGTCTATACTGCGGCCCACGGTGAAGGCGAAGTGGAAACAATCGACGTCGAACCGGTCGTTCCTCGGTTGATCAAAAAGACACCACCCCCGCCGCCGCCTCCACCTCCACCCCCACCAACTGAGGAGAAGCCGGACTTAATCCCGGTTCAACCATTCCCACCGGGTCCGCCACCTTTCCCGGCTTGGTATTGTGAGAAACCGCGTAAGCTGAGGATCATCGTGCGGAACATTGGTGCCGGGGCTGCGGGGCCTTCGACCACACGGGTCGATTTCTTCCAGAGTGGCGTTGTTGTAGACTTGCCGACGCCTGCACTGGGGCCGAACGGGGATGAGACCACGCTGTCGCTCGAATTCCCTGACAACGTTGAAGGTGGCGAGCAGATCCCCTTCAAGATTACGGTCAATGCCAATCCTGCCGATGGTGTGACGGAGATAGATACCTCCAACAACAGCGACTCCTCCTCTTGCGGCCTGGCCCGTTAAACGCTGTGGGTGGCCCGGGCCGGTAGTGGCTCGGGCCACGCGGGTTCCTAAAAGGATTAAGTGCTGAGAATTGTGGTTTGATCACAGGAACGCCGCGTGCCACCGAAACGCGAGATCCTCCGGGTCAGGTCGAAAAGGGCGTTGTCATCTGAACGGGTGAACTCCCAGATACAAGCAATCGGCTCAGGCGCACATCGACAGCAATTGGGCTGAAGCCAAGGCACTCGCTTCCTTTGCATTAGAGGTCGATTCAGCTCTTGGCGATTCATGAATTCGAAATCAACGCAGCTGTCGAAAATTGAAAGTCCGCCCTTAGCTCTTTCTCGAATGAAAAATCCCGTTCAGAATGAAATCCGCTGAGCTTGGGCTGCTTGCAAAAGGTAGGTCGTAAACGATTGCCAGGCGGCTCAAAGCTTTGACATCTACATCGTGGGGCATCGGAGACATTGGGTCTATGAAGAAGAATAAGCCATCGAGCCTACCCTCGCAAATCATCGCACCAAGTTGCTGATCGCCTCCCAACGGACCACTTTTGAGTGCTGTTACCTGAAGTTCGGGTAAGGCAGCGCTGATGCGGCCGCCGGTGGTGCCTGTGGCAAACAGACTGGCCAGACGCAGAGTTTCGGAGTGGTTCTTGGCCCATTCCACCATCAGATCTTTCTTGGCGTCATGTGCAACCAATGCCAGTTGCAGGCGACTATCTGATGAACTGATCGACATATTCTGCACCCAAGCCTACTTCTTCATAGTGCTTACGGCACATGTCAATCTTGGTAAAGACATCCTCATAACCCATGGTTTTTCCCCAAGGGTCGACATAGAGCATCACCCCGTTCACCTGAAAGTATGTAATCATCTCACTTACGTCGTCGGGTACGACGAGCGTGTGAGTTTCGCCTGGCGGTTCGAAAACATAACCGCCTTCCTGTGCCACCCAGTCATGTTCCAAATAATGCCAGCGGCCTTTCAGAACAAAACCGTGAACGGGCTGCGGATGCCGGTGCCGTGAAAGAACCCCTGATTTGCGCACCCGTAAAAGATTCATCCAGTAACCCTGAGACCGGTTCAAGCAAAGCGGTCGGAACGAGACGTTTTCGGCTTGCGGTACCCAAATGCGATCATCCGCAGCCATAGCGTCGGGGATCACAATCTCATCCTGTGCGTCCTTAGGGAAGGGCAGCTGGTAGGGCATTCTCGGATCGTTGTCTTTTCCTTGTACAGGCATCTGATGCTCTCCTCACATTGCAGAATAGCCGCCGTCCACGGGATAGACGGCACCGGTTACGAAAGCGGCTTCGTCTGATAACAACCACGCGGCCAAGGCACCGACTTCAGCGGGTTTGCCCCAGCGTTCCAGCGGTGTGCGGCCCAGGATCGGCTGGTTGCGGGCCGGATCGGCACGCAGGGCTCCGGTCATTTCAGTTTCAATCCATCCCGGTGCTACGGCGTTGACGCGGATGCTGTCAGCGGCCCATTTTCCGGCAAGTGCTTTGGTCAATTGCGCCACTCCGCCCTTAGACGCTGAATAGGCCGGGACCAGTGGCCCGCCGAAATAACTGAGCATCGATGCGGTGTTCACGATTGCCCCACACGATGCAGCCAACAAAGGATGCGCTGCCAGGCAGCAACGCATGGTGCCCGTAAGGTTAATGTCGATCACCTTTTCGAAGGTTTCGAGATCGTATTCTGCGCCTCGCGCCAGTATTCCGGCGCAGTTCACCAATCCGTCCAAGCGCTGCATATTTGTAAAGAATGTGTTCACGGCAATGGTGTCGCGTACATCAAGCTGCGTGCAGGTGTCTTTGGGGTTCAGCTTCGCGTGGCGGCCCACTTCGTCTGCACCAACGCCCGTAGCTGTAATACGCCACCCCTTTTGCCGCAACGTGTCAGCGATCCCGGCACCTATCCCGCGCGTTCCACCAATGACAACAGCGTGTTTCATGGGTCACTCACTCCCCTTCAGCCAAAAACGCCTCGACCGCATCTTTGTGCGGCATGGGAGCAACCGCTCCGTACCCTTGGGTCGAGAGGGCGGCAGCAGCGTTCGCGTAGCGAGCCGAGGTGAATGGGTCGTCTCTGGCGACAATACGCGACAGAAAAGCCCCGTCAAAGGTATCACCTGCGGCGGTGGCATCCACAGCTTCGACCCGGCGCCCTTTGACGCGCTCTCGTTTGTTCGGTGTGGCAACCAGTGTGCCTTCGGCCCCAAGGGTCAAGGCGACGATATTTGAACCGAGGTTCAGGTAGAAATCTGCTATGTCATCCGGATCAGACAGACCGGTCAGCTGCTCTGCGTCGTCCAATCCCGGAAGCGCAATATCGCATTGCGCCATTGCCGCATGGGTCACGGCGCGGGCGCGCTCGATCGGCCAGAGTTTGAGGCGGAGGTTGGTGTCGTATGAGACCAGACCGCCTGCTTCTTTCACAATCTTGATGGCTGCAAACACGGCATCGGCGGCAACGTCCGAAATCGCCTGACTGATGCCCGAAACATGCAGGATTTTTGCTGACTGCAAGGCCTCAAGGGGCAGGTCATCTGCTCCCATTCGGCTGCTGGCGGAACCAGAGCGGAAATAGCTGAATTCGTGCCCGTTCGCACCGTGCGTTACAAAGTACACGCCTGTATGGGCATCCGTCACTTGGCGCACGGTTGAAGTATCGACTCCTTCCGCCTTCCACAGGTCCATGAAAGAATTGCCGAACGTATCTGCTCCGATATGTGTCACATAGCCTACCGACGCGCCTTGGCGGGCTGCTGCGATGGCGCAGTTCGAAGTGTCGCCGCCGTGTCCGGGTAGGTAATTCCCATCGGGCTGCTGATTGAACTCCAGCATCGGTTCGCCAAGGCACAGAATATCGGGGGTCATGGTCATCTCATTCTCAAAAAAGGGTCAGCCCGGTAGGGCTGACCAAGGTGTATGGGAGGTTTATTCGGCCGTATAGCTTTGGCCGACACCCGGGATCTTCCAAATACGGAAGTTCGGGATTTCGGGGTCTTCAAAGTTCATGTCGCCATCAACCCAGATATGAAGATGGTTCGAGACTACATACATCTCACCATCGGGCCCCCAGGCCAACGTGTCCGGCCAGTTCATTTCCGGGTGATGGACGAAACGGCTCACCTGACGTGTGGATTCATCGAACTTCATGATTCCGTCCAACGACAGAGCGGTCATATAGATATTACCTGCATTGTCGGCAGTCATCCCATCGGTGTTCGAAGGAAGTACTGCGGCAACCTCAACGGCGTTTTCGATGACCGTTTCATTGGTCCCGAAATCACGCAAGATTTCCGTCGGAAGACTATACAGATGATTGCCGGTCAGGTTGGTCCAGTAGAGTGTTTCTTTGTCACCTGACAACGCGATGCCGTCGGCACCGGTGCGCATGCCGCCATTCTTCAGGACCGGGCGGTCGTCGATGTTGAAAAAGAAGTTTGGCTCATCGTTGGTGAAACGGTGCTGATCCAGAACACGGCGCACCGAATTGGTGTTGCTGTCATAGACGATCAAGCCACCATGCAGCGGATCACAGAAGATGCCGCTGTCAGCGATATAGGCAAATCCAGTGTCGTTATCGACGGCCAGATCATTCAGGAATGAACACTGCCGATCGGCTTCTTCCGCAGTAAAGACGTAGCGCTGGATTTCCTTGTTCTCTTTCAAGTCCCACAACACCAACTTGGCGTCGCCATCTTCAAACGGAGGGCCCGCCACGTGGCCCTGATCCAGGATCCACATCACATCGTTGCGGTCGATTTCAAAACCCAGCACAGCCTTCAGACCGTCGGGATTCGACATGTTGTTCATTTCCTCAGACGGAAACGCTTCCAGCTCCCACGTGTCGCCATTCTTGACCAGCTTGGAAACTGTTGACGGAATCTCGGCCCCGCCCCAGCGCGCGGTAGACACATAGATGTTGCCTTGGCTATCGACCTTGGCCCCTTGAACCAACGCTTTTCCGTGGATTTCGCTGTTTTCCCAGGCCGATTTCGTTGCCTCGTCCTTGACGGCATAGGGCAGACTGTTCCATTCCGCAACAACCTCGGGCCCGTTTGCGAGCGCCGGGGTGACCAGAACGGCGGTAAGGGCCACCGTGTTGAGCATTCGTTTCAGCATGTATTCCTCCCTTGCTGAGTTTTGGTGTCCCGCAGGTTGTTGCCGCAACCTGCGGGGCGTTTTTTTGATTTAGATGCGGCCGTATTTTGCAAGACCTTCACGCAACGACCCGGATTCAATGATGAGACGCGCCTGTTCCGCTTCGCGTTCGTCAATCTCACGGGCCAATTCCAGAACTGCTTCGGCATGGTTGCGTGGGATCGCAACCGCGCCATCGACGTCGGCCACGATGATGTCCCCGGGGTGTACAACGACCTCGCCCATTGCAACCTCGACATTCGAAGCCAGTGTCCGGATGCGACCCAGCGTAGTGCCCGGGCTTACACAACGGGAATAGACCGGAAAGTCATAGTCACGCTTGATCTCGACCAGATCGCGTACGCCGCCGTCCAGAACAGCGCCTTCGTGTTTGTTGGCCACAGCGCCTGCGGTCATCAGGCCGCCCCACAGCGCCACATCCGTTGTGCCGTTGGTGGAAATCACGATGACCGAACCAGCCTCAGACTCATCAATGGCGTCCAGCGCGTGCTGGGGTGGCAGGAACTCATCGGTCGGTCCTTCCAGAATAGTTACTGCTGGGCCAACGATTTTCTTTTCATTGATGCGGGGTTTGATCGACGCGGGCAGAAAGCCTGTCTTGCCTGCAATCTTGTCAACGGCGTCCGCAACCGACGCTGTCGCAACTTCGCGAAACCCGGCAACGAGTTCTTGAGTGTTCATGGTTTTACTTCCTTTAGATCAGTAAGTGAGAAAGCGGAGCGTTTCACCAAGGGTTCTTCCAGCTTTTGGGCTGGTCGCCGTTGAGAACGCGCGTGATTTCTTCGGCTGCGTTGTGTTGCAGCACAGCGACGGACCGCTCCGAATACCAGGCTGCATGATCTGAGACGATCGTGTTGGGGCTGCGCAGCAAGGGGTTGTCGGGATCGACCGGTTCCTGCTCGAACACATCAATACCAGCACCAAAGATACGGCCTTGTTTGAGGGCCTCAGCCAATGCCGCTTCGTCCACCAATCCTCCGCGCGAGACGTTAATCACGATCGAAGTGGATTTCATAAGAGCGATGTGGTCGGTGTCCAAGATGTGCCGTGTCTCTGGCGTCAGCGGGGCATGAAGGCTGACGACGTCAGACGCTTTGCAAAGCTCAGCCAATTCAACTTTTTGAACATTTGCCGCTTGGGCTGCTTCGCCGGCTAGGTATGGGTCAAACACCAGAACGGATGAGAACCCCAACGCCCTGAATTTCTGAGCCGCCTGCAATCCAATCTTGCCGCATCCTATAAGTCCGAGTGTGGCCCTTTCCCGACTTGGTATCAGAGCAGCTTGACCGATGCCCCATTGGCCTTGTCGTACCTCGGCGTCTCGCGATGGTATACGTCGCTGCACTGCCAGATACAGCGCCAACGCGTGTTCGCTGACTTCGGTCTCGGCACCATAGTCAGGCACGTTCGCGACGTAGATACCGCGGGCCTGAGCGTAATCCATGTCGATGTTATCGACGCCCACTCCGTAGCGGACGACGACTTTCAAGTTTGGGCAGGCGTCGATTACAGCCGCATCGACGGTGCGTTCCCGCACGAGGATCGCGACAGGGTCCAGCGCTTGCAAAGCCGGGACCGCCTCAGTTTCCGGCCTGACCGCCGCGATCCTTACGTCCTGCTCGGCCAGCACCGAGGCCTCGGTGTCATAATTGGCATAGCCGGGTTCAAGGATAGCAATGGTTTGGCTACTCATGTGACGGTCCCTCGGCATGGGTTAATTGGCCTTGTAGGCTTCAACAGCGGCGTCGAGGCGATCAGGCCACTCTTCACCGATTTCGCTCACGATGTATTCGCGCACGGCCGGTTGAGCGGCTTCACGGAACATGGCTTTTTGCTCGGGGCTGACAGGGACAACTTCCATACCTTTTTCCGATAGGATCGCGGTTGCGTTCGCATCCTGCGCTGCCGTCATACCGCGGTGGATCGTCTTCGAGATCTCAACACATTGCTCAACGGCTTTTTTCTCGTCATCGGTCAGGCCTTCGAAGAACATGTCCGACATCAGATAGGCGTGCCAGCTGAACACATGACCATCCAAAGAGACGTATTTTTGATGCTGGTAAAGCGACGCGTTGACGATGTTGGTCACACCGTTTTCCTGACCATCCACAACACCTTGCTGCAGCGCGCCGGGGAGTTCAGGCCACGGAACGGGGGTCGCCGAGGCGCCCAGGCTTTCCACCAGCGTCACCCAAACCGGAGCGGTCATGACGCGCATTTTCAGCCCTTCCATATCGGCGGGTTCGGCCACGGGTTTGACGTTGTTGGTGAAGTTGCGCACACCGTTGTCGGCGACGCCAAAGCTGCGGATGCCGGTTTTCGCCAGCATATCCTCAGCCAGCGCATCACCAAATTCACCGTCCATTACCGCCCAGGCCATTGCCTGGTCGTCAAACAGGTAGGGCATTGCCAGTACCGAGAACGGTTTGTAGACGGCAGAGATAGGACCATCGTGGATAGCTGCCATCTGAACGGTGCCCAGCTGGAGGCCTTCCATGATCTCGGACCCGCCACCCAGCTGCGAGGCGGGGAAGATCTGGACGTCAATCGAGCCTGAGGTTTTACCTTCGACGCAGGCTTCAAAGGCTAACGCTGCCGCGTGTTTTGGCGAGCTTAGATCAGCGGCCTGAAAATGTGCGTACTTCAGCTCTTTTGCCGAGGCTGCACCGGCGGCGGTCATCGCGACAACAGCTGTAGCCGTCATCAGTTTCGACATGGTTTTCATGAGGTTCCTCCCTTTCATGTCAGTTCGCAAATCCAAAGAAGTTGGGAATGAAGGTGCTGACACCGGGCACGAGAATGACCAGGAGCAACACCACGAGTTCTGCCAGCAGCAGTGGAAGCACAGCTTTTGACAGGCGTTCGATTTTCAACTGTCCGACTGTGGCAATGACGAAGAGCACAGGACCAACAGGGGGTGTGATCATCCCGATGGTTAGGTTCAAAACCAGCATCATGCCGAATTGCAGGGGGTCGATCCCCGCGGAATAGGCGATTGGCCCCAGTATCGGCGTTAGAATGATCAGCGCGGGCAACGTGTCGATGAAGAACCCGCAAATCAGGGCAAAAGCAGCCAGGATGAACAATATGCCGAGACGGCTGTCTGTGATCTGCGTGATAAACTTCGCCAATTCCTGCGGGATTTGTAGATAGGTCAGCAGCCAGGCAAAAATCGACGCCATTGCCACGATTAGAAAGACCGACGACGTCACCACTGCGGCCCGCACGAAGGCGGCATAGAGCGTTCGGATAGTGAAAGCGCGCAGGATGAAGCCGAGGAACAGGGCATAGGCTGAAGCCACTGCGCCAGCTTCTGTTGGGGTGAATACACCAAAAAGGATGCCACCCAGAATGATCGCGGGCATGATCAGGGCAGGAATGGCTGAAAAAGTCGCGCCTCGTAATTCGGTCATGGTCGCGCGATCTTCGCGCCCTCGATACCCATTTCGGGTCGAGACGATGTGATTGGCGATTGCCAACGCGACACCCAGCAGAACGCCCGGCAAGATTCCGGCCAGAAACAGCCCGGCAACTGTCACGCCATTGGTCGAGATTGCAAAGATCACCGCCAGAATTGACGGCGGAATGATTGGGCCAATGGTTGCCGTTGCGGCGGACAAAGCGCCAGCATAGTTCTTTTCGTAACCCGCTTCACGCATCATCCGCATGACGATGGCAGATGGCCCTGCCGCATCCGCCAGCGCTGACCCACTAATCCCGGCAAACAGCATGGACACTAGAATGTTCACGTGTCCCAGGCCCCCGCGTACATGCCCGACCAGAGCATTGGCAAAGCGCAACAAGGCGTTGGTCAGGCCGCAGGCCGTCATAAGTTCAGACGCCAGGATGAAAAACGGTACGGCCATCAATGGGAAGCTGTCGATTCCGGCGAACATCCTTTGTGTTGCCACCAACGGGTTCAGCGAGCCGTCGATGAGGATCGCAGACAGCCCCGCAATACCCATTGTGAAAGCAACAGGAACACCCAGAAACAGTGTGGCGAAGAACAAAATGATAAGCGTTTTTGCCACGGCTCAGACCTCTGCCTCGTCTCGTTCGGGGCTTGGTCCGAACTCAAAATCTTGACTGACGAAGCGTTTGGCGAAGAAGGCCAGTTGGATCAGGAACAACGCGCAACCAATCGGGATTGCCAGATATGGAATGCCGCGCGAAATGCCGGTGGACATGGTTTCCTTGTTCCAGCCGAATTCAACGAATTGTATGCCCAGCCACATCATTGTGGCCATGAAGCCGAACATGACGACAACGATGCACCAACGCAGTACCCGGGCCAGAGCATCGGGCAACAGATCAGGTAGGGTGGTGATCGCAACCAAACGACCCTCACGCAGGGCAAGGCCAGCCCCGCAAAACGCACCAAGTATCATCAGGTGCCGAGCGACCTCTTCGACCCAGGCCAGGGACGTTCCCAGCCCGTAACGCCCAACCACGTTGGCAAAGACGATTGCAAAGACGGCAGCCAGCGCCAAGGCGACCAGTGCGCGGTTCAACGCAACAATCCATGTCTCCAGAATTCGCAAAGACGCCCCTCCCGATGCCGTCCTGTTTGAGAATCGAAACTGGCATACAGTATGCCAATGTGTCAACACTACCACATTGTATGCCAGATGCAGGGCTGCTAATGTCGACACGAGGAGAGCGATATGAGCCCATTCAACAGACCGAAATCATTGACGGAATTGGTGACCGAAAATCTGCGAGAACGGATCATCAAAGGCGAATTCGAACTGGGCGAACAATTATCCGAGGCCCGAATCGCCAAAAATCTCGAGGTTAGTCGCACGCCTGTCCGCGAGGCAATCAACCGCCTTGAGATGGAAGGGCTGCTGGTTGTTGAGCCTCAGCGGGGATCCTTCGTGTTCAATTTGGAACCCGAAGAACTGGCAAAGCTATGCGATGCACGCGTTTGTCTTGAAACAACTGCTTTGACGTCGGCCATGCGAGCGAACCCACAAACTTTACATACGGCACTCAATGACTGCGTTGATCGAATGAAAGCGGCACGCCAGACTGGGGACAATGCAGAATACCTGTTTCTGGACACGAAGTTTCATCAATGCCTGTTCGATTGCGCCGACAACCGGTTTCTGAATGATGCGTATCAGACGATTGCTTTGAAAATGGCGGCGCTGCGCAGCAGGTTGGGTCACCACCCGGATCATATGGCAAAATCGTATCGGGAGCATATAGAGCTGGTTGAATGCGTTCAGGAAGGTGACGTTCCACGCGCATTGGACGTGCTGAAGCTCCACATAGACCGGAAAGAAGGATCTTATTGGAGTGATGCGACAAGTATGGACAGCCCGGTACAATAATTGAACCGAGTGGTCTTTTTCAGCCGAAGACCAAGCTCATTATAGATGAGCCGGACTTCTGCAAAACTCTGTCTGAAACTCACATAGAAACTGACCTTTGGGCGCATTGCTTTGGCTTGTGGTTAGTCGGATCAGGCGCATTTCGCCCGCTGCTTCAAGCACGTCACCAGTCAGACCTCACGTGCCATTCGGGCCGCTCTGCACAGCGGAAGCGGAATCTTTCAAAAACCAGGCAGAGAGGTGCAAGTTTCGCGGCACCTGTCTTCGTATCTTTCATGTCATCGGGCTTGTGCCCAACCAGACAGATTTTGGGAGATACCACCATGAACACCCTCGCCCTGAACACCGCCGCTGCGCTGATGGCTTCGACTGCCGCGATTGCGCAGGTCGAAACCCGCACTGTGACCTTTGAGAACGAAGGCTCTATCCTGACCGGCACGCTGTATTTGCCGGAAGAGCGCGGTGACGCGCCCTTGCCCACGGTTGTTGTCACCGGAGCATGGACATCGGTGCAGGAGCAGATGCCTGCCAACTACGCCCAGGAAATGGCGTCGCGCGGGTTCGCCGCCTTCACCTTCGATTTCCGTGGCTGGGGCAAGTCGGGCGACCTGCCCAACAATGTGCGCTATGTTGAAAGCCCCGAGGCCAAAACCTCGGACATCAAGGCAGCGTTTGCATATGTTGCGACCCTGCCCGAAGTGGATGCCGATCACATCAACGGGCTCGGGATCTGCGCTTCGGCCGGTTACATGGTCGATGCCGTATCCGGAAATCCGTTGGTGCAGCGCGTTGGCCTTGTCGCACCCTGGCTTCAGAATGAAGAGATCGTTGAAGCCGTTTACGGCGGCAAAGAAGGCGTTGCCGGGCTGATCGAAGTCTCCCACGCCGCCGAAGCCGCGGGTGGGCAGATCATTCCTGCCGCCGGGCCGGAAGGTGCCGAAGGTGTTCTGATGCCGATTGGTGGGTATTACTATGAGGCCGACCGTGGTGGCATCCCCGAATATGACGACAAGTGGAACAATGCAGGCTGGGAAGGTTGGCTGACCTATCACCCTGCCGACAATCCGCAGCGTTTGGACAAACCGCTGGCCATTGTGCACTCGGAAAGCGCGGCCATCCCGCAGGGCGTACAGACTTTCCTTGCAGGGTTTGCGGGCAAGGCGACGGCTCAGTGGCTGGAAGACGTCACGCAGTTCGACTTCTACGACAACCCCGAAGATGTGACCCGTGCGGCGGACACCGTGGCCGATCACTTCCGCGCTGATCTGGACAGCTGAACACCTTATCAGGCGTCGAAGTTGACTTCGGCGCCTGCCCTTTACCCCGGAGTAGACCGATGCCCAAAAACCTTACTGCCACACTTGCAGCTGCCACCATGATCGCAAGCGCAGCCTTCGCCGATCAGCAGGCCACCATCTCAACCACGATCACCGATATCGCAGCGGGCGCTGACCGACACGACTGGGCCCGCGTGCGCGGTGCCTTTGCCGATACGGTGACGACCGATTACACCAGCCTTTGGGGCGGTGACCCGGTCACCCAACCCGCCGACGACCTTGTCGCAGGTTGGTCTGCATTACTGCCTGGGTTTGAAAGCACCCACCACATGGTCACCAACCATGCCATCACGTCGCTTTCCGAAACCGAAGCCACGGCGCAGGCTGATTTCACCGCAACCCACCGCATTGAGGATGGCTTATGGGTACTGGGCGGACGCTATGACTATACGCTCGAAAAGTCCGGGGACCGATGGCTTGTAACCTCTCTGACCATGACGGCGCTTTGGGAAACCGGAGACCGCGGCCTTGTCGCCATCGCTGCCGAGCGCGCAAATCAAGGAAATTGATAGATTGAAGGACTGCCACACCGTTCCACTTTTAGGAGTGGACCGGTGCTGGCTGCATTGCCACGATCTATTTTAGATATGCCGGCGGACACAAAGTCATAGGGATCTGCATGACCAACCAACGCATCGCACTTGTGACCGGCGCCAACCGAGGCATCGGAAAAGAAGTCGCCAGACAATTGGCCAGAGATCATGGGGTAAAAGTTCTGCTCGGTTCTCGAGATTTGGATAAAGGACGTCTGGCCGCAGATGAGATCGGGTACGGGGTGGAAGCCTTGCAATTGGACGTATCGAACCCGGACTCTGTTGCCGCCGCATTTATTCTGAAGATTGAACCCAGCTACGGGCGTCTCGATATTTTGGTCAATAACGCAGGTGTGGATTACGACACGGATCAGCAGGCGCACTGCGCCGACCTACATCGCGTGCGGCGTTCCTTTGACACCAATCTCTTTGGCGCTTGGGATACCATGATCGCAGCGACTCCTCTTTTGCGACGCGGCGAGAGTGCCCGGATCGTCAATGTGTCTTCCGGTTCTGGCGCGCTAAGCGACATGTCCGGTGGCACGGCTGGTTATGGTGTATCCAAGGCGGCATTGAATGCGCTGACCATCAAAACCGCAGCCGAGCTGAAACACGAAGGTATTCTTGTCAACGCCGTTTGCCCCGGTTGGGTTGCCACGGACATGGGCGGGGGTGGCCGCCCGGTGTCTGAGGGGGCGAGGGGTGTTGTTTGGGCGGCAACTCTGCCGAACAACGGCCCGACAGGCGGGTTCTTTCGCGACGGAGCGCCAATCGAATGGTAGGTGCTATCCCGGTGCCATGAAATCAATCAACGCTCTGACCCGCGCGGGCAGCAGGCGGCGACTGGGATACACGGCGAACATTTCTCGTGTCAAAGGCCGCGCATCCTGAACCTCAAGCTCGTGCAAGTCTCCTCCCATCATGTCCAGAGGCAGCATTGCAACGCCCAGATTGCGACGCGCGGCGAGTGCGATGACGTCAAGGTCGATTAAACTGTGGGCGACATTTCTGGGTTGCAGTTTGTCGCCGTTTTCCAAAACCCAAGGCTGGCCAGCGGTCAGGGCAGGTAAGCTTTGAAAAACCTGCCGAGAAATCGCGCCCTTCAATCCGTTCTCCTCAATAAAACCCGACCCGGCGCAAAAACAGTAAGGAACCGACCAAAGGCGTTTTGCGACAAGGCTGGAATCCGTCAGTGGACCGACCCGAAAGGCCAAATCGATATTGTCGCTGAAAAAATCCAACATGACGTTCGTGGGTGTCATTTCCAACTGCACATGTGGGTTTTGCTCTGCAAACTCCAGCAAACGTGGGCCAATCGTTGCACGGGCGGCCAGGGGCGGGGCCGTGATGCGTATAGTCTGGCGTCTGGTTTCGTCAGCAAAACCCGCAACCTCCTGCAATGTTTCGAATGGCTCCTGGCAGCGATCCAGAAGGCGACGGCCTTCTTCTGTCAGACGCACTTGGCGGGTCGTGCGCTCAAACAGTTTGGTGCCGAGATGGTTTTCCAATTCGGCGACTCTTCGGCTGACCCGGCTCAGAGGGATACCAAGTTGGTCCGCAGCTTTGGAAAAGCTGAGATGGTCAGCGACAATAGTGAACAGGGCAAGGTCGTTGTAGATCATAATCCTATTTTTGAGATAATAACTCCTGAAATCAACGATTATCATCACTAATGACGGCCTCTACTTTCTGCTCAACAGAAGGAGACACGTTATGACCTATGCAATCGAAATCACGCGAACCGGTGGGCCCGATGTGCTGCGCAAATCCGACCGCGCCGTTCCTCGGCCAGCGCCCGGAGATGTCTTGATCCGTAACCATGCCGGAGCCGTTAACTTTATCGACACGATCATCCGACGGGGCGAGATGCCAGAAGGTATGATGCCTGCTCTGCCGCATGTGCCAGGCGTCGAAGGTGCCGGAGTTGTTGAAGCGCTGGGCGAAGGAGTCGAAGGCATTGCCATTGGCGACCGCGTGGCTTGGATGGGGCCGATCGGTGCGGGCGGTTATGGTACGCATTCCGTGATTGGGGCACCTTATGTAACCAGGCTATCTGACGATACCAACCTTGAAACCGCAGCCGCGATCCCGGTTAACGCGATGACCGCCTATCATATGCTGGTCAATCTCGGTGGCGCAGTGGCAGGAAAATCCGTGCTGGTTCACGCGGCGGCGGGCGGTGTTGGTACAATGGCTCTGCACATCGCCAAACATCTTGGTATGACCGTGATTGCCTCTGCCAGCACCAATAAGGTTGACTATGCATATGAGCAGGGTGCTGATCACGTTATCGATTATCGCCAAGAAGACGTCACCGCGCGAGTTTTGGAGATCACCGACGGAAGTGGTGTTGATCTTACGTTGAATCCAATCTCGGGCGAAACGCTCAAATCGGACCTCGACGCGTTGGCACCGCTTGGTACGGCCGTATTGTTTGGGTTCCTTGCAGGACCGCCCGCAGGTGGCTTTGCGGATGATCTGACAAAGCATTTCCAGAAATCCGTTTCAGTGCGGGTTAGCGATATCTACACGTATTTTCTGAACCGCCCCGATGCTTTCAGCGCTGATATGGCGACCGTGTTCAACCTGCTGGAAACCGGCGTTCTGCGTCCTCAGATCACCATGTTGCCGATTGCTGAAGTTGCTGAGGCCCATCGCCGTCTGGAAGCAGGCGAGACGACCGGCAAGCTTGTGCTGAGCATCAACTAACTCGATCGCGTAACCAAAAAAGACAAGGAACCAACACAATGAGCACGGTTTTTGAAACCTCCCTTGCGAGCAAACACATCGTCATCATCGGCGGCAGTAGCGGTATGGGTAAGGCTACGGCCAAGATGGCAGTCGCCCTTGGGGCAAAAGTCACACTTGCCAGTCGCAGTCTGGCCAAACTTGAGGCGGCGGCGGCAGAGGTCGGGGGCGTTGTGCAAATCGCGCCCGTTGACACAACGGATGAGGCCGGCGTCAAATCCTGGGCCGCCAATCTTGGGACGGTGGACCACTTGGTGATCTCGGCCTCAAGCGCTGCGCATGGGACCTATGAAGAGCTGCCCACTGACGCATTGCGTAGCATGTTAGAGGCTAAGTTTATCGGCCCGTATGTGGCCGCGCGTGAGGTCCTGCCTGCTTTGACCAAAGGTGCTTCCATCACGTTCTTTTCCGGTGTGCTCAGCCGCCGCCCGTCTGCCGGAACAACAGGTCTGGCTGCGGTGAACGCGGCGGTTGAAGCTTTAGCCAAAGGGCTGGCGCTGGAACTGTCGGGCCGTGTCCGTGTGAATTGTATCAGTCCCGGTATGGTTGATACGGAAGCCTATGCTGCGATGCCAGAAGAGGCGCGAGATGCCATGTACGCGCAAGTCGGCAGCAGCCTGCCCGTCGGCCGCGTCGGAACCGCGGAAGAAATCGCACAAGCAGTTGTCCTGTCCATGATAAATGGCTTTATGACTGGCGCCGTCCTGGACGTCGACGGTGGGCATTTGGTTCGCAGCTGATCCGGTCCAAACGGCGGCAAATTGTGCAGCTTTCGGCATTGGAAACGGTTCGAGCAGGTTCCTGGGACTTGCTCGCCCGGATCGCCATTTCATCGACCAAGGCACCAGAGCCTAGAATGCCCCGACATATCCGCTGGTACTAAAACAGATTTAAGACTTTGGCTTGTGCGTACACAGGCTTCGGAAACCTCCGGCCTTACATGCAGACACTACGGGGGCCGGGCTGTGCCGCCAATACATTTCGGCCACTTCCACAGGGCAGGGCGTTACAGTGCGAATGTGCACTATCAGTATGTCGCTCTTCCACCTGAAAGATCAAAGACTGCACCAGTGTTGAATGTGCAATCATCCGAACTTAGCCACATCACCATACGCGCAGCCTCTTCAACCCAGCCCAGGCGTTTCATTGGGGATTTGTCGATCATTATCTGCACGAATTCTGGTGTCATTTGATCTAGGATCGCCGTCTTGATGGCAGCAGGAGCGATGCAATTCACGCGGATTTCAGTCTGGGCCAGTTCCTTGGCCAGCGACTTGGTAAACCCGATGACGCCCGCCTTGGACGCCGAATAGGCCGAGGCGTTGGGGGTGCCTTCTTTGCCGGCAAGCGAAGCCATGTTGATGATCCGACCAAAGCCGGTCTCTTGCATGAGTGGAACAATGGCGTGAGCCAAGTGAAATGTTCCGGTCAGATTGATTTCAACGACGCGCGCCCAGATTGTCGGATCGCTTTCCACGACGCTCAGGGTCGGCCCGGCGAAACCTGCATTGTGCGACAAAAAATCAATGCCGCTAAAGGCGCTTCTGGTTTCTGAAACGGCTGCGGCGATTTGGTCTGGGTTACTGATATCCACTTTGCATGCGATAGCACCTTTAGGGGCGTCATCGGGTTCCGACAAATCCCAGATTGCCACGTTGGCGCCTGCTGCTGCATAGTGGCGTGCGATTTCCGCCCCGATCCCGGCTGCTCCGCCTGTCACCACAGCGGTACGGTCTGTAAAGTCGTATGTTACGTTGCTCATGGGTGTTACCTGGTGAAGTTTTTCACGTAGTCAGCGCCGAGGCCGACATTCTCGAAATGATCGCGGCACATGTCGATTTTGGTAAAGACATCCTCGTAACCGAGGTGATTTCCATCAGGATCACAATAGTACATCACCCCATTGACCTGAAAGTAAGTGATCATTTCCTCGACGTCTTCCGGTACAACCAGAGTATGGGTCTCACCTGGAGGTTCATAAACATAAGACCCTTCAGTGGCTTCCCAGTCATGCTCAAGATAATGCCAGCGGCCTTTCAGGACAAAGCCATGTACCGGGTTCGGATGGCGATGGCGTGACAGAACGCCTGCCTTGGTCACCTTCAAAAGGTTCATCCAGTAACCTTGGCTTACGTTCAAACACAGCGGGCGGAAAAATACCGTCTCGGTCTGCTGAACCCACATACGGGGGTCATCTTCGGCCAGCGCGTTGGGCACCACGATTTCCGGCAGGGCATCCTGCGGCATCGGGTGTTTATAAGGCACCATCGGATTTTCGCCTGTATCAGTCAGTGGCATTTCGGCTTTCTCATATTAGCTATTTAGGATGACCATATTGTGGACAAATGATTCATTATATGGAAACATACATCGTAGATATTTGCCGTCAATCTGAGAGGTCGGAATGGTAAAACAGGTCCAAGGAACCCAGAGCTTTGCGCGCAGCATCGGGCTGTTGCAGCACATTTGTGACCGCAAAAACCCGCCAACCCTGGCTGATCTTTTGGAAGAATGTGCCTTTACGCGCCCAACTCTGTACCGCCTGTTAAACAGTTTGGAAGCCGAAGGGCTGATCGTGCAACTCAACGACAAAAGGTACAAACCCGGCCCACGTCTGGTCAATCTTGCCCGTCTTGCCTTGTCGTCGTCGGACATTCGGGACCGAGCCCGGGATGCCCTGGTACGCGTGAGGGATCAGACCGGCGAAACTGTACACCTTGCCGTGCCAAGCGGTGAGGGACTGGTCTATATCGACAAAATCGAAAGCCTTGAGACGGTGCGCATGAACTCGACAATAGGCACCTTTGTTCCTCTTCACTCCAGTGGGGTCGGCAAAGCGTTTCTTTCGGCGTTGTCGGACGAAAAGCTTTCAGCGCTATTGGAAGCTTCGACCTTGCAGCCGATCACCCCGTTTACGACAACTGATCCAATCAAATTGCGCGCGCAGATCGATCAATGCCGTACCCAAGGCTTCGTTTTTGACAGTCAAGAGAATGAGGCCGGTATCGCATGTTTTGGCGCGGCCATCCTGGATGAGAACGCATGCCCGATTGCCGCCGTCAGTATATCCGTACCGCTTTTTCGGCTGAGGGACGACAAATCTCACTACACCGCTGCTTTGCTGGACTGCGTTCGGGAATTGTCCATTGGTGAGGTTCACTACTGAAGCGTATCTTACTTCGGTTTTTCCAATTGCGTGGTGCCGTTGGACCGAGGTTTTGACAGACGTTTTTTAGGGCCGACACTCTCGTTTCGAAAACTTGTTTCTGTGAGGGATCGACAGTTATGACTCTAGCTCGCTCAAACATAATCCTTGCGGCGTCGAAAACTCGCGCGAAATCCTGAGGACTGAAGGCGTGAAGGGTCGCTCTGAACGCGCTGGTCCCCAATGCCGGCGGTATGTCTGATTGGTCGTGAACCGTTCAAGGTCTTTGCATTTCCAACACATTCCCGCACGCGTCACAAACCTGTCATATTCGTGCGTTACGCAGAAATCGCAAAAAAGAGAAAACATAGGAGGCTCCGATGACCTCTCTCAATACTCAGCTATGGGAGCTGATTAAATCGCATAAAATGCCTGATGATGCGACAGGCGCGCCATTCATTGATCAGCTGATGGCCGAAAACCGCATCTCTCGTGATACTGCCGCTGTTGCGATCACTGAATACAAGAAATTCATGTATCTTTGTGTCACCCGATCAGAGCGAAACGTCCCCTCGAAGGCGGTCGATTTGGTGTGGCACCTGCATATTCAGCACAGTCGCGATTATTGGGATGTCTTCTGCAAAAAGCTGGGCAAACCCGTGCACCACAACCCCGGCGGTCAAGGCCCCAGACATCTGGACGACTACAAGGCCACCGTCAGAGCGTACAAAGAGCTATTCGGAACTCCTCCGAAAGGCATCTGGAAGATGAAAAATAAAGTTGAAACTTTCATAATGCTGGTTTTCTTGATCGTCTTCATTTGCACCGGTGCCAGTTCCATCATTCAGAGTGGCGATCTATTTTTCGGTGCGCTTTGGTTGAGCGTACCGCTGGTCTGCTTCGCAATCACCCTCAATAGCCTAAGCTCAAAAAGTGAGCTGACGCTGGTGTTTGAAAGTCATGACCCTTTTGCCGACGAAGATGCAGGCGACTGTGGCTCGGGAGACGGCGGTGGCTGTGGTGACTGATCTGCAAGACGTTCAATCTGATTGATTTTGAACCGGACCAAGGCTCGGCCATCGGACAGCAGCTTAGCCCCCAATCCGTTACCCCCCAAAATCACGTTCTTGATCTACCCAGTCAGAGTTTGTTTTGAGGGTGTTGGGAGGCGCGGATAGCCATTTCCTTGTTTGCAGTGTAAGCGTCGATTGCCAGAGTTTTGCGAAAGGTCCAGGAACTGATTTATGGCGCGCGTAACAAAGTCGAATTCAACGTCTCAAACCGAAGCGGCGAATGCCAATGCTGGAGTTGGCCACGAAATCCGTGGGGTGCGCCGCGCGATGGGTATGACGCTGGCCGAATGCGCAGAAGCGGCGTCTTTGTCGGTTGGGTTTCTGAGCCTTGTTGAAAGGGGGCAGAAGCAGCCTTCTTTGGACGCGTTACAGCGGATCAGTGCAGCTTTGGGGATCGAGGTAGGCTGGTTGTTCCCGCCTTCGCCCAATGATGATCCTGTGGAAAACGAGTATGTCGTTCGCAAGGGATTTCGCCGTAGAATTGACTTTTCACGTCTTGCCGGCACCGAGTACCTGGATCATTCCGTCTACTTGATGTCGCCCGGCATCGACGGTCAGATTGTTATGTCTTTGATGCAGTTTTCTCCAGGAGGTCATTCCGGCGACAACCCGTTGAGCCATGAGGGCGAAGAGGTGGGCTATGTCCTGTCCGGGCAGTTGACTCTGGAAGTAGATGGCCATGTTTTTGTGCTGGAAGAAGGCGACAGTTTTGGGTTTTCCGGCGATAAGCCACATAAATACATTAACAATGGTGAGAACGATTTGCAGATCGTTCACACCAACACGCCCGTGATCATGAAGTCCCGTTAAATCGTCTCGCTATCCGCCATCAGTTCAATGATTTTGCGGGAATAGGCCAATGTTGGTCCTTCCCAATGCGGTGACAGACGGCCGCCATCATATCCAAAGCAGCGGCGGCCATTTTGAAGCCCTTTGAGGACCGATATGTCCTCGACGTTCAGATCGTCCCACATCTGGATCAGGTCTTCGCGTTCCTTGCGGTATTTGTGGCCGGTTGCGGCCTCATCTCCGATGACGAAAACGTGCAGTTCCTCTCGGCATCTGTCCGGCGCTTCGGGGTAGGCGACCAACACAGTGAACTGATCGGGATACACCTCGACTGCGAAATGCGGCATGGTCAGGAACCACTGTCCCTGCATGCGATCCTCCTCGGACAGGCCGGGATAATGGGGCAGGCCCTGGCCGCGGCCTTCTTCCAGTTTCGGGAACCGGTAGCCATTGACGAAGGTCGAACCGCGCCATTCTCCGGACCACCGAACGTCCATTGGGGCAAAGTCCAGCAGGCGGGGATGCAGGGCAAAAACGTGGTAGCCTTCCATATAATTCTCGTAAACCAGCTTCCAGTTGGCCTCGACCGTAAAATCGCGCTTCCCGGCCCAGCGGATGGCGGAAAGATCATAGCCTTTGAGCTGATCCAGAACCGGGGCCATCCACACATCCAGCGGATCCGCGTCGCCCGACACGTTGACGAACAGACAGCCGAAGAACTCTTCAACCCGGACCGGGATCAGGTCCAGCTTGTCGCCGCCGCCCTCTTTGAACGTGCCGCTGGAATTGGGTCCGTCGAAATGCGGCCGGGACCGTAGCTTGCCATCCAGCCCATATGCCCATCGGTGATAGGGGCAGGTCAGCGTGGCCTTTTTGCAGGGTTCGGTGACCAGTTGCATGCCGCGATGGCGGCAGACGTTCTGAAAGCCTCGGATCACGCCGTCGCGGCCATGGACCAGAACGATCGGCGTGCCAGCGATGTCGATGGGCTTCATGTCGCCAGGTTCGGGGATTTCCGCGCGGGCGCCTCCGAACACCCAGGACCGGCGAAAGATCAGTTCCTGTTCCATCTCGAACCACTCAGGCGACCAGTATGCCGCGTTCGGCAGGCCTGCGGCTTCGTCAATGTTGCGAAACAGCTGTGCGTACCCGTCTTCGCCCAGAATGCGCCGCATGCGATCCTGGTTGGATTCTCTTACGACTGCACCGTCCATTGCGGCCCTCCGAATCAAGTTATTGCCAAAAAGATATACCGCTGGAAAAAAATGTGGACAAAATTTTTCCGATGCGGAAGTGTCCCCGGCAGGAAACGCGGAGAACTGCAATGGAATCGGCTCGGGTCGTTGTAATCGGCGGTGGCAATATGGGTGCCAGCGTGCTGTATCATCTGGCTAAGGAAGGCTGGACAGATGTTGTTCTGGTTGAAAAGGCGGAACTGACGTCCGGGGCCACTTGGCATGCGGCGGGATTGGTCAGTCGCATGACGGCGGGCCATGCGTTGGGGATCTGTCACGATTATGCGGTGGATCTGTATAAAACCATCGAGGATGAGACCGAGCAAGGCGTCAGCTGGCACAATTGCGGGTCCTTGCGCGTGGCCGCAACCGAGGATCACCGTGCCTGGCTGATGCACACGCGTGACGCGGTACTGGCCCGCGGGCAGGAGTGTCGTTGGGTTACCCCCGAAGAAATCGCCAAGCTGAACCCGATCTATGACACGTCGCATATCATCGGCGGGATTTATACGCCCGATGACGGCCATGTGGACCCATCCGGCACCTGTCAGGCGATGGCCAAGGGCGCGCGGATGAGGGGGGCCAAAGTGCAGCGCCGCAATCGGGTGACCGATGTGCAGCAGATGCCGTCAGGCGAATGGAAAGTGGTGACCGAGCAGGGCGACATCATCTGTGAGCATGTGGTCAATGCCGGTGGATACCATGCGCGCCAGATCGGGGCCTTCAGCGGGCTCGACCTGCCGATTGTACCGATGCAGCACCACTATGTGGTCACCGATGCGGTGCCCGAGTTCGAGGCGATGGGTCATGAAATCCCCGTCACCCGCGATGATTACTTTACCGGCTATCTGCGCCGCGAACAGGGTGGGGCGCTGATCGGGCTGTATGACACCCATGACGCGCTGGCCAAATGGCGCGACGGCTGTCCGTGGGACAGCGAGAACGAACTGTTTGAACCCGACTATGACCGTATTATGCCGTGGTTGGAGAAATGCTTTGAACGCTATCCCTGCCTGATGGAGCGCGGCATCAAACGCATCGTCAACGGGGCAATCACCTATACACCGGACGGGCACCCGCTGGTTGGTCCTGCGCCGGGCTTGCGCAATCACTGGCTGGCATGCGGTGCGACCGTGGGCATTGCGTGGGGGCCGGGTTTGGGCCGGGCGCTGGCGCAATGGATGGTGCATGGCACGGCCGGTATCTCGATGCGCGGCTTTGACCCGCGCCGGTTCCATAGCCGTGTGGACGAGGATTACACCTATCAGCGCTGCCGCGAGAACTATATGACGCGCCTGTCGCTGCCGTATCCGCAGCTTCAATATGAAACCTGCCGCGAAATCCGAAGCTCTGGCGTGCATGACCAGACCAAGGCGTTGCATGCCGTGTTCGAAGAGGCTGGCGGATGGGAGCGTCCCCGCGTTTACGGCCAACCCGAATGGGGTGGCAAAGAGCCCGAGTCCTGGAAACGTGGTCCATCGTGGGAGGCCGCCCTGGCCGAGGCCCGCGCGGTACATGAGGGCGTTGGCATCGGTGACTTCTCGGCCTTTTCCAAGTTCGAGATCACCGGCCCCGAGGCTGAGGCGTATCTGAACCGGCTTTGCGCCAACCGGATGCCCAAAAAGGTGGGCGGCACCTGCCTGACGCTGCTGTTGAACGAACAAGGCACGATCGAGGGCGAGGCAACCATTGCGCGGCTGGCCGAGGATCGGTTCTGGTTTGTGACCGGCGGCCCGTCCGAGCGCCGCGTCTGGGACTGGATCACCGTGCATCAGCGCGGGTCCGAGGATGTGAGCATCCGCAACCTGTCCGACGATTGGGGCATTCTGACCGTGGCGGGCCCCAAAGCCCGCGAGGTGCTGGCCCCGCTCAGCGATGCGTCGCTGGAAAACGCCGATTTCGGCTGGCTCAAGGCGCGTGAAATGTCGGTTGCAGGGGTCAACCTGATTGCGTTGCGCCTGTCCTTCTCGGGCGAACTGGCATGGGAGCTGCACGCGCCCATGGATAAGCTTGGCACTGTGTGGGACGCGATCTGGGATGCGGGCCAGCCCCATGGCATGGTGCCGTTTGGGTCAAAGGCGCTGGAAATGATGCGCATGGAGAAGGCCTATCGCGGTGGGCATGAGCTGGCCAATGACGCCAGCCCCGTGCACACCGATCAGATGCGCTTTGTGAAGTTCGATAAGGCGTTTGTCGGCAAAGAGGCGCTGGCCAAGCTGGCCGAGACCGGCAGTTCTTCGGTCATCGCCTATCTGGACGTCCAGATGGAAGGTACCGATGTGCTGGGCGGTGAGGCGGTTTATCTGAACGGCGAAAAGGTCGGCTCGGTCTCGTCGGGTGGCTTTGGCCCGGTCACAGGCAGCAATCTGGCCTTTGCCTTTGTCAAACCACACGCCGCGCAGCCGGGGACAGAGCTAGAGGTGATTGTGTTTGGCGAAATGCACAAAGCCACCGTTCTGGCCGACGCGGTGCTTGACCCAGAAAACCTGCGTCTGCGCGACGTCGTCGCAGCAACCCGAGAGATAGCGTTATGAAAGAACACGAACCCTTTGCCGAGTTTACCAAAGCCGTCTTGCCTGCGCCTGACATCAATTGGGACACGATGAACGATTACCGCATGGGCCGTATCCGCGAGGCAATGGTGGAACGGGATGTGGAACTGGCGGTCATCACCAACCCTCTGACCATGCGCTATGCGGTAAACTATCACGAATACATGCAGTTTCAGGCGCGCATCCCGCTAATGATGCTGATGATCTTTGCCGATGGCCCGGTGGTCTTCAGCGGCGCGTTTATCAAGGATCTGGATCATGTCACCGAATATGTCCCGATGTTCGGTCTTGCACCGTTCCTTGCCGGGTTTGATCAAGTCGACAACACGCGCAAATTCGTGGATTTTGTCAAAGGTCGGCTTGCGGGCAAAGGGCGCTGCCGCGTTGCTCTGGATCGGTTGGATGCCTCTGCCGTTCAAGGATTGATGCAGGCCGGGTTTGAGGTCGTGGATGCGCCCGGATTTCTGGAAAAAGCCCGCTCGATCAAATGCGAGGAAGAGATTGCGTTGTGTCGCTATGCCATTGACGTGGCACAGCTTGGGATTACCAAGATGCACCAGGCTTTCCAGCCCGGTATCTCGGAAAACGAACTATGGAGCATCCTGAGCCAGATCAATATCGCCCATGGCGGCCTATGGTCTGAGGCGCGGATGCTGGCCTCGGGGCCGCGTACCAATCCTTGGCTGCAAGAGGCCGGAGAGCGTCGTGTACAAAAGGGCGAACTGCTGGGCTTTGACACCGATATGGTCGGCCCCTTTGGCTATATGTCTGACATCTCACGCACCTGGTATTGCGGTGAGGGTAAAGCGCCGCAGGAATACCGCGATCTGTTCAAGCGTGCCTTGGACGAGATCGAGCACAACAAGGCCAATGTGCGCCCTGGTGTGTCGTTCAAGGAGTTGGTCGACAAGAGCTTCCGCCACCCCGAGGAATTCCACGCGCACCGATACCCCTGCATCATGCATGGTGTCGGCATGTGCGATGAATACCCCTATGTGCCTTACCCGCAGGATTGGGACGATATCGGCTATGACGGCATCATCGAAGAGAACATGATGATCTGCGTTGAGGGCTATGTCGGTTCCGACCGTGGTGGTAGCGGCGTCAAAATCGAGCATCAGTTTCTTGTTACGGCAAACGGTCTCGAACAGATTGACGACTATCCATACGACGAAAATCTGCTGAACTGAGCGCCGTTCGCAGAGCAAGGCGCTCTGTTGTTCCGGTTGGCTATGACAAGTTGGAATACACGAAGACTGGTCCACGCCTGTTCCTGGTGCAAAGATTCGGAATGTTCCCTCAGATTTGCCCGTCTTTTGAGAGGAGAGACACGCTATGCAAGTTATGACCGATTGGGTTGCTCGCGCGCAAAAGGTGATGCCCGCCGGTGGGTTGGGAAACTACGACCACAGCGTTTTCATCAAAGAAGGGCGCGGTAGCCGCATCTGGGATCAGGATGGGCGTGAGTATGTCGACTACCTTGTCGGTTCAGGCCCAATGCTTCTGGGGCATGGGCACCCGGAAGTACTGGAAGCTGTGCTGGAGCAACTGCCCAAGGGGATGACTTTCTTCGCCAATAACACGGCCGCGGTTGAGTTGGCCGAAGATATCTGTAGCGCGCTGCCCTGCGCTGAGCAGGCTCGTTTTCTCACCTCCGGTGGCGAAGCCGATATGTACGCGATGCGGCTGGCCCGCGCCTATACCGGTCGCGACAAAATCCTGAAATTTGAAGGTGCTTATCACGGAATGTCCGCCGAGGGGCAGATGAGCCTTGCCCCGGAAAAGCTGATTAACTTTCCGCAAGCAATGCCTGACAGCGCGGGTATCCCCGAAGCCGTGCGTGCTCAGATACTGGTGGCCCCGTATAACGATCCAGAATTTCTGGTTAGCCTTCTGAAGGAACAGGGTGACGAGATCGCGGCGATTATAGTCGAGCCCCTGCAACGCGTCATCCCTCCCCAACCTGGGTTTTTACAGCTGCTGCGCGATCAGTGCGACAAATACGGGATCGTTTTGATCTTTGACGAAGTGGTGACCGGTTTCCGCCTGTCCTATGGCGGGGCTCAGGAACATTACGGTATTACGCCCGACCTGTGCACGCTTGGCAAGGTCGTCGGCGGTGGTTTCCCGCTTGCGGCGCTTGCCGGACGTAAATCTATTATGGACCATTTCGACAAAAGCATCGTGGGCTCGGACAAGTGGTTGATGATGGTTGGCACCCTTTGCGGCAACCCCTTAGCCGCTGTGGCCGGTCGCAAGACGATGGAAATACTGCGCCGGGATGGAACCTATGATCGGCTCTATGCCAATGGCAAAAGACTGATGGGGATACTTTCTGGCGCGTTGGAAGCGGCGGAAATCTCCCATCAAATCGTTGGTCACTCGGTCTTGTTCGATGCCGTGTTCACCGACAAAGATGTGAGGAACTACCGGGATGGAAAACGCGCCGACGCCACTAAAACCGCGCGATTCAATGCCGCCCTGCGCGAGCAGGGAATTTTCAGAGTCCCGGGCAAGTTTTACCCCCACCTTGCGTTGACCGATGAGGATTTTGAGCAAACGCAGGATGCGATCAGTGCCGTTGTCTCAGCAATTGCTGAGCATTGATTTCGCACGACCCGTGCAGGTTACCGCCCTGCGGGCAAAAACTGTGGCGCGGGTTATGTGCGGCGGCAAGGGTATAGGTCAGGAAAGCGGCAGTTCCATAGGCGCTTGAAGCCGCGACTGTCCCGGCCTGGCCAATAAACTCAATCCAGGAGGCCTTTGAAGACCCGCAGATTCATCATCGTGGCAGGCGCATTTGCACTGAAGGTGTACCGGGGGTTCGAGGGCCGTGGTCTTTTCCGATGCGGAGCTTCTCTGGGCCGAACCACACATGTTTTGCCACGCTCGAACAGTAACACTTAGTATTCTGGTGTGTCCTCAAAAAGCTCGGTTAGAAATGCAACGCAATCCTGGGCTGACCTTTTGTTTTGACCTTGCTGTGTGCAACGACTCCACAGGCAATTGTTGGTCGAATACCATTGGTCCCCGATTGTAGCGATGGACCCTATTTTGACATAGCGTTCAATAAACCCTTGCCACCCAAGCGCGATCCCGGCTCCCGAAGCAGCGGCCTCTAGAAGGTAGACAAAATTGCTGAACGTATCTGCGGGTGCAATGTTGGGTGTGATACAGTGATTGCTGAACCAGTCACTCCAAGTTGCCCAACCAAGTGTGCCTTGCGGCAGGTCCAGAAACCGAAGTTGGTTCCAACCTTCGATCGGTCCTTCGAGAATGTCTTTGTGCCGGGCAATATATTCAGGTGACGCGACCGGGATTATGCTTTCATGCAGGATCTTTTGCATCTTCCCGCCTGGCCCGTTGAACTTGTACCCGATGGCGACGTCGGCATTGGGTTCGTTGACCATGCTCTGGCTTTCATAATTTGACGTCAGCACATTGATTGTAACATTCTCACCCACGCGGTGGCGCAACTGGTTGTAGTGCGGCATGATGATCAGATGGCTGACGGAATATGAGCAAGCAATGGTTAGTGAGCGCTGGGCCTGAGTCAGACGGTGTTCGGCCGACTGCAGGCTGGTCAGCGCGGATGACACGGCCGCATGATAGCTCTTGCCAGCGGCCGTCAAAGCGATCCCCCGACCGTCACGTTGAAACAACTCCAGAGAAAACCGTTCTTCAAGATTGCGGATGTGCCGGCTGATCGCGGATTGAGATGTATTCAGTTCTTCCGCCGCCAAGGTGACGCTGCCCAGCCGCGCAACCGCTTCAAAGGCGATGAGGGGGCTCATCGAAGGGACACGTCGCATACTACTCATGCCCAAATTGATAATTGTCGAGGCGGCAAAAGCAATGGATTTGTGTGACAGTCTGCTTCAGCGTTGCAGTGAATTCCCTGCCGGCTTCGACAGAAGATGTGCGCCCTTAAATACTGGGAGAACGCGATGAACAAAATAGTGCTGCTGTGGTCTACGCCTCGTACCACTTCGACCGCCTTTGAATGGATGATGCGGATGCGGGGCGATATGACCTGTTTTCACGAACCATTTGGCGAAGCTTGGTACAAAGGCGATGACGCCGCCTGGCCGCGGCTACAAGCGAACAGCGAGCGGGTGCCGGGCCTGTCCATGCAAAGCGTGCATGACCACATGACGCAAGCTGCACTGAGCAAGCCGGTCTTTTCCAAGGATATGCCACACTTTTTGGCACCTGACGTCAGCGATGAATTTCTCGCCCCGATGACCCACAGTTTCCTGATCCGTGATCCTTCAAAGTCTATCCCGTCGATATTCAAACGTGGCCCGGATTGGGTTGTGGCCGAGTATGGGTTCGAGGAGCACCGCAAACTGTTCGACCGGATAGCCGAACGCGACGGCAAAGTGCCGCCAGTCATCGACAGCGACGATCTGTTGGAAAATCCCGAAGGTATCGTATCGGCATGGTGCAAAGCCGTCGGTATTGATTTTGTACCCGAGGCTTTGTCGTGGGAACCCGGCGCGCGGGCCGAAGTGGGGTGGTATGACAATGGGTCATGGCATGACAGCCTGAGTGCTTCCAGCGGGTTAAAACCGATGCCGCGCACCTACGGCTCCGTCGAAGATCTGCCAGACCACGGTAAGGAAATCTACGCGCAGGCGCTGCCACACTACGAGCATCTCTATCAGCACCGCCTGAAGGCCGTAGATACGGCTAACGCGCCTGCCTGACTTCTGGTTTAGACCTGTAAATGCGGAGGAACACTTCCCAGAATTGGCAAGAGTTCTTGCCGAAAAAGCAATAGATTCGAGGCTGCGCTTTGTTTCAGGATGCACAAGCGGAGCTGCCTCGCACAGGATAAATCACATATGAACACTTTCACGAAACCTGAACGGTGGGAAAACCCTGAGCGAAAGTTGTTCCCGTATCAGGTAGGCTTTACATGCCCGCCTTTCGATTATTGCGCCGCCCCTTCGGATTTCCTGCGCATGGCGCCTGAGACAGTGGGCGTGCATGGACGCATGCTGCACGTGCCGGGCTACCAGCATGGGCTGGATCAGCGCAAAAAGAACTTTGGCCTGCTTGAAGAATTTGTCGAGTGCATGGCGATCAACAACGCCGATGTGTGCGGGCAGGTTGGATCGAACTGGGTTCACGCCAGCGGTTTGGGTGTCGAGGGCATCCGCCAGCATTGCGAGATGCTGAGTGACAAATACGAAACGCCGTTTCACATGGCCGGCTACGCGATGGTCGAGGCCTTGCGCGAAATCGGTGCCGAAAAAGTTGCGCTGAACGCCTGCTATCATCCCAACTCTTGGTACACAGGCACGGTCGGGTTTCTGATTGAGGCCGGGTTCGACGTGGTCTGGGCCGGGAATTTCTTCGATCAGGGCTGGTTCGCCACGCAGGAAGAGGTCGATGATTGCGTTTGGTGCTTTGATGAAGAACTGATCTGGAAGAGCTTTGACTATACCGCCGAAAAAGCCCCCAATGTGGACGCTTACCTGATCAATGGCATGTCAAACTACCGCCGTCCCTCGGACGGTGTGGCCCGTCGTCCGGTCCATCATACTGCCGAACTTGAAAAGCGGCTTGGTAAACCGGTCATTGGCCACGATACCGCGTTATACTGGCGTCTTTTCAAGACTTTGGGCCTTTCGCCAACAACTTATCACGGTCAGTTGATGGCGACACTGGAGAAGTAATCCATGCATAAGATCATTGCGCTCTGGGCCATCCCCCGGTCTACCTCAGCCGCGTTTGAGCACAAGATGAAGCAACGCAACGATCTGGATTGCTTGCATGAACCTTTTGGTGAAGCCTCGTATCACGGTGAAGAGCCTATGTGGTCTCGTTTCTCCGAAGGTGGTGAAACCAAATCCGGCTTGTCTCTGGAAAGCGTGTGGGAAGATATCAAGGCCCGTGCGGAAAAAGGCCTGATCGACATAACGCGCGCGATTTGTGAGGCCGAGGGGCTTCCATTCAACCAAGGGTCGGTGACCTGGAAGGCGGGCGGTGATACATCTGTCCAAAGCTGGTGCGAAGGCGGCAGGTTTCATGCCAATCCGGTACAATCAACCGGCCTGTTGCCACCCCTGTGCGCGAAAATTCAAAAACTGATCCCGGCACCAATTCGACCATCATTCGAAGTGTTCGGGGGGAGGAGCTGTCGCAAGCCGCACTTGCAGGCGGCTGCGTGACCGCGGGCGGGGATGTCGACATCGACGATATGAACGCACTCAAACCCCATCAGGTCACCAAAAAGCGCATTCATCTTGATGGATTGGCTCGTACGGGCCGTTTGGCGCTAAATTTTTTTTGGACTTCGCTTGGATGCGCTGTATCGTGAGATTTCCGCGGATCAGAAGCGGGAACAGGAAGAGGGGGCATTTGCACGCGCCAACAGAAGAAAATTCTACGCCAAAGGGCCGCGAAGTGCCCAGGCATTACCAACCAGGGAGAATATCTATGAAACTAAAACTGCTTGCGGCGAGTGCTGCGGTATCTTTGGGCGTTGCTGGAGCGGCGCAGGCTGAGTGTGGTGAGATTTCAATCACGGAAATGGATTGGGGCTCGGCGATCATCGTCACCCAGGTCAGCAAATTCCTGCTGGAGCAGGGCTATGGCTGTTCCGTGACGGTTGTGCCGTCGGCAACGACGCCTGCGCTGGCCTCGGTTGCGGAAACCGGTGAGCCGGACATTCTGACCGAGCTCTGGACCAATGGTGCACCGGCCTATCCGGGCCTGATCGAAAGCGGTGCGATCATCGAACGTGCCAAAGTGCTGTCGGACGGCGGGGTTGAGGCTTGGTGGATTCCGACCTATCTGGCCGAAGCGCATCCGGAACTGACCACGATGGAAGGCATTCTGGCCAATCCCGAATTGGTTGGCGGTCGCTTCCACAACTGCCCGGTCGGCTGGACCTGTCAGCGGGTCAGCACCAACATGGCCAAGGCGGCAGGTTTTGCGGATGCGGGCATCGAGGACTTCATCCACGGTTCGGGTGAGACACTCGCAGCCTCGATCGGTGCGGCCTATGACGCCAAGGAACCCTGGTTCGGCTACTATTGGGCGCCGACCTCGATTCTGGGCCGCTATCCGATGGTGCAGGTAGACGTAGGGCCGCATATCCCTGAGGCACATGAATGTAACAGCCAGGAAGAATGTGCAGAACCGGTGCTGGGTGCGTTCCCGGCCAGTGACGTGACCACGGTTGTTACCAACACCTTTGCAGACTCGCATCCTGATGAGACCGCGCTGATGGAGAACGTTCAGTTCACCAACGAAGTCATGAACGGGCTGCTGGCCTGGCAGGAAGAGAATAACGCGTCTGGTGAAGAAGCTGCGGTTTATTTTTTGACCAACTTCCAGGACACGTGGAGCGGTTGGCTGAACGACGACGCGCGAGCGAAACTGTCAGCGTTGCTGCAATAACAACAAAAAACCGGAATGGCTCGGGCGCCTTCGTGAGAGGGGCGCCCGGGTTGGCAGGGAAGGGGACGATATGGCTTTTTACGACCGCATGTTTGATGCGTTAGGGCTTCGGGAATGGTGTGACGCATCGGGCAGCGGTGCCAATTTATCGATGGCTGATCTGTTGGCGCAGGCCAACAACTCGAATGGTGAAAACGGCCCGGCTTTTCCGTTTCCCTCGATGGATGCGCTGAACGAGGCCTGCGCCGCGATCCCACAATCGAGGGATTTTGTCTCGGCGGTCGAGGATGGGTTTCTGGCCATCAAGGACGGGTTGAAGCTGTTGCTGGACCCGTTGACGCAACCGCTGTCGTGGTTTCTGGAATGGGCGCTGCTGGCGGTGGATGCGGTGCCGTGGTGGATCACTCTGCCAGCGCTGTTCATCCTCACCTGGTATGTGTCGCGCTCGTGGATCGTGACCGGCTTTGTAATCCTTGTCTTTACCTTCCTGGGCTTTATCGACCACCTGCAACTGGCCTTGCAAACGCTGTCGATCGTGCTGGTCTGTACGACCATATCAATCCTGTTAGGTGTGCCCACGGGCATAGCCATGGCCAAGTCCGACAGGTTCCAACGCATGATCCTGCCGCTGCTGGATCTGCTACAAACGCTACCCACCTTTGTCTATCTGATCCCGCTGATCTTCCTGTTCAGCGTAACCGAGCCCAAGCTCTATGGCATTGCCATCATTGCCTATGCCATTGTGCCGGTGATCCGCCTGACCGATCTGGGCATTCGGTTGGTCGATCAGGATGTGGTCGAGGCGGCCAACGCCTTCGGCATGTCGGCGCGGCAAAAACTGTGGGGGGTGGAACTGCCGCTGGCGCTGCCCAACATCATGGCGGGCGTCAACCAGACTATCATGATGAGCCTTGCGATGGTTGTGATCGCCTCGTTGGTCTCGGCTCCGGGTCTGGGTGTGCAGGTGCTGCGCGGCATCCGCAACCTGGAACTTGGCGTTGGCCTGATCGCCGGTCTGGGCATCGTACTGCTGGCCATCGTGCTGGACCGCGTGTCCAAGGCTGCGCTGGCGCGCGTCACGGCGGCGCAGAAACATTAAGGAGGTGCGGGACATGAACGCTGAACCAAAAATCTCGATCCGCAACCTCTACAAGATCTTCGGCGCGCATCCGAACCGCGCGATGGAGCATGTGCGCCAGGGCATGGGTAAGACCGATCTGCTGGAGAAAGAGGCCCATGTGCTGGGCCTGCAGGACATCAATGTGGACATGCAGGCTGGTGAGATCACGGTGATCATGGGCTTGTCGGGGTCTGGTAAATCAACGCTGATCCGACACCTGAATCGGCTGATCGAACCCACTGCGGGCGAGGTCTGGGTCAACGGGCAGAACGTGTTGGATTACGACGAGATGAAGCTGCGCGACATGCGGCTGAACACGATGTCGATGGTGTTCCAGAAGTTCGCGCTGCTGCCGCACAGGACGGTGGCGGAAAACGCGGGCATGGCGCTGGCCGTTCGCGGCAACAGCAAGGATGAGATCGTGGCGGCGGGCAAGAAATGGCTCGCGCGCGTTGGTCTTGCGGGATACGAGGATCACTATCCCCACCAACTGTCGGGCGGGATGCAGCAGCGTGTGGGGATCGCCCGGGCGCTGGCCTCGGATTCCGAGATCATGCTGATGGATGAGGCGTTCTCGGCGCTTGATCCACTGATCCGCACCGACATGCAGGACCTGCTGCTGGAGCTGCAGAAGGATCTGCACAAGACGATCATCTTTATCACCCACGACCTGGACGAGGCGCTGAAACTGGCTGACCACCTGGTGATCCTGAAGGATGGCTACGTGGTGCAACAGGGTGAGCCGCAGTACATTCTGCTGAACCCGAACGACCCTTACATCGAAGACTTCGTCAGCGACATCAACCGCGCCCGCGTGCTGCGCGTGCGCTCGGTGATGGACAAGGCCGGCACCCACGAAGGTGAATTTGACGGCGACGTGGATGTCAACGACAACCTTGAACATCTGATCTCGATGTCGGGCGGGGATACCTACAAAGTCTACCGCGTTATGGACGATGGAGAACAAGTCGGCATTCTAAACATGAAAGACCTCGTTCGTGCCCTAGTGCCTGCTCATGTCGAACAAAGAACGGTGATGTAAGGGGCAGCACTCTCGAAGAGCTCGGAAGCTTTAGAGGGTGCGTGCCGATCGATTCCGTTTTCAAGCTGACCAAGTACCACGCCGATCGTGACAATCGGCGCAATCATCGCAATGGCCGCGCGTCTTGAGCGCAAAGATGTGTCGGTTCAGGACTTCAAGGGGATCGCGCAGAAAGGTGGATCGGTCTTCAGCTATGTTCGCGTTGCAAACGCGCCTGATGAGCTCAACCAGATCCGCATCGATGCAGGCGGGGCGGACACCGTCATTCTGTGTGATCTTGCCGTCGGCAACAACCTGCGCGCGCTAAACGTGATGCGGGAATGCGGCACGCGGGCCATTGCAAACACCGCCGGTGTGCCGACAGCCGATCTGATACATAATCGAAATGCGGATACGCCTGCGGTCAATGGACGGGGCTTGGGTACGGTGGACAATAAATCGCCATGGCTGTGACCGCAGCATTGGCAGGCAGTTCAGCTTTCGAAAAGAGTGCGGGCTTTGCGGCTAAGCTCGGGTTGGTGCCTCGTCAGGCACCGACAGGAGGCGGGACCAGATTGGGGGGCATCATTCAGCGCGGAAACACTTACCTGCGCCGATTTCTCATTCATGGCGCGCGAGATTAAATGTTGAACGGAAACAGATCGGTGCATCGGACCGATGGCTGGCCGCCGAACATCTCGAACACAACGTGATTACGGTAGGCTCAACCTGTTTTAAGGTATATCGCAGAGCTTTATGCTGGCGATTGATAGAGGCGCGCGCTGATCTCGGATTGGGCGTATCAAGGACGAAGTGAGCACCAAACTGCAAGCCGTCACCGATGCCTCCAGTCGCTGTCTCGTTCGGTTTTTTATGACAGCCGATCAGCTCCGAGACTACACAAGTGCCGCAACCGCATCGAGATCATGTTTTGTTGCTTGAAGGATTGGCGACGCGTTGCAACCCATGACCAAAAAGGCCCGAAGGTATTCTTTTCGGCCATCGCGCTCACAGCCGCGCTCATTTTTTTGGCGCTGAAAAACCATGAGTCCGGATCCCAGCGGCGCGGCAAGAAAGACCTCGTTTATAACTTTTCGGAAAGAAACTTCGTTAACCAGTATTACGGATTAGGCCAATATATGGGATAACTTGAGCAATTAGGACCTGATAAATGATAAGGATTTGATGCAGGTTTTTCCTCGACCGCAAAGATTGATTTCCAGCGGGCAGGGAGGAAAACATGGCACAAATCACCATTACAGGTGCGCAGATTTGGGACGGCGTATCCGAGACGCGCTATCCTGGAACTGTCACGATTGACGGAAACAAGATTACTTCGATCACCAAAGGCGAAGACGTCTCTGCAGAGGTGCAAGGCGAGGCTATTGACGGTACCGGACACACGCTAATGCCGGGCATGGTCGAGGGTCACTGTCATCCCAGTTTTACTGGCGTAGGCGAGCCATGGGAACTTGGTCAGCTGTGCCCTGAACAGCACATGCTGTTGACCGCACAGAACCTTCGTTTGCTTTTGAGTCACGGGTTTACGTCGATCTTCGAAGCGGCCTCAGCCAAACCGATGCTCGGGGTTACAGCACGTGATGCGATCAACGAGGGGATGTTGGACGGTCCGCGTATGCGTGCCTCGAGCCCCGAGATCACGACGACTGCAGGCTTGGGAGACGAGCGCAAGCGCCACATCTACCAGGAAAGCTTTGGGTTGGTTGCAGACGGCCCCCTAGAGATGCGTCGAGTTGCGCGGGAATGCGTGCGCGACAATGTCGACAACATGAAGATCAACATTTCGGGCGATGAGTTCGTTTCTTTCGCACGGGCTGAAATAACGCCTTTAGAAGATGATGAACTCGCCGCTTTCATGGCTGTAGCGCGAAAATACGGGAAGACGGTTGCGGCACACGCCCGGTCTTCAGAGTCCGTCAAAATGGCAGTGCGTCATGGGGTGGATTGTATCTATCACTGCGATTTCGCCGATGAGGAAGCGTTGGACATGCTCGAAGAAGCTAAGGATCGCGTCATCCTTGGCCCTGCCTTTGGTCTTGTTCACAACGCCACCCGCGAAGGTGAGGTGGTCGGTATCACAAGAGAAGTCGCCGAAGATCTGAACCTGTTTCGTAAGTTCGACGCAACCTGCGCCACCTATCATGAGATCCGAAAGCGCGGTCTGCGCGTGGCGGTCGGCGGAGACTACGGTTTCGCAGTTACTCCGATGGGTCAAAACGCCCGCGATATCGAACATTTCGTGCGCTATTTCGGATATTCGCCGGTCGAGGCGTTGCGTTGCGCCACGCATGTTGGCGCGCAGCTGATGCAGATGGAGGACCAGATCGGTCAGGTCAAAGAGGGCTTTTTGGCCGATCTGCTGCTGGTCAAAGGCGACGTCACCCAGGATGTGAGCCTGGTCCAGCATCAGGACAATCTGTCGATGATCATGAAGGATGGGGTGATGTTCAAAGACCCCCGGACCGGCGTCAATGCAGGCGGCTTGATCCGCGCTGCCGAATAAAATCAATACGTTAGGGAGGAAACGCATGCGTATTTTGAAAACCGCGGCAGCTGCCGCGACTCTGGGGCTGTTTGCCGGATCGGCAATGGCGGATGGTTATCAGGGGGTGCCGCGCACCTTTTTGTGGAACCCGGGTGCGTCAGAAATCTATGACGCCGCCGAGTACAAGAAAGAAGGACCTTATACGATTGGGTTCTCGAATGCCTCGATCTCAAACCCGTGGCGCGTGGCAATGCTGCACGGCATCGAAGCAGCCGCTGAACGAAACGCGGACAAGCTGAGCCGTTTCATCATCACTGACGCCAATGACGATCCCAGCAAGCAGGCTGCCGACGTGCAGGACCTGATCGCGCAGGGCGTCGATATCCTGCTAATCTCGCCTGCAACGGCCGAGGCGATGGACCCGGTCATTCGCCGCGCCAAACGTCAGGGCATACCAGTGGTTCTGGTCGACCGCTCGGTACCATCGGATGAAAACTTCATCAGCTTCGTAACTGCATCTGACCAAGCACTCGGCCGCATCTCTGCGCAGTGGTTAGCTGAAAAGCTGGACGGCAAAGGCAAAGTTGTGATGCTTGGCGGGCTGGCCGGTGCGTCACCCGCCGAGGCACGTATTCAGGCGGCCATGGAAGTATTCAACCAGTTCCCCGAGCTTGAGGTGTTGGAGACTCAATACACCAGCTGGTCGCCGGCCAACGGCAAGACCATCATGTCTGCGTTGATCCAGAAATACGGAGATGAGATCTCAGGCGTCTGGGCCGACTCGGGTCTGCAAGGATCTGGTTCGATCGAAGCCTTCTTGGCGGCCGGGTACGAGGCAGGCTCAATCCCGCCGCATACCGGTGGTGATTTCAACGCGATGTATCAGCTGTCGGTGAACAACGATGTGCCGATGGTCGGCATCGACTATCCGCCAGCCATGGGTGCGCGGGCCTTCGAGGTTCTGTTCGACGTACTTGACGGCAAGGGCATCCCTAAACGGATCGAAGTGAACCAGCAGGTTGTTGTTTCGGAAGGTCATGAGACGCCATCGGTTCAGGCGGACGTGTTTGTCGCGGACTATGCGCTGATGGACAAGCCGGGCTCAGTCATCATGTCCTCGGGCGTTGGGGCCGACTATGATCCGGCGACCTTCTCGGCGGTCTATCCCAAGTAAACGGGATCATCACTGGCAGGGGCGGCACTGAATCGCCCCGCCACCACGGGAGGAGAAAACAATGGGACAGCCATTTTTGGCCGCACGCGGCCTCAGCAAGTCATTTGGCCCCAACGAAGTGCTCAAAGGAATTGAGTTCGAAGTTCATGGCCACCATTCAGTCGCGCTATGCGGTGAGAATGGAGCCGGGAAATCGACCCTGATCAAGCTGCTGACCGGGCTTTATACACCGACCGGCGGGCATGTGGAATTCGAGGGCCGTGAAGCGGGTTGGTCTGATCCGCGCCAGAGCCTGAACGCTGGAATTGCGGTTGTGCATCAGGAATTTTCGGTTCTTGGCGCGCTGTCGATTGCCGAGAACATTTATCTGGGGGCTGAGCCACGCACCAAATTTGGCTTCATTGATCGCAAGGCATTGAAGCGCAACGCGCAGGCTTTACTGGACGATCTGGGGATTTCTCTGAACCCCGACGATCTGGTCGAAACCCTGTCCGTTGCCGATAAGCAAATGGTTGAGATTGCAAAGGCGCTGCGGGTTGAAGCCAAGGTTCTGATACTGGACGAACCTACAGCCGTGCTGAGCCAGAACGAGACCAAGCACCTGTTCCGCATCATCAACGACCTGCGGGAACGAGGGATGGGGTTGGTTTACGTCTCGCACCGTCTGGACGAGATTTTTGAGATTTGCACCGATATCACGGTGATTAAGGACGGGGTCGTGACCTCGAAAGGGCCGACCTCGGATTACACCCATGACAGTGTGATTGCTGCCATGGTGGGGCGCGAGCTTGGTGACCTCTTCCCGCACAAGGCCGCGAACCCAATGGCGGGTGAGAAGGTGCTGGAGGTGGACAACCTAATTGTGGCTCCGCACCTTCCGCCCGCCAAACTGGACGTCCACGCCGGTGAGATCGTCGGGCTCGCGGGTCTGGTCGGCTCGGGTCGGACTGAACTGGCGCTGGCTCTGTTCGGTGCTGCCCCCTCGACCGGTGATGTGACCCTTATGGGCGAGCCGATGCCCCATCGCGATCCGGCGGGTTGTATAGAGGCGGGTATTCTGATGCTGACGGAATCCCGCAAGGATGACGGGTTGTTCCTAAACTCCTCGGTTGCGCGGAACTTTGCGGCGACGACGCCAGGGTTTGGTGTGCATCACAACGCCATTCCGCCGGGGCATGAAGAGCGCCGCGCAGCCGTTCTGAAAGACCGCCGCGGCGTGGTGGTTGACCACGTGGGCCTGCCGATTTCGGCGCTGTCGGGCGGCAATCAACAAAAGGTCCTGATCGCGCGTTTGCTTGAGAACCGACCGAAGCTGTTGATCCTCGACGAGCCGACCCGGGGCGTCGATGTCGGCGCAAAATCCGAGATCTACAAGACCCTGCGTGAATTGGCGGATGAAGGCATGGCCCTGTTGGTGATCTCATCGGAACTGATCGAGATCGTGGGGCTGTGTGACCGCGTTCATGTCATGCGCGACGGAGAGCTGGCGAAAGAGTTGGTCGGAGACGAGATCACTGAAGAGGCGATTATCACCGTGGCCGCTGCCGAAACCTCAACCCATCACGGAGTAGCAGCATGAGCACGATCGCCCGCGCTACACGCGCCCAGCCTGTTCATCTGGTCGTTGTCGCCCTAATTGCCATTGTCTTCGTGATTGGCATTTCGGCTTCGGACCGTTTCGCAACCCCGCTCAACATGGCCAATGTGCAGGATCAGATGGTGGCACTTGCGATTGTCGCTTTGGCACAAACCATCGTCATTCTTTCCGGCGGCATCGACCTCAGCTATGCCGGAGCACTGAGTTTCCTTTGCGTGGTGTTTGCCGCCATTGCCGGAGATACGACAGGGACCCTATTGCTGGCGATGGCCGCGGTCGTTGCCCTCGGCATCCTCATAGGCATGATCAACGGAGGCATCACGGCCTATGTCGGGGTGCACCCTCTGATCACCACGCTGGGTACCTCGACGATTCTGGCAGGCGCTGCGCTGTTGATCACCCGACAGCCGTCGGGCTCGGTTCCGCTGTTCTTTGAGGATTTTACCTATGGTCGCCTTGGCGTGATGCCCTATGGCATGATGTTCGTCATCGCTCTGTATTTGCTGATCGGGTTCATGCTGTGGCGCACGACCTTTGGCACCCGCATATATGCCATTGGCGATAACGAGGCCGCTGCCGCCGTATCTGGCCTGCCGGTGAAACAGACTAAAGTTGCGATCTACGCTCTGTCTGGTCTGCTTTGCGCCGTAGCCGCGATGTACATGACCGGGCGTTTTGGCGTCGGAGACCCGCGCGCAGGAGTTGGGTTCGATCTGCGCTCGATCACGCCGGTGATTGTTGGCGGTACGTTGCTGGCCGGAGGCAAGGGCGGTGTTCTGGGAACCGCGCTGGCGGTAATCCTGCTTGCGTTCCTGGCAAATGTTCTGAATTTCATGAATATTTCCAGCTACTACCAGTGGATTGCCGAAGGTCTGATCATCATCGCCGCCGTTTCATTCTTTGCAGGAAAGGGCAAGTCATGACCGCGACCGCCACCAACCCTGAAAAAGCCAAACCCAACCGCAATACGGTGCGCGCGACCCAACGGCGAGAGCTGTTGATCCTGCTGGGTTTCCTCGCCGTGATCTGGGCGGTGACAACAGCCTTGTCTCCTCGGTTCCTGACACCTGCGAACCTGAAAGACATTCTGATCCAGGCCGCGCCGTTGGGCTTTGTGGTCATCGGTCAGATGATCGTCATTATCGTCCGCGGGCTTGATCTGTCGGTCGCTTCGATTATGGCAACGGTTGCAGTTCTATCGACCTCATTAATCGACTCGACGCCGGTGATCTTCATCGTGGGTTTGTTGTTGGGCGCGTTCATAGGCGCTATTAACGGCTACCTTGTGGCTTTTCGAAAGGTGACCCCGTTCCTTGCTACTCTTGCCACCATGATCGTGCTTCAAGGTGTTCGCTTTGCTTACACCAAAGGCGCGCCGGGCGGGACATTGCCGGACACCTTCCGTTGGCTCGCAACGGGCGACATTTTTGGCGTCCCTGTTGCGCTGATCGCTTTGGCTATCGTGGGTTTTGGGATGCACTGGCTGCTGGAAAGAACCGTCTTTGGCCGTCGCCTGAAACTCTACGGAGACAGCCCGGAAGCCGCGTACATGACCGGTGCGCCAACCCGCCTGTTGGTTGTTATGGCCTTTGTCATCTCGGGCGTGCTGGCTGCTATTGCGGGGCTGTTCCTTGTTGGCTATGTCGGCATCGTCGATAACTGGACGGGCCGCGGGTATGAGCTGGACAGTATCGCAGCAGCTGTGATCGGTGGCGCGGCATTGTCAGGTGGCAAAGGCTCGGTGCCCGGCGTGTTACTGGCGGCGCTGATCCTGGTATCTTTATTCAACATCGTCGTCATCCTTGGCTTGTCGATCGAGTTGCAGTTGGTGATCAAGGGTACTCTGATTATCCTCGCCGCAGCCGTTTACATGAAACGGTCGCAGAGCTGATCGGGAAGGCGCCCATGTCTCAGGATGACAAATCAAACGTGCAGCGCATCGCGGCGATCCTGAAAGGGTTCGACGCACGAAACACACCGCGTCGCACGCATGACATCCTAGAAGATCTGGGCGTCACCCGCTCCACTGGTTTTGGTCTTCTACGGGCGATGGTGGCGACAGGCTGGCTGGAACGTTTCGACCATGGGTTTCTCAGGTTGGGACCAAAGGCGCGGCAGATGATTTTTGCCGCGTTGGAGGTGCCTGAACCCTCGGAAGTGAAAAAGCTGTCGGCGCGACCGGGTGGTCAGGGATCCGAAACGCAGGGCAATATTCCTGATCTGGAGTGGGACCCGACGCTGGTGCGAACTGTCGACGCCAGCCAATATCAGCGCGCAGCACCATACCGCATCGGTTTTTCCAACGCCTCCACAAGCAACGCCTGGCGCCGGGCCATGCTGCAAAGTCTGTTTTACGCGGAACGGATTGCGCAATCGCAGATCGAAGCGCTGATCGTGTTGGATGCCCAGGATGACCCCGCTTTGCAGCTTGCCCAGATTGATGAGCTTGTAGGGCAGGGGATAGACCTGCTGCTGATATCCATCACTTCGGTCAACGACAAGGCGCTCAGCGATCGTCTCGGAGAGCTGGCCGCTGAGGGCTTGCCGATTGTTGCGATTGACCGCCGGCCAAATGACAGGTCTTCGCTTGTTTCATTTGTCACGGCATCGGACAACAGGATCGGACGTATAAGTGCCCTGTGGATGGCCGAAACTCTGTCGGGTCAGGGTCGGGTGTGGATGCTGAGCGGGCTGGACGGGGCCAGCCCGGCGCTGAGACGACAACAGGCCGCGCTTGCAGTGTTCTCGGAATTTCCGGGCATCAGGGTTGAAAACGTCAGTTATACCGATTGGACCGAAGCAGGTGGGTATGACGCCATCGACAAGGTGCTGGCCGAGGCACGCCGACCGCCGGACGGGGTCTGGTGTGACAGTGGTCTGCAAGGGGTGGGTTCAGTCAAACGTTTCCTGGATGGCGGCTTTGATATCCCGGCTCACACCGGCGGGGACCTGAACGAGATGTACAAACTATGCCTGCATCACAAGGCGCCGATGGCTGCACTGGACTACCCGGCCAGTATGGGCGCGCGGGCGCTGGGGCTAGCACTGGATATTCTTGCCGGGAACACCGTTCCGCAGCGCGTAGAAGAGCCCGTTCAGATCGTGTTGCCGCGGGGATTGGAAACACCTTCGGTCAAGGCCGATGGTTGGGCTGAACTGCATGTCGCCTGGGATTTGCCAGATGATGCCATTCTCTCGCAAGGTCCAGCCTTGCACTTGGAAAAACGATCCATCAAAGGGAGCGCTACAGCATGACCCAATCCGCCTATGAACGTGCAATTGACGTCTTCCAGGCACTACTGAACGCACCCGGACATGAGGCGCATAGCTCTCCGGCGGGGTTGATCCGGGCGGCAGGGTTGCCTGCCAGCAGTGGTTACCGGCACACCGCGACGCTTGAAGCAGAAGGGATGCTGCGTCGAGACGCACAGGGTTGTTATCTGCCCGGCATGTCTACCATACGGATTGGTCTGCAAGGGTTCGGCGTCGGTCGTCTGGCACCGTTGGTTCAGCCTATCCTGCTGCAATTGCGCCAAAGTTCTCAGATGACATCGTTTCTGGCCATGGCACAGGATCTGGAACTGCATATGGGTCCGCATTCGGTCGGGCGTGAGACACGCGCGACGCCCTTGCAGCGTTCTTACGGGTTCGAGACCATTCCGGAATTCACGATCGGCCAGGTCACGGAAACTAACTTGCGCTGGTTCGAAGGTCGCGTCGCACGTCGGACCAACGTCGCCCTGATCCCAGTCGAAAGCACGGCCAGCAGCATTGCCGTTGTCGGCTTGGTTCTGAATTCCACGCGTGGTGCAACCGATTTGCAAAACCGTGCGTTAAGCCAGGCTTACAGACAAATCGCGAAAAAAGAGGTTTAGCCATGCAGGCCTTCTGGGACAGCCAGCTCAAATTCTCTGAGGTTATTCCCGGTTTCGCCGAAGCCTTGGACCGTATGGCGCGGGACAGTGACGCTGTAGCTCAACAATGCTTGTTTACACGTACGGCTTACGGAGATCATCCGCGCCAATGGGTTGAATGGACCGAAGGCACAGGCCCAAACTCGGTTTTGCCTGTCATCATTCACGGTGGCTATTGGCGGGCGCTAGAGGCCGAGGCGCATCGTTTCATGGTTCCCGCGTTTCTGTCAGCGGGGGCCAGCGTGGCCAATATCGAATACCGCCTGATGCCCGAGGTTCGGTTGGCCGATGTCGTGGCAGATACCAAATCAGCCTTGCACAAACTGGCCGAGGTGTTTCCCGAGGTGCGGTTCGTCCTGATTGGCCATTCCGCCGGTGCGCATCTGGCGCTATCGGCAATGACCGACGACGCTCTGGCCGCGCGAACGCTGGGTGTTCTGTCACTCAGCGGGGTTTACGATCTGGCCCCTGTGCGCCTGTCTTTTCTGCAATCGGAACTTGGGCTGACTGCGGAAGAGGTGGCAGAATTCACGCTATCCGCGCACGCAAACCGACCACCTGTCCTCTACATCAATGGCAGCGCCGAAACCCCCGAATATCTGCGGGGTGGCGCGTTGATGTCGCAATCCGAAAACGCTGATTGGCACATGATCACCGACGCAGACCACATGTCTCTGACCTGGGCCGCCTGCGATCAGGCCGATCAGCTTTTGTCCAAACTTTATTCTTTGGGAAACACCAAATGACACTGAACTTACCTGACACCGGAACGTTCGTCGGCCGTATCTGGCTGCCGCAGGCTCAAGGCCCCGCAGTGGTGGCGCTGCGGGGTGATCGTCTTGTCGACATGACCTCGTCACAAACCCCAACGATGCAGGCGCTTTTGGAACTGGACGATCCGGCTGCTGTGGCCAATGCAGTGGACGGCACGGACATCGGCACTATCAACGAAGTCTCGGCCAACTCAACAGAAGCGCCCGATCCATCCAGACCGTATTTCCTTGCACCATCCGACCTGCAACCGATCAAGGCCTGCGGCGTGACTTTCGTTTCATCGATGCTGGAACGTGTGATCGAGGAAAAAGCCAAGGGTGACCCGGCCAAGGCGGACGCCATCCGCGCTCGCTGTACCGAGATTCTGGGCGACAGCCTGCGTGCAGTCGTACCAGGTTCGGACAAGGCAATGGCGTTGAAAGAAGCCCTGATCGCCGAGGACGTGTGGTCGCAATACCTTGAAGTTGGGATTGGCCCAGATGCTGAGGTATTTACCAAATCGCAAGCCATGTCAGCGGTGGGCTTCGGTGCCAGTGTCGGGCTACACCCAATCTCGACCTGGAACAATCCCGAACCCGAGGTCGTCCTGGCCGTCGACAGTACTGCTCGTATCAAGGGCGCCACACTGGGCAATGATGTGAATCTGCGGGATGTCGAAGGGCGCTCGGCGCTGTTGTTGGGAAAGGCCAAGGACAACAACGCCTCTTGCGCCATTGGCCCGATGTTGCGGCTGTTTGACGACAGCTTCGGGATGGATGACGTCCGACAGGCCGAACTGACACTGAAAGTAACCGGCGAAGAAGGGTTCGAAATGCACGGAACCAGCTCGATGGCCGAAATCAGCCGTGACCCGGAAAATCTGGTTGGTCAGGCGCGTGGTGCGCATCATCAATACCCGGATGGTTTCTTTCTTATGTTGGGTACGTTGTTTGCACCGACACAAGACCGCGATACGCCCGGCGGGGGCTTTACCCACAAGATGGGTGATCTGGTTGAAATATCGAACCCGGCGCTCGGACGGTTGGCCAACACGGTGCGCCTGTCCACTGAATGCCCGCCCTGGACCTTTGGCACCAGCGCGCTGATGAAAAACCTTGCCGCACGCAACCTGATCTGAGGAATTTGAGATGAACGGACACAGCCTGATTGCCGGAGAGTGGATGGCAGGCAACAGCAGCTTTCAGTCTGCCCCCGCAACCGGAACGCCCAGGACCTATTCGGCCGGAACGCCGGAACTGGTTGCGCGTGCTTGCGCTGCAGCCGAGGATGCCTTCTGGTCCTATGGGTATTCAACACGCGAAGACCGTGCGGTGTTTCTGGAGCGGATCGCTGACGAGATCGAAGAGCGTGGCGCGGACATTACCGAAATCGGCTGCGCTGAAACCGGCCTGCCAGCGGCTCGGATGGAAGGTGAGCGTGGGCGGACCACTGGGCAGTTGCGCCTGTTTGCAAGCCATATCCGCGATGGTGCGTATCTGGATTATCGCCACGACGCGGCCTTGCCCGATCGTCAGCCATTGCCGCGCCCGGATCTGAAAATGGTGCAGCGCCCGATTGGTCCGGTGGCGGTTTTCGGCGCGTCAAATTTTCCGTTGGCCTTTTCGACCGCGGGGGGGGACACTGCAGCCGCGCTGGCGGCAGGATGTCCCGTGGTGGTCAAAGGTCACCCAGCGCATCCCGGCACGGGCGAGATCGTGGCTGAAGCCATTGACGCGGCCAGACAGGCTCTGGGCTTGCATCCGGGGGTGTTCAGCTTCGTTCAGGACGGCGGATTTGCTGTCGGTGGCGCGCTGGTACAGAACCCTTTCATCAAAGCGGTTGGCTTCACCGGGTCCCTGCGCGGAGGACGCGCTTTGTTCGACCTCTGCGCCGCCCGCGAAGAACCAATCCCGTTCTTCGGCGAGCTGGGCTCGGTCAATCCTATGTTCCTGCTGCCTGCTGCCCTGAAATCCCGTGGGGCAGAAATTGCCCAAGGCTGGGCGGCCTCGCTGACGATGGGCGCAGGCCAATTCTGCACCAATCCGGGCCTGGCCATAGTGCCCGACGGCCCCGACGCCCAAGCCTTTATCACCGGGGCCGCCGAGGCGTTGCAGGTTTCCGCCTCTCAGACCATGCTGACAGACGGCATTGCCCAGGCGTTCCGCGATGGTCGTGATCGCATCGCATCAGCGCCAGATGTCACGACATTGGTGTCTGGAGCAGCCGAAAACCGGGACGCGAGTGCCTTTCTCTATCAGGTCTCGGCTGAAGCCTTTGAGGCCAACCCGGTCTTATCGCATGAGGTTTTCGGGCCGCTGGGACTTGTCGTCGTCGCCAGGGATGCCGACGCCTTTGCGCCTATCGCACGGAAGTTGGAGGGTCAGTTGACCACGACTTTGCATATGGATTCCGCCGACGTCGCACATGCGTCGATCTTGCTGCCCATACTCGAGCGCAAGGCCGGACGCGTTTTGTTCAATGGCTTTCCCACCGGGGTCGAAGTTGCAGACAGCATGGTGCACGGTGGCCCCTATCCGGCATCGACAAATTTTGGAGCGACCAGTGTAGGAACGCTTTCAATCCGCCGTTTTCTACGCCCGGTTTGCTACCAGAATTTACCAGATAACCTTCGCATCGACATCTGATGTCAAATTGAACAGCGTATCAGATTGATGCGCTGTTTGGGGCTTTTGCCAAGCCGCGTCGCAACTGGACCTTCAGCCTGTTCAAGAGATGCTTCGTTCACCGTGTGGCATTCCCGAAACCCAGCACAATGACAGGGGCGCAAGCTTTTGTCCACAGGGTCAGTGAAATGACCTTGTGGCGCATTTGATCGAGCGAAATCTTTCTAACCCATTGAGGTCAATATATTGAACGTTAGGTCAAGTGTGTTAATATGGCGGTGTGGCTAGATTTGAAGGTATCCCGAATCCGCAAGAGCTTCGTGAACTGAAGCGCGCGGAAATCGTCCGGCAAGCTTCGGCAATTTTTGCTGAGAAGGGTTTTAGAGGCACGTCTTTGACGGCTGTCGCCAAAAGCGTCGGCGTCACCAAGGCCGCGCTTTACCATTATGTTTCCGGCAAGGAAGAACTGCTGTTTCTGTGTCAAAAAGCCGTGGTTGAGCAAGCGTATGAAATCATCCACGCAGCTCGTGAAGCCGAAGGAAAATCAGCTTTTGAGCGTTTGAAAAATGCATTGAGCGGGATCATCAGTGCTGTGACGGGTGACGCGATTCAGTACAGCCTTTTTTTTGAAACCACTGACGAGTTGCCAACAACGAATAAGGAACAAGTTCAGGAAATCAAGCGGCTCAGAGATCGCGTCGAGCTGCAGGTACGTGAATTGGTTCGTGAGGCAATCGACGAAGGCTCGCTTGAACCGGACACCGACCCAAAACTTGCTGGATTTATGCTGCTGGGCTCTGTCATTTGGGTTACCCGCTGGTTCCGCCAGGATGGAGACTGGACTCGCGAGCAGATAGCGGAAATGGTTCCGCGCTACTCTTTGCAAAGCTTTCAAAAATCTTGAATTGATTGCCACTGCACAAAAGAAACCTGCGACGGTTGCCCGCCGCAGGTTTTTTTCGCTGAATGCCTTGCTCAGCGTAGCAGCGAGGGGAGGAATGTCGCAATCGGTGGAAAGACAGCGATCAGCAGTATGCTGAGCAACATGATCGCAACAACCGGAAGGCTGGCCCGAAACAACATGCCCGTTGACAAGGAAACAGGGGCCGCCGCGCGCATCGCGAACAGAGTGTAGCCGAAGGGCGGCGTTACCGAGCCGATGGTCAGATTGATTGCGAACAGTGTCCAGAACCAAACCGGATCGACACCCATATTCTGCACAATTGGAGAATAGATCGGGATTGCCGCCAGCATAAAGGCGACCTGGTCGATGAACATACACAGGATCAGCGGCACTGTCAGGCATCCACATCGACCGACCCGAACAGAAACGCGAGTCCGGAGGAATACTATGCGCGCGCTTCTTTCTTTCGCACGCCACCGGATGCAATCGGACCAAACCGCAACAGCCCGACATCGCGGTGTCGGTGCAGAACTTCATTCCCTTCTTTCTTGGCAAATCGGAATTTTTTCATGAACACCTCCTACGAAACGATCGACTTTGAATTCGAGAGCGGTGTCGCAGTGTTGTCGTTGAACCGTCCTGAAGCGGCAAATGCGATTAACTTACAAATGGCCACGGAACTTAGAGATCTGACGCGGCACTGCTGCACGCTTGACGACCTTGCGGCCCTGATCATTCTGGCGAATGGGTCTTCCTTTTGTGTCGGAGGTGACCTTGCGGAACTGAACGCACAAGGGGCGGATGTTCCTGCGCATGTCGACAAGATGGCAGGCGCATACCATGCTGCTCTTGAAAACCTCGCTGCTTTGACCGCGCCGGTCATCATCGGCGTAAACGGTATCGCTGCGGGCGGTGGGTTCTCAATTGTCACCGCGGCCGACTATGTTTTTGCGACTCCAAAGACAAAGTTTGTCTCGGCATATACCAGTTCATATCTGACGCCGGACGGTTCCATGACCTACAACCTCGCGCGCCATGTCGGTTTGCTCAGGGCGAAAGAGCTTGTCCTGACAAACCGTGTTTTGACTGCGGGTGAAGCCGCGACCTGGGGGCTGGTGAACAAAGTCGTCGAAGCGGAGGAATTGCGGCACTCTGCCATGGCGCTTGCGGCAAGTTTCTCGGTCTCTCAAAAAACCGCGATCGGGAAAACCAAAGCGTTGTTGGAAACAACATACCGCAACTCACTGGCAGAACAGTTGGAACTTGAGCAGGATGGAATCGTTGGGCAAGTTTCTGAGCCGGAAACTCAAGCAAAGATCGAGGCGTTCCTGCGCCGCTGATCACGGCAAGCATCATCCGGAATAGATGCGCTAGTGCATATCATTCCTCAAAGTGAATAGGTTGGTGGGCTATAACGAAGCAAAGTGCGTATCTTTTTGATCAAACTTCTTTTTCACAGCCCGGACCAACGTCATCGGATTACCCGGGCGGGCGAAAAGAAATTTCTCTGATTGCAACCGGCGTATCAGCATAAAAGTCGTATGCCTCTGCCCACGAAGCAAACGGGCCTCCAAAAAATGGTTCATCAATACGCAGGAGTTTCTCGCCCTTGTTCAAAACCAGCCCTATTTCGTCGAGCTTCAGATCGCCATCAAAACTTGGGCCTAAGGTGAATTCAAAGGCAAAAATCTCTTCGCTCAATGTGTCGAAGTCAACTGATTGACCGATCAAATAGAGGGTAGTGCCAGCCCCCAATCTCGAAACCGCTTTTTCCCAGCCGACTAAGTCAATCGCTGTCAAATCCTGCGGCAACTCGCTGATAGGAGGGTAGTCAAATGTCCAACCTGCTTCTGCGTCAATAGCTGCTCTGTTAATCTCTTCAGAAAGACCAATGCGAAAACTAGCTTCCATTGCAAGAGCTTCATTTCGAGCGCGCTCACTCTCAGCGATTGCCTCTTTTGTTTCGAAGATCTCGCGCTTCAGATCAGAAATATTAATATTTCCCACGCTTTGGCCAGTGACCAAAGTGACCGCAAGTCCGCTCGATGGATGCTCAGATACGATAGTTTCGAGATTTAAGAGTGCTTGCTCATAAACCGCAAGTCGCTCTTTCGGGGAGGAAGCTTCAGTGAGTGAGTTAAGGGCTTGCACAGCCTCAACCATTAAGATGTTAGCCTCTTCCTCTCCTGCTAAAGCAGGCTCAACTGTGCTCAATGCAACCACAGAAAAAGCCGAGAGAAGAGCTGCACGAGCCACATTTGAATGCCACATAATATCCTCCTACGAGCGTATCAGGAACACCCATGTTCGCTCGAAGCTACTAGTACAAATATCCAGCAATAACAGTGATTAAATTCGGTGTCGAGGGGCCTGACCAAGCTCCTTAAGAGCCTGCGCGACCTGACCCTCGAAGCGCCCCTTGGGTCTAGCCTAAAATCTGCTCGCCCACTTTTAATACCTTACCAACCTATGAGGTCGCGTGAATCGTTTCCGCGCGAAAAGTAGTTGAGCCCACGACGCTACAATAATCTTTCTAGTCACTGAGTAGTAGAATTTGAATTCCTCTTTTTCCGGTCGATAGCCCAGATTCCGCGCATCTCGCCCTGAGCGTAATTCATAACTCGATGAATTTTCTTGATATGGTCGCTATTCGTGGATAGCGTTGAAATCACTTTGCAATTTGAGAGTTTGGTGTGTTTATGAGTTTGAATCTTATTTTAAAGTCATTTTGTTATTTAGCTGCTGGTACATTCTTCTCCGGGTTTGCTTTCGCAGACGACAGCTTAAAGGCACCGCAGCTTTCAGATGAAGAAATCCAGGCTCTTGGGTCCGGGATATTCAAATGTCTCAAAGCAGAGCATCAACAGGAAGGCTGGGAGAGGAAGCACGCCGATAGGACGCGCCATGAGGACTTCTTCGACTATTTGTCCCCAAATTTTAAAGCGGAAATCGAGCAATTGGCTCGAAGTAATGACGCTGTCTATCGTGTTGTGGCGGTCGGCTATGATAGTAATTCGTCGGTAGACACAGCATATATTTCAATTCTCGAACGCAGTGATGGAATGGTCGTTGTAAGACCAGTGGTGCGGCAGATAAACGGCTACGACTTCAGCAGGTTTTCCGGGCAAGCTTGTGCGCCAGGAGAATGGAGGGCCTCAATTGACGCCTTTATGGGAGAAATTAAGAAACCAAAGGATACCGAGTTAACCAGCGCGTCCAGCGAGGAATTGGCTATTCCAAGTGGACAAAGAGTTCGCGCGGATCTTGTTGGAAGCTGGACATGCGAGGGTGAAGGAAAGCTGGAAAACCAGGGCGTGATGGAAGAGTGGAACATGTCTAGCAGCGTTGTGCTAGCTTCGAGCGGCACTTTTGAAAGGACATTCAGCCTTTTCCATGGGGACGATACCGTGCGTACATCATCAAATGGGCGTTGGTATGCAAGCGACGATGTATTGACCATAAAAACTAGCTTCCAAAACGTCGATCAACTGATTGTTGATGGACAGGAAATTCCTAAGCTTGCGCTTGCATTGGGAAGCTTGGTCGATGGAGTGATGAGATCTGCACCCGATAGCAGTTTTGAAATAAAAAAGCGCGGGATCGTCTTCTCTAGGCTCACGCTTGAAGAGCAAGGTAGCTACCCGATCATCTGCGAACTATCTGATGATTAGCGCAGTGGCGTTACATCCGTTTGGTCTCACCGCGCTGATTTGATTGTAAGCCAGTTGCCTGCTTGAGTTTTGTAGTTAGTGGTCGAAGGTTGTGAATGACATGTGGTTATTAAATAGCCGAGTTTTTTTGGAACCAGTGCATATCTTTGGTTCTGCTAAATGAAAATTGAATGCGGGGTGCGCCGAAATTAACTTACCGATGTCTGCTAGGTCTTTGCAGTACAGTTAAATTGAGTCCTGAAAGGACCACCATAAGCATTAATGATGCACCAATTACTATTATGAGGGAAAAATGCCATCTCCTGAAGACTACGAATTCGAGTATGGGCCAGATCTTTTGGCAATAGAGCTTCCTGAAGATACGAGCGTCATAGAGCAAATCTTTAAAACCGCAGCCGCCATGTTCGAAGACCTCAAGGCCGGAGATCTAAAAGAGGCCGTTCTGCAAGACCTCTACACCAAACAACTCGGGATCCTATCGCTATTCCGAGCCATGGAGGCCGCTTACAACCATTACCGACCGGACACGGAAGATGAGGGCGAGCTGATGAAATATCGCATGACCTCCGTCCCCGGAAAGAGCCTCGCCTACTGTCGAAAGCTCTTTATTGCACTGCGCTTGGCAGATGAGGAGCCAAGCGCACTCAGCGATGAGGCTAAAAAACACCACAAAGAACTGTTCGCGTCATATTTTAAAGGGTAGGCAGATGTTTCTTGCACTTGTACTGATCGTTGCGCTCGCGAGCCTGGGGTGGCTCATAAGAAAGAAGAAAATCATTCCTGCCTGGATTGTTGGCGGCCTTCTGGCTTTGGCGCTCTACGTTTGGGTTGATATCCAATCCCACTTCCTGACCGGTGTGGTGCTGATCGTGGCAGCTGGCTTTGGCCTCTTCAGATCCTACCTTGCAACCTTTGATCCACCGGCCGGAGGCATCGCATCCAGAAAGCCTGGCGCACAAGGGCCAAAGACCCTTGAGGACCTGCCCTACACAGCCGAAAAGACTGAAAACCTTCCGCAAGACTGTGCTTTCGAATTGAAGCTGCGCAGGATGGAATGGACCTTTATCTATGCCGACTGCAAATTCGCAATCACCCATGCTGGTCGCCGCGTAATTGTGCGCGAGGGTTCATTGGTCAGCATCTCGCCAACCCTCGCTCAGACAGAGTTACATCGCTCCACGCATGAGAAGGTCAACATTCACACGCCGGTGACAGAAAATGTCTGGAAAACAACAACCTGGAATGCCGCTCGCATCATCGAGGAATATAGCCAGATCACCGGAGATGGGAATGACGATCACGCTTTTATAGGCGGTGAAGTCTACTACATACCTACATCTCAGGCGATGGAGGCAAGTGGTTTGGAAGGCGGCAGCGCAATGTACTGGGCGGGCAGCTTTGCCGGGATCAAAATGCCGGACTGCGTTGAGGAAAAGGGCTACTCCGGCCTGAATGCTGAAGCGATGGTGAACACAGAGCTGGCCCTTCAGGACAACGGTCACAATCCCAATGAGTTGAATCCGGAAGCCTTTATTCGACAGGCCTCAGAAGAGGGTCATCTGATTTCTGCGCGAGCGATTCACGATTACTTCTTCCGTCAGGAAGAGACCCTACTCCCGCGAACAGCCGATGCTTTGGACAGCCCTATTGGGATGTCAGAGAGCCCCACAGGTCGGGTAGGCTTCCCAGTACAGACCGGTAAGATGATCGACCCCTTTGGCGTCCAGGTAAGCAATCTCTACGTGTCAGGAGATGGTAACCTGACCATTGGCCTCTCAGAGAATCTGTCTGTTTCAGAGGGGCAGTTTGTCACCAAAATAGGCGGTCTCAATGTCAGCAAAGATCGGGTCACCGCAAATGTGGCCGGAATGGAAGTTGACCTGACCGGCCGGGACCTCTTCAGCACTAAAGACAAAAAGGGAAAGACATCCACGTTCCTGGGAGAAAAGGACGACATGGAGATGACCGTCCTGGGTATGAAAAAGAAGAAAGATAAGGGTGGCGGTTTCTTTGATTGAGAGCCGCCCATTGAAGTTCAAGTACACAAGGAAGCTAAGTTAATGACATCCTGTTCCTGAAAAACATTTGCTGTTGCGGTATTGATCTCACCAAGTGCAGCAGTTGGGTACAGAGAAACTTATGATATCTCCAATGACTCTGACCGGACTCGTGTGGCGTGGATGGGTGAGAGCGGACTGTTATTTCGGAACCTAGAGTTGGATAGGGCAAAGGAAATGGCCTAAGAACAAAACGCTCAGTACCGTCTCATCGAAATAGATATAGCTTTCAAAAGTGGACATTTTGTCGATCAACAACAATGCAGCTACTTTGTTTCCAGTCTGGAAAATGAAAAAGGTCAGAGCAAAGTTGAAATCATTGCTAGTAGGGGAAATCCCAAGATCTATCACAAGCGCGACAACTATCCCTGCCCACTGGTAGAATGGTTGAACATAGATCGTTTCAATTGAACCGACTGCTTTGGGAAGGCGAGTCGCTTATACGTCGAGGATTCAGACATGTTAAAACTAATCAGAATAGCTGTTCTTACTTCACTTTGTGCGACAATTTTCGGAGTCGCTGTACAAGCTCAGGAACTTCAACAAGGAACCTATCGTGGCGACACGGAGTACAACACAACTGTTGTCGTGAATATCCAAGGCAAACGTGCGTCGGCTTCGATCATCGCCAACGGCTGCCTTGGCGACATTGAAGGACGTCTGGCACGAAATGATGCCGGCCAACTTTATCTGGTCGATGATCTCTACAACGAGTCACAATGCGCGATTGCAATCATTCCAGACAGCTCTACTAGCTTCCAGACAGAAGAAGGACCTGAATGCAGCTACCATCATGGCGCGGCTTGTGATTTCAACGCCTACGTTCGATTGCAGCAGTAGTGATCGCGCAATATTCCTAAATGCAATTTCTTTGAGTCGATTAAGTTTCTTGTTTTCATGGTGGAACTCAAGGGTAAGGTGGCCATCCGAGCGTGCCATCCGTGTTTTTAGGAGTGCTCGACGTGTTTTTCTGCGTCTTGCTTTACAGTGCAGAAGCCCGTTCCATGATCTGACCTGATATCATGACATCGGCCACCTTCATCTTTACTTGATCACAACCGCGGCGCTTACTGTCGATTGCCATGCTGAAGAGTGCAAGGTCGTGATGTTTTTCAGCAAGCTCGAGGCGCGCGCGGATCGCCCAGACATGTTTTGGTTTCAGAGGCCGTTTTTGACCTCCAATACGCCCTTTATTCCAAGCTAGGTGAAGAACGCGAATAGCAGGTAAGTTTTGTGTTTCTATGGCTGATCCTCTGATCCGCCATGCCCGCCCGCAATGACAAACCGACGTTGACACGATGCTTTTTCATAGGATGATGCATGTTGCTCGAATGACAGTGAAGCGTAGAAACCAGACTTTACTTTGCAAAACGGGGCGAGCGGCCCAAAACAGAATTTGAGCCTTGTTTCGAAAAGCTAAGGTTTTGAATTACGCCAACTCGCAAGAAGGAGTAGTTTCATCCTCATTCTGCCACAAGCGTGACAATCGCTTCTCGAGGTTGGGAATGTTGGTTGTTTGCCTCGAATGGTTTGTTGAATTTTCTACGATAAACCAAAGCGAACACAGGCGGAGTGAAATAGAAGGAAACGACAGTCGACAACAGAACGCCGCCGGCGATTGCCACGGCAAATGGTGGCCAAAATGCACCTCCGCCCAATATCAGCGGCAGGAAGCCGCCAAAGGTTGTGACGGTTGTTGAGATAATGTGACGGCTGGACGCGGAAACTACGCGAGCCATGGCCGCACGATCACCTTGGCTGGCCTGTTGGTCTTGTTGTAACCCGGTCAAAATAATGATCGCAGCGTTGATCGAAACCCCTATCGACCCGATGACCCCAATGATCGCCGTTATTCCGAACGGGAACTGCATAACTGCCAGCGACAGCATTGAAAGACCCGCGGACAACACGCAAACGACCAAGGTCACAAGGGTCAATCGGAACGAGTTGAAGGTCAGCACGATGGTCGCGATTGAGAGTGTGACAATCAAACCAACAGAGGCGAGCAAATTGCCTACGGTATTGGACCGGGCATCACTGTCGCCGCCCAGGGACATCGAATAGCCTTGCGGCAACGCAAATCCGGAAGCCTCAAGCGCTTCTAACACGTCCTGCAACGCCTCTTCGGGCAAAACACCGGGTACGATAAACGCCTGAATAGTGTTTTCGCGCGTACCGTCCGTTCGAGTTATAACGCTTTCTGCCGGTTCAATCATGGGTTTGGACAATTCCGACAGCGGAACTGCGGGGAAGGCTCCAGTCGCAGATATCGCAGCTGCATTCGGCAGTAGAATGGGCATACTGACAATCGCACTGAGTTCCGATCGTACTTCGCCTCCCAATCGAACACGCACGGGCAACTGTTCCGTTCCTTCGACCAGCGATCCTCCGGTAATACCAACAAGCGCCGAATCCAGCTGACCAGCTATGTCCGCAACGTCCAGCCCCAGTAGACGTGCTTTCACCTCATCAATCTCGAACCGAATTTGAGGGTTGCCGCCGTTCACACTTGCACGCGCTTGGGTAACCATATCGAGATTGGCCATGACAGAACGAACCTCGTCACCCAGATTGCGTAAAACCGTGATGTCCTGTCCCTGAATTTTGACTTCTACCGGTGCAGCGACCGGAGGGCCCTGAACAAGACTGCGAACGATGATCTGCGCGTCAGGAAAGTCTAAATCCAGACGGCTCTGCAACACTCCGACAAGGCGAGCCGCGTCTTCAGCCGTGTCGGTCGTGATCATGGCTTGTGCAAAACCGGGTTCGCGTGAACGGTTGCCAACAATGTTGTAGTAGAATGCCGGGCCGGACTCTCCAACTGTCCAGTAGACACTCTTCACGCCGTCATCAGCCAGTAGCACTTCGTCAATCTGGCGCGCGGTCGCTTCGGTGGTGGTAATTGATGTGCCACCTGGCATGTCGACCTCGATATAGAACTGGTTTCGGTCGACGCCTGGGAAGAATTGCGCGGTCAGCGTTGGAAAGGCCGCAAAGCCAAGCACGGGCAAGACCAATGCCAAGGCGATGGATCGTACCGGGTTGGCAACGGACAATCGGATTGAGGCCTCGAATAAGCGGGCAAGCGGCGGGATGCTGATGCCGCGGCTCAGCATTCCTGCGTCTGGACGATCGGACAATAACCAGCCAGCAATCGCGGGAGTCACCGTCAACGCCACAACCAAGGACCAGACAAGCATAAGCACCACGGCGATAGCGATGGCGCCGACAAAGTCGCCGGCGGGCCCCGGCAGCAATATCATCGGCGCGAAGGCGAGCGCCGTAGTCACAGTCGACGCCAGTAACGGCGCGGCCAGCCGGCGAACAGCATCCCGCACGGCTGCAAGACGCTCCATCCCATCCTGCAGGCGTCGTCGAATTTCATCGGTCATGACGATGGCGGCGTCAACGAGCAGACCGAGGGCAACAATCAGGCCTGTCACGGACATCTGGTGAATTGGCAATCCAATCATGTTCATCGTCGCCAGAGTTGCCAATGAAACAACAGGCAATACCAAAGCCACAATCGCGGCCGCCCGAACCCCCAACGTAACAAACAAAACGGCCACAACCAGAGCTACGCCAATGGCCATGTTGATCCCAACCTCTGACAAACGATCCGTCGTGTACTGGCTTTGATCAAACAGCAGTATTTCCTGCATGCCCAAAGGTACCGATGCCGAGCCGGTCTCAAGTTCATCCCGCAGAAAGCCTGTCCAACGGTCGATCTGTACGCCGTCCTGCGCCAGAACCCCAACCAAAACCGAGGGTTTTCCGTTGGCAAACGCGATTGAGGACTGCGGTTCGCGTGCGCCCCTGTCCACGCTGGCAATATCTCCGAGTTGCACTACGGCACCGTCCGCATTTTCTCGCAGGACGATGCTTCTAATGCGATCCAAAGTCTCAATTTCTCCGCTGATGCCTATTGTCAGGTCGACATCGGACTGCAACCGCCCAGACTGAACTTTCCCATCTGCTTCGGCGATCCGTTGGGAAATCTCGGCTACGCCAAGCCCAAGCGCAGCGGCCTTGTCCATATCGACGCTTACGAGCACCTCTTCTTCTGGCTGACCGAAATAATCCACTGCTCGTGTAGCAGGTATCGCACGCAGCCTGTCACCCAGAGCTTCGGCATGTCGAGACAGCAGAGTTACCGGGAAGTCTGGATCCTCGGCCGCAACGGCAATGACAGCAGAATAGGCAGAAATGCCCTCGGCATCGAATTCAGGCGGCAAAACTCCTGCCGGAAAGTTCTGGCGCGCATCTTCGACGGCATCCCGAGCCTCGGCCCAAACCTGCTCAATGGTGGCTTCGTCTAGCGTTTCCAGCAATTCTACCGAAACGACCGAAACGCCTGAGCGGGATACAGAACTGATCTCATCTACCTCGGCGATCTTCCGCAATTCCTCTTCGATTTCTGCAGTGACCAGCGCTTCAACCCGTTCTGGGTCTGCACCTGGGAACTGTGTCGTTACAGTTGCGAAGAGGTTGGTAATCGTTGGGTCTTCCTGCCGCCCCAGCGACAGGAATGAAGACAGACCTGCAGACACAAGCACCAAAACAATGAGGGCAACCAGCCGGGGATGACGAAAGGTTAGGGTTTCCATCAGATCGCTCCGTTACTCGCCAGTGCTGAAGGCGACACGCTGACCAACAGTAACTCGCTGCGGTCCTTGGTCGATCAGGACAGCGCCCTCTGGAAACGCACCACGTACGAAAACTCGGTCATCTTCAGCATGCAGTACTTCAACCGTTGCCAAGCGCACAGTCTTTTGCGTGTCAGCAACCAGCAGTGTCCATTGCCCACGCGTACCTTCTTTCAAGGATGTCGTGGGTACCCAGGTTCCCGAACTCTGGACGGGATCAATTACATGCACACGAGCGGTTTGCCCGAAGGCAACATCGGGCCCGTTCCTCAGATCGAAAAGCGCGGTTCTGGTGCGGGTTACCGGATCAATATCGGGCCGCAAGGTTGCAAGGTCGGCCCGATAGCTTTGACCTGCGATCTCGATTTCAACATCAGTCAGTAGCGCCGGATCAACATCAAGAGGGATACCGATCCGAACCTGCGGCGACACAACCTCGACCATACCCAGAACCAGCTCACCCGAACGCAGAGTTTCACCACCGTCCACGTGACGAGCTGTTATTTGACCAGAAAACGGAGCCTCGATGCTGGATTTCTCGATCCGAACGGTTACGTCCCGCAGCGCTGCATCCAGTTCCCCTATTCTGGACAACAATTCATCCTGTCGGGAAACTGCCTCATCTAGCCGAGCTTGACTGGTAAAGCCTTGTTCGATGAGCTTAGCGTTTCGCTCGACCGTTTTCCCTGCAAATGAAAGCTGGGCTGCAATGGCATCACGTGATGCCGTCAGACGGTCGCGCTCAACCTTCAAAAGAGCTACGTCCAACGTTGCGAGAAGCTGGCCCTTAGTGATCTTATCACCCTCATCCACTAAAATTTGATCCAGCGTCCCATTCAATTCGAAAGAGATATCTGCCGAACGTTGAGGTTCGACCTGCCCGATGAACACACGGTCGACTGTGTACGCACTCTCAGACGTGATCGGTGTCACGGATACCGGGGTTACAGCGGCAGCATCTGGTGCGGGTACAGCGTCCGCTCTACGGGTGAGCTCGGATGCGCCAAAGTAAACGGCGGCCGCTGCAACGGCTACAAAACTGACGGTCACTCCCAGGCGCACAGTGCTGCGCAACACACGTACAAACAGGTTCGGTTTGGTCGCTTCAGTAGATGAATTTGCAGGATTCGGCATTTGGGGACCTCATCAAGTTAGTGTCTCTAACATATGTTAGAAGTTCTCACTTTGACAAGAGATACGTGATCTGGCACATGTTGGATCATGAGCAGAACCAAAAAAAATCATTTACCAAGCAGACAAACGGCTAGTCTTTCCGTCAGCAAGAAAGCCTATCATCACGGCGATCTCCGCGCTGCACTGATCGAAGCAACCCGACAGTTGGTTGAAGAAAAAGGTCCCGACAGTTTTTCTGTATCCGAGGCGTGCAGACGCGCGGGCGTATCAACCGCAGCACCTTATAAGCACTTCAAAGACAAGACAGAAATGCTGGTTGTCACTGTCCTAGAAGGAATGGATCGGCACCGAGACAAAATGCTTGCCGCACTGGAAGGCGTTCCTGAAGGATCTCCTGAGCGCATTACTGCCATTGGAATGGAATATATTGCCTTCGCCTTAAATGAACCCGGGATCTTCAGACTGAAATTTGGCGGTTTCACAGACCGTATCGCGGATCCCCGTCTGGAGGAGGGCGGCCAGCAAAGTTTCGGGATTCTTTTGACTGAGGTAGCAAAGTGCCTCGGTGAACCCGGAATCACAGACGAAGTTCGTCGCCGTGGTTTTTTGTTGTGGAGTTTCGTGCACGGGTTGTCCTTCATTCTGCATGACAAAGGGCTTGCGGAGAAAGGCGAAGAGTTCGATTTACGTACTCTTCTTGAGGACGTTTCGGAAAGAATGCTCAGATGATCGTTCTTGAGCCAAAACGAACTCAACCAAGCATTGATAGTGGATAGTCAAAGCCGCTATCACGCCTACGCCTAAACGATTGCTCTGGTTTATATAGAAGACATTTTAGAAAGTGCCGCGCATGTCCGCTATCCAGAATCGCAAGGTCTCGTCGTGGATGTCGGCTTCGGATTGAGCAAGTAGTATCAGGCAGCGCGTACCGTAGAATCTCTAGTTCAAATCCTCCGGTTCGCTGGCTGGCGTACTTTTAGCACATTCGTTAGCTAGGAACGTCCGCTGGCACAAGGATCGTCATTCCCACTCGGTCTGCGACGGCCATGATCGCCGGTATATCTGGCGGTCCGTCTGGCACCGGAATGTCTGTCGTGCCTTCAGGCATTGCTTCACCAGCTTCAGTAAAGAATGTGTCATGCATCGCGCCGGGGGCGTTTATGCAAAGCAACCGCCCGGGCCGCTCCCCGGTACATGTAAAGGCGTGCACTGCGCCATCTGGAACTTTGACGAAGTCTCCAGCTTTGACGTTGACTGTCCGCCCATTCAAAAAGAACTCGAATTCACCATCGAGAACATAGAAGCTTTCATCCTCACCAGCATGATGATTGGGCGGCGCACCGGCACCAGGTGCCGTCTTTATCTCAACAATTGTGCAACGATCTCCGGTCTCATTGGGAAAGGCATGAAAGGTCAAAAGGTTCCCAAGAAGATGATAAATTCGCGGGCGAGGTTCAGTCATTACTGCGACTCCCTTTACTTGAAATATCCTGCTCTTATTATACATATATCCAATTATGAGACAAGTGTATCACAAAGGGCTTGAGATTGGCACCTCGTACAAATCAGATCAACCGAACGCGAGAAGCACTTCTTTCGGCTGCGCGTGACTTGATGTCGGAAGGCAAGGAAGTGACGCTGGCAAAAGTAGCTGAGCGCGCTAAAACCAGCCGTGCGACGGTCTATCGCTACTTTTCTGACCCAAGTGTTTTGGCTTTGGACGCGACGCTTGATCTTGATGTCACCCCGACGTCAGAGCTTCTCAAGGGACTGGATGACGTCAGAAGCCGTGTACATGTCGTCGCGCGCTACTATCTGGAGTTTTCTCGGGTTCATGAGGCGCACTTCCGGCAGTTTCTGGCTGAATCGCTCAAAGCATCACTTGAAGATGGAACGGTCAAAATGCGTGGCGCCAGAAGATTGGCGGCTTTTTCGGAAGCACTCGCACCCGTTCACTCATTGATGGAGCGGACGGAAATTGACGACCTGGCGAAGCGATTGTCCATGACGACGGGCATGGAACAACTAATAATTCTTGAAGACATTTTGCGTGTGGACAAAGCAACTGGCTACCAACTTCAGGAAGGGTTGGTCGACGCCCTGTTGGATCGGTACTTGCCAAAAGACTAAGGCAGTATTCAGATGCCGACTTCATCCTTAGACAACTGGCGGGTTGATACCAGTTGGACGCCCGCTGTGGGCTGCCTGCAGCTATTGCCGCCCAAAGATCGAGCGATCGTCCCGTCCGTTTTCGACCAGTCACCGGCCCTGACTTCATCTGTCGCGTCACCGCGGGTCCGCTTACTAGCCCAAAGTGCAAGTTGCTGCTCCGTGCATCAATTTTCGGCAGTCGCGCGGAAAGGCGACTTTGCAAAGTCGTGTCTTTGCCCTCTAAAATTGGGCCACTACTTTGGCCGAGAAGGGGGAACAAAGGATGGCTCGGAAGCGATACTCGGACGAAGACATTCTGAAGCTGCTGCGTGAGATTGAACTGAAGCTGGCAAAGGGCGACGATGTTCGGACAGCCTGTCGTGGTGTCGGTGTCAGCGATGCGACCTACTACAATTGGCGGCGTCGGTTCGGTGGCATGGGCATGTCGCAACTGTCTGAGTTGCGCAGCCTGGAGAAAGAAAATACCCGGCTGAAGAAGATCGTGGCCGAACTGGAACTGGACAAGCTGATCCTCAAAGAAAGTCTGAACTACATAAAACCGAGGGCCTGACGACGAGCCAACTTCGTCAGGCCGTCATTCATGCTCGCCAGAAGCTCGGCACATCAGAGCGTCGCACCTGCAAGGTGGTCGGCCTTGCACGCAGTTCCATGCAATACAAGGCCGTAGAGAAGAACGATGATGCTCTTCGACTGGCCATGATCCGTCTGGCCAAGAGCTATGGCCGGTATGGCTACCGTAAGGTGGCGCAGCTACTTCGGGTCGAGGGCTGGCGTGTCAATCACAAGAAGGTAGAACGGCTGTGGCGGGAGAAAGGTTTGCAACTCCCGCAGCGGCACAAGAAGAAGCGTCGCCTTTACCACAAGGACAGCTCGATCATTCGACTCCGACCGACGCATCCTAACCATGTCTAGAGCGTCGATTTCGTTCACGACAAGCTGAGCAATGGGCGGAGCTACAAGATGCTCACGGTTTTGGATGAATACACCCGCCAGGAGCTCGCAGTGGAAGTTCGGACCCGCATGGGTTCTGAAGATGTGCTGGAGGTTCTCTACGGGCTGTTCCTGCGCCACGGAAAGCCTGATTTCGTTCGAAGCGATATCGGCCCAGAGTTCTCTTCACGGGCAACCCAGAGTTGGCTCGAGAAGGTCGGTGTGAACCCGATCCGGATCTACCCGGGCTCTCCCTAGGAGAACGGATACAACGAGAGGTTCAATGGAACGCTCCGCCGCGAGGTTCTCAATTCCGAATGGTTCACAACGACCAAGCAGGCACAGATCGTGATCAATTGCTGGCTCAGGCAATACAGCCCCTCACTGCGGCAGCGGTTGGAAGCGACCGGCGACTACGAAAAGGCACGCGCCGATTTCGAGGCGCGCCAGCCCATGAAACGACTTGGAACCGCCGAGGAAGTGGCCGCCCTGGCCGCATTCCTTGCCTCTGACCGCGCCGGGTTCATCACCGGGACCGAACAGATGATTGATGGCGGCTGGACGATCTAGGAGACCGAACTTGAAACTACTCAGACTTGGGGCGCCGGGGCAGGAAGTACCGGCAATCGTGGATGCAGATGGCGCGTGGCGCGATGCTACTTCGCTGGTTCCGGATTGGTCCGGCGCGGCGCTGAATCCTGACTTGCTGGCCAAGTTGTCAGAGGTAGATCTGACAACCCTCCCTGTGATTGCGCCGGGTCAGCGCATCGGCCCCTGCGTTTCAGGCGTGGGTAAATTCGTCTGTATCGGGCTGAACTATTCCGACCACGCCACAGAGGCCGGGATGGAGCCACCCGAAGAGCCGATCCTGTTCATGAAGGCGACATCGGCGATCTGCGGACCCAATGACGATGTGATCATCCCGCGCGGATCCGAAAAATCGGATTGGGAGGTCGAACTTGGCGTCGTGATCGGACGTGAGGCGCGCTATGTCGACGAAGCGGACGCGCTGAGTTATGTGGCGGGGTATTGCGTCATCAACGACTTGTCCGAACGCGCGTTTCAGCTCGAACGCGGCGGTCAATGGGTAAAGGGTAAAAGCTGTGACACCTTTGGTCCAATTGGTCCCTGGCTTGTGACACCGGACGAGGTGGGTGACCCTCAGGATCTGTCCATGTGGCTATCCGTGAACGGCCACAAATACCAAAACGGCAGCACCGCAACTATGATTTTCGGCGTGGCCGAGTTGATCTCTTATATCTCCCAGTTCATGAGTCTACAGCCCGGCGATGTGATCAGTACCGGAACACCGCCGGGTGTCGGAATGGGGCAGAACCCGCAGACTTACCTAAAACCAGGCGATGTAATGGAACTGAGTATTGATGGGCTGGGAACACAATCGCAGCGCGTTGTACCTGTGAGCGTAAGTTGAACTGCCGCTCCTCTGCGCGTTTTGCGCAGGGGACCGGTTCGTCACTTTCATCATCTTTCGACGGCAAGCTTCACTAAGGCACATCCAATTGAGGCGCTGCAAACAACATGAGAAAAACTCAAGTAAAAAACAAAATAATACAATTAGCATAAGATTTACTGGCCATGATATGATGCCTGCAGTCTCTTAGGCGTATACATCATGATCCACGACGCTATTCATCCAAGCGGTCCATCCTTCGAATTGTCCGACCGCCAACGCAAGCTCCAACTTGCGGCCAGGCAGATTGCTGAAACAGTGTCAGGCCCGCTCGCTGCCGAAACCGACAGGTCCGAACAATACCCCGTACGTGTGGTTCAAGCCATGACAGAGGCCGGGCTGATGGGGATGACGGTTCCCAAGCCGCTAGGCGGTCCGGGTCACAGTTATTTCGATGTGACGCTTATCGTCGAGGAACTGGCCGCAAAATGCGGAGTGTCCGGACGGATTGCAGTTGAAGGCAATATGGGCGCGGTTGGGGCGATTATCGCTTATGGTACACCTCAGCAGCAACAGAGCGCCGCATCTCATGTCCTCCTCGGTGATAAGCCAGCCATCTGCATCACTGAACCAGAGGCTGGCAGCGCCGCGACTGACATGACAAGTACGGCTGTGCGGGAGGGCGACGCTTGGGTTTTGAATGGCAAGAAACACTGGATCACAGGCGGCGGCGTCTCTCAACTGCACCTGATATTCGCCCGCGTGATCGAGGACGGCGTTTTCCGAGGTCTCGGCGGTTTCATGGCTTATTTGGGCGAGGATGGGCTGGTGATTGGTGCGCGTGAACCAACACTTGGATTGCGCGGTATTCCAGAAACCGAGGTCATTTTGAACAACCTCCGCCTGCCACTGGATCGCCTGATCACTCCGCCCGAGGGGTTGGAACACGGCTTTGCTGCGTTGATGAACGCATATAACGCACAACGCGTCGGGGCTGCGACGGTGGCGCTTGGTATCGCCCGCGGGGCTTATGAGGCTGCTGTTGATTTCGTCAAAACACGAGAACAGTTCGGTCGCCCGATTGCCGAGTTCCAGGGCTTGCAATGGATGATTGCTGATATGTCGATGCAAATTGACGCCGCACGGATGATGATCTGGCGTGCCGCTGCCAGCGCGGAAAACCAGTCCTTTGGTTTTCCTGATCCAATGCTGGCCGCACAGGCCAAGGTTTTTGCTTCGGAAATGGCGGTTAAGGTCACAAACGATGCCCTGCAATTGCATGGCGCGCGGGGCTATTCACGCAAAACACCAGTCGAGCGCATGCTGCGTGACGCGCGCATGTTCACCATTGGTGGGGGCACGGCCCAGATGCTGCGCAATCTGGTGGCGGGCAAGGTGCTGAACATTAAAACCCCGCAAACACGCGGTGGCTATTTGCCTAAGGTGAGCGAAACGTGATCCGTAGAAAACCAGACCATCAGTTTCGGTTATGATCACGACAGAGTTAAACGCAGCAAAAAAGGTTGCATTTGAGCGTGAGGCCTTCACCCTGATTTCAGCCGTAGTTGGAGGGAATGCCTATGATGGACGCATCTGAAGCGATTGCAGCGCAAAAATCCTACGCCGATTGCCGGGGTGTTCCCGTCTCATACCCGGACACAAAAGCCATTGAAGGGCTGGAGCGCGCTATTGAAATGTCTCTGACGTTTCGGGGCGACGCGATTGCCGAGATTGATGCTGTTTTGGCCGAGCATCCTGAATTTATCATGGGTTGGTTGTTCAAAGCGGGCTGGCTGACCCAATCCATGGAAACCCGCATATATGGTCTGATGGTCGAAGCGTTAAATGAGGCCGAGAAATGCCTGGCAACTGCAAATGATCGTGAAATTGGCCACTATGAGGCGGTGAAAGCCTGGGTCAACGGAGATTTTTACGGTGCCACCCAGAAATGGGAGGCAGTGCTGTTCAAATACCCAATGGACCTTTTGGCGATGGAGTTGGTCCATTACACCGATGTCCTGTTGGGTGACATTGCCGGGCAGCGCGATGTGGTGGCGCGCGCATCAACACTTTGGGATGAAAGCGTGCCGGGCTATGAGTTCGTTTTGGGTTTTTACGCCTTTGGGTTGGAGGAAAACCGCGATTTCTCTCACGCGGAAGAGCTTGCGCGTCAAGCTCTGGCCCTTCGACCAGATCATCCCTATGCGGTGCATGCTGTGGCTCATGTGATGGAAATGCGTGGCCGTCAGTTGGGTGGCGTACGATTTATGAATGAACGCGCCAGCCAGTGGGGTACGTCCAATTTCGCCAATCATCTCTGGTGGCACACAGCGCTCTATCATCTCGATATCGAGCAATACGATCGGGTTTACGAAATCTTCGACGCCCATCTCGATTCCCGACAGAAGGATGGAAACAAATATGAAGAGCTCGATGCAGCGGCGTTGTTGTGGCGGATCAATCTGGTTGGACAGGAGTCGGGAGATCGGTGGAAGCATCTGGCCGACAAATGGGAACCTGCAGCCCAGGACACGCTATATGCCTTCAACGATGTCCATGCCATGATGACCTTCGTGTCGGATAACCGGGATGAAGCTCAGAACAAGCTTCTGTCGGCCAATGAGCGGTACCTGGAAAAAGCCTCGGACGCCAATGTCGCCATGAGCCGCGAGATCGGCATGCCGTTTTGTCTGGCCATGCGGGATTTCAAGAATGAGGATTACGGCGCATGTGTCGACCGGCTGCTGCCGGTGCGATACATGACCCACCGCTTGGGCGGTTCTTTCGCGCAACGTGACATTATCGGCTGGACACTGCTGGAAGCAGCACTTCGCGCTGGCCGCTTTGACCTTGCTCTGGCGCTGGCAAATGAGCGTACAGCGTTGAAACCGACCTCTGCGCAGAATTGGCGAGCTGTTGCACGCGCCTTCAAGGGGTTGGGGGATACGTCGAACAGTGACCGGGCCTCCGCTAAAGCGCAGTCTTTGGTTCATGTCTGAACCAAGACGGGATCGGCCGAAAAATACGTTGTATTTCACCCGTGACATTCCAGACTCGCAGGCCGCTTAGATATGCAGATCGGGTCGTGTCTCTGGTCTGGCAATTTAAGCTGATGCCAGGCGGCTGAATCAACCGAAGTCCTGGGAAGCAAAATAAAGACAAGATCCTTTCGTTTCAGCTTTCCCCAACACAGGTCACGAACACGCGTCTTACTGCTGGATCGATACAGCGGGTCAGTAGGCTGCCTAGGATGCCCAAATTCAAACATTGATTGAAACAAATATGACAATCATCGGCTCGGGATAAACCGGTCTTGCCTGCAAGACGGAACCGTTGTCATCGCAGTCGAAAACTTGGGCCTTCACGTGTCGTGTTGACGCTGACACCAGTTCGTCGGCAGTCTGCATCGATCCGGCTTCTTACGAGGTGCCCACTTACAGCCGAAGACTGTCACGTTCTATGAAGTGAAATCTCCTATGCTCAAATTAGTTCAACACAGAGTCTTGGGTTAAAAAATTAGCCAGATTTAGATCAAACCAACCGCAAACCATCCTCTGTGCGCTCACGTCCTGCAATAACATCCCGATCAAGGTTCGAGACAAAAGTTGCAGTCAAATCTTCATAAAATCTCGATGAATCAAAGTACCACCGATGAGATTTTGATTTGCCGTGGAATTCAGGATTGCTGTTATAAAAGTGCGAGCAATCAAGGTTAACCAGTTTTTCCGATCTATCGTTTGGTGCTCCCACACGCCCGAGCCGCCGCGAGACGCCAACGCGTTTGATTTCAGATATCGACAAAATCTCGTCATGCTTGCTGAAATAGTTTGTAATGCGTGTTGCACGACGCAGCATTGATCTTGAGTTCGAATTACCATCCTTCATGGATTTGCGAGAGATATCGGCCGCCACGAGCGCTATTTGGCTCATCGTCCAGCTGGTTTGAGCGGTTGTGTGGTCGTCATCAGCGTAGTCGAATGCTTCGCGTACCAGAAATGCTCCCATTGAATGAGCGAGCACGTGAACGTTCACATCGCAATCGGGTTCTTGCCTCTGTGCAAACGGGCGAATACCGTATTTCATAAGCTGGTTCGCGGCGTTCCGTGCGTCCAGTCGGTCAAAAACATAGTCCAATGCCCGTCCATTGCTTGGCCAGTCAAAACCAATTACAGCACCCTTGAAACCCGCTTTTTTCAGACCTTTCGTTATATCCCGGTGACGTCTTTCGAGGCCGACTACTTCCGTATTGTAGCCATGTACAAAAAATACGACATGGCCTTTTAGGCACTCCGAAGTACCCGAAGTTCCTGAAGCACCCGAAGCTGCGTGCACATCTTTCATCCAGGCTGTGAAAGACTTTTCGTACTTTTTGGCGGGTTGTTCATCTTCTGGAACACAAAGGAATTTTGCTGATCCCAATCGATTGTTATATCCGTCACCGGATCGCCCCCGCACGGTCATGAAAAAATCCGTCATTCCAAGTATTCCTTTTTTTAGAGTTTCATTTCATTTTGAATTTTCTGATTACTCTGCTTTTCGGCAGAGTTGAGAGGTGTAACTCGTTGTTGAGTTTCCGAAACTGAACGAAGCCCAAGTTAATCTTTCAAGTTTTACAATGTCTATTTTAGAAGCCGAAATTCTGCCTGACGAAAAAGCCGCCTTTTTGGGATGATCTCGGAAGGTTTACATACTCGTCAAGCAAAAATTAGGTTTGACACTGCAAAAGCTCACTAGCGCTGCCCAATTGATCGATCCTAAACGCCTTGTCATCTGGGGTCTTTGCGCTCTCACTCAAGTGCTTGGTTTTGCAGACTTCGGGTTGGGATCGCGCCACCGCAAATGCTCTGCGAACAAAGCTGTGAACAAGCTAGAATTAAGTTAAAGCGTTACCAAGATTGGCTACCAACCCGCCTAAAACCTTACGTTAGTGTTAGTTGTGCAGAGCTACAAAAACCCACTAACTTGCCGCATGATTTCTGGTACATGAGTGTAAGTTACACCGTGCCCTGCACCTTCGATCGTGACACTCACTTTCTTCGTGTTCCATTTGTCGAATAGGTTTCGCGCGTCGGGCCAAGGTATAGTTTTATCCTGGTTCGCGAAAAGAGCTTTGACCTTTATGCTGCTCTGCGATGCAATCGCTTGGTGTTCTTTCATCATTTTCGTCGCCAAAATACCCTTTAACGAAGACAAGAGCGCTTCGACATAACCCTTGTATTCGAGCTCGCGAAGCTGCTTTCTTCTGACTTCCCGAACAGACTTGTTATTGTTGTAACCAAATGCAGCTCTGTGAAACTGCCATCGAAGCGGCAAGGGTAGGGCGAACAAAATATGCGGATCAAAAAACCTTGGGTTCTCTCGTGCTATTCGGCGGAGTTTTGGCGCACGGGTCTCCATGCCTGCAGGCGCAATCAATAGCAGGCGGTCAACATCCGCCAGGCGCTTACTGGCAAAGTGCGCGGCAATCGCTCCACCCATCGAGTATCCAATTAGGTTTAGACGCCTGTCATTCAGACCAAGCGCTTGCAACAGCTGAGTGAGTTGCTCTGTAAATAGTTCTGCGGTGTGGGCGACTTTCGGTCGGTCGGAAAAGTTTCGCCCATACAGATCATAGGTTAATACGTGGTACCCCAAGCCGACAAACTTTTCCCTTAGCTGCTTCCAGACATAACTCCCGGTCGTCCATCCATGAATACAAATGAGAAGGGGATCATTTGGATCGCCGGCCAGCTCGTAATGAGTGTAGCCATGCCCAAGAATTTTAAACTCCCCCGGAGCTTTCTTGCGTGTTGCTGGCGACATGTTTTTTCTATGCTTTTCGCGGATTCGCCACAAATTTTCGCCTATGTATCCCAAAACGAATGTCCTTCAATCATCGTGCTATTATTCAAAATATTAGTAACTATAAGCCGCCTTCAAAAAATAATAAACTCTTGTTATTAGGGAAGCTATTGAGATCATTAGAAAAGAAAAAAGACAACAATCGAAACTAGCAAACAATTAGTAAGCACATAGAACGCTGGTGTTCGGTCATTCTACGGGGAACGTCGCCCTTAGGACGTCTGAAGAAAACATCTTGCCAGCTCATTCCTTAAGTTGAAGAGTGCTGTGCTTCGTAAAAGCTTGGCCTTGTATTGGAGATACACAATGACGCAATATCCGTTGGTGGCTGATTTTCATGAGCCAATAAAGATTGGTACTGAGTTTACGCTTCCTGTCTACATAAGTCAGAACGGTGAGATACCGCTGATTGTTCTGCATGAACTTCCAGGTATGTCGGATTCATTTATTTCCTTTTGCCGTAACATGGCAGGTAAAGGTTTTAAGGTTTACATGCCGCTTATGTTTAAATCACCGGGGACAAGTATGAACCGTGGGCAGTCATTCGCGTTTTGCTTGTCCCGAGAATTTCGAAATTTGTTCTCTACTAAGACCGCCTCATGTGAGCGACCGTTTGCGTCATGGTTACTTGATCTGGTCCAACACGTTTCAGACCGCCATCCAGATGCCAAGATTGGTATAGTTGGGATGTGTCTGACCGGTGGGTTTGCGATCGCAGGGATCGCGTCTCCCCAAGTCCACGCTGTCGCTGCCTGCCAACCATCTTTCCCGTTCGCCTTCAAAATCAAGACTTTGGGGCTCTCAGAATCTGAGCGTGAAGATGTGAAAGCAGGCTTGGCCGGTAAAACATTTCCTTGCGTAAAAGCTTATCGGTATCAAAGAGATAAGTTTTGCAGAGAGTCACACATGAAAGCGGCAAAAGAGCTTGTGGGAGACGCTATGGAAAGATTCTCACCTGACCTTCCGGGCAAAGGACATTCCACACTGACTACAGACACTGCAAGTCCGCAGGTTTATGATGACGTCCTTGAGTTTTTGAAAAGGCGGCTTTGACCCGTTGCACTGCCTGCCTTCGTTTCCATTGATGGGCGGCGGAGCGACCCAACAGCCGTTTAGTAGACCAAAAAGCGGTGGATTTCTCAAAAGCCGGAGGCGACTGACGTTGCGTTTACTGCATTTGTGGGCGTGACGGCGTCGTGGCAAGGCAATTGATTGGGAAGATCAAAAAGGTTGAAGGACATGTTTTGTCACAGAAGGTAAAATCCACTTGAATGTCACGGAAGGTTTGCGAAAACGGCACGCCACTGCGAGACTTTATTCTTACAGATTTCTAGCGGTTCTTTTAAACTTGAACGGCTGCGGTCAGCTTATTCGAGCCGACTCTACAAGATCTTCGTTAACTTCTATGCCCAGCCCTGGTCTGTCAGGGAATGCAATATATCCGTTCTTATGCCAGATCGGTTGATCGACCAGATCCTTCTGTGCAGGGCCGTATACGGGTTGAAGTTCCAGCAACCGGCAAGCGGGGGATGCAAAACTTAGCGCCTGACTGGCCGCACCGACAATAGCGGTAGAGAAGTTGTGCGCGTTGGCCTGCCGATTGTTCAGCGCGCATATCTCCGCGGCTTTACGAAACCCCGTGATGCCCTCTACGCGTCCCGGATCCAGCCCGACAACATCGACTGTTCCGGTGTTTACGATGTGCTCGACTCCTCGAGCGTTCCACTCTCTCTCACCGTATGCGATCCGGATTCCGCTGGCTGCGCGCAACGCGGCGTAACCTTCGGGGTCGTCGTGGCCAAGTGGTTCTTCAAGCCAGGCAACGCCACGCTCTTCAAAGGCCTTTGCGCGGCGGATCGCGGTTGGTACGTCCCAGTGGTTCTTAACGCCCAAATCCACCATCAGATCTTTGTCCGGACCCATTGCCGCCTGCACTTTTTCCACGAACTCCAGATCGCGGGCTTCTTCGAATCCGAGATGGGCGTTACCCGCCTTCCCGAAACCGACCTTCGCGCCGTGAAGTCCGGTTGATGTATGTGCCGCAATTTCTTCGGCCATTTCTTCTATCCGCGCCTTTGTGCCATGCAGGCTTGCGATTGCCGGAAGCCTTTCGCGGGCGGGTCCTCCAAGGAGATCAAGTATACTGGTACTCAGCTGCTTGCCTTTGAGATCCCAAAGCGCAATGTCGATCCCTGAAATTGCGAAGGACGCGATACCTGCACCCGTGCCATACCACCAACTGTGCTCTTTCAGCTTTAACCAGATGGTCTCGGTTTGAAGTGGTGATTGGCCGACGACTAGTTCTGACATTCCCAAGACAATGTTAGCTGCGGCCAGCGCGGCTTCTGGGAAATAAGTGCAGGCTTCACCCCAGCCGCACCGACCTTCGGTATCCGTGATTTTCACAAGGCAAACCGCACGGAAGCGGTTATGGTCCGTCGGCTCCCGATAAGAAACTGGAATTGCCTCAACCTTTTTGACCTTCATGGTGTATCCCCGTTAAGCAACTACGCCATCCTTGTCCTGAAGAAGTCGTCGCGCACGTCCAAGATTACGTCCTCAAGCTTACGAGCTTCAGAACTGCAAAGCCATGCCATCACACTGGCAGGAACTTCGGGATGCACGAGGTCTTCCTTAGGTATCTTGCTAATCGGGTTCAGACCGGCGTCACGGATTTCAGATTGCATCTCGGTATCCGTTGGTGGGATTCCAATGAAAAAGAATTGGACATCACTTCGTTCGAGATCTTTTGCGAACATCAACGTCATCATTCGTGCAGCGGCTTTGGAGGTGCAGTAAACGGCCCAGCCTTCCATTGGTGTCGTGGCAGCGCCGGTGCCCGAGTTAACGACAACCCCTTGTGAAGCCTGCAACAAAGGGAGCGCCGCGCATGTCATTCGGTGCAATCCAAATGCGTTGACTTCGTAGGTCTGGAGCAGAGATTCCGTTGGCAGAGTGTCCACATGACCGATTGGAGCAATCGCACCTGCGTTATTGACCAATGCGTCAAGCTGCCCGGTGGCAGCCTTGATTTTGGTCAGGGCCGACGCGACGGATTTCGGATCGGTGACGTCCAGTTCCAGTTGCGTACAGTTGTCGAGCAAACCGGAAGTACTTTCATCGGGTGTCCCATAGATCCCAGAAAAAACAGTAGCTCCGTGGTCGGCGAGGAGCTTTGAAAGGTGCGCACCTATGCCGCGACCCGCGCCAGTGACCAGGATTGTCCGGCCCGAAAGATCAGGCACATCTATGGGGGTGAGGTCAAACATTTCTCTTGTGATCCTTGTCGAATTGCGCAAAATTGGTCAGACCAATTAATTGGTAAAGCGGTCTAACCACGCTGTCAAAGGTAAAGACCGGTGCAAGGATACAACGAGGTTGACACCAAAGTGTCCGAAATCTGCGGGATTGGGCGACGGGAGAAATGATGCGCCAAAAAACTTACGGAATGACAAGGCCAACCGAGGACGACATCCGCGCGCCCGGATTTTCGACCCCGTGGGACGCCCCAATGGTGCCGCCATTCCCGTTCGAGTTCCGCAATGCTCAGATACTGACGCTCTACTGGCGTACCGACCCCGAGGCGATGGCTTTTCTTTTGCCTCCGCCACTAGAACCGGTCGGGGACGTGGCCTGTGCCCATATCTACAAGATGAACGACACCGACTGGGTCGGGCCTTATTTCGAAGCCAATGTGATGTTCGGCGCACGTCTCGGCGACCGGGCGGGTGCCTATTCGCCCTATCTCGCACTGGCCTCTGACGTAGGTGTAGCGCATGGCCGCGAAGTACATGGCCAGCCAAAAAAACTTGGAAACCCAAGTGTTGAGTATCGGGGCGATCTCATTGTCGGTGGAGTCGAGCGAAACGGCATCGACGTTATTACAGGCACCATGGCTTATAAGCAGGTGCGCGCGGAAGCGGGTGATCTGGCTCCACATTTCGACTTTGCCACCAACATCAATCTCAAGGCGATCGACCATATCGACGGGCGTCCGGCCATTCGACAACTCACCAGCCGGCGACTGGAAAATGTGATCGTGCACGAAGCGTGGCGCGGTCCATGCACGGTCGAGCTGCGCCCGAACGCACAACTGCCAGTATTCCGTTTGCCAGTGATAGAGCCGCTTGAGGGCTTTTTCTGGCGGGCGGATTTCACGCTTGTGCAGGGCGAGATCATTCATGACTATCTGGAGGGGTTCGTATGAGCCAGAAAGTTGTCGTCACCGACTATACTTTTCCGGACCTTGCCCCTGAACAGGCCGCTGCAACCGCAGCCGGAGCCAGTTTTGCAGCCTATCAATGCAGAACCGACGAGGAAGTTGCAGACGCCGTGGCTGAGGCAGATGCGGTTGCGGTGCAATTCGCGGCCTTCGGTCCCAAGGCAGCTATGGCAGTCAAGCCCGGCGCAACGGTTATTCGCTATGGGGTAGGCTTTGACAATATCAACCTGCAAGCGGCGGCTAAGGCTGGTCTCAGGTTGGGCTATGTGCCGGATTATTGTGTAGACGAAGTGGCCGAGCACACAGCAGCTTCGGTGCTGACGCTTCTGCGCAAGCTGGTGACGCTCGATGCTTCGGTTCGGGAGGGAGATTGGAAAGCGGTGGCGGCCGCCAAACCTATGAAGCCGTTCAGAGAGACTGTCATAGGCTTCTTCGGGATGGGCCAAATTGGCAGCGAGGTGAAAAACCGCCTTTCAGGCTTTGGCTTCAAGTTCATTGTATCGGACCCCGGCTTGAGCGAAGAGCGCGCAGCGGCGGCCGGGGTGACGCTGGTGTCTCCCGACGAGCTTCTTGCCAAAGCTGACCTTATCTCGCTTCACGCGCCGGGCACACCGGCCACAACCGGCTTTTTCAATGCTGAACGACTGGCTTTGATGCAACCACACGCGATGCTTGTGAATTCGGCGCGTGGCCAGCTTATTGTCGAGGACGATCTGGCTGTGGCGCTGATCAACGGGACTATCGGCGGCGCCGCTCTGGATGTCTTTGCGACCGAGCCGCTACCTGTGGATTCGCCCCTTCGCGATGCACCGCGTTGCCTGCTGACCCCACATGCTGCCTGGTATTCAGAAGCTGCCATTGGCCGCCTGCAGAACCTTGTAGCCGATGACTTAGCACGCGGTCTTCGTGGTGAAGCACCGCGCAAACCGATTCCAACGATTTAAGGACACCCGAGATGAAACTCATGCGTGTTGGCCCAATTGGACAGGAAGTGCCAGCAGTACTCGACGCGGATGGCGTGGTCCGCGATCTGTCTGCCCAGATCCACGACATTGCGGGCGATACGCTTCTTGATGCCTCGCTAGAAATGCTGCGTGGGCTGGATGTTTCAAGCCTTCCTGAGATGGACGCTAATACCAGAATCGGGGCCTGCGTCGCCGGGGTAGGTAAAATCATTTGTATCGGGTTGAACTACTCTGACCATGCTGCGGAATCCGGGATGCCAGTACCCGACGAACCGATCCTTTTCATGAAGGCCACGACTTCGCTTTGTGGGCCAAACGACGAGGTATTGATCCCACGCGGATCACAGAAAACGGACTGGGAAGTCGAGCTTGCAGTCGTCATCGGAAAGACGGCCCGCTATGTAGATGAGGCCGAGGCGCTAAATCATGTTGCAGGATATTGCGTGTGCAACGACATCTCTGAGCGTGAGTATCAGCTTGAGCGTGGCGGGCAGTGGGTGAAGGGCAAAAGTGCTGACACTTTCGCGCCGCTTGGGCCTTGGCTTGTCACCCGTGACGAGATTCCCGATCCATCGAACCTTGGCATGTGGCTGGATGTAGATGGGTACCGCTTTCAGGATGGCTCAACGAAGACAATGATCTTCGGTGTTGCGCATCTTATTTCTTACATCTCGCAGTTCATGACGCTTGAAGCCGGCGACGTGATCTCGACGGGAACTCCGCCCGGTGTCGGGTTAGGGCAAAAACCACCGGTTTATCTGCGTAAAGGGCAAGTGATGGAACTGGGGATCGAAGGTTTGGGCAAGCAGCGTCAGACCGTGGGGCAAGCATAGGAGCGGCCCGAGCAAAACAAAGGCCCAAGGCAGGGAGCAGAGCCGGGAAACAGCGTAAAACCAACAGATTATACGGAGGAGAAGTTCGATGAATTCAACCAAAACCCTTGGCCTTGCTGCGGCCCTCATGATGAGTGCTGCGGGCATCGCGAGCGCACAGACTGTACTGGAGAAGGGCCAGTCCGTTGACATGGTGCTTTTACCAAAATTCCTCGGCATTCTGGTTTTCGATCAGGCTAACGAGGGCGCTCAGGAAGCCCATGCCGAGCTTGGTAATCCCGGTGAACTCCTGTTTGTCGGTCCAACCCCCGAGAACTCTGTGGCCGGGCAGATCGAAATCATGACCACCTCAACCACTCAGGGGCAGGGTGCCGTAATGTTGTCGAACAATGCCGGTGACCAGATCGCACCCGCCGCCGCGGCCGCGCAAGCCGCTGGCACACGCGTGGTGACCTGGGACAGCCCCATCCCCAGCGGAGAAGGCGAGGATGTGTTTGTCGCGCAGGTGGATTTCGGATCGATAGGAACGGTTATGGCCGACATGGCGCATTCGATCCTCGGCGGCGAAGGCCAGATGGCGGTACTGTCGGCGACGCCGGACGCCGCAAACCAGAACGCCTGGATCGCCTCGATGCAGAAGGCGCTTGAGGGCGAGAAATACGCAGGTATCGAGTTGGTCGATATCGTCTATGGCGATGATCAGGCCGAGGTAAGCTATAATCGCGCCTTGTCCTTGGTAGACCAGTACCCTGATCTTGGCGTGATCATGTCGCCAACTACGGTTGGTATACAGGCCGCCTCTAAGGCGATGCAGGACGAAGGATTGTGCGATCAAATCAAGGTCTCGGGTCTGGGACTGCCGTCGGAAATGGTGTCCTACACTATGAATGGGTGCGCGCCTGAGTTTGCACTCTGGGATTTCCGCGATCTTGGCTACCTCACCTATTACACGGCTTACGGTCTTGCGACCGGCCAGTTGACCGGTGACATCGGCGAGAGCTTCACCGCCGGACGGATGGGTGACTACTCGATCGAGGAAGATCCAGGACGCCCAGGTACCAAGCGCATCCTGATGGGGCCATTTACGGTCTATACCAGCGAAAACGTCGAAGCCGCCGCGCAATAAGGAGTCATTGCCCGGACCGTGGCGGGGTTCTCGCTCTCGCCACGGTTTGAAGGCACAATCGATATGTCCGATCCAATTCTCGAACTGCAGAATGTGTCGAAATCCTTCGGGATGACGCACGCGTTGAAGGATATGTCGCTGGCTCTGATGCCGGGTGAGGTGCACGCGCTGGTGGGTGAAAACGGTGCCGGAAAGTCGACCATGATCAAGATCATGACCGGCATTCACCAACCCAGCGGCGGTTCGATTGCCGTTGATGGAGAGGTGCAACACATTTCCGGGCCGCAGGTTGCGCGCGCTCTTGGTATCGCCGCGATCTATCAGGAACCGATGGTGTTTCCTGATCTCGATGTGGCCGAGAACATTTTTATCTCTGCACGATCCGAGGGTGTCTGGTTGCGTTTGAGAGAACAGCGACGGCGCGCACGCGAGCTTATTGCCCGCATAGGCATGAATTTCGACGTTGATCAGGTGTCCAGCGGCTTGACGTTGGCAGAACAACAGGCGGTTGAAATCGCCAGAGCGCTTTCTGAGGATGTGCGCGTATTGGTCATGGATGAACCCACGGCGTCACTGTCGGCCCACGAGGCCGCGCAATTGCGTCGTGTCGCCAAAACCCTGGCCGCGGATGGTGTGGCGGTGGTCTATATCTCCCATCGCTTGGAAGAAGTATTCGAAATCGCCGATAGGGTAACGGTCATCCGAGATGGAAGCCATGTCTCCACACGGCCCATTGCCGAAGTAACGTCCGAGGGGATGATTGCGGAAATGGTTGGCCGGGACGTCGGAAATTTCTTCGCCAAAGCCGTCAGCACAGCGACAGAGGACACGGTGTTGGAGGTCGAAAACCTAACTCTCGACGGCACATTTGAAGACATCTCATTCAAGTTACACAAAGGCGAAGTCTTGTGCATGGCCGGTCTGGTCGGGGCTAGGCGCACGGACGTGGCACTTTCTATCTTTGGAATTGAACCTGCGACCGGTGGCACGATCCGCGTGCATGGTCGCAAGCTTAACCTCACGACACCAAAACAGGTCATGGACGTCGGCATTGCCTATGTTTCTGAAGATCGCCGCAAGCTTGGCCTTGCCATGCCCATGCCGATCCGAGCCAACATGACGGCCGCTACGCTTAACGCGTTCCTGAGCCGCTTGGGTATTCTGGATCTCGAAAAAGAGCGCGCCGTTGCAGAGGATTTTCGAAACCGCCTGAATATCCGTACGCCAGATGTCGAGACTGTCGTTGGTACTCTGTCCGGAGGCAACCAACAAAAGGTGATGTTATCGAAATGGCTGAACATGGATCCCAAAATCCTAATCTTCGACGAACCCACGCGTGGCATTGATGTGGGCGCAAAAGCCGAAGTTCACAACCTGATCCGTGCGTTTGTGGCCGCGGGCGGAGCCGCTTTGGTCATTTCCTCTGATCTGCCCGAAGTTCTTGCGCTTGGTGATCGAATCCTTGTCATGCGCGAGGGCCTTCAAATGGGTGTGCTCGACTCCGAGCAGGCAACACAAGAGAAGATCATGGTGCTTGCCACAGGGCAGGCCGACACGAGGGAGGCGTCATAATGCGTCGCGCCTTGGGCCGTCTCAACCCGCAAACCCTGCGCATTTTGGCTTTGCTTATTGTTCTGGCGGCGGTTGTATTGTTTTTCGCATCGGTCGTCGCAAACTATCTTAATGGGCGATTGTTCAACCGTATTTCCAGCTCGGTGGCGATCATGGCGCTGATCGCCACAGCGCAAACCATTGTGATCATTACGCGAAACATCGACCTATCTATCGGATCAGTTGTTGGCTTTGTTGCCTTTGCGACTGGAAGCCTGGTCACAAACAACCCAGAACTCCCACCAATCGTTCTGGTTTCCTACGCGATGGGTCTGGGTGCAGTGTTTGGCGCGATCAATGGCCTGCTTGTGGCTTTTGCGAAAGTTCCATCAATCATCGTGACACTTGGCACAATGGCTCTGTTTCGGTCAGCTTTGGTCGAGTACTCGGACAGTAAATCAATCTCGACCGCTAATTTGCCTGAATGGCTGGTCACGTTTCCCAACACCGTGCTTTGGCAATGGGGGCAGATGCAGTTTCGGGCTGCATTTGTGGCGGCGGTTGTTGTAGTCGTAATTGTGCACATAGCGCTGACACGACTTCGGGCCGCACGCAGACTCTATGCAATAGGCTCCAATCCCGAAGCCGCAGAAATGGCGGGTATAAACACGCGAAAGACCGTTTTCTTTGCTTTTGTATTTGCTGGTGCGCTTGCCGGGCTTGCCGGGTTCATGTTCCTTGCCCGTTTCGGCACGATCACCGTAGTCGCAGGTTTGGGCTTTGAGTTGAAATCTGTGGCAGCAGCTGTGGTAGGCGGGGTTAACATCTTTGGCGGATCGGGCACTGTTATAGGTGCTTTGATCGGGGCCATACTTGTTGATTTGATCGACACCAGCTTGGTACGCTGGCAGTTGGTCAGTGAGTTTTGGCGTGAAGCGGTGCTTGGCCTTCTCATACTCCTGTCGGTGTCTGTGGACGCATTATTGATGCGTCGGCTGACAGCTGCGCGCCAAGCCCGCGAGCACAAGCGCGCGGAGGAAAAAATACAAAGCCAAACCCGTTCGAAGCAAAGGATCCCGGGATGATCTTGCTCGACAAGCTAAAGAGTTGGGAAGGCTTTCTTCTGGGGCTTGCAGTCCTGATCTTTGCGGTCAATTCCATGCTATCGCCGCAGTTTCTAACATTGTCGAACCAGATCAACCTGTTTCAGCTTTCGATTGAGAAGATCATTGTCGCGCTGATTATGACACTGATCATAATTAATGCCGAAATTGATCTGTCGGTGGGATCAATGATGGGGCTTTCGGCTTGTGCCTTCGGTTTTATGTTTGCTGCAGGTTTCCCTGCGGGTCTTGCCTGTCTGATGGCATTGGGAATAGGCGTCGTCGGTGGGGCCCTCAACGGCTACTTCATTGCGTATGTCGGGCTACCTTCGCTTGTCGTAACACTGGCAACACTCATCGGGTTTCGTGGCATGGCAAGGGTTCTGGTCGAAGATCGCGGAATTACCGATTTTCCGGAGTGGTTCGATAGGCTCGGTCAACAGGGGCTGATTGGTGACATTCCCTTGTCCCTAATTCTGTTCGTTGTGCTGTTTGCGGTGCTGTATATCGTTCTTCAGCGCAGCGGCTTTGGACGCAAGACTTACTTGATCGGCAACAATAGAGAAGTTGCTACATTCGCGGGGATCGACACGGCGCGTCACAAACTGCTTCTGTTTACGGCTTCCGGTGGGATTGCTGCACTCGCAGGGCTTTTGTTTGCCGCGCGCGTCGGAGCTGTTCGTGGCGATGTAGCCAACGGGTTCGAGCTGGACATTATCACGATGGTGCTTTTGGGAGGTGTCAGTATCTTCGGCGGGCGTGGATCGTTAGTCGGGACACTCCTAGCGGTTCTCATCGTATTGAACCTGCGCAATGGCATGGCGCTCATGAATATTACCGGCCATATCCAGACCGGTGTGATCGGTGTCTTGCTTATAGCATCAGTTATCGGCCCGAGGATCAAGGTAAGTGCGCTGTCCCGCAAATTGGCGCAAGGAGCAAACTCATGACAAAGAAAGCTTCGGCAATCTTCACAGAAACACCCATAGCCCGGGAATCTGTGTCTGAAATTGTCGCAAAGCGAATTCTCGAGCTGGTCACGTCAAGGGCTTTGAAGCCTGGCGATCAGTTGCCGCCCGAACGCGAGCTGGCAGAGATGCTTGACGTATCGCGCCCTTCTGTCCGCGAAGCAATTCGCGGGCTTTCAATTCTTGGGGTGATCCGAAGCCGACAAGGTGGTGGAGCATTCATCAGTGAGTTGGACGCGGACGCGCTTTTGGGACCAATCCGGTTCTTTCTTGAACTCGAAGACCTCAACATACGCGAGCTCTATGATGCCCGCGCCTTGATTGAAGGGGATGTTGCGCGTCGTGCAGCGACTGAGATGACCGACGACCAACTGGCTGAATTAGAGGGCTTGCTGGAATCTCAGGTCGAAACGGTCTCGGATCCGAAGGCGTTTCGCGTCGCCGATCTCAAGTTTCACGAAGCGATCTGGGCGGGTTGTGGAAATGCCTTTCTAAAACGCATTGGCGAAAGCCTGAACGCCCTGGGCTTGGAATTCCGGCGCCGTGCATCCGAGAACCCTGTTGTACTGGAACAAAGCCTCAAGGATCACCGTAGGCTGTTTGAAGCTTTGAAGAGGCGCGAACCGTTAGCCGCTGCGGAAGCCGCCGAGGTGCATATGCAAAATGTCTACAGGTCCACTATCGCGCAAGACATCAAGGAGGAAAAACCATGACGGCCAGAATTGGTGTGGTGGGGGTCGGCTGGTGGGCTACGTTCAACCACATTCCAACCATCGATGACTGTGCGGAGGCTGATATTGTCGCGATCTGTGACCTCGATTGCGAAAGACTGAACACCGCAGGTGACGCCTTCGGTATCGCGCGTCGGTACACCGATTTTGACGCTATGCTTGCGGCCGAACGACTCGATGGCGTAATGATTTCAACTCCGCACGTGGCGCACACAGCGCCAGCCATCGCCGCGCTGCGTGCGGGTGCCCATGTTTTGGTTGAAAAACCGATGGCAACAGCGGCGGCGGATGGTCGTGCAATTGCTGCGGCGGCACGTGAAGCCAAGCGTGAAGTGTTGGTCCCGACTGGGCTGAATTTTGAAGGGTACACAGAAAGGGCGCGCCGTTGGGTTGCCGACGGAAGGGTGGGGGATGTGCGCCATATCGTTTGCCAGATGGGCTCGCCACTCCACGATTTGTTCGCAGGAGAACCGATGATGGAAACGGCCGACCATTTCTTCCGCCCTCCGGCATCGACATGGGCTGATCCTAAAAAGGCTGGTGGCTACGCATGGGGGCAGATGAGCCATTCGCTTGCATGGATGATCCATGTCTCGGGACTTTCGGTGGCACAGGTCTATTGCGCCGCTGGGCAGTCGCCTACCGGTGTTGATTTCTACGACGCGGCAACCGCGCGCGCCTCGAACGGGGCAACGATCGTATTGTCTGGTGCATCGACTGTGCCCAAGCATCGCGGCATGCACACAGACGTTCGAATCTACGGAACCGAGGGAATGATCCTGTTCGATAACCAGCGCGCGACAGTCGAGCTTTGGCGCCTAGATGGCGAGGACGACACGCTCAGGCTGGACCGCCCTGAATATGACGGTGCGTTGCCGGTTCGAATCTTTGCTAAGCTCTGCGCAGGCGAAAGTGTCAACAACGCCAGTAATGCCGAATGTGGTGCTGAAGTTACGGCAACGATAGACGCTCTGTACCGATCCGCCGCTTCAGGTAAACCGGAGGATGTGGAATGAGACTTTCCCTCACTGCCTGGTCATTGCCTTCCTGCACACTGTCCGAGGCGGCAGGCATTTCGAAGGCTCTTGGAATTGGTGCCCTGGACGTTGGCCTGTTTTACCGTTCAGCGCTGAACAAAGCTGAAATCCTGACCGACCCGACGGCTGCCGCGGAACGTCTGGCCAGTCTTGGCGTTGACATTCCCAACTACTATCATTTGTTCGGCGAAGGGCTTGACGGCAGAAACCTGGCTGCGGAGGGCACGCTGCGCGACAACTTAAAGGACTTGAAACAGGTCTTGACCTTTGCCGATACCGCAGGGATCGGAACCGTGTTTATCCTTCCCGGTGTCGTCAATCCGGGGCAATCCCGAGCGGATGCCGAAGCAGAGTCAACCCGATCGCTTACCGAAATGCAGGCGCTCTCAGAAGACCATAAGGCGACACTCTGCATCGAACCGCATGTTCATTCATTTGCCGAGTCTCCCGCGATAGCGCAGCGCCTCGCAGAAGCCACAGGTATAAGACTGGCGTTGGACTATTCGCACTTTGCTTGCCTTGGCTACAGACAAGAAGAAATCGATCCGCTTGCACCTTATGCCGCCCACGTGCATCTAAGACAGGCGAAGATGGGAGCACTTCAGACGAAGTTTGCTCATGGCACACTGAATTTCCCTGCGATGTTTGGAACTCTGCGTGATGCGGGGTACTCAGGAGCTTTGGCCATCGAGCCGGTGCATCAGGACTATATGAATACGCTCTTCGAAGATGTCCTGACCGAGATCATTGCACTGCGCGACTGCTTTAATACCTGGAAGGAGGGTTCGTAATGGCATCCTATGCTTGGGTCCTTGAGGTGCGCCCCGGATATGAAGAGGAATACAAGAAGCGTCATGACGAGATTTGGCCGGAAATGCTTGAAACGCTGCAAGATGCAGGTATCAAAAACTACAACATTTTCCGACACGGTCTTACTCTTTTTGGCTATTTCGAAACGGACAACCTTGAACGGGCTCAAGCGCATCTAAAAGACTGTCCGGTTAACGCAAAATGGGGCGCGTGGATGGGGCCAATCATGAAGATTGAGATTGATGAGAATACGCAATTCCCGTTCTTACTGCCGCTACAGTTCCACATGGAATAGTGCGCGCTATTTGCGTCAAAAACGATCCAAGGTGGCTTTGCCCGTACCAATCGATTGGGATTTGTCAGAAATCTAAGGTTCAAAAGGTCTTCAAGATTTGGAGTAACGGTCGAGGCGGCAGTAACCGCCCCGGCATTGATTGTCATGTGTGGACCCGATCATTCCGCTGGCGTGTACCAAATCGGAGATGAATAGGCGCGTTCCTGATGCGTAAGTACAGCATCTGCAGGAAGCTCAGCGCCAAATCGCAGCTTATCGTACAGCACCCAACGCGGGGTCGGGATTTCGATGGCGCGAACGTAATAGAACGCCCTCTCATTCGGATCAAAATCGGGGTCAGTCCAAACAGTCACAAGTTCGGCAGTTCCAATTGTGTTGGTCCAACTGGCAGTTTCCACATCGACCGTATTTCCAACCGCAGGGATCTTACCGTTGTCATCGGCAACTCGGTTGTCCGACCACGCAACGTCGTAAACCTTTTCCTGCATGGCTCCTTCAGAATCCAGCCAACCTTTGACCACCTGCACGCGATCAAGGTTGGCGCCGACCGGGTCGCGCAGGGCGGCAATCAGGAAAGAGGGCGCGCCATCACCCTCGCGAGGGCGAAGGTCTGACCCCATTGGAACACCTTTGGTGTAGCCGACATTCGCAAGGAAACGGGTTTCAACATCCGCTTCATTGAAGTCCCACCCGCCAAAGAACCGCAGGCCTATACGTGGCCCAGTGGTCGCGTAGGTTTCACGCCGTTTGAATGCATCAAAGATCGCAGCGCGCGTGTTGTCTGTGGCCCATACTGCGGTGTATCCGGAAGCAACAAGCAGGTCGCCGGGAATCTCTCCTAAATCATTGGCGATGAATGGATGTTGGATGCGCGAGGCCGAAGGTTCGACACTCACCGATTTTCCAAAGAAGTTATCCTCTTCTGCTGTGGCCAAAGAGGTATGGCTGTCCGTCGCGCCACCCATTCCGAACTTGTAGGGGTTCACGCCGAACTTTTCTTCCAGCATCAAACCGCGTTTCAATGCCTCTCGGGCATATTCGCCAGCCAGCATGTCGTCAGTCTTTAGCTCGGTAATGTCCAGATTACCGACATCCCAGTTCTCGTAATCCGCAAATTCATCGTCGGGGCTCAGGAAGGGGTGTGCTTCGCCATCGCCCTTGATTTGAGTGACCTCATAATGGGGTTCCCATTTCGCACGGGCTGCCACGTATTCCTCGTCGACCTTGCCGCCGTGATACGTGTCTTCGGTTGGGAACATCCATCCATTTGACAGATTGCCGTTATGCGCAAAGGCAACGGCACGCCCCCCTGTCTTTTCCTGATACTCTTCCAGCCATGCGTAGAGGGATTTGGGATCCGTATCGCCGTAAGGCGGCTGCGTGACCGGAGGAACCATTTGCAAAGCTCGGATCGGCCCATCGCGAAGCATGACGTTCCGGTGCAGGTTGAAACCTTTGGGCACCGATGTCCACTCGAACCCGATGAAAGCCGTAAAGTTGCCGGGATCGTTGTGCTTCTCAGCGGCCAAGACAATGTGTTCCCAAGTGAAAGCAAAGGCGTCGGCACCGGGGCTGTATGACTCCAACAGAACTTCGGGCAATGTCATTTGTGAGAAGTTGGTGATGATGTCGAAGGCGGTTTTTCCGGCCTCTTCACCACCCGCCTTGTAGCCTTCGTACCATTCCAATCCTTTTGGATCAGCCAGTACACCTGGCTTACCCGCCTGAAGATCCGGTGCAAAACCCATCAAGTCAGTATGATCCGTCAGCACCATCCAATCCAGCGGACGGGCCAGCCTTACCGGTTGCCCGGTGGAAGAAATGACCTGTTCACCTTTTGCAAAACGCCATGCTTCATCTGGCAGCAGGGTGTTTCCGAAAGCGCCTGCATCCAGCGAAAGCCCGGTGTGAAGATGCGTATCGCCCCATAACGGGCGCTCGGGAAAAGAGCGCTCAGCATACGGGGAATACGGCTGATCTGAGAATAATCCTTCCGCCGCTTCTTTGCTTGGAACCGCGTCGGCAAAGACCGTCGTTGATGCCAGTATAAACGAGATAGAACATCCAAACGTACGAAGCATTTTTGACCTCCCAAATCAAGATTGCCCGGTTGCGCTTTGAAATTGCACTACAACAAATCATATTCGTATCTCTCTATATCATATTGAATTTCTTTTTTGCGGAAATATTTACGTCTCGGTTTTTGTGACTGAGAAGCACGTGGAAAACGCCAAGAAATTCGAACAATTCTTGAACACCAGCAGCGGAAAACGGTCTTTGTGCAGGCGGTACGTCAGTTCTGTTTCAGGCTTGAGGGTTCTAGATGATCTAGCCGCTGATTGTCCAAACCAAGGGCGTACCGCTGGTCCTCAAGAGTAATACCCCGTCAGGGTGCTAGCTAAGCGTTCCACCAACGCTTTTTGTACAACTGCAAACCTTGGAGTGTTTGCAATTTCGTCTAGCGTCGCGACCCAGAGCGGAACCTCGATTTCCGGATCCTCGTCGTGTGATCGTCGAAGTCTGGGGTCCGTGCCGCCAATAAACGTGGGCAAAAACGTTTTACCAACTCCCGAAGCTGCCATCTGCTGAAGTACTAGAAAACTGTCTGATCCGTTGGTCATTTGATCAACGCTCACATGTTCTGCAAGCCATTTAGCAGGGAGCGAACGGCTTAACGCCCCATCAAGTCTCATCCATTTACGATCGGGGAACCCGTCGTCAAAGATGCCGAAGGTCAGCACCCCTGCGCGCTGCCCAATGAGTCCTTCTCCGAGCTTTATCGACGGGCGCACAGCAATGTCTGCAGTCAGCCGGGACAGATCATGGTGACTGTTTCCACTCAGTAAAGTCAGTTTCAAGCCAGGGTAAAGCTGCGAGATTTCGTGCAAGATCTGAGGCAGAACAATCTGACAAAGACTAACTGTGGAAGTGATACGTACGTGCCCAACAGGAGAACGATTTGCACCCACAATTGCCCGCTCAACCGACAATACCGCATCTTCAACGCTTTCTATGGCCGAGAGGATTGCATTGGCTTCCGGCAGAACGGAGTAACCGGACGGGCCCTTCTGAAAAACCAAACAACCGTATTGCTCTTCGAATGCTGCAACTCGACGAAGGACTGTAGCATGCGTGACCCCCAGCGCCGCCGCAGCTGCATTCAATGACCCGTGTTTACTGACGGCAAGCGCGTATCGAATGTTGTCCCAATTGCTCTTGTTCATAATTTAACAACAGATGACGAATAACAAACAATTACAAGAAATTTTGTTCAAGCTAATATTCCCCGTGTTGAACAGGGAGACACATCATGAAGCAGAAGTTCACAGTCTTCGCGGCAGGTCTGTTGTCAGTTGCCGCAATTGGCGTTGCCGTAGCCCATGAAAGTGAAAACCCGGCTGTGAAGGCCCGGACCTCGATCATGCAGCTTTATGCATTCAACCTCGGTACTCTTGGCGGCATGGCAAAAGGAGAAACGGAGTATGACGCAGAGGCAGCCACGCGAGCTGCCAACAATCTGGTTGTGCTTACACAGATCGATCAGTCTGCAATGTGGCCGGCTGGATCTGACAATGTATCCGATCCATCCAGCCGTGCTCTGCCCGCGATTTGGGAGAACTTTCCCGACGTTGGTGCAAAAGGGCAAGCTATGGCAGACGCCGCAGTTGCGATGCAGGCTGCCGCAGGGCAGGATGTCGAAGCGCTAAAAGCGGCAATGGGCGATCTGGGTGGTAGCTGTTCAGCATGTCACAAAACATACAGAGCACCAAAGAACTGATTAGGCATTGACCGTGCGGCGTTATCTTCTCATTGCCGCTTGTACTGTGGTTTTGGTCGGGCTGGCCGGTTTGGTGCTGACCCGACCGCAAAAAGTAGAACAGGCAAAGCTGGCAGATGTCACCCCTGATCTCGCAAGGGGAGAGATCGTCTTTTACGCAGCCGGATGTGCTTCTTGCCACTCAGCCCCAGACGCTAAAGGAGAGGAAAAGCTTGTACTTTCTGGTGGTCGGCGGTTTGAGACAGAGTTTGGCACTTTTGTTGCCCCTAACATTTCCAGCGATCCTGAAACGGGTATTGGGTCCTGGTCCGCGGTGGATCTGGCCAATGCCCTACTTCACGGAACCGGACCCGAAGGGCAGCACTATTATCCCGCCTTTCCATATACGTCTTATGCCAACATGAAAGTGGAAGATGTCACTTCGCTTCACGCGTTCCTTGCCACTCTGCCAGCGGTCTCTGCCGAAAGCGACCCGCATGAGATTGGCTTTCCCTTCAGTATTAGGCAAGGATTGGGGGTATGGAAGCTTTTGAACATGGCGCCAGGTTGGGTAGTTACCGAGGAACTGACCGACCAACAAAGACATGGCCGGTATCTGGTGGAGGCGCTGGGCCACTGTGCTGAATGTCATACGCCGCGGAATGGTTTAGGTGGTTTGAAACGTGATCTCTGGCTGACAGGTGCGCCAAACCCAAATGGGAAAGGCCGTATCCCAAGCCTAACCGCTGACCAGCTTGATTGGTCCGAAGCGGATATAGCCGAATACCTCAAGTCCGGTTTCACGCCAGATTATGACAGCGCTGGTGGTGAGATGGTCGAAGTTATCGAAAACACCTCTCGTCTGTCTGATGAGGATCGTCTGGCGATAGCTGCCTATCTCAAGGTTGTTCCTGTCCCTCCGGCTGGTCATAACCCTAGCTAGTGGCGGTACACCGGTGCCAGTTACCTTGTTTTACCGCCGCGCGTTACGGCGGAGCATATGGCTTGAACACCCGTGATGTGACGTTCACGTCTATCACCCAAGCTAAGGATTCAATGGGCTGAGACGGTGGCGGCAGAAACGAATATGGATCGCATGTCTTGGACAGATGGCCGAGATCCCTTCAGGTATCCCTGCAACAGGAACCGAAAGGCTCCATCAAGACGCATGTAAAGTAGCTCTTGTGCCGCACGATCCACCGCCAAAGGAGCCATCATCCCGATCAAAAGCTCTTCGATTTCTGAAACAACCGGCTCAAAGGTTTCGTCAAACATGGCTTGATTGCGAATGTCGTACCAAAGCCTGTGAAGTTCCGCCTCTTGCTGGATTGTTTCAGCCAGTGCGTTGCAAAACGCTTTCATCGCCTTGTCCGGCGCGTCGATCCCTTCGACGGCTGAGGTCATCAACTCCACGAACTTGAGTTTGTATTGACGGACACAAAAAACAAGTAGCTCGTCCTTATCTTCGAAATAGTAGTGCAGACTGCCGAGCGACATTTCTGAATGCGCGGCGATGTCGCGCAATGTGGTGCGCGCGTAGCCATAGACTTTCAGCGCGTTAATCGCGCTTTCGGCGATCTCGCGTTTTTTCGCATCGCGCTTGCGGGCCTTATGAGACTTGCGGTCCGCAAGCTTGTTTATGGGTGCTACTTTATTCATCCAAAACTACCTTGGTCGTCCCGTGGCCCGAGCCAGCAAAATCATTCAAGTTGGCAATCAAAAAAGGCTGATCCATCAGTATTTTACGCATTTCTGACTTTCCCGAAAACACGGGCCCACCCTTTGGCAGGGTGGACCAATACGCTTACGCGCGGATCAGATCCGAAGCTTTTTCGCCGATCATCACGCAGGGCGCTTGGGTGTTACCGTTGGTGATTTTCGGCATGATCGAGGCATCGGCCACGCGCAGGCCAGCAATACCGTGCACGTTCAGTTCGGCATCAACGACCGCCATTTCATCCGAGCCCATCTTGCAGGTACCTACCGGATGATAGATTGTCTGTGCATTACCTCGGATCCAGGCGCGTATGTCGTCATCCGATTGCACAGCGGCCCCAGGAAAGCGCTCTGCGCCGCGGAATTCATCCATGGCAGGTGACATCAAGATCTTACGAGCGATCTTCACACCTTCGACCATCACATCGAGGTCTTTCTCGTCTGCAAAGGCGTTTGGATTGATGTTGGGTTTGTCCGCCGGGTCACTGGAAGCCAACGTTAGATCGCCAACAGAGCGAGTTCCCACAACCCCCGGTAGCAATGTGAAACCTTCTGACCCATCGCTGGGGTTTCCGGCACCGTCTGAAATGAACCAAGTGGGCGCGAAGTGAAATTGAAGATCCGGTGCAGGTGCATCATCCATAACCGTCAAGTAGCCGCCGGCTTCGCCGATGTTTGAGGTCAAAAGACCCATCCCCTTCTCCATCAGCAAAGCGCCTTGAGCTTCGTCGGTCGCATGGGCCAGTGTCACCGGCTGAGTACACTCATAAGCCACTGGTGCCATGTAATGATCCTGCAAGTTCTTTCCGACACCAGGCAGGTCGTGCACAACGTTAATGCCAATCGCCTCCAACTCGGCCTTAGGGCCAATACCAGACAGAAGCAAGATTTGCGGTGACCCATAGGCTCCTGCGGACAAGATCACTTCTGCATCAGCCTTCACTTCAAGTATTTCATCACCGGCCTTGAAACGTACCCCAGTACAGCGACCATCCTCGATGATCAGGTTCTGAACATGCGCTTCGGCCTGAATCACGATGTTGTCGCGTTCCAGCGCAGGATGCAGAAACGCGCCTGCGGTCGATTTACGGAAACCACCCTGCTGTGTGACCTGATACAGGCCAAAACCTTCCTGTTCTCCACCATCATTGAAATCGGTTCGTTCGGCGTAACCCGCCTCTAGCGCCGCTTTTACCATTGCCTGGCTCAGCACATTCGGATCGCGCTGGTCCGCTACATTCCAAGGCCCGCCAACGCCGTGGTTTTCGTCCGCGCCGCGTTCATTGTTTTCTGACCTTTTGAAGATCGGAAGCAAATCTGCGTAACTCCAACCTGGGTTGTCCTTGCCCCAATCATCAAAACAGGCAGGGTTGCCACGCTTGTAGATCATTGCATTGATAGAAGTAGACCCGCCAAAAACCTTGCCGCGTGGGCTATAAAAAACCTTCCCATCCGAATGCTCTTGCGGCACGGTGGTGTAGCCCCAATCAAGATCGCTCAGGAACAGATTTGGGAAGGCTGCCGGAATATGAATGAACTGGTTTTCATCTGCAGGTCCAGCCTCTAACACCAACACAGATTTGTCCGCGTCTTCGGAAAGTCGCGCTGCCAATGCACATCCAGCTGCCCCGGCTCCGATGACAATGTAATCGTAGCTTTCTGCGGATTGTGCTGCGGCATGACGCGCACCCAAAGCCAATGGCGCAGTGACCACCACACCCAATGCTGCGCTCTGACGCATAAACGCGCGGCGCGAAAGTTTTCCCGCACTGAAGGACTTTTGCAGTTTTTCAAGCTTTTCTTGCTTCACGATTTCCTCCCAAAATCTCAGCGCCAAGGCGTCGAATCCGTGTGGCGCACAAAAATTGAAACAATTTTTTGGACGCCTGTACAGGTTTTTAGTTCAAAGTATGTATGGTACCTCCTGCTAGCGAAGCAGTTTCTCTTGTCTGGTGGTACGAGAGATCGCATCCGCAAGTAGTCGGAAAACTACACGCCATGTGGCCGTGCTATTTGAGCAAAAGATAGCGAATTGCTTTTCTGAGTCTTACCTGTCTGAAAGAAGTGTTCTTGGAGTCAAAACAGCACTGTGAACTTCCTTTTAAATGCGTTACCTTCCAAACGCTGGACCTTAGGATCACGCACACCTAATCTGTCGGACCGGCAGTGTTATCAAAGGTCGTGCTTCCCTTTAGACGGGTATTCAATCGTGGCCTAAGCGGTCAAATCCAGCTGTTCAAAGTCTAGTGCAAAACGCGAGAAAAGACTGAATAAAGCGCTAGCCATTCAAAGCTTTATCAGAGGATTTTTCCGCTAACAAACCGCCGGCGGCGATCAAGCCAGCACCCACCCACCCCCAGAGATCGGGCAAGCTATCCCAGATCAAAAAACCGAAAAGGATCGCCCACAGCATTCCGGTATACTCAATCGGCGCCAGTACACTGACTGGTGACTTTGAGCACGCCGAGGTGCGAAAAAACACACACAAGGCTCCAAAGAAACCCAGCATACCGACAAGCCATACGTCGGACAAACCAGGAAGATGGTTTTCACTTGGAACCAACAGAAAGGCCGCGGCAAAAACCATGAGATACTCATATCCTGTGATTGCTTCTGGACTATCTCGGCGTGAAAAGGCACGTGCTGTAATCAAGCCTAAAGCACTGCAAAGCGCCGCTGCCATTGGGAACAAAGCAGCGGCGTTGAAGCCCAAGTCAGGCGGGCGTATCAAAAGTGAAGCACCCACTACACCCAAGACAAGTGCAACGAATTGCGTAAACCCTGGGTGTTCACGGAATGCTAGAGAGGACAAGCACATCGAAAAAATTGGGGCGACCATGAATATCATTGTAACCTCGGCCAGCGGAAGCGTTTTTAGGCCAGAAATGAAAAAGTACATTGTTCCTAGTGTCAGCAATCCCCTCGCAAGCAAAAGCGGCCATCTTGGCGAAGCTAATGAACGCCAATTCCGGGGCGCAACGAAAGCGCAGAAGAATAAAAGCCCAAAGGTGCTTTCAAACAGAATGATTTGAAGCTCGGAATACGACTGAGCCAATACCTTTGCAACGGCATCCATCGCCGACATAAAGAACACGCCAAGCGCGAAATAAGTGGGCCCATTGGTGTAAAATCGCGTCGGTTTTTGTTCTTTGCTCATGGATCGAGCTGATCAAAAATTGACGTACGCTCGAGGTAAAACTGTGCCGTGAACCGATCAGGTTTTGCTTGTAAAAATACGTCCATCTCCTTCAGCATATCGATAGCGTCGCTTTTCTTTTGATCGACCGCATTGTGCTCGATCCATCGCTCAAGCTTTGACAGCTCATCGGGTTGAAGTTCGTGCAGTGCGCCGAGTTGGATCATAGTTTTGTAAGAGCGACTGGAGAAATACTCTTGTTTCATAATCTCCAAGAGCTTATCCGCCGTTTGTCTGGGAATGATCGCGTTTTCAGAAGCGGCATCAAGTGTTGCTCTGATATTTACAAGTGGCTCGGATAACGCAGGGTAGTTCAGTTCTGCGGGGCCATGGTTCAAAGCCACTTCATCGTCGCGCATCAGTCGACCATCCCGGTAGCTTTCAAAAATGCGCCCAACACCCTTCATGCCAAAACTATGCAGCTCAGCGGCCCGCAAAGCACCCATGCTGGAACTGCCGAACACGTGAATTCCCTGATCAAGAGCTAATAGAATTTCCTTGTGCAGGACGGAAGGAGTGAACTGGAAGTACCCGTCAATTATTCCAATTGCCAGCGGTTGGAGGGCGACCACGTTCATTACGTCACCCTGAGCGGCCGGCGGTAGATAGGTCGCATCGAGAACCTGTTCAGCTTCGCTTTTCTGAATGGTGGGGCCACAGAAAACAAAAACGGTCATTGTATCAACTCAGGCGCATTTTGGGCTCGTAAACCCGGTTGATAGCGTGGGTCGTCATGCGGCCCTTCCAACCCCGGTACGAGGACCCGAACCACAGCGATGTGATCCGAAACATAGTCGGCCGTTATGTCGATGAAGCACGCTTCTTTGAATCCGGAACCAATCAGGCGCGATTGAATCTGGTCTAAATCGTTTTCGGGCGTGGTTGTATCTAGTGACTGCCTTGATGCGAAACTCTGGTTTCCGGGCCGAGCAATGGTTTCTCGAAACTGCATTTCCGAGTAGTAATCCTGAAGCAAGTCATCTCGAGCGCCTGTGATTAACGTTAGCCGTTCTTGGGCAGCTTCTGTCAGAGCGCGGGACAATGCTATTTCCCGACAGACGTGGCATCCTGCGCCCACGGTAGGGCGTGAAAGCAAAACAGGAACATTTCCTTTTTCGCATGCCCAGACCAAATAGACAGGTACGCCGATCTCAGAAGTCACATCCCAAATGGCCAGATCTATGTCCGCGTTTTCAAATTTACGAATTGTCCGACACAATCCCACATCGTCTATGGTCTGTTGATCGATGCGCCGTGCATCACGCAACTCCCAGGGCAAATGCGACCAAAGCGCAACTGCGTCTCGCTCAATAACCTCGCACAGCCCGTGAATTTTTGCTTCGGCTTGCGAATTTCCCGAGGCAAGACCATTTGAGGTTGAAAGGAAAAACCCACTTCCTGGTGGCAGAGGCCGCGTATAATTTGTGTGGACCAGTTCGTAAGGAACCCATGCACTTCCCCCATCTGCAAATAAATGCATCTCTATCCAGAGATTTGGTGCAAAAGAATCAAAGCTCATTCTGTTGCTTAACGGCAATTGGTCTATCTGTGCGACGTTGTGTGTGTATCTGATGTCTTCAAAACAAGCATGAATCACGGGCGACACGATACGTTCGGCGTGAAAAACCTCGATGGATTCCATTACTGCCGATGCCATCGCAGCCTCTTGGGTAACGCCTTTTCCCTGCGATACAGCCATCGATCGTGAATTTGGTCTGCAGACGACCGTTGTTGGAAGTCCTACGCGATCCAGACCGGTTACGTCAGCAATTCGAGTTATTCCGAAAACAGGAAAAAAATCTCGCATGAGTTCGACGGTCAGCGCAGGCGGACGGATGCGATGTGTACCTTCAAAATACTGTTTCAAGGTTAGACTCCACCCCTCTTCCAGGGACACGCAACAGGGCACAACAGCTGTTCGCACCTGCAATTAGTGTTGGCTCAATCGTCCTGAGCCAACACTCAACCGTGTTCAGTTCCTTACTTTAACTGGTCGGCTGGATTTTCGCACCACATTGGGCCGGATCAATTCTTGCTCCAAGCTGTGTTGGATCAATTTTAGCCCCATATTGGGCAGGGTCGATCTTTGCGCCACATTGGGATGGGTCAATCTTTGCGCCAACCTGAGAAGGATCAATTTTGGCCCCAAACTGTGTTGGGTCAATTCTCGCCCCGTGCGGAGCAGGGTCGATCTTTGCGCCACGTTGGGATGGGTCAATCTTTGCACCCACCTGCGAAGGATCATCGCAATGAATTTTGCTGGTGGGTTCTTTTTCTTTAAGGGAAGTTGACTTCAAAGCGGGCTTCGCTTGCATCCTTGCCTGACTGATTGCGATCAATTTGCCGTTTGGTGCGCGAACAATTCTTTGAATAACAGACATTTAACTTCTCCCTTGATTGTTTTGATACCTCTGTTGGTTTTCACCCCAAATCACTGGGGCACCTTCCTCTACCACAAATCCCGCCCCCAATCACCAAGCCGCGTATCGGGCTTTACACGGAGGCCTTTTGAAAAAGGTTTCGTTGTAAGGAGCGATGTTGTTCCAGAACGCGACAAGCGCGCCGCTCGGAAAATCTTACTAGACTTACCGCCCGATACTTTCTGGTTCTGCAATTCAGCGAAACCAGAATTCCGTTGCAGTGCCGACCTCAGCCATCAATAGTATACGTGCAGCCATGTACTTGCGGATAAGCGAGCATCGGATGAAAAAAACGGCCCAGTTACTTAGTGTTCTGATCGCCCTTGGATTGGTGGGTTCTGCAGATGCGCAATCTGACCCACCGGCGCCCAGCGTGGTGGTAGCTCCTGCAAAACTGGAAGAGCTGCAGAAGCAAGATAACTTCGTCGGCCGTGTGGTTGCTGATCAAAGTGTCGACCTTCAGGCCAGGGTGGAAGGCGTTCTGCTTGAGGTCAACTTTATCGAAGGGGGGGCCGTTACAAAGGGCGATGTCTTGTTTCGCATTGAGAAACGGAAATATGCGGCCAGTGTTGAAGGCGCACAGGCTGCTTTGAAAAGTGCCCAGGCTTCTGCGCTCAGCGCCAAAACGGAACTCGACCGGCAACAGAAGCTTTTTGAGAAAGGCGATGTTCCACAGTCCGTTCTGGACACAGCCAAGGCGGCCTTTGACGAAGGTCAGGCTTCGGTGGATGAGGCGCAGGCCAATTTGAAGATCGCACAGATCGCGCTGGATCTTACGGACATCATCAGCCCTTTGGACGGGCGGATCGGTTTGTCGGCGATTGATGCAGGGAATATCGTCAATACCGACAGCGGCGTTTTAGCGACCGTCACAAGTGTTGACCCTATTCTGGTCAGCTTTTTTGTCAGTGAGCCTGTATTGCTGCGCGAACGCCGCAATGGATCGATTTCCCCCCAGGGTATCAAGCTTGCGACTCGGATCACCTTGGCAGACGGTCAGGCCTACGAGGCAGAAGGCAAGGTGACGTATGTGGGCGACAGTGTTAGTCAGGACACCGATACTATTGAGTTGAGGGCCACATTCTCAAATGCCGATGGGCTTCTCATTCCTGGGCAGTTTGTCAACGTCACGCTCAGCGGTCCGGAAGACACCAAGGTGTTGACCGTGCCGCGCAATGCGGTTCAGTTCGATAAGCAAGGTTACTTCGTGTTCTCTGTCGATAACAAAGACATCGCTCATCGTATTGATATCGAAATTGGCACTCAGACAGCAACCAGAACCCAGGTAAAATCCGGCTTGAAGGACGGAGATCGCGTGGTCGTGCAGGGGTTGCAGAAAATTCATGACGGCCTTCTCGTGAAACCGGTCGATAGTCAGAGTTAGGGCTTGGCTTGGTCTCTCACTACTTCATCAATCGTCCGCATTTTGCTGCAGTCATCGCGATTTTGATGGTTCTCTTCGGCGCGGTTTGTGTGCGTCTTTTGCCTATTTCCGAATATCCGAACATTACGCCGCCGCAGATCTATGTGTCCGCAAAGTACCCCGGCGCAGATGCGCAGGTGATACAGGAATCGGTGGCCACGCCGATCGAGGAGCGTGTGAACGGAATCGATGGCATGTTGTATATGAAGTCCAAAAGTTCGAACGATGGCAGCTATGTTCTGAGTGTTTCGTTCGAGTTGGGAACAGATCCCAATGTTGCAGCGGTCGAGGTACAAAATCGCATCGCGTTGGCAAGCGCAGAACTGCCTTCCGTTGTTCAACAACAGGGGATCGAGGTCACCAAACAATCCGGCAACATGATCCTTGTGATTAACCTGACTTCACCGGACGGTTCACGTGATGAGCTGTATCTGAGCAATTACGCGGCCGATTTCCTGCATGATCCCTTGCAGCGCCTGAAAGGTGTGGGTGGGGTCAAGCAGTTCGGTCAACTGGAATACAGTATGCGGATCTGGATCAACCCAGTTCGTATGGCCGCGCTGAACGTGACTGCGTCAGAGATCGCCGATGCAATAAAAAACCAAAACGTTGTCGCAGCGGCTGGTCAGGTTGGCGCTCCGCCATTTGGCGATGCTCGTACGGATTTCCAGTTTAAATTGCGAGCTGAGGGCCTGTTGCGGAGCGCGGAAGAGTTCGGCAGGATCATCGTTTCCACTGGTGATGATGGGTCGATAACCCGGCTGGAGGACATAGCGCGGATCGAGCTTGGTTCGGCCACCTATAGCGGTTCTTCGCTACTCAATGGCAAGGATACAGCGGCCATCGCCGTTCATCAGGAGAGCACCGCCAACGCGCTTGAGATTTCAGACAGCGTCCACAACCTGATGGGTGAATTGTCAAAAAAGTTTCCCGAAGGAGTCTCGTATGAGATCACGTATGACGTCACTGACGCCGTGCGAGTTTCAATCGAAGACATTCTTAAAACTCTGGCGCTGACCGCAGGACTGGTGATTGCGGTCACGTTTCTCTTTTTGGCCAGCATCCGGGCGACCATTGTTCCGGCAATTGCAATTCCTGTCTCTCTGCTGGGCGCAATCGCACTGATTTATGCGATTGGATTCAGTGCAAACATGATCACGTTGTTTGCATTGGTCCTCGCCATCACCCTTGTGGTCGATGACGCGATAATCATCATCGAAAACGCCGAGCGGATCATGACCGAAGAAAGGCTTGAGCCGCGCGAGGCGACGCTAAAAGCGATGTCACAAGTCAATCGCCCGATCATTGCAACCACTTTTGTGCTGGCGGCTGTTTTTGCGCCGGTTTGTTTTTTCCCCGGCTTGACTGGAACGATCTATTACCAGTTCGCGGCGACAATTATCTTCGCTTTTGTACTTTCAGCGGTGAACGCATTGACCCTGGCCCCGGTGCTGTGCGCGATGGTCCTGAAATCAGGTATGCAACCGATTGGTCCATTGCGTTTTGTGCCGTTGGCGGTTTCATGGGCCAAGCGGCAGTACATGCGTTTGGTGTCGTGGATGTTAAGATACATTGCGGTTTCACTGCTTTTCTTCGCCGCCTGTGTCGGGACGACAATTTATCTTTTCAGAACTGTGCCAACCGGCCTTATCCCGCAAGAGGACAACGGCGTTCTGCTCTCGGCCATGACGCTTCCGGATGGCGCTTCACTGCAGCGTACAAAGGCCTTTATGTCCAAAGCCGGAAAGGTGATCGAAAATGCACCCGGAGTGGACACTGTCACTACGGTGTCCGGGGCGAGCATGCTGGCAGGTGGCCGGTCGAATGTCGGTATGGCGATTGTTACTCTTAAGCCGTGGGACGAACGCACCAGCCCGGGTCTGCACTGGGATGCGATTATGCGGGACTTGGACCAACAACTGGCCACATTACCAGAGGCGGAAAGCTATGTGTTCCCGTTTCCCACCATCCACGGCCTAGGATCGGCGGGCGGGATATCGGTCGAGCTTTTGGAGTTTGAAAAAGGGGACGGTGTGCAACTGGATGCGGTGATGAACGCATTCGTCACCGCGTTGAACGCCGCACCCGAATTTACCCGCGCACATGGTAGTTTTTCGGGTCAGACACCACAGTATCATCTATCCGTGGATCGGGACCGGGCCGAGACACTGGGCGTAAGCGTTTCTGACATATTTACGGCGCTGCAAGCCAATCTCAGCTCGTTTTTTGTGGACAATTTTATCGTGTCCGATCGGGTCTATTGGGTCGTCATTTCAGCTGATGCGCCATTCCGTCAAACACTGGAGGATGTGGACAATATCTACGTCAAAAACAGTTCGGGCGAGTCGCTGCCGTTACGAAGTTTCCTGAGCAGTGAGCCAGTACTCGCCCCAGACACGATCCCTCGGTACAACCTGTTCACTGCAGCGTCTGTCAGCGCGCAATTGGCCGAAGGGGTCAGTTCAGGTGCGGGTATCAAAGCAATTCAGGAGATTGCAGACAAAACGCTGCCGGACGGCTTTGGGATCGAGTGGTCCGGTGTGACACAGCAAGAAGTAGAGTCTCATGGCATGGTGCCATTTATCATGCTGTCTGCCTTGATACTGGCCTACTTGTTTCTGGTGGTTCTGTATGAAAGCTGGATATTGCCCTTATCGATCATCACGTCGGCCGTCTTTGCATTGCTGGGCGCGCTTATTCCATTGGCGCTGTTCCCGTTTTTGACAAGCAACATATTCGCGCAGATTGGTATGGTTTTGCTCATTGGGCTGGCGGCCAAAAAGGCTATCATGGTTGTTGAGTTCGCCAATCAGGAAAGGCGTTCCGGCACCAGTATTCGTGAGGCAGCGATTAAGGCTGCCGAGATTCGGTTTCGCCCCGTCACGATGACGGGCCTGTGTTTCATCGTTGGAGTTCTGCCGTTGGTATTGTCCAGCGGTGCCGGCGCAGAGGCGCGCGTGTCCATCGGTTACCCGGTACTTTTTGGCATGGTGGTGGATAGCACATTGGGTCTTCTGATGATCCCCGTACTCTATGCTGCGTTTCAGACGCTAAGGGAGAAGCTGGTACAGTCCGATTTGTTGCGATAGCTTGCTTGTTTTTCGTTTCGCAGCCTCAGTTCAGGGAAGGCAGTGTTGCTGCGTTTTTTACAATGCAGCGCTTCCTTTATTTTCATTGGATGGAGCAGTGTTTCTGGCTGTTTGCCAAATAACTCAGGTGTCGGGATGGGTATGAAAACTGCGTTTTAGGCCCAAAACAGGAGCATGCTTCACTGTTCCTCTAAGCTAGCGCGAATTTGCTCAATCGATCGTGCAGCAAATTTTCCTGACAGTGAGTCATCTACCATAGCCTCTAAAACAGAAAGAGCCGGAGTTGCTGCCCCACCGATTTCACCAAGTGCTATAGCTGCTTCTTTCCGTACGAAGACCGAGCGGCTGTCTAATAGTTCTATCAGTTCGGGAACCGCAGAAGCGGCTTCAGCTCCAAACAACGACAAAGATTGCGCAGCGGCGCGCTGCTTTTTGGCATCTCCGCGCGACAAGTCGGCTTTGAGGCTAGCCACCGTAGTTCCCGGGGGCAGCGCGGCCAACTGTAGGCCTTTGTTAAACCGATTGTTTAAGTACCGATGTTCTCCTACCCACCGAACAATGAAAAAATACTCCCGGACGTTTTCTTGAAGAGCCCCGGCGTGCTCTCCCTTTTGCCACTGGTCAATCATATTCCTCGCCGCGCGACGGTCACCGTTTAAGGCCAGTATTGAAGCCGCAAAGGGCATCAGTTCAACAGCTTGTGGGTTACGATCCAGCTCCTGCATGATCGTCGTTTCTGCGTTGGCAAGATCATTCATTGCAAAGTATGCGGCACCTGCAAACAGGGCATAGTGGCTGGGATATGCCGGGTCCAGACGCATCGCAGCTTGAACAAAAGCAAGGCCTTCCTCTGGTTCACCACTCGCAATCAAAGCCCATCCCATTGCTAAATGTGCCTCTGGATCACTGGGTTGTATCGCGATAGCCTTCGCGGCCTCCTGTCGGGCTTCGCCCGTACCGCGGCTTGCTCCTTCGGCGTTATCCCAATCAGGAAGGTTAAGATTCACAATTGCTCTAATGACGTGGATCAATGCGGTGTTCTGCTGGGTGACTTCACGGTAGTATTTGTAAAACAACCCGATATGCATTTGTTCGCCGGAGTTGGTGAACCCTTTCCAGTGATGAAAAATGTGGGGTCGTAAATGGGCCAAAGCCAGCGTTGCCCAAGCGCGACCGTAATTGGGATCCAAATTTACTGCGTTTTCAAAGTGTGGGATTGCGGCGAGGTTGTCTTGTTCATTGAAACGGGAATACAATTCCCACCCGCGTTGAAAGGCTTCACGCGCTTCTACAATCTCGGTTTCAACGTTTTCAATCGCATTTCTTTTTTGTGTGTCGAGCGGAACATCCAACTCCTTTGCTATTGCCAAGACAATAGTGTTCTGAACTCCAAAGATATCGTTGGCCGCTCCGTCGAAACGTTCCGCCCAGATTAGCCTTCCAGTCAGAGTGTCTGTCAGACGAATGTTGACACGAAACCCTGCATCATTGCTTCTAAGGCTTCCGTCGACAACGTATCTTACCCCCAATTTCTCGGCAAAACTTGCGATTTCGATCTTGCTATCTTGAAACGTGAAAGACGTGTTGCCAGAGATTACGAAAAGTCCGGAAATGCGCGACAAATCGGTGATCAAGTCTTCGGAAAACCCGTCGATCAACAACTTGTTTGAAGCATCATTGGTTAAGTTCGCTATGGGCAACACGGCGATCGAGGGTTCATCAGGCAGCGGGAAGGCCATTTGAGCTTGTGAAGCGCGAAATTGGCGAACTGCACTGTTCTTTTCCCAGATTAGTCCAATAGCCGCTAAGCAGGCAACGGCTGCTGCCAGTATCGCTGTTCCTACCAACCATTTTTTCTTCGGCTTTTTTGAGGAAGGTGACGCACCTGTTTCGACACGGTATGCCGCAACACGCTCAGCTATGTTTTTGACTTTCTGAGGACCAATTGGAATGAAGGTGAAGGGCACTTTGTTCTGGACGTAACCAACGATTGATTGCGAGGCGATAATGCCACCTGGATCTGCTAGAGATTCGAGGCGAGCCGCCACATTCACGCCGTCGCCAAGGATGTCTTCACCATTTGAAATTACGTCGCCGACGTTTAATCCAATCCGAAACAAGATGGCACGTTCGGGCTCAATTTTGGAGTTTCTCTTGGTGAGTTCAGATTGAATCTCAACAGCAGCGCGAACTGCATCCACCGCACTGCGGAACTCGATAAGAAAGCTGTCACCAGCGGTGTTCGCGATGCGGCCGGAAGTTCTTGATATTACAGGTTCAATTACTTCTTCGCGGAGACGTCCAAAGTCCGAGATTGTACCTTCTTCATCCAGGCCAACTAACTTCGAATAGCCAGCGACATCGGCGGCTAGGATAGCGGCTAATCGACGATTTGGTCGGCTCTCCATGATGACCTAGACTATCAGCAGGAGATTTCCGTGGGAAATGAATTTGTTCGGTGAAAGACGTCCGACGTTGCGCGTCAGTGGAATTGCCTTTGGCAGAAGTATCGAGACGTATGCTCATTTGTTCTGATCAAGCGCTTTGCAACCGGGTTGTGATTTCAGACAGCCGTGACCAGGATTGGAACGCGACCGGTAAAGCAAGCGCCGCTTCCGCGAACTCCCACGAATAACTGACAATCGAAAAGATTTTACCGGGCGTCGCGTCCAGGTTCTGTGTCGCAAACCACAGGTTAAACAAAATCAGACCAATCAGCATAATGAAAATTGCGCCATAGAGAATGGCTTCGGTGTCCGACAGCTTTACCTCGAATTTACGAAGCCTTTTTAGGTGCACCAGCATGGGACGACGACGGCGCTGTTCGAGCACACTGACCTGCTGCTCCATTTGTTCATTGAGCGCACTGTTCCAGTTCCAAAAGGTCGAATGGAACAGTGCGTAAACCAAAACCATTCCGATCAAAGCCCCACAGGCAGACAAGGCCAGGGCGGGCGAGAAGAAATAAAGCAAGGCCGCCGACACAAGAAACTGTACGACCCCGGCAATAGCGTTGGGCAAAACTTCCTCCAGAAAGTCTGCCAGTTCGCGGCCCATTCCGATCCTTGCGTTCAATGAAGAAACTGGCAGGTTTGAAAACCGCGCCGCCAAAGCCGCGCCCAACTCGACGCGGATCGATCCATAAGCACGTGTGTCGTATATGCGTCGGATTACGCCAACAACCGTAAGAACGATCAGTAGAGTACCCAAATGCCAAAATGGCTGAAAATCTCTGTCCAGAAGGCCATCGATGGCAAAGCCGAGGAACAATGGGATCAGAACGGTGATTGCAGTTTCGGAAAGGATCAGAAACCAGGTGAGCCCCACGCGCCAGCGAAACACTTTTAGAAGTGTGCCGATTGTCAGTTTTTGATCTGCTAACATCTTGGTTTATTGATCATAGTGAATGCGAATTCTGACTTCGCCGGGCCAGACCGAAGCGGCTTGGAAATCAGGCTCGTCTTGGGGGTTCGGAGCGCCCGTAGACCCGACGCCTTCCAACAACTGCGTCGCAGTCATATTCAGGTCTTCGTCTTTGTTTTCGTCATGAAACGACAGAACCGCGTAGGGACCTGCCTGCAAATTGGTGAATGCATAAGCGACACTGCCCTTGCGCGATGGGACTTGTGCATAATCAATGGCGCTCCAGACATCCAAACTGTCAAATGCGTGGGCTTTATCAAACACAAGGATCACAATGTTTCCCTTAGAATTGCGGATGCCCTCTATTGTCACCATCAAGCCTTCCGCGCTTGCAGGTGTCACCAGTGCCAACAAGGCGAGGAAAGGGACCAAAAGGAAGTTTAGTGTCATGCCTTTGTCCTTTCTTTGGTAGGCTGAGAAATGGGTTGTTTAAAAGCGGCGATGGCATCTTCGGCGATAGCAATCAGTACCGGTACCAGCAGAAGCATCAGGGCGGTGCCGAACAGTTCTCCGAACGCTAAAGAGATTGCCGCAGGTATCAGATACTGTGCCTGTTCCGAGGTCTCGGTGAGCAAGGGCAGCAGGCCGATCACCGTTGTAGCAGTTGTCAGGAAGATGGCTTTGAAGCGCCCGATGCCTGCACTTTTCAGCGCGAGGTTGACAGGCTGACCTTCTTCACGCGCCTGATTGTAGCGGGTGATCATAACCAAGCTGTCATTTACGATCACTCCAGTCAGAGCCAACATGCCAAAAAACGAAAACAACGAAAGAGTGACATCCATGATCAGGTGGCCAACGGCAGCGGCGATGAAACCAAAGGGGACGATGGCCAGAATGACGAAAGGTTGCCAATAGCTCTTCAACGGAACAGCCATAAGTACGTAGATCAGGACAGCGGCCAACACCAACGCGCGTTTCAGACCGTCACTGATATCAGACATCTCTTCCAGTTCGCCGGCGGGCAGGACGGTCACGCTTGGGTATTTTGCGCGGAGGTCGGGAACCAGCTGTTCAAAAATGGCCTGCCCAACTTCCTCAGGCGCGACAAGGTCCCGGTCTATTGAAGCTGCCACAATGTTCATGCGTTTGCCGTCACGGCGATTCACAATGCCGGACGCGTAGGTGCCTTCAATTTCAGCCACCGTCTCCAGAGGCACCCAGGCACCGGAAGCGCTGCGCAATCGGGTCTGCATCAAGTCGGCGAGCGTATCGCGGTTTTCTTGCGCGTTCTGCACAACAACGCGGATTTCCGACCCATCGCGCCTGACCTTGGTCACTTCGGCGCCGCCAAAGCCATAGCCGATCTGGCGGGCCAGGGTCTCGGCATTGAAGCCAAGGTGTCGCGCATCAGGATGCAAGCGGAGTTTCAGTTCAGGTTGACCTCCGGCCAGTCCGTCTCGCACACCTGAAACGCCCTCGATGTCTGACAAAAAGTCTTTCATTTCAGCGCTGGCCGCGCGCAGCAAATCTTCGTCTTTGGACGCCAGTCGGATGCGGAACCCTCCGGCGAGCGTTTCCGATCCGGTGAATTCCAACTCGGTTGCGCCTTCGACTTCTCCCACCCTGTCACGCCACTTTCGTACAACGCTGAGGATCGGAACGTCGGGACGATCGGCAACTGGGACCATCTCGGCGTAGATCTGAGCGTTGCCGGCGCTGTTGATGGTTGTGAAAACCGTTTGGACAGGTGGTGCGGACATGCCAGTGTCATTGGCAAGCTCGGCGTTCAGGTCGTTCAACACATTTTCAATCCGGTTCACGTTTGAACGGGTCAGTGCAAAGGGCGCACGGGCGTCCATTTCAAGGTTCACTGTAATGATCTGTCCTGGCACATCGGGGAAGAACACTGTTCTAACCTTGCCCTTGTACATTAGGCCAAGCCCCAGTGTTGCCGCGGCTATGAAGAGGATCATGACCGCGTAGCGCTGTTCTATCGCAGCAATGAGCATGGGCTTGTAAATGCGATCCCGAACCCAATACAGCCCGCCTTGTGCGGCATCTTGCACACGGCCCCAAATACGGGTCAGCAGGTAACGGCGCTCTTGCCCCATTGGAACGTTGGCGAGATGAGCGGGCAGAATGAACTTACTTTCAATAAGCGAAAAGATCAGAGTCAGGATCACGATTCCCGAAAACCCGGCTAAAACCTTTCCCAGCGCATTGTCGATCAGCAGCATCGGGAAGAAAGCCGCGATCGTGGTTAACACGCCAAAAACGGTTGCAACGGCCACCCGATGTACGCCGCGTTCTGTATCTTTGATCGGGTCTTCGCCGTTTCGCCGTTCTTCAAAAACGCTTTCACCGACCACGACGGCGTCGTCGACCAGGATACCCAACGCAATGATCAGGCCAAAGGTGGTGACGTCGTTTAGTGAATAATCCATCCACCTCGAACCAGAGACGGCAAGCGCGCCCATAACGGAAACTGGAATGCCCATCGCAACCCAGAAGGCCAGCCGCACGTTTAGAAAGACCGACAGCATCAAGGTCACAAGGAGTAAGCCTTGAACCCCATTTGAACGCAACAGTGCCAGTCGATCCGAGATATATCCGGCGCTGTCTCCCCAGACTTCGACGTGAACATTCGATGGCAGTTGGCGTTTGAATTCATCCACCGTGCTGCGTACGACATCACTAATTTTCAGCAGGTTCTCTTTCTGCCCGACCAGAACCTCCATACCTACTGTCGGTTTTCCGTTCAGTCGAAACAGGTACTCGCCGTCCTGAAATCCATCCTCGATTTTAGCAATATCGCCCAAAGCTACGAAGGAACCATTACCGCGTTCAATCACGGGCAGGGCGGCATATTCCGGTGCGTACTTTGCCCGATCATCGGCTCGCAGGAAGATCGTACCGCCTTGGGTCCGCAGTCGGCCAGCCTGAAACGCCAGCGAATTGCTTTCTATGGCGCGGGACACATCTGAGACAGTCAGGCTATAGTGGCGTAACACTGCCGGGTCGATTTCGATACGCAACTCTCGCGGAATCAGCCCCCAGATTTGCAGACGGGACAACTCCGGTTGCGCCAACAGCTCTTCCTTGAGGCGCTGGGCGAGGCTTTGGAGAGTGGCGGGATCCGTTTCGCCGTACAGGTTCAGATAAAGTGCCGGAAAATCAAACCCCGACGCTTCGATCACGGGGCGGCGCGCAGTGTCAGGCAGATCGGTTAGACCATCGACGCGGATGCGCACCCGATCCAGAACGTCCTGAAGCTTTTCTCCTCCTGCACGTCGGACGGTAACCACGCTCAGATCACTTTGGGATTGCGAGGTCACGCTACGCACACCTTCGAGACCTTCAAGAGCCTGTTCAACTTTCTGCGTTACCAGTTCATCGACTTGTTCAGCCGTCGCGTCCGGGAACTCGATTGCGATTGTTACGCTTTCTGGTGGAATGCGCGGAAAACCTTCAATCCTGATGTTCAACAGCGCCTGCACGCCAAGAAACAGGATCAGCGCCATCATCAGGTTGGCAGCGACTGGATTGCGGATGAACCATGAGGTCAGAGAGTGCATGGTTCAGCCTTCATCCGATTTTGATGTTACGCGCTGTCCGGGCAGGAACGAGGCTAATGGCGTTCTTGCTACGCGCCACGGGCCAAGACCTTCAGGCGCTCGGATCGTTACTTTGTCTTCGGCGTGAAACAGAATGCTTGGGCTGAGCCGCTGCAAGTGATCATCGTCGCCTACCAACCAGATGTACCCGGCACGGGTAACAGCGCTTTCTGGCAGGGTGATTGTGTCTGTGACACGACGCCCGGGGATTTTGACCTGCAGAAAGTCACCGGCAAGTATTCGGTCATCAGGTGCGATGACGTCCAAAAAGACGCGCACTTGCCGTGTGTTTGGGTCCAGAAAACCACCGCCGCGTCGGATTTGCGCCTTACCCAGGATTTCACCAGAACGCTGGCTTAGAACCGCAGTGGTTCCCGAAACGGGGTGATCCAGCAGCGCCCAATCTGCCTGTTTTAGCTCGGCAACAAGTTCAAACTGACGGTTATCAGAGAGGTGGATAAGCGCATCACCCGGGTTGACTGTTTGGCCGAGGCTGGCGAAGCGGTTGGTGACAAAGCCTGAAAACGGCGCGATCACTTCTGCATCTGCCAATTGGCTCTTTGCAGCGCCCAGTCGCGCTTCAGCAGCGGCGACAGTCTTTTCTGCAATGCGAAGCTGCGGCAGGTTCACAGCCAATTCGTTGGGGGGATCAGTTTCGTCCCTGGCAAACTGGCGTTGTGCGACGGTCACGTTGTTCTGCGCACGCTGCAAGGCCAGCTTTGCCTGCGCGAGCTCCATCTCTGCCGCTGCGACGGCACTTTGGTAGGGGGCATTTTCGATCGAAAAAAGCGGATCACCCCGCTCTACCTGGGACCCGGTCAGGGCCGCATTATGCACTGTGGTAATGCGCCCGGACACAGCCGATCGCAACTCAGCATCCCAGCGAGGGCGTACTTCGGCAAAAATTGATACCTGCGCCTGAACTGTTTCACGGGCAACTGTGACAACAGATACAATCGGCGGCGCTGGACGGGTACTGGTCGCCCTAATGTCAACTGTGTCTTCGGCGCCGAACAGCAAGATCACTATCGCGGTGAGCAGCGCCAATGACATACCGATCCAAAGCCATCGTCGGGTTGGTCTTTGCGTCCCTTCCAGCGGGTTTTCAGTCATAAAACCAGTCTTTCTCAGCCTTAACGAATCCTTTGTGCCTTGCGGCGGGTCGTGTAACGTCATATAATATGAACGATCGTTCGTTCAATATGAAAAGTCTAAAATGACAGGTGACTCAGAAAAGGGTGGTTCTACCCGGGAAAAAACAACGGCGAAGCGGCGCAACCAGATTTTGGAAGCTGCAGTTATGTGCTTCCTTGAGCGTGGTTATCACCAGACCGGAGTACGCGATATAGCTGGTCGGGCAGGCGTCAGCCTTGGAAACCTTTACAACCACTTTCGCGGTAAGCACGACGTGCTTGTCGAAATCGCAATGCTGGAACGTAGCGATCTGAAGCAGTTCCTGGTCATTCTAAGTTCAGAAGCACCTGCGCCTGAGATTCTGAAAAAGTTCATCAGGGACTACGCCAAGTATCTGGCTGCCCCCGAAAACGTTATTCTCACTTTGGAAATCTCGAGCGAAGCCATTCGCCAACCGGACATTGCGCAGTTGTTCGTCGAGAACCGTGCAAAACTGACCGAAGCGCTCGAAGTCGTACTTGGGCGAGGGATAAAAAACGGAGAATTACGCGCCGTTCCAGACCCATTGCAGGCTTCTCAATTGGTGATTGAAGTGTTGGAAGGCAGTGCTTATCGAAGCGTGCTGTCAGAAACGCCAATGAAAAGCATCATTGGCAGTGTGGAGGACTTTATTCTGAACTCACTGTTGCCGCATCAATGATACGCGTGTTGAGTATCGGCTTGCCAATAACATTTAACGTCGCCTCGGGGTGTTGAATGACCGGCGTGCGAAGTTGATAAATAGCAACGCCCTCGCGACCCAAAATGACCGGGTAATGTGAAACGCTGTCTTCGCTAGCGCTCTCTTGCAAGACTAAAGGTTTCGGCGGTGCATAATTGATGTCAGTGCGCTTGTTGTCTTTTCGTTTCTTTTTGGCACAGATCTCTAACCCGCTAGGCGAGATATTCACTCGAATTACAAATTTAGCAATAATCACGCAACAGATCAGCAGTCCAGTTTTGTGCGGAGTTGCTCTGGCGAACTACACCGGTAGCAAGGATCGCTACATACTCAAAAACGCTCTATCGCCGAACGACCGAGTTACGTTTAACAAGCTCGACGGGTAAGTTCTCTGAGCCGGGTTTTTTCTGCTCGGTTATCCATAGGGCGAGGGCTGTCGCTGCTTGCTCTCCCATCCGGGAAACGGGCAAATGTACTGTGGTCAGTGGAGGAACCGACACGGCCGAGCTGGGCAGATCGTCAATACCAGCCAGTGAAACGTCGCTCGGAACCGTTATGCCCAGAGACTGAATACCAAACAAGGTGCCAAGAGCAACCACATCCGACAGACACAGCACAGCGTCCGGCCGATTGTGCTTCGCGAAAATTCGGTGAGCAGCGTCGACCCCACCAGCGAGGCTGATCTCGGTTTCCAAAGTTGTCATCTCGCACAAATGGGCCATGACTTGCAGACCATCGAGGCGGGCCTGGGTTCGATCATTGTTTCGGGCAGGACCGTGCACAATGGTGATGCGTTGATGACCCTGATCGATAAGGTGCTGCAATGCGATTTGAGCTGCTAGTCCGTTGTCATAGCCGATCGTAGGTAACGTGTTAGTGGGGTCGTAGAAAGAAGTAATTATTGTTGGCAGCAGTGTTCGCTCTAACAGGTCATGGAACGCGGCGTTATGGGTCGCCCCTGTCACAATCAACCCTTCTGCCCCAATATCGACTAGGCTCTTGGCCTTTTCTGCCTCGATTTCCGGGTCGGAGTCGGTGGTCGCGACGATCAGAGACAATTGGTTTTCGGACAGTTTTCGTTCCAGCGCAGACAGAAATCGCGCGAAGATTGCGTTGTCCAAAGTTGGAACCAAAGCTCCTACAAACCGGGTTCGGCCCGAGTTGATCGCACGGGCCGCTGCGCTGGGGACGAATCTCAGCTCGGCAATGGCGGCCTGAACTTTCTCCAGTGTATCCTTTTTGACCACGCTGGGCTCGTTCAGAACCCGCGATACGGTGGCCACGGAAACACCGGATGCTTTGGCTACATCCCTTAGATTTGCACGTTTTTTAGACACTAGGTTCTGAATCCATTTCCTATCACTAGGAGAAAGTATTGACAGATGTAACTGGTTTCATCAACTATTGTAACTAGTTTCATAAACGGGAATCTCATTACATCATGCAGGGATCGGCCGTTCTCTTTGAGTTTTCGAACACGGGGTTTGCCAGCCCCGGTCGTAGCTTTCCGGGCTTCTCAAAGAGCACTGGGACAAGGGTTCATCACGTCGTTGCTCGTGACAGTGTAAGGCTTGACTTGCAGGCCGATGATTTGCTGTCGGTGGAAGGTAAATCAGCAAGCTGTACGCTGGACATCGCGGCGTTTACCGAAAATGGGGGACCGGCACTGACGGCCCTGAACCTCGCACCAAACGGTACGTTAGACCCGGACACCTTTGATAGCCCGCAGTTGAGCGAATGGATCGCGGCCAATGGTGGGCATGGTGCGCAACCAATCCCGTGCTACCGGGTCCTGAAAAATCAAGAGGCGTTGATCCTGCGCAGCGCCCTTCCAATCACGGTTTGGCTTGTCCGTCCGGCCTCGTCTAATGGCATGATAGGAGGCATCGATTCCGGTGCCATTACCGTTCAGCACAAGCCTGCGCGCACGGCCGATCTGAATCTGCCGCCGCTTCTGGGAGACACTCGGGATGAGTTCACAGTCTCGCGCGGCAGCGCGTTAGCCTACGAGCTAAAAGCCGGGGAAGCCGTACAGATCATCGACATCGAAGGGCAACAGTGTTCTGACTTCATGGCTCTGCGGGCCGATGGGCTGGATCGTGGCGAAGAATGGATGATCGACTCGACCGCCACCCGCTCGATGGTGCGCCGCGCCTATCCCGGCCCGGGCTTGCTGGATAAATTCTATGATCGCGAAATGCGGCCGTTACTCAACGTGGTACAAGACACATGCGGGCGGCATGACACATTCGGATTGGCCTGCACTGCGCGTGGATATGAAGAGCGAGGGTTTCCGGGGCACGTAAATTGCTCGGACAATATGTCAAATGCCTTGGCTGCTTACAGTGTTGCGCGGCGGGTTGCCTGGCCTGCAATCAACTTCTTCTGGAACACGTGGATCGACCCAGCGAACCATCACATTCTGACCGAAGAATCCCATTCTCGTCCCGGCGATTATGTCGCCATGCGGGCGTTGGAAGACCTGGTTTGTGTCTCCACTGCCTGCCCGGACGACATCGATCCCATCAACGGTTGGAACCCGACCGATGTGCATGTGCGCATCTATCGTCCCGAAACACCCATCCGCCGAGCAGTTGCCTATCGCGAAAAGGAAGACGCGCCCATGTCGATCAGTCAGGAGTCTGCCTTTCACGACCGTCTATCACCGCTGACCCAGCATTTCGCTCCCGCGCGCGATCTGTGGGCACCCGTCAGTTATCCGGCCTATGGTACTTTGGGTGAATATTGGGCCTGTCGAGAGGCGGTGACTGTTCAGGACATGAGCGGTTTACGCAAATTCGACATCGTCGGCCCGGATGCCGAGACTTTGATGCAGTTGGCGACGACGCGCAACGTGGCAAAACTGCCGGTTTGGCGTGGCTCTTACACCCTGATGTGTGACGAGAGCGGTTCTGTCATCGACGATGGCACCCTGTTTCGCCTCGCGCCCGAGATTTTCCGCTGGTGCTGCGGGACCGAGGAAAGCGGGCGGGCTTTGCAGGAACTGGCCGATACACGCGGTCTGCAGGTGAGGGTTCATGCGCTTCGTGGGTCAATGCCAAACCTTGCTATTCAAGGACCGAAATCGCGCGACCTGTTGCGCAAGATCGCCTTTACCCAACCGCATGTGCCCAGCCTCGACCATCTGAAATGGTTCGGCGTCACAGTCGCGCGGCTAAACGACCGTGAGGGTGCACCGTTCATGCTGTCACGCTCGGGCTACACCGGCGAGCTGGGGTATGAGGTCTTCTGTTCGAAATCCGACGCTGTCGCGATTTGGGATGCAGTTATGGCCGCCGGTGAAGAATTTGGGATCACCCCTATGGGCTCGGCCGCTCTCGACATCATTCGGATCGAAGCGGGGCTGGCAGCGGCCAATGCAGAATTCGCACCGGGCGTGGACGCGTTTGAGGCCGGATTAGGCTTCGCCGTCGATCTGAGCAAATCCGACTTCACCGGAAGAACCGCATTGGAACGCAATGCGCGTGATCCGCGCAGGGTGCTGAAAGGGCTATTGATCGGGTGCGATGATTTGCCCGCCCATGATGCCCCGGTTTTCGCAGGTGAGCGACAGGTGGGTGTGGTCACTTCGGCCACACGTTCGCCGACGCTGGAACACGCGATCGCCATGGCGCGGCTTTCGGTCGAACACGCAGATAACGGCACCCAACTGGAGATCGGTCAACTCGACGGGCGGATGAAGCGCCTGCAAGCCACAGTCTCGGACATTCCATTCATAGACCCGCAACGCAAGCGGGCACGCGCCTGATGGCGCATGTAACTCAACACAACGGGAGAAAAGATATGAAAAAACTGACGCTTAAAGCAACCTTGGCTCTGGTTTTGGGCGCGACAACGGCGATGGCACAGGACAAGGTCATGGTGGGTGAACCTAGCTGGCCCGGTGCCAAGATCATGAGCCGTGTGATCGGGCAGGTCATTGAAACCCGTCTGGGCGGAGAGGTTGGCTATGCCCCCGGAGCAAACGCGGTGATCTTTGCTGCCATGGATGGCGGGCGCGGTGATATCGACGTGCATCCGGATGTCTGGCTGCCGAACCAGTCCTCTTTCACCGATGAATATGTCGATCAGAAAGGCACTGTGGGTCTGTCCTCGGGCAGTTACGAAGGCCGCGCAGGGATTTGCGTACCGAACTATATGGTCGAAGATCACAATATCCGCTCGATCTACGATCTGGCGACGCCGGTCGCACAAGAGCTGTTCGACTCGGATGGTGACGGCATGGGTGAGGTCTGGGTCGGTGCTTCGGGCTGGGCTTCGACCAACACCTTCAAGGTGCGGGTGAGAGACTATGGGATCGAGACCTTCCTGACACCGACCACCGAAGACGAAACCGTGTTCTATTCGCGGCTGAAGGACCAGATCGACCAGAAGAAAGGTGCGGCTTTCTACTGCTATGCCCCGCATTACGTACACGCTTTGTATGACGTGACCATTCTGGAAGAACCCGAGCATGACGCGGAGACCTATAAGATGGTGCAGCCGGATCAGGATGCGGACTGGTACAACAAATCGCACGTCAGCACGGGTGAGCCGGTCAAGACCGTGACGGTGGCGCATTCCAAATCGCTGGATCAGCGCAACCCGGCAGCGGCGTCTTTCCTGGCCAATATCGACATGGATGCCGGCGAGCTGAGCGGCCTGACTTATGAGGTCGTGGTCAAAGGCCGCGACACGGATGAGGTCGTGGCGGAATGGATCGCCGCGAATGGCGATACCGTCGACAGCTGGCTGGGTCTGACCACCAACTAAAACCTGCGCGCCCTCGCGTGTCGGGGGCGCAATGCAACACAAATCCGATGGGGCCAATATGACAGCGCAAATCGCAATCGACGCAAAGGGCGTGTGGAAAGTGTTCGGCGCGCGCTCGCAGGAAGCTTTGAACGCTATCCATAGCGAGGGGCTAAGCAAGGCCGAGGTTTTGGAACGCTTCAACTGTGTTGTCGGTGTGGCCGATGCCAGTTTCGAGATCGAACGGGGCGAATTGTTCTGCGTCATGGGCCTGTCGGGTTCAGGCAAATCGACCCTCGTGCGTCACGTGAACCGTTTGTTGGAGCCCACCGATGGCCATATCTATCTGGATGGCGACGACGTGATGGGTCTGAATGACGAGGGCCTGCGTGATCTTCGCAATCGGCGTGTCGCCATGGTGTTCCAGAATTTCGGCCTGATGCCTCATCGCACTGTCCGAGACAACGTCGCGATGCCGCTGGAAATCCGTGGCACCGGCAAGGCCCGCCGCTGGGAAGAGGCCGACCGGGTGCTGGAACTGGTCGAATTGAATGGCTGGGAAGACAAATACGCGCATGAGCTGTCGGGTGGGATGCAGCAACGCGTGGGTCTGGCCCGAGCCATCGCTGCTGACCCCGAGATTTTGTTGATGGATGAGCCGTTCTCGGCCCTCGACCCACTGATCCGCAAGCAGTTGCAGGATCAGTTCATGGAACTGAGCCACAAGCTGAACAAGACCACGATGTTCATCACCCACGATCTCGACGAGGCGATCCGCATCGGCCACCGCATCGCGATCATGAAGGACGGGCGTATCGTGCAGATCGGCACGCCGGAAGAGATCATCCTGAACCCCGCTGACGACTACGTCGCCGATTTCGTGGCCGGGATTTCCAAACTCAACATGATCTTTGCTCATGCAGTGATGAAGCCGGTCGATGAGTTCGAGGCCCGCCATGGCGAAGTGCCAGAGGACGCCAAAGAGGCCCACCCGGACATGGATTTGTCCGACCTGATGAACCTTTGCGTAGACGGCCATGGGGTCGTCGCGGTGACGCAGGATGGAAAGACCGTGGGCGTGATCAACCGCGCGGGTCTGATCCGCGCGATTCAGGACAGTCAGGCATAAGGGGACCGCTATGAAACATGTTGATATGCAACAGATCCAACCGGAAACCGCCGACCGTCTGAACGGCCTGATCGGAGACTTCGTAGGGCAGGGGCAATCCTACTATCAAAAGACCTTCGCCTATATGATGCAGGCCCCCGGCTATCGCTTTACGCTGAACAAGGCGGCAGCGATATTGGGGCCGATTTGGTTCGGGGCACGGGGTCTTTGGTCCTGGTTTCTGGGATTTCTCGTGCTGGAAACGCTGGCCTATATCCAGATCGGTCTTGGCCTGTTTGGCGATCTAGGTCGCGAGTTCCGCGAACGGGCGGCACAGATCGAGCAGACGCTGGAACTGCGCCAACAGCAGATCGCAGCGGCAGAGCAATCTGGGTCCGCAACGCTGGACTCCCTAAAGCGAGCGGCAGAGTCGCTTGAAGGGGCTCTGGCGAGCGCGCAAGAGGCTGCGCGGACGGCAGATTCGACCGGTCTCACCTATCTGATGATCGGGATCGTCCTGCTGCTGGCGGTCAAGTTTCTGGCCGCTTCGCTAGCCAACTGGACGCTTGAGGGGCAGTTCGCACGCTGGCGCTCGGACCCCAGCGTCGCCAATGGCTGGTCGATCACCCGGCTGGTCGTCGCCACGGCGCTGACCGCTGTGGTGGTGATCCTGTCGATGATCAAATTCGCGCAACCCGATGCGGTGGCCGTTCTGAAAACTTTCCCGACCAACCGCGACTGGCGGCTGAACGTAGGTGACGGGGTGCAGGCGGTATTCGAGTGGACCAAAACCGCCGGGCGCGGCTTCTTCGACGGGCTGACCTATGGGATGCGCACCCTGCTGGACTGGATCGAGGTCGTGCTGGTCGACACGCCTTGGCCGGTTGTGGCTTTGGTGATCATCATGCTGGCGTACCTGTCGGCTGGTCCTCGCGTGGCCATTTTCACCGGCGCGGCGCTGGCCTATCTGGGCCTGCTGGACTTCTGGGAAAAGGCGATGACAACGATTGCCCTGCTGGGCGCAGCTGCGCTGATCTCGATCACACTGGGCATCCCCCTGGGTATCTATTGCGCTCGCCGTCCGCGCGCGTTTGCTATCGTGCGCCCAATCTTGGATTTCATGCAGTCAATGCCGTCCTTTGTCTACCTGATCCCCGTGGTGGCCTTCATCGGGTCGGGCAAGCCTGCGGGTGTGGTTGCAACCATGATCTTCGGCAGCCCGCCGGTGATCCGTTTTACGGTCCTCGGTCTGCAGCAGGTGCCCGAAACCGTGCGCGAGGCTGCCTTAGCCTTTGGCGCAACACCTCGCTACCTTCTGTGGCGCGTTGACCTGCCTTTGGCACACAAGACTATCATGGCGGGCGTAAATCAGACCATTCTGATGTCGTTGGCCATGGTCGTTGTCGCATCGCTGATCGGGGCCAAGGGGCTTGGCGAAGATGTGCTTGAGGCCCTTCAATATGCGGCGGCGGGTCAAGGAATTCTGGCCGGTCTGGCGATCCTTTTCTGTGCGCTTATTCTGGATCGGATTGTTGCGGGCAAGAAGTGACTTGATCACAGCACACCAAGCGCGGTCAGGGCATGTCAAACATGCTGCTGATCCGCTGGCGGGGATCCGTCTTGGCGCCCTCAGGCTTCAGCTGCAATCAGATCACTGGCTTTTTCACCGATCATGATCGCCGGAGCGTTGGTGTTCCCGCTTACGATCTCGGGCATGATCGAGCAATCGGCTACTCTTAGATTTGCGATGCCGTGGACTTTGAGCTTTGGATCGACAACTGACGATCCCGTAGTTCCCATCGCGCAGGTGCCAGTTGGGTGATAAATCGAGACAGAGTTCGATCTTGCCCAGTCCAAGGTGCCTTCATAATCGTCGCAACTCAGACTTGCAGTCGGTCTAAACTCTTCCGAAATCTTTGAAGCCAGCGGGTTCTGTCTTGCAATGTTGCGCGCAATGTTCACGCCGTCGACGATGGTTCTACAATCGGTTTCAGTGGACAAATAATTCGGTATGATTTTGACGTGCTCTGACGGGTCTGGCCCGTTCAGGTGCAACTCACCCCGGCTTTCGGGTCGCAATTGGCACACGGACATCGTGAACGCCGAAAACGGATGCACGCCTTCTCCTGGACTGTCGGCAGACCAAGGTTGAACATGAAACTGTATATCTGGCGTTTCAACGTCGGGACGCGTTTTCAGGAACCCTGTTGCAAGGCTGGCGGCCATGGTCATCGGGCCCGCGCGGAACAGGGCGTATTTCAACGCAATTCGGGCTTGGTTAAACAGGCTGCGGACTTCATCATTTAGCGTGGGTTCGTTGCATTTGAACACAAGGCGCGCTTGTAGGTGATCTTGCAGACCTTTCCCGACACCGGGCAGTGCATGTACTGGTTCAACGCCGTTTTCTTTAAGGTGATCGGGGTCTCCGATTCCGGAAAGCATCAGGATCTGGGGCGAGTTGATGGCCCCGCCGGACAATATGATTTCACGTCGCACTGTCAGCGTTCTTTCAGCGCCAGAGCGGTCGTGATAGACGAGGCCGGTCGCTTTTTTTCCGTCCATTTTGATCCGGCTGACAAGCGCATTGGTGATGACGTTCAGGTTTTGCCGATCGCGGACTGGCTTCAGATAGGCCACGGCGGCGCTGCACCGGCGACCATTACGGGTGGTCAGTTGAAAGTAACCTACACCTTCTTGTTTCGCTCCGTTGTAATCTGGATTGAAGGGATAACCTGCCGCCTGCGCTGCGGCGACCCATGCATCACATATGGGGCGCTGAATGCGCATGTTGGACACCGACAATGGCCCTCCGACGCCGTGAAACTCGTCCGCGCCGCGCTCCTGGTCCTCGCACCTTTTGAACAGCGGCAGTACATCGTCCCAGCCCCAGCCCTCATTCCCCATTTGGCGCCAGCGGTCATAGTCCTCTTTTTGACCGCGCACATAAAGCAAGCCGTTCAGAGAGGATGAGCCGCCGAGAACTTTGCCACGTGGCCAGTCGATTGAGCGCCCGTTCAATCCGGGGTCAGGTTCGGTGCGGTAACACCAGTCAACCGACGGGTTATGCATCGTTTTGAAATAGCCAACAGGGATGTGAATCCAGGGGTTTGTATCTCGTCCACCTGCCTCAAGCAGGGCTACGGTCGTTTTAGGATCAGCGCTGAGCCGATTGGCGATAACACAGCCCGAAGACCCTGCGCCAACAACCGCATAATCCACCTCCATAACCGTCTCCTCCAAAAGTTGTTGAAAAAAACTCTATGCAAGTTGATCGAATTATACTAGCCTTTTTTGATACAAAACGTCTCAATAATTGCGAACAGGGAGGTAAGCAATGGAGATTGGTCGGAAACTGAGCGGCATTTCTAGGCGGGATTTTTTTCGTGTGGCGGGCCGGTATGGCATGAGTTCGACTCTGCTTGCGGCAGGTGGATTTGGTGGGGCGATGAGCTTGGCCAACCTCGCGCAAGCGGCAGAATCCAATTATGAAAAACGGTTCTCGAAAGAACCGAAATTCACGCTCAAATTCGGTGCATCAGGCTTTAACACCCGCAACCTGTTGATTGAACGGGCAGGCGCGATCGAGTTCGCGCGGGATTTGGAGGAGCGTACAGACGGTGAGATTCGGATCGAATTCATCGGCGACAACCAGATCTGCGGACAGCTCAGCTGTGTTGAGAAAACCCAGCAGGGAATCGTCGATATCTACGCCGCATCGACCCAAAACTCGGCTGGTGGCGCGCCCTATCTGAACGTGCTGGACTATGCCTACATGTTCCCAAGCCGCGCGGCGCAATATCACTTCTTCTACAGTCCCGCCAGCCAGCGCATCCTGCGAGAGCCGCTGGAAAAACGTCATGGCCTGAAGTTCTTGTTCACCCATTGCGAACTGCGCGGTTTGCAAATGGGCTCGACGTTCGCGGACAAGCCGACCGTGACCAAGCTGGAGGAATTGTTCGGCACCAAGAACCGGGTAACGGGCACTCAGCTGGGTCGGATCGCAATGCAGTTGCTGAACCTGAACCCCGTGCCTGTAGCGTGGGAAGAGACTCTGGACGCATTGAAAACCGGCCTGATCGACGGGGCCGAAACATGGGCATCGGCGGTGGCCTACGCCAATATGGCGCCAGTCGTATCTCAGTCGGTCAATCTGAAGTTCTTCTGCGGAACCGAGCACACTTCGATGTCGGCCAAGGTATTCGACAGCCTCGGAGGCGAGTTGCAGGACGCTGTCATGGAGTCGTCTTACTTCACGCAAGCTCTGATTCAGGGCGCGAATGAAGCTGCGCTGCTGAACACCGTTGGTTTCTCTGAGCCTCAACTGCCGAACACCATCTTCGCGGAAAACGGCGTGCGTCCGGCCTTCCTTGCCGACGATCAGATCAAACTGGCCGAGGAAATGTGTGCTCCGAACTATAACCCCGAACCGTGGGCACAGTGGCGTGAACGCCTAAACAAATGGGCCGGTGGCATCGATACCTATCAGGAAATCTACGACATCGCGCGCGAAATTCCGGCGGATATGCTGCCCGAGAATGTTGAACCGCGCCGCTGGTGGATGGGCCAAGCTTGATAAACTCTTGGAACCGGCCCCACGCGGGCCGGTTCCGACATACCGACTGGGAGGACGGGGTACATGTCGTTTTGGGCAGACATCGGCGCGATATTTAGCGCCTTTCTCAGCCAGGATTCGTTCGAGATTCAATCTGCTCTGGAATCCGACGCCGCTTGGGTTTTGGGCGCGATTGTCTCGGCCCTTGGCGGATTGCTGATAATGCTGATCTATCGGGCCGTGCCCTTTGTGGAGCGCCATCTTGAACGCTCGGTGATGGTGTATTCCTACCTTGCCATCGCGCTGATCATTTTCTGGGGTGTGATTGACCGGTTCGTTTTCAACGATCAGGAACCGTGGTCGACCACAATTCCACCCCTGCTGTTCATGGTTATGGCGTGGTTCGGAGCCTCATACAATGTTCGCCTGCGCACTCATTTAAGTTTCAGTGAATTTCGTACGGCAATGCCGCGTGGCGGGCAGTTGGCCTGTCTGATCCTTGATGCTGTGCTTTGGTTTATCTTTGCGGTGATCGTCATCGTAACCACAACCCGGCTGGTGGCATTATCTGCCTCGAACTTCCAGATCGTTCTAGGGACCGACAACATCATGCAGTGGTGGTTCCTTCTGGCCGCACCGCTATCGTTCTTTCTGATGGTTGGGCGGGTGTTCCAAAACCTCGCTGACGATCTGCACAACTGGAAAACAGGCGAGCCGCTGATCAAGCAGGCCGTGATCGGAGCAGACTGATGACAGACGGAACAATGGTCACACTGATCTCGCTTGGGGTCACCTTCCTGTTCATGCTGGGCGTGCCGGTTCTGCTGGTCATCGGCTATTGGGTCATCGGCTGTTCCTTTGTTCTTGGCCTGACGCTGGACAATATGGGCGCCGAACTGCTGAACGTCTTCAACAAGGGCTTTGCCTTGCTGGCGATGCCGCTGTTCATCCTGACCGGGGACCTGATCAATAAATCGGGCATTGCACGCAGGCTCAGCGATTTTGCCTATTCCTGTCTGGGTTGGATACGCGGGGGGTTGGCGATGGCCTCGCTTGGCGCCTGCGGGTTGTTTGCGGCGATTTCGGGATCGAATTCGGCAACAACGGCAACCATCGGCTCGATGCTGCACCCCGAGATGGTCAAAGGCGGTTATGACGAACGGTTCAGCGCGGCGACCGCAGCCGCGGGCGGCACGGTTGGAATCATTATCCCACCGTCGATCATTTTCATTGTCTATGGGTTCCTGATGAACCTGCCGATCTCAGAGCTTTTCGTAGCAGGTATTCTGCCAGGGGCATTGATGGTGATGGGCATGCAGTTCGCGTGTTGGATCATTTGCCGCATGAACGGCTGGGGTCATCTGATACCGCTACAACTGAACCGCGTTCTGAAAACCGCGTTCGGGGCTTGGCTTGGCTTTTTCGCCATCGGTCTGGTGCTGTGGGGTATTTACACAGGCAAGTTCTCTCCCACTGAAGCGGCGGGTGTGACGGTGGGCTTTTGTGTGATCGCGGGTCTGGTCAGTTATCCGATCAACCGGATAATGGGCGCAAGGAACGACATTCCACCAACGGAAAAAACCTTTGCCGAGATGTTCGTAGTCGAAGGTTTTACGATCCCGGAAATCCCGTCAATCGTGATCCGCTCGGCACAGATCACTGGCATCCTGGCACCGCTAATCGCAATTTCAGTAGTGATGCAGCAAATCCTATCGCTTTTGGGCGCACAAGAAACGATTGGAAATTTTGTGACATCAATGGGCGGTTACCATGCGGTTTTGTTCACCTCGATGGTTATCGTTTTCTTCTCGGGTATGGTGCTGGAAAGTCTTCCGGTGACAATTATCCTGGCCCCCATACTCGCGCCGATTGCAGCCTCAGTCGGCATCGATCCGATCCATTTCTCGGTGATCTTCCTTGTGGGAGCTTCGATCGGGTTCATCACGCCGCCATATGGTCTTAACCTCTATGTGGCTTCGGGCGTTACGGGTGTGCCTTACTTCCGGCTGCTGCGCTACACAGTGCCGTATCTGGCCGCGCTGCTTTCGGTTTGGATTTTGGTGTCCTTGGTGCCCGATCTGGCCTTGATCCTGCTGCCAAATAACTAGACTGTTGCAGGATGGCCGAGACGCAAACACAAGAGAAAGAAACTCAGATCCCGACCAACCTGCGCCTGTTGCTGATCCTCGAGGAAGTGGCGCGGCGTGGGGTGGCCGTCAAACCATCAGACCTGATTGAAGCTTTAGGTTTGGCCAAACCCACAATACACCGGCTGCTGCAAACGGCCGAGGCTGAGGGATTTCTGCAACGCGATCTTGACGGCCGGTCTTATGGACCGGGTCACCGGCTACGGCTACTGTCGGTCAACACTATGTCTTCTGAACATCTGCGCACTGCGCGCCTGGCTATTTTGCGCAGTGTAGCCGAAAACGTCGGCGAAACATGCAACCTTGCGATCCCGGACCGCGAAGGGATGATTTATCTGGATCGCGTGGAAACCAAGTGGCCCTTACGGATTCAACTGCCTGTCGGAACCCAGGTTCCTTTTCACTGCACAGCCAGTGGCAAAATGTACTTGTCGACGCTGCGTCAAAAAACACTGGACGGGTTTTTGTCTGCCGGAAATCTGCACCCTCAGACTGAGCGTTCATTGACGACTCGTGACACGCTTAAGGCTGAAATCCAGCGTATTTCTCAGGTCGGATACTCCACCGATGATGAAGAGTTCATGACAGGGATGTCGGCTCTGGCTGTTCCAGTTAAGGACGGGCAGGGCAGGTTGGTTGCCACGCTGTCAGTTCACGCCCCAACTCAACGTCATGATGTTGGAAGTTTGATGTCGTTCTTGAACATTCTGCAAAAGGGGGCACGTGAGCTTTCCGCTCTGTTGGCCAAGTGACTGACCTGAAGCTACAATTATAAAGCGGAATAGACTTAACCTCTTGGGACTTCATATTGCCTGTAGGAGTTCCACGCCGCGGAGATCAGTTAGCGATTTCGACGGTGTTCTGCCAGTCCGGATCGCGTTAGCAGCATAGCGGCCCGGGGCCTGTTCCTAATTGGCGTTCAAGTGATGCAGTCCCATCAACCTAAATGGCATCGGACATTCGATACATCATGTTTCAAAGGCTTTTTAGCCGATGTTTTTCCAAAATACCGCAAAGCATGTTCTTCGCTTGGCGCCGGTGTTCCCGATGCCGTTCGCGCGCCACGTCTGGTTGGCCTTCACGGATCGCCTGGAAAACCACCCGGTGATCTTCATTGGATTTGACAGGCAATGGTCTGATGAACAGCGTAGTGGCGCGCGCACGACGAACCTGATCGCTCATCATGGCGACGATTGCTTCAACCCGTTTATTGCCCCCCAACCGAACGAGTTCTTGATGAAACAACTCATCGGCAGCAGCCCATGCTTCCAGGTCAGCCGTCTCGATGGCCTTGTCCATCTGTGCGATCGATCCGGCAAGGACTGCCAGTTCCTTTTCCGAGTAACCGGCTTCGGCCGCACGCTGGGCGGCGAGGCTTTCGAGTTCGGTCAGGATATCATAGATTTCCCGCATATCTTCTGAAGATACCGGTAGAATACGCACACCTTTACGGGGACGCATTTCCAACAGTCCTTTGCTTTCCAGCATCAAAGCGGCTTCTCGCACAGGTGTGCGAGACATCCCCAGTGTTTCAGCCAGTTCTGACTCCAGGTGGTCACTTCCAGCGGCAAGTTCGCCAGACAAAATCATGCTCCGCAAGTCTCGGACAGCGCGCTGCGTATTCGAAAGCGTTTTGTTGTCCTGTTCTTTCACGGCGTCTCCAGATAAATCTTTCGTCCCTCCGCAGCCGAAAGATAGATTTTCTCTTCGATGCGGATCACGTCCAGATAGTCTTGGGCCGTGTTTTCCAGCGGGGTGCCTCTTAAAAGGCCTGAAACGACGTGACTTTGCAAGGCATGTACGCAGTCCCCACCGAATCCACCATGATGGCTTGGAGGCAGAATTTGCTGTTGCTTCAGCTTTCCGAAAGCGCGGAGGTCGACTGAACCGTCTCCGTTCAGAGTCAACGACCCTTCAGTACCTTCAATTAGCGCTTCACCCATTGTCTGGCGCAAGTTCTTGGCTCTGTGATCAAGGGATCTGTTTCCGTCAAACAGGGCAGTCAATCCGTTCGGGTGATCGAACAAGATGTATCCTGCATCTTCGCCAGCGATAATGGGGTTAACTTGTCGCAGATCCGCATAAACAGCAGTGGGCATGTCGAACAGAAAGCGGAATGTGTCGACCCAGTGTACTGCGGTTTCATGTACGAGAAAACGAGGCATGTCGCGAAAATACGGTTGTCGATCTAGGTAGGCGAATGGTCCTTGCCCATCGCCAGGGCGTAATTTGAATGTCGCCTGTAAAGGCGTACCTATCAGGCCTTCGTCCAGCATTTTTTTGATTGCACGGTACCACGGTTGAAAGCGGAAGTTTTCATGTACAACGATGGTCGCGTTTACCTTTTCTGCCTCAGCAACGATTTCTTCGGCTTGCTCCAAAGACAGACAGAAAGGTTTCTGGCAAATCAGCCATTTGATCCCAGAGCGCAGCGCGCTTCGGATCGCGTCTGCCTGCGCTAAGGGTGGAAGAATAATGTCCAATAGATCAGGTTTTTCGACGTCCAACATCCTGTTAAGGTCATCATAAGCCGTCAGCCCGGTTGCTTTGGCCTTATCGATATCACGGTTGCACGAGGCTATGGCCTTGGCGCCCGGCATTCGCGACCAGCTTTCGTAATGGAATTTACTGAAATACCCGGCACCAACACAGGCGACCCTGATGTCTGTCTTTGTGTTCATGCCTGCAATGCTTCCATCACGGATGAGGCGGCTTCTTTCGTACCCGCAGTGCCGCCCAAATCACGCGTCAGGGTCCCTCCATTGGCCGCTACTTTTTCCACAGCGTCGCGGAGACGGGCACCGTCTTTCGACAAGTCGGGGTGATCGTGCGTCAGGCCCAACCATTCAAGCATCATGGCGGCAGACAGCAACATCGCAAACGGGTTGGCGACACCCTGACCGGCAATGTCAGGCGCTGAACCATGGCAGGGTTGGAACACCGCGTGGTTCAACCCGATATCTGCTGATGGGGCCAATCCCAGACCTCCCATCAGACCTGCACCCAGGTCCGAGAGGATGTCGCCGAACATGTTCTCGGTGACCAGAACATCGAACTCCCAAGGTTTCTGCACCATCCAAAGCGCTGTTGCATCTACATAGGCATGGTCTGCTTGCAGATCGGGATGGCGGGCGGCTTCGGCATCGAACATGGATCGAAAGAAGGCAAAGGCGCGAAACACATTGGCTTTGTCGACACAAGTTACTCGACCCGGACCACGCCCGGATTTCTTGCGGTTCCTGGCAAGGTCGAAGGCGAAGCGGAACAATTTCTCGCAAACGTCACGAGTAATCAATAAGGTCTCACGCGCCTCGTGCTCGGTGACTTCGCCTGCGCCTTGGGTGAAAAACAGGCCCTCGGTGCTTTCGCGTATCAGGACAAAGTCGATCTCATGCCCATTGGGTAAGGCCAACGGCGTTTTCTGTCCGTTGCTAACCTTTACCGGACGAACACCAGCAAACAGACCCAGCCGCTTTCGCAGGTCGATCTGGGGTGAGATTTCGGTACCATCCGGATAGCGTACATCTGGCAAACCCATCGCAGACAGCAGAATCGCATCTGCGTTACGTGCGGCTTCCAGGGACTCTTCTGGAAAGGACTCGCCAGTCGCCGCGTAATGAGAAGCACCAGCCGGGGCGTCATGGAATTCCAGCCTATAGCTCGGGTTCCCGTCGGACAGTTGATGCAAGATTTCCAGCGTGGGCGCCATTATTTCCGGGCCAATGCCGTCTCCGTGGAAAACCGCAATGTCATATTTTTCGTTCATCTGAACCCGCTTCCTTCCCGTTTCGCATTCATAGCGCGATCGCTGCTTTCGCTACAGTCCGTTGACAATGCATTCTTTAATGTATACGCAAATTAATGCAACAATAAACGCAAAGATGTTTTTGGGAGGACTTGGACATGGAATCGAAACTAGGGCGTTTGGCGGCTGCGGCTGTGGTGGCGACCGGGATTGCAGGGGCTGTAGCTGCGCAAGACTACCCCTACAGGGATATCACCACAGCGGTGGTGTGGGGGGCCGGTGGTGGCACTGACACGATAAACCGCATGATCATGGCTGAGATGGAAAAGCACTTGCCGGTTTCGATCAACGTAATCAATCAAACGGGTGGAGTCGCCGGTTCCAATGGCATGGTCTATGTGATGAACCAGCCGGACGACGGCTACACTTTGGTTGGGCTGTCCGAGTCAAACGTCACCGCAGCCGTGCAAGGTGGCTGGGACAAGAAATTTGATTTCTGGTATCCGTTCATTGTTGGCGGATCACCGGATCTTATTTCGGTCCCTGCAGACAGCCCTTACAATTCGCTAGAAGAACTGGTCGACGCTGCCAAAGCGGCCCCCGGCACCATTCCGGCTGCGGCTTCTGGCGCAGGATCCATCCATCATCTGAACCTTCTGGCCATTGAAAAAGGCTCGGGCGCAGCGTTCAAATTTGTACCGTACAAAGGATCAGCGCCGGGTCAAGAAGCGGCCATCGCTGGTGAGGTTGCTTTGGTTGTGACCTCGTTGGCGGAGCAAGCCCCGTTGATCGAAGGGGGCCAATTGAAACCGCTTGCGATGTTGACGCCCGAAGATGCGCAGATTGCTGGAAAGTCAGTGCCTTCCGCTTTTGGAATTTATGACGGTCTTGATCAATATCTGCCGCTCAAGCAAGCGATCGGCTTTGCCGTACATAACTCGGCTGGGGATGACGTAAAGACCGCTTTGGGGGATGCGTTCGAACAGGCGATTGCGTCTGAGACGGTCGCCGAATGGGCTGCAGCAAACAACTACGATGTTGGTGGTCAACATGGCGAGGAAGCTCAGGAGCTGTTCGCCAACCTGGAAGCCACCTTTGCCTATACGTTGAAGGACCTGGGCGCTGCCACAGTCGATCCCGCCTCGCTGGGTATCGAAAAGCCCTGACAAAAACCGCGGAAAGGGCGTGCCTGATGCGCCCTTTCTGAAGGGAGAGAAGACATGAACAAGGTCGATGAAACACTGGTTATGCGGTCGCGCGATTTCTGGGCTTCATTTGTTCTGATGGCAATGTCAGTTTTTTTCCTTTGGAAGACATTGGACATCCCCCTTTGGGGTGAAAACCGTGCGGGCGTCAGTGGTTCGGATTGGTACAATTCGGCTGCAATCGTTCCGCTGTTTATCTTTGGTGGACTGCTTGTCTTGGCTTTCGTTTTGCTTGTCATTTCCGTTCGGTCGGGTGGAGCACAGAACGCGCTCAGCGCAGTCAGTATCGGATGGGATAGATCTGAGGTTTTTCGAGCGTCAACAATCGGCTTGATTCTTTTGGCCTATGTCGTTGGTCTGGTTCCCAGAGTGGACTTCATTCTATGCTCCGGCCTGCTGATCACGGCGTTGACGTTCGGCTACTATGGCGGACACGCGCGGCGCGCATTGGCTTCCTGCGTAACCGTGGTTGCTGCAGGACTATTTGCCTTCATTGGCTTTCGGGAAAATGCGGACTGGAACGCGCATATCGACGACTGGGTCACGCTTGTGTTGTGGATCGGCTTGACCCTGTTAGTGTTGACCAAGGCGGGCTCTGAACGGGTTTTGCGCGCCGTTCCCTTTGTAGCCATTCTGGCCCCTCTCATTCTGGTTTGCGCGATGGCTTTCGTGTTCCGCCAGAATGTCCCTGCGCGCGGTGGGCTGATCTTCAAACAAATCGAATACCACTACTACGTGACGTTTCGTCCGTTATGGAAAGACTGATCGGATGGACTTTATCCTTTCGCAACTGGCGGGATTTGGGACTGCGTTCGTTGGATTGGCGGGAGATCCGCTGACCTATCTGTACTTGATAGGGTCCGTGTTTCTGGGCATCACCTTCGGCGCGCTGCCCGGCCTGACGGCCACGTTGGCGGTGACAATTTTGACAGGTTTTTTCGGCAACAAGATTCCGCTCGACTATTCGCTGATTGCGCTGCTGGGGGCTTATGTCGGCGCGATCTACGGCGGCTCGTACCCTTCTATCCTGCTGAACATACCCGGTACAGCGGCCAGTGCGGCGACGGCGATGGATGGTTATCCTCTGGCGAAAGAGGGACGAGGCGGCGAAGCGCTTGGGCTGACCACTACGGCCAGCTTCATAGGTACGGTAATCGGGACCATCACGCTTTTGATTTTCGTCTGGGCGTTGCTTCTGGTCTCAAAGAACATCGCAAGCCCGGAGAAAGCCTTGCTGGCCCTGTTCGGCATCCTGCTTTCTGGCACTTTAATGAGCGAAGACCTGGTGATTAAGGGATGGATCGCCGGTCTGATCGGGCTTGCGATGGCCATGGTCGGGCTCGACCCTTTGCTATCTGAACCGCGCTACACCTTTGGTTGGTCTTATATGATGAGCGGGTTTCAGGTGGTGCCCGTGTTGATGGGGGCTTTTGCCATACCGCAAATCATCGAAGGCTTACGACATGTCGAAGCCGGCAAGGTTCTGGCACTGAAAGGGCGTATTCTGCCAAACCTGAGATCGATCCGGCTTTACTTACCAACTATCGGTCGATCAGGGGTGATCGGAACCGGGGTCGGTGCGCTTCCGGGCGTGGGCGAGGATGTCGCCGGTTGGGTCAGCTATGGTGTAGGTAAGACCGTGTCCGCCGAAGGGGGCAAGTTCGGAAAAGGCTCGCTTGAAGGTTTGTTGTGTTCGGAAACGGCGAACAATGCTTGTATCGGCGGCGCGCTTATCCCGCTTCTTGTGCTTGGTATTCCCGGTTCGCCACCGGCCGCGGCCTTGATGGGGGCTTTCAAGATCAACAACGTGATCCCGGGACCGACAATTGACCCAGAGATCATTCTTCGGGTGGTTGCAATCCTGGTTCTGGCCTCATTGACGATGTTCCTAATGGGCCTTTTCACGGCCCGGGTCTTTATCAAGGTACTTGCCATCCCGCAGACTGTATTCTTGCCGGTTGTCATGGTGCTGACGACGATCGGCTCTTTCAGTGTCGGTGGCGGTATCAATGATCTTTACCTGATGCTGGGCGTCGGCGCAGTTGCCTACTTTATGAACCTGATGAAGTACCCAATCGCCCCGCTTGTTATCGGTGTCATCTTGGGTGGCCTTTTTGACGAAACCTTCCGGCGTTCCCTGTTTCTGTCGGACGGAGATCTTTCGGTCTTCGTGTCGCGACCCGGTGCCGCCATTCTGCTGGTACTCAACGTTGGTCTGATCGTCAGCCAATTGCCTGTTGCAAGACGCGCATTTTCACGCCTGAAAGGATTGTCTGCCTGATGTTCGCAGTTACCGTGATGTTCATTTTGAAGCCCGGCATGAGGGGTGGTTTTCTGCCGTTGATGATTGAAAACGCCTCGGCGTCAAAGCGTTATGAACCCGGATGCCGGCAGTTCGATGTTTGCCTCGGCGATGATCCGGACACTATTTTCCTGTACGAGCTCTATGATGACCTTGCTGCATTCGACGCTCATCTTGAGAGCACGCATTTCAAGTCATTCGATACAGCTGTAGCTGATATGATCGCCGACAAAGTCATTCACCAGTTTTCCGAGGTAATTCGATGAGCGATTGGGAAGTTCACGCAGTGAAATATGCGGATCGCAACGCCCGGACGCGGGCGGACAGTTTCATCATTGATGACAATCACGAAGCGCCCCATGCAATGGACTATTTCGTTTGGGTTTTACAGCGCGGGGACGAGGTGCTGTTGGTAGACACCGGTTACGATGCGATAGAGGCCGTCGCGCGAGGACGCCCAATCGCCATGGATCCCCGCGAGGCACTGCGGCCGCTTGGGATTACGCCCGAGGCGATCAACCAGGTGATCGTGACGCATTTGCACTACGATCACGCAGGTGGATTGCACATGTTTCCGAACGCCACTCTGCACTTGCAATCGGCTGAAATGGCTTTCGCAACCGGCTCTTGCATGTGCGATGATCACTTACGCGCTCCTTTCACGGCAGGCCATGTCTGCGAGGCCGTGAAACGTCTCTATTCCGGCAAGGTCATTTTTCACGATGGCAATGCTGAGATCACCGAAGGGGTGACTGTTCATTGCATTGGTGGCCACTCACAAGGGTTGCAATGCGTGCGTGTGCGAACGGCCGCAGGATGGATGGTTTTGGCCTCGGACGCCTCGCACTACTACGAGAACTTCATGGCGCGCAAAGCCTTCCCCATTGTGGTCGATTTGCAGAACATGATGAAGGGGTTTGAGACACTAGAAAAGTTGGCCTCGCACCCTCGGTTAATCGTGCCTGGACACGATCCGCTTGTGCGCACGGTTTTTCCAATTGGTGTCGCGCCGCATATCAATCGGTTGGATCCGGGGCCGTTGCGGGAGATCGAGATATGAAGATCGGTGTAGTAGCCGATGACTTTACCGGTGCCAGTGATATTGCGAACACTCTGGCAAAAGGTGCTGGGCCGGAAGGAGGGCTGCGAACGGCTCAGTTTGCAGGTGTTCCGAACGCGCCGATTGATACAGAAATTGAAGCAGGTGTGATCTCGCTTAAAAGCCGTACCGCGCTTGTTGAAGAAGCTGTTGCAGAAAGCCTGCGGGCTCTGCGGTGGCTATCGGACCAAGGATGCCAGCAGTTTGTTTTCAAGTATTGCTCGACCTTCGATTCCACCAAAGAAGGAAATATCGGTCCCGTTGCAGAGGCTTTGGCCGACGAGTTGCAAGCGCAGAAAGTTGTTTTCTGCCCCGCCTTTCCGACCACTGGGCGCACTGTCTACCAAGGCCATCTTTTTGTGCTTGGGAAGCCGTTGCATGAGTCTGGAATGGAAAAGCATCCGCTGACTCCGATGACAGATGCCAATATCAGGCGTTGGCTACAGCACCAAACCAAAGAACCTGTTGGGTTGGTTCCTATTGATGTAGTGGCGTCAGGACCAGAAGCGATCGCGAAAAGTTTGCGAAATGCTAGTCATCGATTTGTGATTGGCGATGCGATTTCGAACGCAGATCTGATGGCTTGGGGTGAAGCCTTGAAGGATGCCAAGCTTGTTACCGGTGGGTCGGGTATTGCACTTGGGCTGGCCAGAAACTTTCTTGCAGACGCTTCTTGCGAAATTTCTGGCCCTTCGTTTGTCGGAATCGACGGGCCCGCAGCGGCACTGGCCGGATCTTGTTCCGGTGCAACTCGTGCGCAGATCCAAACTCACGCGGAATCTCATCCCACTTTAGCTATTGATGTTCCGGGCGTTATGTCCGGAAATGTGACATCGCACACTCTGGTGGAGTTCTTTGAAACACATTCAGATCATGCGCCTTTGGCTTACTCGTCAGGAGGCCCGGATGAAGTACGTGCGATCCAAAATCAATTTGGTCCGGCAATTGTAGCAGCTAAGTTGGACAATCTGTTTTCAGACATTGCGCGTGTTCTTGTTCAAAAAGGGTATAAGCGGTTGGTTGTGGCCGGGGGGGAGACATCGGGCGCCGTTGCACAGGCTGTCTCAGAAGCCACAAATTCGCCAGCAATGTCTGTTGGCCCAGAGATCGACCCGGGGGTGCCAATCCTAAGTGTTGGTACAACGGACCCCATTGCTTTGGCTTTAAAGTCAGGAAATTTTGGCGCTCCGGACTTTTTTGCGAAGGCTCTCAAAATGATGAAGTTGAGCCAATGAGATCCGATGAACTGGCGTTGCGGCAACGGATGTCTGACTTATGCGCCTCGCTGTTTGCGAGGGGTTTTTCTGTTGGTACTGCAGGAAATGTGTCAGTACGCTTTCAAGACTGTATCCTAATGACACCGACAAACTCGACATTGGGTAATATTGAGCCTGAGCGCATTGCCAAGATTGATCAGTGCGGCAATCACCTTTCCGGGGATAAGCCAACCAAGGAAATTTTTCTGCACCAAGCCTTTTATGACACAAGGCCTGAGACGGGCGCGGTGGTGCATCTGCACTCGACCTACGCAACTGCTCTTTCTTGCCTAATCGACACGAACCCGAAGGACTGTATCCCACCGCTTACACCCTATTCCGTGATGCGCCTGGGCAGAGTCGTGCTGGTTCCGTATGTTAAGCCTGGGGATCCGCGTGCTGGTGAATTGATCCGCGCGTTGAATGGAAAGCACAGCGCTGTTCTGCTGGCCAACCACGGCCCAGTCGTTTCTGGGAAAGATCTCTTCTCAGCGGTTTGTGCAGCGGAAGAGTTGGAAGAAACGGCAAAACTGGTCGTGATGCTGCGTGGTTTATCAGCGCGTTTGCTGGACACCGAACAAATAGCGGAACTAAAGGAAACTTTCGGCAGTCTCTGATTTACGTCGATCAGGGGGTCTCACCGCCGCTCTGCTACTGTTTTGACCCGCCGAGCGGTGTGGAGATCCTGAATTGGAATTCCTCATTCCAATCCATACTGACGTGGTGCGGTGCCACGCGTAGAACAATTCAACAAAAGGCATGTAAATCGTTCAATCTGCTCCTTCCAAAGTACAGCTGATTTGATCGTCGCAAAGAGTTTGGAAAACAAACTGCGCATGCGCCAAGTCTGTTCAATCGCGGAGCACAACTTGTACGATGCGATTCATCGCGTCGCTAAACTCCTGTGGGGTTTGCGTGTGGAGCATAATGCCCTTTGACGCCATGTTGAGCGCATTGGCTTGCTCGATTGCAAGATCCATCGAATTCGAAACACCGACATCGACTAAAAAGGCTGCAAGCTTCAGCATCAGGTCTCCTTCCCAATCCGTACCAGAACTCTTGGCGTGTCGTATACCGGCTTCAAGTATCTCTGCCCCATGGGCTGTGTTGCCGATTATCGGAACGATCTCGCCCGACCAACAATCAAAAAACTTACGTATCGAATCTTTGGCTTCGGACTTGTGTGCATCTTTTAGAACGCCCAGCGCCTTATCCACGATTTCTTCTATGAAAGACGTCAGCACCCATTCGAACGCCCCATCCTTCGAGCCGAAACGCTTATAGATATACTGTCGCGACACTCCAGCAGCGCGAGCGATATCCTCCATCGAGGTTTTTCGAAGCCCATACTGGGCAAACATCATCAGCATTTCCTTGGGGTTCATGTCTTCTCCTTAGGAACGAAGGTAACGTTTTTAGTATTTTTTGTCACCCTAAAAGTTGACAAAAAATACTTGGATTGTAAATAGCGTCTCAAGAACAAAGATTCATCCTCTCTCTGTGAAGGAAACTGCAATGTCACATTCTCTCTTCAAAGATTCTGGTGTTCGCAATTGGAACGTCGACCAGTTGCCCGACCTGACCGGCAAGACATACCTAATCACAGGCGGCAATCAGGGACTGGGATTCGAGGCTGGGAAGCACCTTGGCAAAAAGGGCGCAAACCTGATCATCGCCAGCCGGTCCGTCGACAAGGCGCAAAAGGCCGCATCTGACTTGAAGGCCGGGATGAAGGGTAGTGTCGATGTCGTAAAACTGGATCTGGGCGATCTTTCTTCGGTGCGTTCGGCCGCTGATGATGTTCACCAGCGTTTCGACCAGCTCGACGGCCTGATCAACAACGCGGGCGTCATGCAGACACCAGAGCTCAAGACCAAAGACGGTTTTGAGATGCAGGTTGGTACCAATCACCTCGGGCATTTCCTCTTCACTGGGCTGCTATTGGACCTGGTGGAAAAAGCATCCGGCCGGATCGTGACCCTGACCAGTGTCGCCAACCGTTCGGGCGAGATGAACCTCGATGACCTGATGTCCACCAAGAACTACACCCCTACCGGTGCTTATGTGCAATCGAAACTCGCGAACCTGATCTTTGCGCTCGATCTGGATCGCCGGCTGAAAGACGCCGGAAGTTCTGCAATCTCTATCGGTTGCCACCCCGGTTATTCTAACACCAATCTGCAAAGCAGCGGCCCTGCCGGTCTGCTGAACATCATCTACAAAGTGACAAACCCGCTCTTTGCGCAGCCCCCGGCGCAAGGAGCACTGCCGACCGTGTTGTCGGCCGCCGGGACCGAGGCTCAGCGTGGCCACTATTACGGTCCCGGCAAGATGAATGAATTCCGTGGTCTTCCCGGAGACGCCAAAATCCCTCCGACGGCTCAGGATACAGCGGTATGGGATCGGCTCTGGACTATGAGCGAAGAGCTTGTCGATTTCAAATGGACCATCCCGGCCAAATAAGTCACGGCAATTTAGCGAGGAAAAACAATGCAGGATTTTCAGGATAAAGTTGTTGTTATAACCGGTGGTGCCACTGGCATCGGGTTCTCGCTGGCCAAGCAAATCGGCAAGGAAGGTGCTCGCATCGTCCTTGCCGGACGCCGACAGGATCGTCTGGATGAGGCAGTTGAAAAGCTTGCGGAATTTGGTGTCGAAGCCTGCGGCAAATCCTGCGATGTTGCTGTCGTGGCCGATATGGAAGCTCTGGCCGACTTTGCGTGGGAGCGCTACGGCCAGGTCGATGCCATCATTAACAACGCGGGCATTCCGCCTGTAATCAGCACGACTATCGACTCCAAACCTGAAGATATCGAACGCATTTTCAAGGTGAATGTTTTTGGGGTCTGGAACGGTGTCTCGGTCTTCGGTAAGCGATTCATAGAAGCGGGCCGCCCGGCCGGGATCTATGCCGTAGGGTCTGAAAACAGTCTGTTCTTTGGTGCCCCCGGCGGTGCGGCTTATGTCGCGGGTAAGCATGCGCTGCTTGGAATGATGGATGCGTTGCGCAGCGAAGTGCCCGAGTTCATCAATGTCGGCCTGATCCTGCCGGGCTTTGTAAAGTCCGAGATTGGCGACAACATGGATACGGCGATGGAAACGGATCGTTACACCAGCATTGTTATTGAGCAGATCAAGGCAGGCTCATTCTATATAGTCTCTCACGCTCACAACATGGTTCATATCGATAAGCGCTATCAGGAAATCACCCAGGCTTACGCAACCTATGCGCCTCGTTACGAAGGGGATGAAGAGTTTGATCTTTGGACAATGCTGGGTTCCGGCGACGGCTCGGCAATCATTGGGCCGCAGTAAGAGCCGTTGCTCCTCTGAACTGGTATTGCCTTGCTGAAGGGCAGGACAGCGAATTTTGTCTTGCCCGAACGTTCTCATGTCACCGTGAAAGGCATCTCACATGGAACCGAAAACCATTCTCATCACCGGCGCGGCTTCTGGCTTTGGAAGGGCCACTGCCGCCAAACTGATCGAAGCCGGGCATATCGTCTATCCAGCCGATTTGAACTCGGGGAGCATGGATGATCTCAAAGATCTTGGTGCCCGGCCGTTGGGCATGGATGTGACCGATGAAGCGGCCGTTCAAGTGGGTGTCGAACTGATCATGCAAGATGAAGGACGTATCGACGTTTGCGTAAACAACGCAGGCTTCGCAACGTATGACCTGATTGAAAGCAGCGATCTGAACCGCGCGCGCATGCAGATGGAGGTTAACTTCTGGGGAACGGTTCTGGTGACACGGGCGGCCTTGCCTCATATGCGAAAGGCAAAGACAGGACGTTTTGTAAACACCAGCTCAGTTGCGGGTGTTGTGGCAGGACCTTTGACGGCTTGGTACGCTGCGTCCAAACACGCGGCCGAAGCATTCTCGGATGCATTGCGTCTGGAGACAGCTTCACTTGGCATTGGCGTTTCAATCGTTGAACCTGGATCTTTCAACACGGGGTTTGCGGATGTTGTCGTAAAACAGTTTGAACACATTGCGCCGGCCGAGGAATACAAGGCGCTGGTTGAAAGCTATACTGTCAGTTATGAGGCCAGTCATAGCGATGCGCCCAGCCCTGAGCCGGTTGTGGATGCGATGCTCGACGCTATCCTGAGCCCCGAGCCTAAAACCCGCTATGTGGTTGGGGCAGATGCTGAGGCAATCACCACAGCGAAGAAGAACATGAGTGACAGGGAGTTCGATAACATGATCCTTGGCCACTTCGGAATTAACCGCGACTGACCGGTTCTCGCGCTTTAACGAAATAGGTAAAAATGATCAGACTCGCTTTTGTTGCAGACAAGAACGATACAGTGGCTGCGTCTCGGGAAGAAGACAGGGTCCTCAGGAACGGGCAAAGACCGAAAGGATTGGACGCTGAGATCGGAAAAATGTTCTTCGGCGAACATGCGATTGTTGGCAGCGTCACGTACGAGCACAGCATTGAACTTTTTTCTAAATTGGATCCGGGTGAAAAAGAGCTGTTCGTTCTGACCAGAAACAAAGACTTCGATCTCAGGGGCAACACAAAAGCCACGATTGTGACCGACATGATAGATATGGTGGAGCGGTTTAAGTCGACAGATGAGGTTCTCGTCGTGGGAGGTGGTGTTGCTGTGTGGGAGGCGGTCTTACCCTATGCAGACGAAATGGTAATAGCCCGCAGCCATACCCCTCTTGCCGGGGACATGACGTTCAGTTCCTGGCGCGATGCTCCATTGTCAGAGGTAAAGAGAGAGTCCTGGGATGGGGGAGAGACCCTATATTTCAAGAAGGGGTAAGTGCCGAGCACACAAACGTCGGTAGTCGAAAGGTCTGCTGGTTTGACTATTTCCGTCAGTCGCCGTCGGATTTGAGTTAATTGTTGCAACTCGGAATTTTCGGACAAGGCTGCGGGCGCTATCCCTGAAACGGGCGCGAACAGGAACCAAGAGATGGGCAAAGTTTCCAAAGTTATGGTTACAGGAGCGACGGGTATGGTTGGCAACCAAGTCCTGCAGCTCTTACTTGCTGAGCCTGACGTTCGGGAAATCGTCTCTATCGGACGTAGCGGGGCCCCTCAATCCGATCCGAGGCTAACGCAAGTTCGCCATGATAATTTTCTGGATTTTCAAGACATCAGCCACCATTTCGCCGGTGTCGATCTATGTATTTATTGTCTTGCGGCCTATACCGCACATGTCGCATCGGAAGAAGAGTACTTTCGCATCACGTGCGAGTACCAAGCCGCATTCACCCGCGCACTTGAAGCACAGAGCCCAAAAGCATCTTTCGTGTTGTTTGGGGCGAGCGGGGCTGACCCTTCCGAGACCAGCCGGGTTCTCTTTTCGCGTGCAAAGGGTCGCGCAGAAGCGCAGCTTGAACAAACATCATTTCCTAGGAAATATGTTTTTCGTGCGGGATACATTCACCCAACAGATGGTCGTGGCCCCGACAGTCTAATTTACCGTTTTCTTTCGCTGGTTGGCGGACCTTTGCTTCGTCTTTTTCCTTTTTTGGGAACGACCGATCGCGTGCTCGCGCAAGCTATGGTTTCTGCCGGCTTGTCGTCAGACCGACCATCCCAGATATTCGAGGTGAAGGACATTCACGAGTTATTGGGAAATTAAATGTCTGTTTTTGGCTGGGCTTAGGTGAAAGAAATCAGCATGGGATTATTGAAGCTTCGCTTCAAGCTAAGCAATCGCGTTAACTCAGGCCTTACCATGGGTCAGCACATTAGGCGCGAAGCAAGCCGATGTAACACATGCCCATGCGTCACTTCTCAGCAAATGCTTCCGTTCCACAGACGACTTCTCGATGTGAAACAGAACTCATCTTTCACTACGAACGCCATTTAGCATCGGCACGTAAAGCAGTCGAAACTATTGCCACTCAAACAGACTCCAAAATCCGCCTCGCAGCAGCGAAGTTTCGCGGGGCGCGTTAGTCAATAGAAACAGTGTCACGAAGCGATAAAAGGCACGACACGTTTTCAGAAAGAAATGCGATTATCGCCGATCGTTTCGATTAAGGGCTGCAGGTGTTTTTCGAACCTGCGCCACTTTTCCTTCGAAGACTTGTACAGCGGTTGGCGGACCTGTTGCACACTGGCGGTTCTGACGCGACGTTGGGCAGAATGAAACTCAAGGCAGGCAGGGTCCCATTCCAAACCACAGTATTCGATCATACCGCGAGCCACGGTTTCGATGTCATCCACCAAATTTTCATACCGGATGCTATGGAATGCGCCGGACGGTAACGTCGAATGCCAATGGTTCATAAGTCGAACATAGTTGTTGAAGTACTGACCGAGTTCAACCTGATCATAGCTGTGCAACTGGCTTCGTTCGAAAAGGCGGGTGTAGCAGGACAAGCAGATATCAAGCGGATCGCGCGAGATGTGGATGATCCGCGCATTTGGCATCAGGCCGTGTATCAAGCCAATCAACTGAAAATTCGCGGGCATCTTGTCGACAACGCGTGTTTCGCCTTGAGCGTGATCGGCCAGGACATCCAGATAATCTTCGGCACGCCGAGCCAAAATGTCCCCTGACATCGACCGTATGGCTTGAGGAACATTAGTTTGCCCGTTCTCAAGACGTCCGAACAGGTTCTGTAAATCGTTGAGTTCCCCGGCGCCGGTGATCTCTGGGTGCGCGTTTAGAATGGATTCCGTCAGTGTCGTGCCCGAACGAGGCATACCCAAAACAAAAATGGGCTTACTACTGGACACGGACGCATCCCGCAGTCGCGCGATCATGTCGGCGTTGAAAGTGGAAATCAGATCGTCGGTCAATCGGTCGGTTTCCGCTGGATCGTAGGACACCATTGCTCTTTTGAGCTGGGCGCCTGCGTCAAACTGCGCGAACGCTTCGTCATACCGCTTTAGTTTTTCATAGCAATCGCCTAGAGCATAGTGAAACGCCGTCGCCTTTTGAGGCAACATGGAAGGCGCATTCGGTAGCGCGGCTTCAAGCGCTTGAAAAACAGGGCTGTCTTCGGTGACCTTGTCCAGCCGGGCCAAGGCAATTTGCGCGCTGAGCGCGTCATCGGTTGACTCAGCTGCAATTTCGAAATGCGCGCGGGCGGTGTCAAAATTACCCTGTTCCAGTGCGAGATGACCCAGTGCCAGGCGGCTTGCTGCCAGATCCGGTTTCAGTTCCATCGCTTTTTGATAAAGAGTTTTTGCCGTTTCAACATCGCCCAGATGTGCTTTCACAATGGCGGTCTGATGGCACGCCGCTGCACTTTCGGGATCCAGGCGCAAGGCTTGTTCGGCTTCAACTGCGGCCAGCTTGGGATGGTTTTTCTCAAACAAAACTTGTGACAACCCAACATAGCTTTCGGCCTTCTTCGGGTTGAGGGCGATGGCGTTGCGGCAAGCGTTCTCTGCCTTGTCCAAGTCATTTTGCAGTAAGAAAATCCGGCCAAAATTTCGATGCAACTCGGCGTCTTTAGGCGCGCGCTCAAGATGCGTTTCAGCAACTCGGCGGGCTTCGTCCACTTTTTCTGCTTCGATCAGAACCGAGATGAGATTGTTGGCCGTCTCAGATGACGCCGGATTGATGCGCAGCGCTTTTTCATAGAACGTCACAGCAAGATCGCGGTCCGCGTTGTCGCGTGCGATACTGCCCAGGTTGTTGAGCGCCCGATCGAAATCCGGTGCGAGAGCCAAGGCGCGCTCTTGTGCAGCTTGTGCAAGGTCCAGATCTTTCAGATCGTAGTGGACCAACCCCAAATTGGAATGCGCTGCCGCGTGGCCGGGTGCAAGACGAACAGCGCGTTCACCGGCTTCACGAGCTTGGTCCAACTGACCAGCGCTGCGCAAAATTTCCGTGAAATTTGTCAGAAACACTGCATTCTCAGGTTGTAGCCTTACAGCTTGGGCCACAGCGTTTACCGCTGGTTCCGATTGTCCGGTCTGAAACGCGATCAGTCCCAAAACATGATGCGCCGGGGCATATTGCGGAGCAGCCTGGATGATCTGAGACAGCAAAGCAGCGGCTTGTTTCAAGCGACCGTTTTCGTAATGCGCCATGCTCTGGGTAAAAGCGTCCTGTATCGATATCTGTTGCTGTTTGACCATTCGCCTTACCCATCACGAGTTTTGAATTTTTGAAATTGTGGTGCCCGCGGCACCAAACAATCCGACTTTTCGTAAAACATTCCATGAGCGCAGTCTATCCTTTGAAACAAAGGAAAGTGCTTAGTATCAAGTTGATATATACTGTGCTATTTCAGCAATACGACACAATATTTGGTGTTTTTATCTAAAATTCACATTTGCGCCCAAATTCATCGATAGCTAGCAATTTTGAAAAACCAAAACAAAAGTCCGTAGGGGGTCTTCGGAATATGAGTGGAAGCGCAACGAAGCGCACACAATGCTGTGTGGCGCGTGGTGGTCGTGTAGTTAAATTTAAAGGACAGGTCGCGAGTATTGCTCCGTCGGTGTTCCTTGCTTCGGTGTCTGTGGCTGCAATTTCAGTGGGCATTGCAACTGCTGATGTCATCTCGGCACCCCAAAACACTCAAGCTGTTCTGGCAGGCGACATAAATCACTCGATTACTCCAACAGGGGCAGTGAATTATACAACCGGTAGTGGACCCAGCGTTGTTGTTGCTGCACCCAGCTACTCCAGCATCTTTGCGAACAATGGCGCCATTAGCGGACCGGCCCCAACAAGCGTGCCGGGTATCGGGCTTCTTGTTGCTGGGAATCTGCAACAAACAGGGCAGATCATCAACAATAACACGATTGCAATTGATGTTGGTGCTTCCAGCAGCGCGTTTGGCGCTGGCGTGATCTTGGGTGGAACCGTTGCCGGAACCGTCCGAAACGCAGGCACGATCTCTGTAAATGCGATCTCAACGGCGGGCGGCACAGCTTCTGCGACGGGGATTGTCTTTGGAAATACTGTTGCAGCCACCGCGTCGGTGCTGAACTCAGGTACGATCGCGACCAGAGCAAGTGCTTTGTCCTCGACCCAAGCGGCGGCCATTGGTTTGATGTTCAATGCCGATGTCAACACGAGCATTGTGAATAGCGGAACCGTCAGTGCGGTTGCCGAGGATGGCACACAAATCTCGGCACTTGCGGTCCAATTTCAGGGCCAATTGAACGGGAACCTGAACAATTCGGGCACGCTGCAAGCCACCGCAACACAAAACGGAACCTCGGCTGATGCGATCGGCGTGAGTGTGCAAGGGTTGATGACCGGGAACGTGAACAACTCGGGCTCCGTGATCGTCGATGCGAACGCATACACTTCGGCTACTGCCTGGGCGTATCACCTTGATGGCGGCCTGATCGGCAACTTCACCAATAGTGGAACTTTGACCGCGAACGCGACAGCGGGGTCTTCATTTGCTGATGCCGCAGGGCTCTATGTTCAAAACTCAATGACCGGGAACCTGACAAACTCCGGAACAGTCAGTGCCACTGCAAGGTCAACAAGCGCAGGTGACGCCAGTGCAACGGCGTCTGGTTTCTATATCCGGGGCGGACTGACCGGTAACGTCAACAACTCTGGCACAATTAACGTTGCAGCGTTTGCTGCCACTGATGATGCCGAAGCATACGGTCTTTATGTCCGAGGCGGCATGACCGGTGACATTGTCAATTCCGGCACTGTCAACGTGCAGGCAGTGGTTGCTTCCTCTGTCACGGCTGCAGGATACTACATCAGCGGTGGTCTGACCGGCAATTTCACGAATACCGGAACAATCGCCGTTGAGGCGCGCAGCACAACTGACAGTGAGGCCGAAGCCTACGGCTTGTATGTCAGCAGTGGCATGACAGGCAACCTCGTCAATTCGGGCACTGTCAACGTCCGGGGTGAGGGGTATTCGTCGGCTACAGTGGCTGGCTTTTACATCAGCGGCGACCTTGTTGGTGATTTTACCAATTCCGGTTCGATCACAGCCGTTGCAACCGATGAAACCGATACGGCCGAAGCCTATGGCCTCTATGTGTCCGGCGAGTTGGACGGCGCTGTGCAAAACAGCGGAACGATCACGGTACAGGGATTTGCAAAGGAATCGTCTGCCTACGCCTATGGAATCTACGTCGACGACGGTGTGACAGGGGTGTTTCAAAACACAGGTACGATCACCGTGTTTGCCAACTCTACCGACAGCGATGCAACTGTGGCTGGCTTTTACTCGGACGACTCCGTGGCCAGCGATGTGGTCAACAACGGGACCATTTCTGCAACAGCAATTGCTGAGGATACGGTTGAGGCACGTGGCCTGGAAATCGACGGCGATCTTAACGGGCAATTCGTGAATACGGGCAACATTGACGTCAGCGCGACGAAAATGACCACGTCACCCGCGCCGGTCGGCCCCCCCCGTCCGCCGCGTCCACCTTCCCGAAGCACTGCTTTTGAGGCGGTTGGCCTTTATGTCGATGGGAACGCGGCAGGTGGCATCACAACCTCAGGGAACATCAGCGTCACGGCCAATTCCAACGACACGACAAATCAGGTGGATGCCGCTTCGATGTATATCGAAGGTGATTTGACCGGCGATTTTGTCAATTCAGGTTCGATCAGTGTCCTGGCGGCATCGAGTGCAGATGACGCAAGCGCCCTTGGCTTGTATGTAGACGGCCATATGGCAGGCAGCATCCTCAACTCGGGCAGCGTTAGCGTAGCAGCCAGTGCGGCTTCTTCTGCGGATGCCACAGCGTTCGAAATTCGCGACGGTTTGGATGGCAATTTCATCAACACCGGAACGATCACAGTTCGCGCTGGCGCCGAGGTTGATGATGAAGTCGAGGCCATTGGCCTGTATGTCAGGAACGGCGTGACAGGCAACATCGTCAATTCTGGTACTGTTGACGTGCGCGGTGACGGATACTCTTCTGTTACTGCTGCAGGTTTCTATATTACTGGCGGTTTGACTGGTGATTTCCAGAACTCCGGTTCGATTTCAGTTGTGGGCACTGATCAAACCGACGAAGCCTATGCTTATGGTCTGTACGTCAGCAGTGGAATGACGGGCAACATCACCAATACCGGGTCCGTATTTGCGCGTGGGGATGGGTATTCCTCAGCGACTGTTGCCGGCTTTTATATCTCCAGCGGCTTCACGGGTGACTTCCAAAACTCAGGTTCGATCACCGCTGTTGCAACCGACCAGACAGAAGAGGCGGAAGCCTACGGTCTGTACGTTCGAAACGGCATGACCGGGAATATCACGAACACCGGGTCGATCTCGGCCTCGGGGGACGGGTTCTCGGAAGCGACCGTTGCGGGGATTTACATCTCAGGCGGTCTGACAGGTAATCTGACGAATTCAGGTTCCATTTCGGTGGATGCGATCGACAACACCAGCTCGGCGGAAGCATATGGCGTGTATGTCAGCAGTGGCTTGACCGGCAACGTGTCGAACAGCGGTTCAATTACGGTAAACTCTGATGGTGGTACCAGCGCCTATGCGACAGCTTATGGCATTTATACCCCCAGCGGGTTTGACGGTGAACTGTCCAATTCAGGCGTGATCTCAACAACCGCGTTCTCGGCTACGGAAGAAGCGGATGCACGTGGTCTCAACTTGCGCAATGGTGTGGATGGCAGCGTCGTGAACACTGATGTGATCTCGGCCTCGGCAACCGGTGCCACAGATGCTCAAGCTTATGGCATCTATACCACCGGCGTCACCAACGCGGATATTGCCAACTCGGGCACTCTCAGGGCTTCGGCCGCTATTGCGAACGGTACTTCAGGTGCTGAAGCCAGCGCAGCGGGTATCTGGGCGTCGGACATGCAGGGCTCGTTCACGAATACTGGTGTAATTTCCGCCACCGCGTCTGGCGGTTCAGAGGCCAACGCCTATGGTGTGCGGTTCGACAACTTTGATGGCGTGATCACGGATGTTGGCCAGGTTTCCGCGTCGTCCACGGGCGGTGAGGCGTATGCGATCTATCTGGGTACAGGCTCTGGAACGCTGAATGTCGATACCGAGGATCAGGTTGGAGGTCTGATAAGGGTTCAGGACCACAACGTGAATCTGGATGCGCAAGGCGGTAACGCAGTGTTCAGCTTCGAGGATGCGGCGCCTGGTGTTGGTACTTTCAACACCACAGTCTCCAACTCGAACTCAGCTTGGTTTGTGCAGAATGAAGGCGGAGCCGCGCCCATTTATGCGGCTGTTGACAGCGACCAACTTGCAGTGTCCGGAGATGTTGTCGCCTTCTACGGCAGCCTTGTCGGTGGCTCGGGTGGTGCGCTCAGTTTCGGTTTGCAGGAGGAAGTGACCCGGTCGGGAACTTTTGACGCCGCACGCGGTGTCACTTTCGGTGCGTTCCGTCCGTTTGTTCAGATTGACGCTTCGTCTCGTCGGTTTGAAACTGATCCAAACTTTGACACCGATGTCACTGTCTTCAACGGCAGTGCGGGTTTCTCGGGCCAGATTGAGAATGGCCTCGCCATTGCTCTGGGTATGGGTGTGTTCGACGCCAACGGTAGCAATGACGCCGATTTTGACACCACCGGCTTCTATTTGGATGCCGCGGTTGGCCGTCAGTTCGGAGCCTATGTGGTGGAAGCAGGTCTGGGATATGGCTGGTTGTCAACCGACAGCACGCGCGAAATCACCGGTAGTGCAAGCGCGCAGGCTGCCTATGACAGCACGCTGTTGACCGCCTATATCGGCGCAGACAGACGGTTTGAGGTCAGCGACACCGTGGATATGTTGGGCTTTGCAGATGTCCGTTACACCCGGCAGGAGAATGATGGCTACACTGAAACTGGTTCATCCGCAAACGCCACCGTAAGCGACACCACCACCGAGGTGATTGAAGCCCGACTGGGCGCAGAAGCAGAAATGTCCCTTGCCAATGGTGGTTTGCTGATCGGCCAACTAAGTGGTGTTCTCCGCCGTGACTTGGGCGATGACAATGCAACGGTCACCGTGTTTTCATCGACGCAGAACCTTACTTTTGCCTCGACGGATTTCACTGGTGCAAGCGTGCTGGTCGGATACGAACACGACCTTCAGGGTGGCATTCATCTGGAAGTCACTGCGGAACAGGAAATCGGCGACGATGCTCAGGGACCGTTTTTCCAAGCCGGGTTGAGGTGGTCGTTCTAAAACCAACTGGAGCGCTTTAGATAGTAAAACAGACAGAGCCGGAACCGCATGGCTGGTTCCGGCTTTTGGTTGTTCAGATTGCCGATTTTCGCCTGGTTTGGCAGAGTAGGTGAAGCAATCGTGCAAGGCCGCAAACGGACAAGGAGCCCGCCTCAATGACTGAACGAGAATTGCGCGAGCGCATGGTCGAGACGTGCCTAAAGATGAATGCCTCTGGAATTAATCAGGGTACGGCTGGCAATTTGTCGGCCCGTTTTGAGCACGGGTTCCTGATCACGCCATCATCTCTGCCGTATGACAAGATGAAACCCGACGATCTGGTAGAGATGGATTTCAAGGGCACCTATGTCGGGCGCAGACCATCATCGGAATGGCGGTTCCATCGTGACATTCTACAAAACCGCACGGACATCGATGTCGTCCTGCACTGTCACTCGGTCTACGCAACTACGCTTGCTTGCCACCACCGTGAGATTCCGGCGTTTCACTACATGATTGGTTTGGCCGGCGGCACAACTATCCCTTGCGCGAAATACGCAACCTTTGGGACTCAGGACCTGTCTGATGCTGTGCTGGCTGCGCTCGAGGGCCGAACTGCATGTCTTTTGGCCCAACATGGACAGATCGCGATTGGCAAGACTTTGGACGAAGCTCTTTGGCTGGCGACCGAGGTCGAGACGTTGTCGCGCATCTATGTGCTGGCGTTGCCGCTTGGGGAGCCTCCGGTTCTGTCGGATGATGAAATGTCACGTGTAATCGATCAGATGCAGCGCATGAAATATGGTCTTGGGCCTGACTCTGAGGGTACTGATGACGTTGCACGGCCCCGTAGCTAACAAAGCCAGAGAAAAGCAGACGTGACGGGATCAATGTGATTTTCTTGAAGGTCGATGTCGGGGCTGACAGCGCAGGCACAAGGATTTTCGTTCAGAGGGTCGATTGCAAGGCTGTGACGCTATGCAGGCATCGGCAGCCAAAAACAAGGTCTCCCCGAAAGCCTTCACCGGTATCAAGTTCGATGCCTCGTGTTCTCTGGTCCTTACTGGCTAGAACGGGGTGCTGTTGCCCGTTACGCCTCAGATAACGCAACAAAATATGGGTCTGTTGGTTTCGAACTGGCTCGTGACAAAAGCAACGGAGTTGGCCGACACTTCTGGCTATCTCGTTGAAGTCGCCCGCGACCTGCATATCGTCCCCGAGTTCCGTGGTAATCGTGCCCCGTTTACCGACCCGCGTACAGATGCGGTGATTGCGGGATTGGACATGGACAAGTCGCTGGGCAGCTTAGTCAGTTTCTTTTTCGCTGACCTCTATCCGTTAATTTACGGTCTGCGGCGGATCGTCGAAACGCAGACGGACCATGGGACCACAATCAAAGGCCGATAATCCAGAATGAGATCGCTATATAAACCAGAGTGGCCGGGTAAATCATGCAATGTACCGAGCTATCGTTGCCCGACTTCCATTCTGCCAAATCGCGTTCAACCAGTCGGCAAAGGCTATGGAAAAGCGTGTTCCGCGACCGAAATCGCCGTAAAGCTGACGCTGTTCCAGCCACAATTCCGGATCGGCTTTAGAGGCCAGCGCGGTTTTGTGCAGGGTGTCCCATTGCGGATCATTGGGCTCAATGTCCGTGCCATCTTCGCGAACACCTGCACACATCCGGCACCAGAACGCTTCGGCAAGTGCGAGCCCGTTTGCGGAAGACCCAGATGCTGTCGCATCGCGCAGCGAGGGAAGCAGAAAGCCCGGATGCCGTGCTGATCCGTCGAACGCAACCCTGCGCGTCGTGTCATGAACTGCGGTGTTTGCAAACCGCTTCTCAACCAACTCCAAGTATTCTTTCGCGGTTGTTCCGGGAACGGCCTCGACATAAGGCAAAATATCATCTGCCTGAACTTTCTGAAAAAATGCCAGGATGTTCGGGTCTGACATACAATCGGATATTGTCGGGACATTTAGAATTTCGCCGACATTCGCAAGCAGTTGGTGGCCGCCGTTCAATATACGCAGTTTCATCGTCTCGTAGCTATGGACATCACGGGTCAACGTCACTCCAACCTTTTCGAGCGGCGGTCGCCCGGCGCAGAAATCATCTTCGACCACCCATTGGCGGAAGTTTTCGTGAGAGACCGGCGCGTGGTCGTCGATGCCAAGCGCGCGGCACTGCGATACCACTTGGTCTGTTGTTGCCGGAACGATGCAATCCACCATGGAATTGGGGAACGCGCCGTTTTGGTCAATCCAGTCGGCCAGATCAGAGTCGGACAGCCGCGCCAACCCGACAACACATTCTCGCAGGATGGCCCCATTGCCCTGAAGGTTATCACAACTTAACGCGGTGAACGGTCTGAGGCCTGCGTCGCGGCGTTTTTTCAAGGCCGAAACGATTGCGCCAAAAACCGTACGGGGTCGATCCGGTTTTTTTGCATCATGCCGAATATCTTCGTGATCAAGGCCGAGCGTACCGGTGTTGGCATCCAGAAAATATCCGCCTTCCGTTACCGTCATTGACACGATTTTCGTGGATGGCTCGGCCATGCATTGGATCAAAGTACCATTGCTGGACTCGATTGGCAGGTAGTCAACCATCGAACCGATCACTTCGGCGGTTATTCCGTTGGGATCTAGTTCGATCAACGTTGTCAGGCAGTCCTGTTCCAGCAGGCGCTCTCGCATCTTGGCGTCATAGTTTCGTACACCGGCCCCTATGATCGCCCAGTCATAGGCCAGACCTTGCTGCATCAGTTGGTGAATGTACCAAGCCTGATGTGCACGATGGAAGTTGCCAAGCCCGATATGGACAATGCCCGGCGCAAGGTCAGCGCGTTCATACGCGGGCGTTGCAACGGTTTCTGGCAGGTCTGACAGGGTGTTGCGCTGCAACCTGACAGGGGGATTTGCGTTCGCCAGAGGGTCCATCAGCTCATCCAGTTTCCGCCGTCGACGTTGTAGGTTTGTGCGACAATGTACTCGGCCTCATCCGAGGCTAGAAACACCGCCATCCCGGTCAGATCGTCGGCGCGACCCATCCGGCCGTACGGAACGGCTGCCGCCACTTCGCGTTTCTTCTGGCCGAGCGGTTTGCCCTCATGTTTTGCAAAGAATGCATCGACTCCGTCCCAGTGCTCGCCGTCAACAACACCTGGGGCAATGGCGTTCACGTTGATCCCATGTGAGATCAAGTTCAGTCCCGCAGATTGCGTGAGTGAGATAATCGCGGCTTTGCTTGCACAGTAAACAGCGACCAAAGGTTCGCCCCTGCGCCCGGCCTGCGACGCCATGTTTATGATCCGGCCTTTGGTTCCATGATCAATCATGTGGCGCGCAATGACTTGCATTGTGAACAGAGCACCCGCGACGTTGATGTCGAAAACACGGTTGTAGTCTGCGCGCTCGATTTCAACGATGGGTGCCGCTGTGAAGATGGCTGCGTTATTGATCAAAATATCGATGGGGCCAAGACGCGAGGCTGTCTTGGCAACAGCTGCGTCTATGCTCTGTTGGCTGGTTACGTCCATTTCGACAGCGAAGGCGGCCTCGCCTATCCCGGCGGCTGCGTCCTGCGCACGCTTGATTTCAATGTCGGCTATCGCGACGCGGGCGCCTTCTGCCACATATGCTTTGGCAAACGCCAATCCAATGCCGCGCGCGGCCCCGGTGATCAGGGCGGTTTTGCCTGCCAGCCGTTTCATTCGATCCGCAGACCTTTTGCGTCAAACCGGTGAATGACGTCATCCCGTGGTGTCAGGTGGATGCGGTCCCCATGGCGGAACCCAACCTCGCCATCCGCACGGACGGTTATCGTTTCCGCCAATCCGGTTTCGTGAACGTGGAAAAAGGTGTCTGATCCAAGGTGCTCTGAAACACTGACAACCCCTGACCACTCACCTTCGGTTTCTGAGACTGCTATATGCTCCGGCCGGATACCGATGGTTTGGGCACCGTGTTTTGCCGCTTCTGGCCCTTCGATGAAGTTCATCTTGGGCGAGCCGATGAAGCCAGCTACGAACAGATTGCGCGGTGTGCGGTACAGTTCTAGCGGGCTGCCGACCTGCTCGATCACGCCGGCCTGTAGAACAACGATTTTGTCGGCCATTGTCATGGCTTCCACCTGATCATGGGTCACGTAGATCATCGTCGTTGCAAGACGTTCGTGCAGTTCACTGATTTCCAACCGCATACCTACGCGCAATGCGGCGTCGAGGTTTGACAGCGGCTCATCGAACAGAAACGCGGCGGGCTCGCGCACAATAGCCCGGCCAATTGCAACGCGCTGTCGCTGACCGCCGGACAGTTGGCCGGGGCGGCGGTCCAGATAGTCGGTCAGGTTCAAAACGCTTGCAGCACCTTCGACGCGCTTGTCGATCTCGGCCTGATCCAGTTTTGCCATGCGCAGTGGAAACGCGATGTTTTTGCGCACTGTCATATGCGGGTAGAGCGCGTAGGACTGGAACACCATCGCCAATCCGCGTTTTGCGGGCGGCACGTCTGTGGCGTCCGAACCGTCAATGTCGATGGACCCCGAAGTGATATCCTCCAGTCCTGCGATCAAGCGCAAAAGGGTGGATTTACCGCAGCCCGAGGGACCGACGAAGACGGTGAACTCGCCATCTTCGATGGTTAGGTCCAGTGGCGGGATGACCTGCACGTCGCCGAAGCTTTTGGTCACGGACTTGAGTTGAATGCGTCCCATGTGTCGTGTTCCTTATTTCACAGCGCCGAAGGTCAGGCCGCGGACAAGTTGTTTCTGGCTGAACCAGCCAAGGATCAGGATCGGTGCGATAGCCATGGTCGAGGCCGCGCTGAGCTTGGCGAAGAACAGGCCCTCGGGGCTGGAATAGCTGGCGATGAAGGCGGTTAGAGGGGCGGCGTCAACGGCTGTTAGGTTGAGCGTCCAGAACGCCTCGTTCCACGCGAGGATGAAGTTAAGCAGCACTGTTGAGGCGATGCCGGGGATGGCCATGGGCGTCAGGACGTAGAGGATTTCCTCTTTCAGAGTCGCCCCGTCCATCCGCGCGGCCTCAAGGATTTCTCCGGGGATTTCGCGGAAGTATGTGTAGAGCATCCAGACGATGATCGGCAGGTTGATCAGCATCAGGACGACGACCAGCCCGCCGCGCGTGTCCAGCAGGCCCAGACGGATGAACAACAGGTAGATCGGGTAGAGAACACCGACCGCTGGCAGCATCTTGGTGGACAGCATCCACAGCAGGATGTCCTTGGTGCGTTTCGAGGGCACAAAGGCCATGGCCCAAGCGGCGGGTACGGCGATGATCACACCCAGAATGGTCGAGCCACCTGCGATGATAACCGAGTTCCACAGGAACCGCATGTAGTCGGACCGTTCCTGCACGATGGCGTAGTTCTCCAGCGTCCAATCGAAATTCAGGAACAGGGGCGGGCTAGCAATCGCCTGTGCCTCGGTCTTGAAACTGGTCAGGATAGTCCACAGGATCGGGAAAAAGATCAGCAGTCCGACGGCCCAGGCAAGGGCAGTGTTCAGCGATTTGCGGCGGGTTGTGACGGCGCGGGCCATGGTCTTACCTCCTCACGCGTCCAGGTTTTTGCCGACGATGCGCATCAGGAAGATCGCAACGATGTTGGCAAGGATGATGGCGTAGACACCTCCGGCTGATCCAAGGCCGACGTTTTGGCTTTCCAGCACCCGCTGGAATATCAGGTAGGTGAGGGTGCGGGTGCCGAATGCGCCGCCGGTGGTCACGAAGATCTCGGCGAATATCGACAGCAGGAAAATCGTCTGGATCAGGATCACGATGGTGATCGCGCGGCTAAGATGCGGCAGGATGATGTGGTAAAAGCGTTTCAGGACCGGTGCGCCGTCCATCTCTGCTGCTTCCAACTGCTCACTGTCTAGCGACTGGATCGCGGTCAGCAGGATCAACGTTGCGAAGGGCAGCCACTGCCAAGAAACGATCATGATGATCGAGGTCATCGATGCCTCGGACAGCCACGAGATCGGCTCGGCCCCGAAGAAGCGCCACAAATGCGCCAACAGGCCGTTCACCGGGTCCATGAACATGTTTTTCCACACCAGCGCAGAGACAGTGGGCATCACAAAGAAAGGTGCGATCACGAGGATGCGGACAACCCCTTGGCCCCACATCGGTTGATCCAGAAGCATCGCGAGTAGGATGCCCAGAACTACGGTGATAACCAGAACACCGCCGACGATCATGAGTGTCGCCTGTACTGCTGGCCAGAACGAGCTTGAGGAGACAAATCGGACGTAGTTGTCGAACCCGACCCATCCCAGATCACCGCCGCGCAGCGGCAGGTATTTCTTGAAGGAAAAATACAGCGTCATCGTCAGAGGCACGAGCATCCAGCCAAGCAGCAGGACCACTGCGGGTGCCATCATCAGGCGAGCAACGGATCGGGAATGTTGAGTAGCCATGACGCAAGACCTCTCTGTTCAGGCGTAGCTTAGCCTGCGAGAAAAACGCGGGTTGTGGAAGGGTGGGGCGGGGGGCAGAGCGCTGCCCACCCGCGGGGAGAAGACGTCAGTACCCTGCGGCTTCCATTTCTTCGGCGGTGAAGGCCTGCGCTTTTTCAAGGGCTTCGTCCACCGTCTGCTGTCCGGCATAGACTGCCGAGAACTCCTGGCTCACCTGCGTGGCGATGCCTGCGAATTCTGGGATCGCGACGAACTGGATGCCAACATAGGGTGTCGGTTGCGCGCAGCAGTTATCCGGATCGGCTGCAAGGATCGAATCCAGCGTCATCTTGGCAAACGGAACCTTCTGGTATTCCGGGTTCTCATACAGCGAGGTCCGCGCGCCCGGAGGTACGTTGGCCCAACCTTCATTCTCGGCGACCAACTCGATGTAGTCTTTCGAAGTTGCCCATTCGATGAACTGCTTGGCGGCATCTTCCTGCTGCGTACCTGCTGGGATGGCCAGCGCCCAAGCCCAGAGCCAGTTGGCGCGCTTGTCGACGCCTTCTGAATTTGGTGCCAGCGCAAAACCAACCTGATCAGCCACGGTCGAGTCATCCGGGTTGGTCACAAAGGACGCCGCAACGGTGGCGTCGATCCACATGCCGCACTTGCCCTGCTGGAACAGCGACAGGTTTTCGTTGAACCCGTTGGTCGCATATCCCGCTGGGCCAGACTCATTCATCATATCGACGAAGAAGGTCAGCGCCTCTTTCCATTCGGGTTGATCGAACTGAGGTTTCCAGTCCTCATCGAACCAACGCGCACCGAAGGAATTCCCGGTCACGGTGATGAAGGCACCGCCCTCACCCCAACCCGCCTTGCCGCGCAGGCAGATGCCGTTGATGTCGTTGTCCCGGTCGGTCATGGCTGCCGCAGCTTCACGGATGAATTGCCACGTCGGCGCATCAGGCATCTCCAGACCGGCCTGTTCCATCAGGTCGGTGCGGTACATCACCATCGAGCTTTCGCCGTAGAACGGTGCTGCATACAGCGTGCCGTCGTTGCTGAGGCCGTTACGCATCGCGGGCAGGATGTCGTCCACGTCATATTCGGCGGACATGCCTTCCAACGGGACCAACCATCCATTCGCGCCCCAGATGGGCGTTTCGTACATGCCGATGGTCATGATGTCGAACTGACCGCCCTTGGTGGTGATGTCGGTGGTCACGCGCTGACGCAGCACGTTTTCTTCAAGTGTCACCCATTCGACGTCGATGCCGGTCGCTTCGGTGAATTTGTCGGTATAGCCCTGCATTCGGATCATGTCGCCATTGTTCACAGTGGCGATCGTGATGGATTGCGCGTGGGCCGCTGCCGTGGCGACGAAAGTCAATGCAGTCGCCGCACGAAGTGCGTGCTTCAGATACATCCCTGTCCTCCCTGAGCTTGGATGTCGTGCAGGGAGCCTAGATCGTAAATTGTCGCGACGTCAATAAAAACTTTACGCGCGTTAAAAATAGAAGCTTATGCAGAATCCCTCAGAACCAACCTTGCGGGAAAAAGGGTTTCACTGCGTGTTTCAAATTCCCCACCATTTTCAATAAGTTCGAACAGAGTCTCTACGCTGCGCCCCGCAACGTTGTCGTAGTCATGCGCAGCGGTGGTCAGAGATGGGCATGTAAATTTTGCAAAGGGATGATCGTCATTCGAGGCCACGCGTAGCGTGCAATCATCTTTGCGTCCCACCCGAATCCCCTGTTCGAAACAGGCTGCAAGAAAGCCGATGGCCAGCCGGTCATTGCTGCACAAAACCGAGTCTGTTTTCAGTCCACGCTCTGCCAGAACTTTCAAAGCGCCCCTGTGCCCGATCTCTTCAAAAGCCCAGCCTTTGCCATCGACTTTGATGATATGAGGCTCGAACCCCAAGCGTTCCATAACCTCGACATAGGCCTTCCGTCGTTTGTTGGCGTTTGGGTTTGCAGGTGTGCGCATTTCAAAGAAAGAAGGCGGCTCGCCTGTCCGTGTCATGTATTCCACGGTCTGCGATACAAAGCTGAAATTGTCCGAACCAACAAAAGCTGCCCCCAGACCATCAAGGTTACTGTCGAATAGGACGGTAGGCACATTGGCACAGAATTTTTCGATTGCGGACCGGTCCGAGATGCGCCCCAATGGTGCCAGCAGAACCCCTGCGGGTTTCATGGATTGCAGCCCGTCCAGAATTTCGTTTTCCAGTTTTTGTTCCCCGTGTGAGCTGAACAAGGACGGTCGATAGCCTGCCGCAATGCAGGACTGTTCCAGATACCGGGCAATTTCAGCGAAGAAGGGATCGGCAAGGTAGGGCACGACGATGCCGATATTCTTGGTCAGTTTCCGGTTCTGGTTCACGGCATAAATATTCGGGCGATAGTCAAACCGTTCCAGCGCCTCTTCGATGCGCGCCCTTGTTGTCGGGCGCACGCTGTCGGGGTCGTGGAAATACTTGGACACCGTGGGTCGCGAGATCCCGCTGAGCGCCGCGAACTCTTCCATATTTTTTATTTTGGTCATTCCAGTCTGCCTGCGGATTCCAGCCGCCTTGATCTTATCATATTTTTACATATTCTTTGCGCGCGCCAAAAAATCAATAGCCGGACATGAGCAGTGCAAGAGGTCTGAATGTATCTCGGGATTGATATCGGAACATCAGCAGTCAAACTTGTCTGCGCAGATACTGATCGGATTCTCGCGACGTCCTCTGTAGGGATTGAAACGTCCTCTCCGCTGCCTGGATGGTCCGAGCAGCACCCGGACCTGTGGTGGGAGGCTACACGCGACGCATTGAACCAACTTTCCGGACAAGTCACGCTGTCAGAGGTAAAAGCCATCGGTCTATCTGGACAGATGCATGGGGCCGTGTTGCTGGATAACAGTCTGCGCCAGATCCGCCCGGCTATCCTTTGGAATGACAGCAGATCAGCGCGAGAATGCGACGAACTGCGCATGGCCCAGCCGCAAATCGGGCAGGTCGCAGGTGTTCTTCCGTTACCAGGATTCACAGCGCCCAAGATTGCATGGCTGAAACAGAATGAACCCGAACACTATTCGCGTCTCGCGCATATTCTGCTGCCCAAGGATTACATCGGCTTATGTCTGCACGGAGAATTGGCGACCGATACATCAGATGCTGCGGGAACACTTTGGCTGGATCAGGCCACGCGCAACTGGCATGTCGGGATTGCTGAGGCCACTGGCGTCTTACCCGACTGGCTTCCGCCGATTTTTAACGGCACTGACGTTGTTGGGAGTGTAACAGCACGAGCTGCAACCATCACAGGGTTGAAAGCGGGCGTACCCGTGGTTGCCGGAGGCGGTGACGCCGCGACAGGCGCTGTGTCTCTGGGCGCTACCGAACCGGGACGTGGGTTTATCTCGCTGGGAACCTCCGGCCAACTGTTCGTGGCAGATAGTGAATACAAACCCAACCCTGAACGTTATGTACATGCATTTGCACACACGTTGCCGGGCCGTTGGTATCAAATGGCCGCAATGCTGAACGGTGCGCGGCCAATTTCGTGGATAGGTGGCCAATTGGGGCTTTCCGCTGCCGAAGTTGTTGCTCTTGCCGAAACGGTCAGTGGAGAGCGTGTGCCGATTTTCCTGCCTTACCTGACTGGCGAGCGAAGTCCCTTAGGAGATCCCCATATCCGCGCGAGTTTCTTTGGTCTTGAGGATTCGACGACACGCGCTGAGATTTGTCGTTCTGTTGTAGAAGCCATTGCGTTTTGCTTTGCTGATGCAGCACAGAGTTTCGGCGATACAATTGACACTTTGCCTGAACTGGCCGCGATCGGAGGGGGCAGCCAGTCAGATCTGCTATTGGGCCTGATTGCGACGGTTACAGGCAAACCTATCGTGCGCTCAGAAGGATCGGATTCCGGTCCTGCCTACGGTGCCGCCCGTCTTGCAGCATGCGGTGTTGGTGCTTTGCGTGAGGCCGATCTTGCAGTTCGGCCGTCCACGACTGATAGGTTCGAACCTGACGAGTTGGCCGGTCTGTCCGAGCGTTTACAGCGATTCCGAAGGCTGTATAAAGCCGTCAGCGTGGTCGATTGATCGCCATGCGCTACCACCGCGTAACCTATTGGATTTCGCAAAACGCCGTTTGAGCACGCTGCAACGGCGCGTTCTCTTCGGCTAACCGAAACATCACGCCGGAACCTTAGATCAGTCCAAAGTCAGCTCTACATAGATCACCATATCCAGTAACGCGCTTTCGTTCAGTGCTGCCGGGGCGGTACCCGGCCCAAGATCACCAGCATCCGCCACCGCAATTGCGTGGTCGCCGGTAATTCCCGCTGCCAGAGCGGCAGTGGCATCTGTCAGAACATAGCCCGGGAATTCCGGCGTTGCTGCAAACCCAGAAAGCACCGCGCCATTCAATCGGATTTCGGTGCCGGTTGCGTTCAAGCCTTCGTTTGGCTTCAACAACAGGAGTGCGCGGTCGATGGAAAGGTTACGTCCACGTAATGGATAGGGCAGGGCGCGTTCATCGAGTGATACAACCGATTCCACGCCTACAGGACCGTTGGTCAACTGATGGAACGCAGTGCCGAATTCCTGCCGCAAACTGTACGCGCGGGGCAATCCGGTGTCTTCGAGAACGCCAAACAGCGCGCCTTCCAAGGCCGCATTTTCAGCCTCGACCCTGTCGCGCAGAACCCCATCGCTTTCAGCTGTATAGGACAAGTGCAATACCGCGTCCGTGATGGTGTCGTAGTCAAACGGTTTGAAGGTTTTTGGCAGTGTCAGTTTCCACGTGCTGTCGACCGCACCGGCACCTTCAAACGGCATATAGCGCGGATCAGAGAAGCTGAAGTCGAACGTACCCGAGTCATTCTGCGCTGTACTGGTTGCAATCTGAACCGTATGACGCAGCAGGGAATCTGTCAGCCCCGCTGCGCCGTCCAGGGTCGGTTCGATCCTGATCCTTGCCCCGGTCAGGGTCAACGTCACTGGAATGTTGACATAAGGCCCTGTGACGCAGGCCACCGACAGCCGCGCTGATCTGATGCGCCTGCGGTATTGACCCGGGTACAGCAGATCGAAGGCAAGCTCGGGCACGGTGAACTCGCATTCGCCGTCCTCGCGAAGCGCCATCAAAGCGGCGGGATTCAATTGGCTGAGTGAGAATGGTTGCGTGATTTCAAGCGTTCTGTAATTCGTTTCGAGGTAACGCTTTTCCATCTCGATCAGGTCGACCGCCAGTTTTTCACCTGAAAGAAGCCCGGCCTGTCCCGGTTCCCAATATGTCAATTCCAGCAACTGGGTCTGATCGCTTGGGCGTTCAAAGCGATACGCCTGTTCGGCCAGCCGTGCCATAGACATGGCAGCGTTGAACGCCTGTCGGTAGATGGTCTGAAGTGTAGACGCCATCCATGAATACAGTGCCTCGCCGGTGAATTTGGTTTCGTAGAAATCAAGAAGTTCTTCTTGGTCTTTTATCGCTTGCTCATGGTTCGACAGTGCTTTTTCGGCAATTTGCAGCCGGATTTCCGCGGCCTTAATGCGTTTTTCGATCTGCTTGAGCTCATAGCCTTCAAGTTTCAGACCGTGCTTCCATTCTTTCCTTTGCTTGGCGTATTTCGCCTCAAGGGACGCGGATTTCGCGGCGATCATCAACAGATCACCGGTGTCCTTGAAGACCTTTGCCCATTTCTCACCGGATAGACCAAGCTCGTGGCCTCCGTATTTCATGGCAAAAGGTGATCCGAGTTGCGGTATCAGGTGCAAAATACCGGAGGTGCCGTTCAGAATAGCGGCCAGAACTTTGCTGATACCCGCGCCATGAGTCAGCACCTGTTCGGCCCGATCCCATGGCAGCAGATCATCATCAATCTTCTGCTGGAAGTGGCTTTCGCGATACTCAAACATCTCCTTGCGTTTTTCCAGCTCGGCAAGGCTTTCTTTGGCGATTTTTACCTCGTTCTCGCGGATTTTGGTGACGAGATTTTGCATGTTGATCGCCTGCGTCAACCTGAGTTTTGCAAGCTCCTCGGCGTCTCGTTTTTCCATGGCGGATTGCAGCTTGGACCCGAACCCTTGGACAAGGCCCACATAGTCACGCGCCTTGGCGACCAGGTATGAGAACCGATAGGGCGGCAAATTGCCCGCCGACGCACCTAGGATGTCGCTTAAACTCAAACCGGCGGCTCGTGCACGTACCAACGCCATAGGGTCGATTTCCGGGGCAAACAGGGCCAGGTCGACACGTTCGCCGTCGATGTTTCGGCAGTTGTGAATTTTATAAAGCCGATCCTCGACCCTGTCCCAAAGCGCCAGCAAATCCTTGTTGCGCGGTATGCAAAAGACCGGTCCGATTTGCCGGACAATATGCCAGGTAAAGCGATCCGGACGAATGCGTCCCCAGATACGGGCATTGCGCCCGCCCGCCCCGATAAAGCGGAGGTTTGCGCGTTCTGCGTCCACGCGTCCTGCGCGGTTCCAGTCAATTTGCTGTCCGGGCCGACCGTCCGTTGCCACGGCAAAATCGAAGCGCTGTGCTTCAGCGACATGAGCCGATACCGACTTGGGTGCCGGTTTGGCAGTTGCAGAGTCGGGCAAGTTGGCGACGGTCTTGTCATCGCCCAGCATCAATTCCGTCGCTCCGAGGCTGGCCACCTCGACCTTTTCGGCCGATAGCGGAGGCCGGGAGTGATCAAATCGGACTTCCGCATTTACCGCCGACTCGACCTTGCCCCGAATTTCGGCGCCCAGCGTGTCTGATCTTTCGTAACCCACGAATGTGCGGCCGGCGATGACAAGGTCGTTAACGCCGACCCATTTTGGGCGTTTTGGAATGATCCAGTTTTCAACCTCAATCAAGAAATCCTGCCCTTTTTCCATGTGCGGCTTGATCCGCTCAAAGTTGCGTGGACGAACGATACCTTCGCCGCAATCGCCCGCATCCGCAGGGCGCGGTCCGAGGATCTGACGAACGAGATCGTAGAGAATATGGGCCTCGTCCACACTTTCACGTGTGAACTGCTGAAACAAACTGTCTGCCCAGTCCAGCAGGTTGTCACAATACCGCATAACGATGTTCTTCTGGAACGCAGACAGCCTGAGGCGTCCGATCGCGTAGGGGTTGAAGGGATCTTTGCGATACGCCTCTTGTGCATCTTCGTCCGTCAGGATGGCGCGCAGGCTTGGCGGTTCCATGCCTTGGAACTCGTAGTATTGCCAGACCCTGTCTCTTTCTGCCTGAAGGCGTGCAGCGTCCGAGAGGCTACCCAGATCCACGCCGCTGTCGAATTTGGCTGTTGGGTCAAAGATGGCCTGATACCAGCCTTGCGCCGAAGCGTAGTCGCCTCTGCTGTTCTGGTGCGAGGCGAGCAGTGCCGGAATGTGAAAGAACAGCTCGCGGAAATAGACGCCCAGTGGACCCGTGTAATCGAGCCGGTTGGTCGGGCCGACGACCCGCGTTCGGTTATTCGCACTGGTGATAAGATGAGACTTTTCGGCATAGTCGGCCTGAGCCATCTTGTCGAGAAGGCCGTCCACGCCGCCATAGAAAAGCGTGCGCCCGAGATCACCCAATACAGTCGTCCCCAAACGCCGTGCTTCGTACGGCCGACCTGACCAGTCAAAGGACCAGTGAAAGAAGCTGACATCAGAGTCCTTCTGAACCAAGGCTGCCGGGAACCCCCAATCGGACACAGGCACGACGACATGAGGTTCGGGATCATTGACACGCGCTACGGACGCGCCGAGATCACTGGGATCGAGGTTCCAGTTGCCGTCGGCACTATCAAGACTGTCTCTGCTATAAGACAATCCGTAGATGTTGCTTTCGAAATTCCAGCGGGCGGTCGTGAAATCCTGTCGGGCAACCGTTGAGCCCGGCAGCCAGAAACCGCTGCCTTCGACCGTCTGTTCATAGATGCGCCGCGCGCTTCGGGATCCGGTGATATGCATAATGCCCGGGTCTCGGTTCCAGTAAATGTCCAGCCTGTTGCGTTCGGTGGTTGTAGGCGGATAGCCGACACGCTCGAACATATCCATGCGATATGGGACGTGGTGGCCGCCGACATTCAGGTAGAGATCGCCGTTCAGTATGCCCGGATACACCTTCTTCCAGGCGGGCGTCACAAGTGTGTGCCCATCCTGTGCCTCGGTATGGCTGGTTGAGAAGTCATCCGTCCATGCAGGTATCTCCAAGGATGTTCCCCGACTGGTGACGGCCTCCAGCAGAATGCCTTGATCCCACATTGTGAAGTAACGCCCCTTCAGTTCGATGGATTGCGGGGTGCTCCACGTGCCGTCCAGTTTGAGGAATGAAAACTTGGGGCGTAGCGTGTGCCGATAGCCAATAAACTCGTTTTCGCCATCGCGGACACGGGTCCAGGGGTTTGTGCTGATTTCCAGCCAGAATATGTGCAAACGGTTGTTGTAGATGATGGGCGACACATCGCGAACCGGGACAGCAATTCCCAGTTTCCGGCGGGCTGAATAGGAAACGCGCCGGTCATCTCGCAGTTTTGAAAACGTAAGGTTTTCGATTGTCCAATAGTAATAGTTCGGCGGGTCGTCAGACGTGCAGCCAAAAACATGCAAAACGTCGCGCCCGTCGCTCCAGACATGTTCGTGGTAGGCACCGGCGATCCTTAATCCTGCCACTTCTTCGAAACCGCGCAGGTAAGTGGCATACGCATCCAGTACAGTCTGTTCTGTGATATCCTGTTGCAGCAGAGTTTTTTCAAGTTCCTCGAACTGAGGTGACTTGTTGTCCCGCAACTCGGGCAGCATGTAGTTTTCGGGCCATAGAAAGACCTTTCTGTTCGCCTCCCACACCCGGTAGTTTTTGCGCCATTCCCATTCGTCGGACGGTATCCGTGTGGGGCTGACATGCACATGGTTGCCAGCGTCCGGATCGCGCCTGTCCTGTTCCAAGTTCAGTACAATCCGGTGAATGTAACTTTGCAAAGACCCGATAGCTGAAACAACGCGCGAGGTTCGGGCGCAACCTTCCATATCAGGGTCGATCAGGTAGTAATTGTACAGATCGCCCCGGTCATCGAACCTGCCATTGCTGTCACGGATCATGTAGTCGGTCAGAGCATCCCGGCGTCGCCCGCGAAGAGCGTCTTCGTGTACTTCCATTGCCTTTTCAAAGCTTTCGGCATCCACAAGGCGAAGCTGAAGCGCGGCCTTCAGGCTTTCGGCGCCTTCACCAAGTGCTGCTGGGTCGGACGATGCCAACAGGGCCAGCGCGTCTGCGCCAAGGCCGCGATCCTGCGCAAACGACACGATCCTGCGCATCAGGTCCAGCGCGCTCAGCGCGTTAGCGGGCAGGCTGGCTCCGGCCTCAAACACGCGGATGGTGGCGACGTCACCGCCAGCAGCTTGGGCGAATTGATCTGTGTCGGCCGCAGCAAATCCACCGGCGACTGTGTGGGCAAGCAAAACGGCCTCAACAGTCTCGGGATGACCCGGCAGCCCGTCATCATCAAGCAGCGTATCCAGATATGCCGCAAGCGACAGGATTGCGCCTCGCGAATAGGGTGCTACGGGATCTGCCAGATCAAAGAGCGCTCGGTTGGCGTCAACAAAAGCCACGCGATCAGCGGTTAACGCTTCATGCTGGAATATGGCAAGCGCCCTGACCATTGGGGCGGCCGCGTCCCTGAGTGGCCCGTGATCCGACGCAAACACTCCGTCAATGACGGCTTGGGCGGTAATGTCCGCACCCGTAAGCGCCGAAATTGCGTTCAGTTTTCCTGTGGAGATTTCGAGCGCCGCTGCCGTGACCTCGGGGACGACGACCCGCAGATTGAATGTGTCGATAAGCAGTTGAAGGTCAGCTTCCGTGATCCCACTTGGGAAACCACCTGGAGGTGCGGCAATCGCCGGTGCAAGTCCTACGTCAGGGGCCAGCCTCAGCATGTCGCGGGGTTCCGCCTGGAACAAGGCTGCATTGGCTTCGACAATGGCGCGTGACTGATCTTCGGTAACGCCGTCCAAGAAGGCAAAGACTGTAGGTGCGAAAATAGCGCGCTCGTCGGTAGCAATCCGTGAAACGACCTCGAGCGCAAGGTCTTCCACGTCAACGAACAACCCAGCTTCGACAGGGTCATCCAGCAAGCCCATAAGCGATGAAGCGGCCTCAAGATCGACCGCCAACCGGGCAAACCTGTCGTGCTGTTCAAGCAGGCGGTGCATCTCGTTTGCGCTTGTGATGGCGTCGCCTCCGGTTGCGATACGGATCGCAAGCCCAAGCTCATAAAAATCCAGTCTCAGAGCATCCGCCATAAGCGCATGTCTGTAGAGCAACGACAACGCGTCTGCGGACAACAGAAAGCCCCGGTCGTCCTCTGCAGCGGCGTCCGGGTCTATCCCAAGTGCCGGTGCCAGCATCAGGATCAGGTGCAACAAGTCTTCGTCTGAAATTCCCAACGCCACCCGCAACCGTTGCGAGACAAAGACACCCGCATTCGGACCGGTTTCCGGCAATGCTGCGTCGTCACGCAGCGCAGGGTGAACAAAACGTAGCGCAGGCGCGGGGAAAGGTGCTGCGCCAACGCCAGCTGCGGCACCGTTAAACAGCCGGTCCATCAGGCCGGGTTCGTCCGGATCCGCCCCGACAGGATCGGTTGGAACTGGCCCTGTCAACGACAAGACATCGTCGATATCCAGGGACAAGCTGTCGGCCAGTTGCGCAATGCCGACGATTTGCGACAGGGTAGCGTCGTTCAAGGTGCCGCCAAGCCTCTCAAGTACCACACCCAGTGTGCGAGGATGCCAATCGAGCGCCTGGGCCAGCCGCCAGAAACGGTGCATTCGGTCAAGGGCGTCGCGGGTCGTTCCGATCACACGCTCGATATCGTTCTGTACACTGTCAGCCGAGCGTTTTTGGGCATCGATGCGAATGTTGTCTCCGCCCTGCACAAAGCCGGTTTCTATGATCGCACCAATGGTGTCCCGGTCGATTTCCATCGCGCGCAACAAGTCCTGGACATCGAATGGATTGGCAGTGTTGCCTGATCTTGGGAAACTGTTGCGATAAAGCGCACGTAGATAAGCCCACTGATTGCGGCGCGTTGTAATCATCTCGTATGCGGCAACAGAAAGCTTTAATGCCGCACTGTTTTTTGCCGCGGCCCCGGCATCTGGCGCTGTCAGAGCAACGATTTCAGCGCGGTCTGTGTCAAAGTCCCTGAGGTTGAGATCAGCCGCCGCAACACGCCGGTCAAACGGTGTTACAAAGGACCGCGTGGCAGTTGGAAGGACATCGGCATAGACCTTGTCCAGAATGGCAGAGCGATCGGTGCCACTGATAGTGCCATCTTCGCGCGTGGCGATAGCCGCTTCGAGAATTTCATTGATGATCTCCAAAGTGGGGATCAGGTCATGTGTGGCGTCGCAAGTCAGTGGTGTCGTCCACAGGTCAGGACGCCGGTTCCGGAGTTTTAGGGCATGATCTTCTTTTGCGCCGGTGAATTCTTTTTGCGTGACCTTCTCGTCAACAAAAGTCATCAGGTCGACAAAGTAAGCGGCCGGGCTGAGAACCGAGTCGCAATGCGCGCAATCGCAATAGCTTTGGTCGCCGAACAGATCGGCATATCCGGGCAAATCCTTCAAACCGTCTGTCACGTCTTCGAAAAGCGGACCGATCCATGTCCAATCAGGGCGTTCCCAACGCAACTCGTCTGCCAATGTCGCCACAATATTGCTGACGCCAAGCCGCATATCGCGCGCTGTTGCGATGACGATGCTTGCTTCTGCCTCGGCGATGCCGGCTTTCGCGGCAAGCTCGGACACCTGCAGATCTGCGATCTTCAGACCGGAATGCAATCCGCTTTTCATAAGAGCGGCGCTTGTGCGCACTGAACCACCGACACTCAACGTGCGTGCGCGAGCCTTTAATACGCTGAGGACAGCGCCCCGATCCGCGTTTGACACCCCACGAAAATCGAGCGCTTCCAGATCCTTGGATCCAGGGGAGAAATCCATTCTGCGAAGGTCAAGCGTTTCGTTTTGCTTGGCAAAATCCTCGAAAACTGCGACCCGCTGGTTGAGTTTCGAAACTGTCGCTTGCGTCGCGGCACCCTGCGCGACGATTTCTCGCGTGCCCAGTCCGGGATAGGCATTCACTGTTGCCCGGATTTGGGCCAACCCTTCTGTGGTGGCTTCATCCAAGCCCGCTGGCGTGTCATCAAGAGCATCAGGATTGTCTTTGAGCAGCGTTCGCACTTTGCCATACGCTTGTCGAAGTTGATCTGTCGGAGGCATCTTGAGCCGCGCGGCCAGACCTTCAGTGGGAAAGCGTTCTTCGATCCGCACCTTGGTTGCGTCGGCGCGGGCAATCGCCTCTTCCCGATCGCTACCTGCCAACTCGGGGGCAACGACCTTGGCCAGAGAGTCATTGTCGATACGCAGAATGTCGGGCAGTTGCTTTATTCGTCCGCGCAACTCGGAAAACTCCGCACCACTCAGCCGCGCAGCCGCGTCGGAGTCATCGCCCAGAACCTTGGCGATCCCTGCCACAAGGCCAATGCGCTGGCCTTCGGCTTTCGTCAAAGCCTGATCGATAACCAGCGTGGCCACGCGCTGATCCGTCAACAATTCGCTGTTGGGAACCGCACTCAAAAGCGCCTTTGCAGCGCCATCCCGCAAACCGGCAATCTTCGTCAGCTTTGCCACTTCGGCGCGCGCAAGTTCTGGTTTGAGTTCGGGAAGGTCGGAGATTGCAACAGATGCAAGATCACTGATTTCAGGGCCAAAAACACCGGCAAGCCTGCCGCCATCCACCAGGATCGTTTCAGCACGAGAACGCACCTCGTCTTCGATCTCCACAGCATCGAGTACGGTGCGTACGACATCTTCCGGTCGTGAGCGGGCAAGCTCTTCTGGCTGCAACCGGTCAAGCGCTTCGCGTATTGCGTCTTCATGACCTGGAGTTGCGTCCGCTAAGGCCCGTTCCAAGCCGATGCGCCGAGTTCCGGACAGAGCAGCGATGACCGTCTCTTCTTCTATCGTGTCCCGCAACGTACGGTTGCGAAGGTCAGCCAATTCTCGAAGATTTTGAAGATCAAGAATAGGATCGGGCATGAGAGGTCCTCCGTCGATGAAGCAAGTATTCGGTTCAGAAAGCAGTCCTTGAAATCGTCCCGCTGCAGCACGGGACCGCAGCGGCGCTGGATGGTGAATTGAATTGGGTGATCCTCTTCAAAATCTTCACCTTTTTGCTGTTTGAGCGGGCGACCCGCCTGAGAAAACCCGGGGCTACGCGCCCCGAAATACGGTTAGAACGGAGCACCACCACGGAAGTTCAAGCCAAGCGCGCGCAGGACGCGGCGCGTGCTTTCCGAGTGGCACCAGGCCAGAACGACGTCGTCCGAGTGTTCCAAAATCGCGGTCAGTTGGCTGTCGGTGAGCCGGGTGACATCGTGAATGTCGATGCGGGCGCTGGACGGAAGATTGACGAGGTCGTCGATAAAGAATTTCACTTCGCGTTGTGCAAGGTCGAACCCGGCTTCGGTGCCATGGCGACCAGTCAAAACGTTGATGACGCCGGAACCCGGAGTGCTGTCGAGGTGGCGGACAAGGTCATCTACATGCGAATGCGCAACCGTTTCCGCTGAGGTCCAGATGCGACTGCCGGTGGGGCTGGAAAATGCCCGCCAATTGACGACTTTGCTTTTCACAACAGACCAAAGCCGCGGAATGATGTCGACGCGGTACGCACCCGGGGAAAGACGACTTGCCACTTGTGGTAAAAACTCGCGCAACATTCGGCTGCGCATCGGATTCCAGTTGATCCCGGCCCGAAGACCCGTACGCGCCGCCAACTGACGCAGGTTCTTGAGACTGAACGCGGCCATGACTCGCCGTCCGGCTGATGCCAGGGCCCGCATGCCTGCCTTGAGTGCGACTTTGAGGCTGGCTTTGATCGCAGCCAGACTGCCGAATGATGCGACGGTCAGAATGACGTCAACGACTGTCAGGGCAACAAAAGCAGCCTGTCCCCAAGATCCAAGGTTTAAGCTGCCCATTCCGCCGGGAATGCCGCCAGACTCTCCGGGTTCGTCGGATCCGAACTCAAGGTTCCACCAGCCTGCAACCCTGACTACGTGATCCATGACCGTTGCCGGCTCCTGACCGCCCGGTCCCTCGCTGCCGTTTCGGCTTTCCTGATCGGGAGGTCGATTGCCGCCTGCGCTGCCCGACGTACTGCTGCTGCCCGAACCACCTGAATTCTCTGGCGGTGCGTTGCCGGGCGGGGCGCTGCGATCGCCGCCATTGCCACCAGTACCCGCACCGGTGTCCCCTGTTGGTGCCGTTCCGTGCGGATCGCCCTCTGTGCTTCCTTCGGCGCCACCACCGGGCCCACCGCCATCAGCGCCGCCTGGACCACCGCCAGGCTCGGTTCCTGTACCACCTTCTGCACCGCCTGGCGTTGTGCCTGTCGCATCTGGATTGGTGCCCGTTGAATTGGGGTTTGTTCCGCCACTTTCAGGAGCGGTTCCACCCTCGGTCCCACCGGGTTCCGATCCGGTTCCACGACCTGTACCGCCTTCGCGATGCGCCGGGCTGTCTTCTTGGCCGGTACCGCGGCTTTGCGGGTCGCCGGTCCCGCCGCCCCGACCAGTCCCGGAGTCACCACGACCCAGAGCGTTGGGATCATCCGAGACGCCCCCGCCACCGGGACCTTGTTGATCCGAGCCTTCGACGGTTCCGGTCCCTTCCGGGTCTCCGTCCTCGACCCCGACTTCACGATCTCCCGTTCCGTCGGTAGTGGTGCCGGTATCTGACCCGGTCGCTTGCCCACCGGTATCTGTTGGCGTGCTATCCGACGGAGTGTCGTTGCCGGTGCCATCGGCCTGCGGGCTGCCCGAGCCGCCGCTGGGATCCGGTGGCGCATCCGGTGTGTCGCCCGAAGAGTCTGTGGTTGGGGATTCCGGGTCGCCGCCGCCACCGTTCTGACCTCCTGCCGCGCCCGGCTCAGCGCCGTCACTGTTCCCACCACGCCCCGCCGTGCCAAGCATGATGATGTCCGCACCGTTCGCCTGATCGCGCGCGGCCAGTCGTTCCAATTCGGCCCGCGTCCCGAAATGGACCGTGCCTTCACTGTTGATGTAGTAGGTTACCTGCCCAAGAGCATAGCGCAGTTGGATTGCCGGAGTCTGGCGTCCAAGAGCAGCTGTAACAGATGGCGGGTCTGGTCGCGCAGGAGCCGCGATGCGTCGTCCCGGACGAGTTCGGGTCGTCTGCAGCCCGGAGCGGTCGAAATGCGAAACAGGGTTGGAGCGTGCGTAAATATAGAGGTTGGGGCCGTCAACCGACCCACCTGGATCCGGAGATATCCACCGACAGAGCCAGCTTGCATAGTATCGTTGTCCGATATGATGGAACCCGGTGGCCGCGTCCCGTTCGCGCTGTACAAAACCATAAGCCTTCAATGCCGTTTCGCGCGCGCTGTCAGCAGCGGCGAATGCGGTCTGGCCATAAGGCATAAACTCTTCATAACTGACGACACGGGCCGCTTCGTCCAACCGAAGGGTGGCTGACCCCAGATGATCGGTCAGCGTATACCGAAGTCGGGTCGCGGTCGGATCGTTTGTTTCTCGGGCCGTGGAGTCCAGGGACCAGCGATGCAACTCGGCGATCTCGGAGAATCCATCCGACAAACGGGTGACAAAGCGCTCGAGGATCAAGCTGTTTCCGCGGAAAACCCTACGCCTTTCCGCTGTGCCCAAATAGGTGACTTCGATCCGCTCAACGCTGCCGTCACCCAGCAACCTGCGGGTGATCTTGCGTAGGCGCGTACCGCTGCCATCGTACAAATAGACTTCATCGTCATCCGGGCGTAGCTGCGCGCTGCGGTCGATGATGACCGCGCGCTGCAACCTCTGATCGTGCCGCCAATGCAGGCTATCGAGATGGTCGACCTGCCGCAGTTCACCAGCTGCACCAAATTCGGCCGCCGCCGCAGCAGGGCTAACCGGTGTACCGTCGGTTCGCGTCGCTGGTCGTGACCGGTTGTTGGCCGCATCAACCCAGAAATCCGTGGTAAAACTGGCAATTGTCCCGTTGTGCCGCAGTCTCGTCAGATTCCCTGAAAGATCATAAGTGTAGGTTTGTATGAACCGCTCAGTCCCGGTCCCATCCGACAAAGGCAGGACAGGTGTCGGGCCCGGCGTGGCAGTGAAGGCACCATGCGCGCGCCCTTCGGATTGGGTCAGGCGATAGAATGCGTCATACGTGTAACGGCGCATCGCATCTGCGCCAGCAATGGCCGAAAAAACCGCGCGGGCGCTGCCCGAATGCGCCAGATCAATGCTGCCGGTCACGTTGCCGACCGGGTCATAGGTTAGGCTGAGGTCCTGCAAAACCGGAGCGCGCCCGCCCGCTGCAGATCTGGTCGCGCGAATGCGACGAACCAGCCGCGTGCTGTCATCGAACTCCCGGCTGACAGTAACTCCGTTACCGTATTCGATGCTTTCCCGTTCGCCATAGATCGAGAGGCGGACGTTGTTCAGAATTTCGGTTTCGCCAACCTGCCCGTCGGCAGTCTCAACTGTCACACGAGCTACCGCTCCGCCTTCGGAATAAGAGGTCCGAACAATCGACCCGTCAGCATTTCGGTGTTCGACTGGTCGGCCCTGCGCATCATGCCGGGCGGATGTCTCAAAGACCTCTCCGTCCATCACCACGCCTGCAGTCCAGTCAACATCCGCAGCCGGGTCAGAGATCAATTCCCAAGCAGAGCGGAAAACCTGACCAGAGGGCAGAGCATCAAGCACTTGGTGGCGCCCGGCTTCGTCGCGTGTTTCGATGGCTAGGCCATACAGGTTGCGTGTTGTCGCGGCGGCATCGGTGGGGTCATCTGCATAGTCTATGCCTTCGATCCTTCGTGGTCCGGTGCCTGTATCGACGGCAACCGAGACGGGCCGATCAAGGGCGTCATAAACGGTTGTTCGGATCGTATTGCCTTCGGTTACAGTCTCCACGGGGTTGTCGCGGGCATCGAACAGGACACGCGTTTCCCCGGCGTCGGCTGACCACTCGGCGCATTTGCGTCCAGCCATGTCATAGACGTGCCGACCCGTTTCTAACCCGCGCGCGTCAATGTCGCGGGCGTTTTCTCCGGTTTCGAGAAGGACTGATCGCTGCTCGCGGACGCCACCTGAACCGTCGTCTTCGCGGACCCGAACCTGACGGCCTTCGCTGTCAAATATACGTTCAACCGGTGTATCGGCATGGGGCAGGGTGGCGTCCAGAGCGTGTCGGTCGGGATCGCCTACGGGCATAATCTCGCGCGGCAGGCGCCAGGCAGAGCTGCTTACCGTATCGTTTGCGTCAAAAAACCGTTCCGTCCAGGCACCGTAGTTTGAACGTTCGACCGTGCCACCAGGCAGGAGCGTCTCCACCAGCCGCCCCGCTGCGTCGAAGAACCGCCGGGTTGCGCTGCCATTGGTACGCAATTCTGCATCATCTTCGTAGTCGGCACTCTCGGAAAAATAAGGCTCGAAGCTTTCAATGGCCTCGCCTTTAGCGTTTCGGCGGGACCAGCCGGAACTTCGCCAACGGATCGCTGACGGTCGTGTTGCAAGCGATCCGTCCGTACCAACCGCAAGATCCCCTGCCGGGTTGCGGAAAACTGCGTCTCCGGCCTCAGCGCGACGTTTGGACAGTGCGCTTTGGCCAAATCCGTCCAGGTAATTTACTTCAACTGACGTATGTCCACCTGTCTGAGCCCCGCCAGCGCCATCATGTATGAGGTTTGATGCCACTAGATTCAAAACAGCTGGTGGGCTTCCCTCTCGCCGGAACGCATCAATGTCGTACACCATCATCTGGCTTTGGGTGCCAAGGGTGCCGTCAGGGTCCGCAAGTGCTGTGACTAAGGGCGGCCCGGTCCCAGGAGGGGGTGGATCGAATCCCCATTGCCGTTCAGTACCGCTGCTATCGACCACCGTGCCTCCGTGGCTGGATCGGATTGCGATTGCAAGCGGGTCAAAAACTGTTTGCGTCCATGCTCCGGTCGGGCTGTCTGTGCGACCGGGCGCCAGTGCGATGTAGTCAATCGAGGTGGTTGCAACACCCCCAAACGCGTCGGTCACGCGTACCGGATGGAACGGCGGTACGTCGTAGTCGATGTCGACCGTCCGCCCATCAGACAATTGATGCCCAGCCGGAAGGAAGAAGGAACTGGCTGCGTGGTAGAGCTGGGTCTCAGAGGCGTTCCACCAGTGCCCATCTGCAAAGGTGTATCCCAGCGCTGGTAAACGGGAAACGATCCCCGCACCATACTGACTTACAGCGAAGCTTTCAGTGAAGCAGGCTGTTTCCGAATGGTGCAGGCGGACAGGTTGAGCAGCTTCCCCCAATGGTGCCGCATCGATGCCAGTTCTGCCGACATACAAACGACGCGACCAGCTTGTGCGAATGGCTCGACCGGGTGTTGGGGTTGCGTCGTGATCCAAAGGTGCCAACAGGGCTCCTTCCACGATGGTTGCGATTTCTTCAAACGTGAACCAGCCACGATCCGGTTGTGACAGTCCTGTCAGGGCGAATTCTTCCTGTGAAACTGGACGGTTCAACGCCCATAGATCGACATCCGTGTCATGGGCCATCTCAACGCGCTTAATCAGACAGCCAAGTCGATCTTGCGCAGAGTCATCCCGTATACGTCCGGAACGCCGAGGATAAGAAATCTGCGCAGCCAGCCGCATGGATCCATATTCGTCGCTGTTCAGCACAACATCATGAGACACGCGCGGATCGTCTGCGACACCTTCGTATAGCAAACGTGCGGATTCACGGTTGATGACGGCAAATACCGCCCGGTCCAGTGCGTGTCTGGTACCTTTGTTTCCTCTCGCTACCGGGGGTTGCTCGACCCGGACGACGTATCCCTTTTGTTCGACAACAATCGGAACTGGTTCTGGTTCGGTTCCAGTCATCCCAAACAATTCGGTTCGAATCTCACGGCCACGCAGAGCGGCACGTGCTTCTAGTGCACTGTCTGCGTCGAGAGGTGTTATGAGACGGCTTGCGTCCAGCGAATGTGCTTCCAGTGCGATGGCTGCAGTATCACCGCTCCAATAGCGTTCAAGCATCTCATGGCCGGTGCCCAGATCGAAGAAACTGCGCGTCAAAAGCGGTGCTGTCGCCGGCCTCGCTGTCACCGCATCTTCCACATATTCAGCGTCTATCGCATCGACTTCACCAAACCCGGCAAACACGCGTTGCCTGCCATCGAACGCACCGTTCCGGTAATTCAGACGCGTTTCGATTGTTAGTCCGGTGATAAGATCGTCGCGTGCGATTTTGTCCAATGTGACGACATGGCGGGGCAGGGTCGTTGTCCACTGGCGCGCACTGTTCTTGTCGCGCAAATAGTGCGCGGCTGAATTGCCGTAGACAAGGCGCTCTCGTCGCCCCATGCCATTTTCGATACGCTCCACAAGACCCGGTGGAACCGGACCTGAAAGCGCAAGTGTTTGATAACTTGCGATACGTCCAGCCCGTTTTTCGGCCCAGATCAGAGACAACCGCCCATCGCCCAGCACGTCCCGGACGTCCAGAACGCTGCTGGTGTCGATCATCGGCAGCCCGCCAAGTATGCGCGGGGGCGAAAACCGATTTCCGGCCTCGTTGTAAAATATCCTGATCTCGCCCTCGCCGATATGGACCAGGTCTGAAGTGCCGCTTCCGGTCAAGTCCACCAACAGGATGCGGTCGAGTGCCAGTCGACCTTGCGTTTTCAGCGGCGGAGCGTTTTCCATTTTGACGGCTGTTCCGAACCGCCCACGGCCAAGGCTTGGCCAATACACGATGCACCCGTCGCGCACCATGATGTGGTCCGCCAATCCGTCTCCGGTCATGTCCGCGAACAGAAAGTCCGTTTCTGTATCGGTCAACAGGGGTGGCGCTCCGCCCGGACCATGCGAGGCGTTAAAGGCGAGATTCACATCGGTGGATTGTTGCGCGAAGCCTTTTGAGCCGAGGGACTCATATATTCTCAATCCTCCATCGGTTCGCCGGATCAGATCCGCCCGTCCGTCCCCGGTTACATCCAGTCGTTCGCCTCCGGCCAAGGACGCCTCGGCTGGCATCAGGTCGAAGGGATGGAAACTGCTCCAGCCGTCGGTTTTGGCGTCAAACTTGTAATGACCGGCCCCCTGCCCGGAAAGGACGACGGCATCCATTGTACCGTCTCCGTCAAAGTCGCCGATCGACACGGATGCAAGGCTGTGGGCAGGGCGCGCCCGAATGCAGAGAGGCGCTGAGAAACGCCCGCCGCCTTCATTACGCTGAAAGCTCCAGCCTGCGCTGCTTTCGTGCAACAGACCGGGAAGCCCTTCACCATACAGGTCCACCAGACGCATCCCCGTACCCGTAACGCCTTCCGGAGCTGTTGCCTGAAGCTCTGCGGCGACCGAGGCGAAAACGTCGCCCAATTGCGGCTGGGTGTAACTGAATGTCAAAGGGGGAACAGCGCGTTCTTCACGTGCAGCGCCGACACCGCGATAGCCCGTTTTTGTGACCGAGATTAGGTGTGTTCCGTCTGTTCGTTCGTCATAGTCCCAGTTTATGGCACGGGTCAGAACCGGGTCCGGGCCAAGCCCGTCAAATTGATGAAACAACAGAAGTCGTCTGCAAAGCCGCCACGTCCGCAACTCAAACCCGGCGGTTCCAGTCGAAAACGGATCGGGGCGGCCAGGCCAATCTCTGTCGGGTGTTGTTTGCGGCGCGATGGAATCGTGATCTCCGTAGTCGAATACTGCCGTAAACGCCCAGCTTATAGCATCTGGGTCCGCGGACGCTGCATCGGAGACAGGGCTATTGTTACCCCAGCGCAGGCTTTTTGGGTAACGCTGAGCACCTACGGGGCGACCGCTGTCGTAAACGCGCTGAGCGCCAAGCCCGCGCTGATCTTCGGCCACGAACTCATAGAACAAAGCATCGCCATGGGCATCCACAGTTATTTCAGGCAGCCATTGGTATACCCTTGCAGAATTATCAGGGTCGGCGACCCGCGCAGTATCGGACCGGCCGTATATTGTCAGGACGTTACCTGTGTCGCGCGATCTCCAATGCACGGTTCCAGTGGCCGTTTCTGTCCATCGTTCGAACTGCATGCGTGCGGTGTCGTTTCGGGCCCGAAATCGTTCGACGATGAACCCGCCTGCTGATCGTTGAACCGGGTTTCCCGTAGCGTCCCGTTCGCGAACCAAGGCACCTGCGATAGATGACATGAAACCGTCGCGACCGTCGTAAGCTGGCAGAGATTCCGACGTGTCGACGCCGATGATAGGCAGCCCGCCAAGTGACCAACCGCGCCCAAAGATGCCTTGTCGCCGTGCTGAACCGTATGACAGCGTCACTTTCGGACCAAAGTTGTTGCGGGATGCCGGGAGGTCGATCGAAACACTCACCGACGCTGCACCGGAAAACCTATCGGCGGCTACGGTGTAATCAACCGCTGCGGACAGCGGTGTGCGTTCATTGACCTGCGACACTTAGAAAACTCCCAGTTGTAGGGGCTGGCTGAGAGACTCGTCTGTTAAGACTGCGCTTGAGTTGACGTAAAGTAAAGTTCAATTTCAGGTTGGCTGAATTCCGCCCAAATTTGGCAGGGCAGGTCATTCTTGAATTCCGCAATGGAGTCACATGAAGGTCGGAGCGAAGCCCGGGGTTTAGTCGCCTTCGTTTCGGCGTCACACAAAAATTTCCTGTGTTGACCGCAAGCTTGATTTTCCTACGATTTGCCCAAGAATGACTTATGCAGGGAAGGATGATGAGCAAATCACTCAGGGCGAAGCTTGATCGCTTGGGTCCGAGCGCACTTTCGAAACTTGAGACTGTCGGTTTTGATAGCAATCGTATGCGGCGCGACTTGCCGCCCTTACAAACTCTGATCGCGTTTGAAGCAGCGGCGCGCCTTGGAAGCTTTACTCTGGCAGCTGCCGAACTCAACCTTACCCAGCCGGCGATCAGCCAACAGGTCAAGCTTCTTGAGCACAGGCTTAAAGTGGTTTTGTTCAGACGCAGCAACAATCAAATCGTTCTGACGGAAAACGGAGCGCGTTTCAGCGAAGCAGTTGCCACGTTACTGGACGGATTGAGCGAAAGCGTTCACGAACTGAAGCCCAGTGAGAGCCGCACGACGCTCACTGTAAGTATGCTGCCGTCCTTCGCTTCGACCTGGTTTGCTTCTCGGTCCGGCCGTTTTGCGGCCGAGCATCCAAACATCGATCTCATTGTTCTTTCTACAGTGGCAAAAACTGAATTTGGACAGGAAGGCGCTGATGTTGCTATTCGTTGGGGCCCCGGTGGTACCGAAGACCTTTACGAAGAGCGCCTGATGGGAGAAAACCACATCCTAATTTCTTCCTGTGCGCTTGCGGACCAACTTGGTCCCGATGTCTCAGTTGAAGCCCTTAGAAAGTTCCCAATGATACACGACACCAACCACAGCGAATGGCGTCGTGTGCTTGAGATCAACGGCGCATCTCCTGAAGATTTTGAAAAGGGGCTCTATTTCGGGGACACAAGTGCGACTCTGAAAGCCATAGCAAGCGGTCAAGGGATCGGTGTTATGCGGGACGTCCTTGCCGCTGATTTGTTGGAGCAAGGCGTGGTAGTGCGTCTGCCGTTCACCTGCGTGACCGGCCCCTACTCATATTTTTTTCTTTGCCCAGAGACCCGGATTGCGCAACCGCGCGTGCAAGTCTTTTTGCAATGGCTGAGAAAAGAAGTCGCCGCAGCATAAGAATCTCTTTGGCAGCTCCTAAGCAGACACAATTTGTCGTCGGCCAATGTTTTGACGACACTTGATGAAACCACGCCAAGAGGAGACGCAGAATGGAATTCTCGCTGTTTAACTTGATGACAAAGCCGGTCGACGGTTCTAGCCATTCAGATGTTTTCCAGCAAATGCGTGACATGACGATGATGGTGGATGACGCCGGGTTCGACGTTGCCTGGTTTGCCGAGCACCACCTGTCAAACTATTGCATTTCCCCGTCGCCTCTCATGACCGTGTCTCACATGGCTGGACAAACTAAACGGATCAAACTTGGACCAGCGGTGGTCGTGATGCCATTCTATGAACCTCTGCGGCTTGTCGAAGAAATATGTCTGACCGATCAACTGACAAATGGCAGGTTGGTGCTTGGGCTGGGCACCGGATATCAGCCGCGAGAGTTCAAAAAATTCGGGTTTGAGATTAATGACCGCCTGATGCGAGGGTTGGAGATTTGGGACTGTATCGAGCAAGGCGTCTATGGGGGTGTCATCGATTACCACGGTGAACATATCCAAATAGAGGATGCCGCGTTATCTATTGCGCCCATTCAGGAACGAATCCGAACCTTTGCAGTCGGCAACGCACCTGAGATGCGTCAAAAAATGATTGATTATGGCGCAGAACCGCTCACGACCCCGGCCCTTGGTCCCAGTTCAATCGTCGGAACTGCACGCCGCCTTTACAATGAGACTCGGGCGGAAAACGGATTGAGTCAGGAAGGCTTCCCTTTTGCTGTTCAGCGATACATCTATGTCGCCAAAGACAAGGAAGATGCGCGCGCCGCCGCGGAACAGGTCCTTATCCACGCGCGCATGGCCTACAACATGCGCCAGCCCGAACCGCAGATGGACGGGGCAGATCTCAGGATTGTAACCTTCGACCAGGAACCCGACATCGACACCGTGCTGCAGCGCGCCATAATCGGCGACGCTGAAGAAGTGACCGCCAAAATTTTAGCCGAGGCGAGAGAATTCGGCATTACTCATCTGAGCGTCTTCATGCAAATCGCCTCAATCCCTTTTGCCGAGACCAAGCGATCGCTCGAAGTCTTCTGCGATCAGGTTATGCCCGCCGTCAAAGCCGCATTGGCAGATGGTCACTCAAAAACAGTGCTCGCGTCATGAGAGCGCCTAACTATGCGCTTGATGGAAAGGTCATACTAGTCACCGGCAGCGCTCAAGGGCTTGGATTGGCCATGGCGCACGCCTGTGCGGCACAGGGCGCGCGTTTGCGGCTGATGGATATGAACGCAGAAAAGGTGCAATGCGCGGCGGAGGCGTTGCGATCCGAGGGCTTTGATGCCCGCGCCAGCAGTTTCAACCTGACAGATGTGAGCGCCTGTGAAGCATGGGTGCAAGACGTTGCGCGTGAGGCCGGATCGATCTGGGGACTAATAAACAATGCAGGTTTCACAAATCACGGTCACGCCGCCGATCAGTCGGTCGACGACTACAAAGCGATGTATGATGTCCATGTTTTTGCCCCTTTTGTGCTTTCCCGCGCGTCCTGTCTGGTGATGCAGAGAAACCCTGGTCCACAGCGCGGGCGGGTAATCTCGATCGCTTCCATCGGGGCAAGCAACCCGCGCCCAGGAGTTGGAAACTATTGTTCTTCCAAATCAGCTGTGGCGGGGTTGATGCGCGCATTGGCGGCAGATTTTGGCAAAGACGGAATCACGGCCAATGCTATCGCGCCCGGTTACGTGTTGACTGATATGAATCGCAAAATCCTGAGCGATGAAGGATTTGTACGACGTATCGAAAACCGAACGCCGGCAGCGCGCTGGGCAGAACCAGAGGAAATCGCAGCACCAGCCGCCTTTCTGATGTCGGAAGCTGCGTCTTACATCAACGCGCAGACAATAGCGGTCGACGGTGGCATGAATAGTTATTTGCAAGCGAATGAGGGTTGAATGTCAAGAAGATTAGAGGGGCGCATTGCTCTTGTTACCGGTGCCGGGTCGCTTGGTGGCGGCATGGGCAACGGCAAGGCAACTGCTTTGCGGCTCGCCCAAGAGGGCGCGCGGGTCTGCGCGCTTGACGTCAGCCAACTAGCGGCCCAGGACACGTGCGACCTTATTCGATCCGAAGGTGGTCAGGCGATTGCTCTGGCAGCTGATGTAACGGATGAGGCGCAGATTGCCGAGGCAGTCGCGGAGTGCCTGAAAGAGTATGGCCATATCGATATTTTACAGAACAATGTCGGGATTCTGCGCACGGGTGGCGCGGTGGATACAACCGTTGCAGATTGGGATCTTATGGTCGAGGTGAACATGAAGGCGGTATTTCTGCCAACAAAGCATGTTCTTCCCCATTTCCTTGACCGCCAAGGTGGCGTTGTGACAAACGTCTCTTCCATTGCTGGCTTGCGGTATCTGGGTGCGCCGTACATCGGCTATAATGCGACCAAAGGCTCAATAATCTCGTATACCCGTAATCTCGCGGCTGAGGTCGCGCCACATGGCATTCGGGCCAACGCGATCCTGCCTGGCTTTATCGATACGCCCATGGCGCGCAAGGCTGTTGAGGAAAACAACGCGGCGCCTGAGAACATTGATTGGAACGAGCTGGACAGGCAGCGCGCGGCCCGAATTCCACTCGGGCGCGTTGGCACGCCTTGGGATGTTGCAAATACGGCGTTGTTTCTGGCCAGTGATGAAGCGTCATACATCACCGGAACAGAGATCACAGTGGACGGTGGGGTTTCGTGTCGGGTTTGAGTACGGCACCTGCTGCTCAGATGCACGTATTTGGCCGCAACCGAAGCGGATCAAACGCATATTCAACCCTCCTGAGTTCTATCCCAAAAGAAATAGATACTGTTACAGAAGTTCCGTTTATGAAGCGCCAACCTGAATGGTGGTTGCGCGCTTGATCATCACTTGCGATGCCATGTCGCCACCGCGCAATCCGTCTGCAGTTTGAAATGCAGCGATGGCCTCTGGGAAACGATTGGCCCTAAAATGTGACAGTCCGGTCTCATAGGCATCAATCCAGTCGCGCGATCCTTTGAAACTGTCCGCCATAGCGATCAACTCATACACCACCAGCGCTTCAGAACGACCTTGGATCTCAACTGTGTCCAGCTCGCGTACGACAATGGCACTACCTGCTTCTTGCCGTGTTTCGGGGCCAATAATGATCGCACTGCCATAGGTTTTGTTTGTCCCTTCAAGACGGCTGGCGACGTTCACCACGTCGCCGATTGCGGTGTAGTTCAGCCGCTGTTCGGACCCGATATTTCCCACCAGAGCTTCTCCGCTGTTCAACCCGATCCTGACATGCAGCGCGTTGTCGGATTGGCTCTGCAAACTGGAGGATTCGACCACATCCACCAGTTCGAGTGCTGCGCGGCAGGCGTGTTCGGCATGGTCTGGATTTTGTCGCGGCGCACCCCAGAATGCCATAACTGCATCACCAATGAATTTGTCGATGGTTCCATCGTGACGCTCGATGGTTGATGTCGCGGCGCTGAAGAATGGCTCCATAAGTTCGACGATCTTGGGGCCATGCTTTTCGGTCAGACCTGTGAATCCAGATACATCGCAAAACAGAACCGATATCTGTTTGGTCTCTCCACCGGGTTGGGTTTTGATACCTTCCGCCACCAGCATGCGGACCAGATCGGTTGGTACGTATTTGCGGAACGCCGACAGGCCCGCAGCCATACTGGCTGTTGCGGCGGACAGGTTTTCAAGCTCTTTCAGCCGCGAGGGTCGGCGCGAAACCTGTTCGACATCAAAACGTTCGATCCGACTGAGGTCTTCGGCCACGCGCGACAGCGGGTTTGCAACGACCCGGCGGACAAACCAGATGGCCAGACCTATTGCAACGACGACGACGCCAAGCAGGATGTAAACAAGGTTTAGCAGGGTCTTGTCGATGCCCGACAGAAAGGCCGATTCCGGGATCACAGTGGCGACCCGCCAGCCATAGAACCCAAGCGGCGTCAACGCCACGGCATAGGGCACATCTTCAAAAACGATCCGCTTTGTCACCGGCCCAGGCGTTTTGTTTTCCGCATCGGCCATCAGCCTTTCACCCGAGATTTTGGCAACCTCGTAGAGCTCTCCTTCGCCCATCCGAGCTGGTGTGATTTCGTCCGCTTCGGGATCTGGGATGGCAATCACTTTGCCGTCTGCGTTGATGATAAAGGCGGCGCCGAACTCTCCGGGGCGCAGCGATCCCAAAAAGCGGGAAAGGCGGTCGGTATCAATCGCTACCGTCAAGACGCCTTGCCGCTGGCGGCGCACGTCGATGGGACCTGCAAAGGCATATACGGTCTTGTCGCTTCCTGGCAGGTCCCTGACTTCGATCCAATCCGGTGTATCGCGGTCAATGAAGTTGCGGTACCAGGCGTGTTCGCGCGGGTCGTATTCAGTGTCAGTGAAGGTCCGTTCTTCGAACTGTATGTCGCCGGGAATAAAGATGTAACGGTCGTTGCGCAGCATCCTGTCGCGAATGTTTTCGTCGATTTCCATCATTTCCAGCCCGCTGTCGCCCAGGCGATGTGCGGCGAAGAAATTCCCGTCGGGCCAGCCGAAGGTGATCCACGAGATATTGGGCTGTGCCTGTATTTGAGACAAGAACACAAACTCGCGCTTATCTGCCTGACGCGTCTGGATGACGTCTTGGATGAAAATCGTGCGGACCGCCGCCCAAGCTGCCTCGGCCGACCTGAGTGTCAGCCCAACCTCAATGCGTACGGTATTGGCGATCTGACCGTTGATTTCGGCCGCCAGCATACGGCTGTTTTCACGCGCCGTTGTCCACCACAACGAATGCACGACAAAGGTCGACACGCCGATCGACAGGGCAACAAGTATAGATACGGCGATCCCTACACTGACGCGCATTCCAGCTCCACAACGACCCAAATAAGTTGACGGTTCAATCGGTTTTCTGAAGGGTCGACTTGAGCTTAGTGGGTGCCTTGGTTTGTTTCCAGTCGGTTGAGTGGGTTATGCCAACTTGTTTACTTGACGTTGAGCGTCTACCCATTTCGATAAAATCGCTTTGGGTATTTGCAGACAAACGAAAAACGCCATGTTACAGATTAGCACTCGACCGGTAAAACCGGCCGAGTGCGTTTTGGGTACTTCTTCAGGCGATCGACATGCCCAGTGCTTCGAGTTGAGTCACGAGCGCGCTTTCAACTTCTGCAATTGTATTCCAATCGTCAGCCGCCAGGTTTACAAGGCTTAGATCTTCGGCCTGTGTGTCTTTCAGGGTCACGGTATGACCTCCGTTTCCAACAACCTCAAACACCAGATCATCACCAATTTCGCTCACCGTGACATCTGCTGCACCCAGTGAGTTGAAGTCCAGAACATCCTCGTTGGTATCGAAACCGGTGATTTCTGTCTTTACGCCCCAGTTCCAGGTGAGCTCGGCAATATCGGCGCCTGCACCGAACGTTTCGGTTCCGGCCGTTGCGCCGTCATCGGTGTCGCCGGGCCCGTTATCGGTCGTGCCATCGTTGTCCGTTCCCGAAGGGTTTTCGTTAAGCGAGCCCGTTCTGGTCTGATGGCCGTCTGTGGTGGCACCGGCAGGCGCTTCGGGTGTCAGCAGCATGGTGCGATCAACCAGACTTACATCGTCTTGATCGAAGCCAAACGGCACCTCCAGATTGTCTTCCATCACCTGATCGTGGTGAAACTCCACCATTCCGGGGATCAGTTCAGCTTTGGTGACCCCTGTCAGCGTCACGCTCTGCCCGCTTGGCAAAGAGGATATGACCAGACCTTCGCTCGTGTCCTCGACTCTCAGACGTTCGCGCGTGCCGAAATACAGAAAACTGATCTTCATGGTGGTCGGGTCGAAACCGTCAATCACTTCGTGGACGCCATATTCGTGGCTACGTACATAGACCGTGTTAGCGTCACGTGGACCAACACCTTGTTCCCAACTGACAACACCCCCCATGTCTTGACGGAAGTGCTCGTTTCCAACCACGCCGAAATCTTCGATTGTGACATCCTGATAGGTGACGCCCTGTACAATTTGCGCCGCGTCCGACCACGGGCTGTCGATCACAATCTCACCCGACGGTGACTTGGTGACAATCATCCCATGCACAGAGGTTCCGCCAAAATCCAACTGATCCGTGCCGGGGCGGAACCCGGTAATGTCATCGGCGTTGCTATCGGCCCTGTACTTGATGCCACCCGTGTCTGTTGCTCCCGTCGAGGCAGGGGGGTTCGACCCATCAGAATCGTAGTTCAGATCATAGCCTTCTCCTGCTCCCGGGGTGATGATGATTTGACCCAAAGCAGAAGAGACTTCGTTCAGAACTGCTTGATCCGAGATTGAAAAGTTGCTGATATCCAGATCCGATAAGCCGAAACCGGTGAATATGATCTGCTTGGTCACGTTGCCTTCGGTCAACTCAATGCGGACGGTCTGACCCAGGGCGTCACCGCTTTCCTCAAAAATTGCAAAATTGGCGGCAGAAATATCCGGACCGATTTCGATGACATCGCCCATCGCAGGCATGAACCCATCGATCACCTGCGCGTCGGACGCCAAGTCGAGCGTGACATGCATATGTTGGTGTTCGTGGCTATCTTCACTTCCATGCCCGCCATGGCCGGAGTTTGTGCCATCCGACCCCACCAGACTAAGAACTTCACTTGCCGCGGTGCTGTCCAGAATGGTGAAGTTTGCAGGGCTCAAATCTGCCAGGGTTACGCCGGTCAATGTGGTGGATTGGTTGTTGGAGGGTATGGCAAACACGACCGATCCGTTAACCTCACTTACGTCCAACGCATCGGCACCCACCCACGAGATGAAGATCGTATCCGTCGCCGGGTCGAAGTCCGGAATGGTGACATCCGTGCCCCACGCCCAAGTTACGACAACATCCGCTGTGTTTTCGTCAGTATTTGCGGTGCCGTTTCCGGTCGGACCAACCGGCGCGGATGGCTCGGAAGGAGGAGAAACGTTTCCGGTTTCATTCCCACCCCCGGTATCTGTTGGCAGGATGCCATCGGTATAGACCTGGATAGCCTCTTCAAGCGAAGGTGCGTCATAGCCGCCGAATTGGTCGATATAGCGCAGAATGGACGTGCCATATTCATCAACGGATACGTCCCCGCCTTGTAGCAGAGACAGGGTTCCCCACGCGCCGCGTAAGTGTGCAGCTGCCATAATACCCGTCATGGTCAGTGTGACGGTTACTTCCTGGCCGTTGTCGATGTAAGTCCGCGTGGTCCCGATATAGTCGTCAAGGCTCTCGCCCTGATAGCCCAAACCGGTTTCGATCACCTGAAGGTTATACCCGAACGCCTCTTGGATCGCGAGTTCCTGTGCAGCCTCAGTGGTAAAGTCCTCCAGCGAGTTCACACCATTCTTGCCGGTCCAGGTTCCATCCCAAGTGTTCGATGCTGCACCGTTCCCGTAGTAGACGTCGTCTGTGTAATAGCCGAGGTCGATTAACAGGGCCTCTCCGAACTGATAGCCGACGAAACCCAATGAGTTCATGGATCGGTAGGACATTGTATCCCATTCTTCAGCGGTCAGATCCGACCAACTGGAGTAGCTTGGAAAAAAGTCGGTGACTTCGCCCCCGGCCCATTGGTTCAATTGCCAGTCTTGTATGTTCCCTGAGTCATAGCGTTCGCGGTCCCAGCCGGACTCAAATGCACGTAAATCATCTCGAAACTCTTCGTATGTTCCATTGCTCATTTTCAAAGACTCCCATCTTGTCTTTTTGGCCAATGTGTTGCGGCTCGGTTCGCCCGATGATGTCGGACCTAACTGGCGTAACAACTCAGATGTTGGGAAAACGTTAAGAGTTCCTTAGCGAGTAGATCTGCGCGGATACAGGCCCAGATCGGCACTTGGTTGCGCAAAAAATCGCCATAGGTCAGTAGGTTACGTAATGCGTTGAGCAACTAACCGTTTCAGTTGCGCGACTCCTTGCCAAATTTAGATTTACACGATTTTTAGTTTTGGCGCCGGACAGAGTCCCTCGGGATTCAGCGCGCGCAGTTCAAGTTGAGCTCTTTCCGGCTTAGAGTAGTCTTGTGTGGATTTTGATAACTGGTTGGGGCGAAGCGTTTTGGCAATTTTGGATTTCGAAAGATCTGTTTGGTTTGACGCCTTGGGCTCATCGCTTGGTGGCGTTCCGGATGTTTTGATCCTTGAGGGCACATGGTGGCGGGCGTCGGCCTGTAAATCTAGATTGGATCACTTGACGTCGGTGACGGAACTGCCGTTTCCGGATATCTTCACAGGTCATTTCAATGGCGCCTATGTCGCCTATTGTTGCGCCTATGGTGCCGCCCGCGCTGTCGAGCCAGCTCAGATATTTGCGCAATTGGGAACACCCCTTCTTGTTCAGATCGGAACCTGTGGGGTGATGACGCCAGACATTCCGGCTGGAACTGTCGCGGTGCCGCGTATGGCTTTGGCTCGAGATGCGATCTCGCCCCATTATGGAGCCAATGAACTGGTGCCGTTCGACCAGGGGTGGGCCGATCGCGCGGGAACCATCCTGCGGAGTTCCGGGATTGAAGCCCGCGACACGCGCCACCTGACATGGCCAAGCCTTTTTGCGCAAAGCGACGCGATGTGCCGTGAATGGTCGGAACAGGGTTTGGAAACTGTGGACATGGAGGCATCCGTTGTGGCAGCTGTAGCCAACCGCTATGGGCGCGCAAGCGTCGCCCTTCTGTCGACATGGGACATGCTGACCGACGGGCAGACGTTTCTGGATCCGCTGCCCGAGGACCGTCAACGCGCGTTGACAAACGCAAACATCGCTACGTTCGAAACGGCCTTGCAACTGGCAACTGAAATCTCGGCCTGAACGCGACTTTTAGCCGTAGGTGCATTTTTCTTTTCAAAGGTTCGTTAGTTCCGCATTCACAATTTCCCAAGCTTCTGCTGCTCGGCTTCCCGCAAGGCCCTGCGGCTGATTTTTCCGGACGAGGTCATTTCAAACCCCTCCACGAATTCGACCTCGCGCGGGGACTTGTAGCCCGCAAGTCGGGTTTTAACGTGGTCTTGCAATTCTCGGGCTAATACATCACTGCCGGTGACGCCGGGACGCGTCTTGACTACCGCTTTCACGATTGAACCACGGTCTGGATCAGGCTTTGCAATCACTGCAACCTCGGCAACACTTGGATGTGACAGCAGGCACTCCTCGACCTCGGCCGGACCGATCCGAAATCCAGATGACTTGATCAGATCGTCGGATCGACCTTTGTACCAGAAATACCCGTCGGCATCCCGCACCACCAAATCCTGAGTGCGCAGGTAAGGGCCCAACTTCATTTCTTCTGTTTTTTCCGTGTTGTTGTAGTAACCCAGAAACCGGGTCGGAGAGGTTTGCGGGGTCACGACCTCACCGGGTTCGCCATCATTGACAGGCTGCCCATCACCATCCGCCAGAACGACCTGATGTCCGGGATAGGCCCGACCCATCGAGCCCGGCCGCCGAGGAAACAGCGCGGAACAGTTCCCGATCAGGTGATTGACCTCGGTCATTCCATAGAATTCGTTGCAAACGACACCCAGCCTGTTTTCGACCCAGGTCAGGGTTTCTGCGGCCAGCGCCTCGCCGCCAGTGCAGATCACCCGCAGTGACAGATCATAAATGTCACGGGGGTTAGGCGTTTGAGTCAGCCGCTTTATCGCCGTGGGCGCAAGGAACGTGTGTGTCACCTTGTGACGGCTCATGAAGTCATAGGCGTATTCGGCCGAAAAACGTTCCAACGACGTGGCGACAGGTCTGCCTGCCATCCACGCCGGAAACAGCATATCCAAAAGCCCACCGACCCAGGCCCAGTCTGATGGCGACCAGTAAACCGCATCCGAATCCTTCATTGAAAGGTTGAAGAACAAGTTGATCGAAGGCGTATAGGCCGCCAGGACGCGATGCCCATGGAGGATGCCTTTGGGCTTGCCAGTGGACCCGGAGGTGTACATCAGCAGGGCAGGGTCGTCCGCTCCGCCAAGCGTAGGTTTGAAATTGGCGGGCGGATTTGTCATCGCTGCGGCAAGATCGATATCGTTTGGTCCGGGGTTCCGCGTCAGCACATGCCTCAGACATGGCAAGTGTTCAGAACGCATAGGCTCCCACGCCTCAGCGCTAGTCAGGATCACGCCCGCGCGGCAGTCATTCATGGCATGCGCCAACGTGTCGGGCCCATAAAGTTGCGACAGAGTCACGGCGATCCCGCCCATCTTGGCCACTGCCATATGGGCGATGCCGGTGTCCGGGTGCTGGCCTGTGTGGATCGCAATCGGATCACCTTGCGCATATCCCAGATCGCGCAACTTCGCCGCCAATGCTGTGGCGGCCCGATCGACCTCGGAGAAACTTTGAATGCTGACAGAACCATCCGCAGCTTCAAAGATCATAGCGGGTTTGTCGCGGTCGTTTGGACCCAAATACCGACCGACCGTCGCGCTATAGATGTTGTAATCTGCAGGCCACGTGATTGCGTATTCGCTGGGTGCGGTGCAGACCAGATTCAGCGCGGCCAGATCTTTTTCTGTCAACGTTTTGAGGTAGTCGCTCATTCCTGATGCTCCGGGCCGAGGCTCATAGTAGGCGGGCCATCCGGCGCTGGGACCAATTGCCCCTGAGTTGCGCCTGCGGGCAATGGATCGGTACGCACGACTGCTGCGGAAGCGGCCCCGTCAAAATGGGCTAGAGCAAATTCGCCGTCCATCCCATTGGTTCGGTGCAGGATCGTTGCACAACCCGAAAGCGTAGTCCAACCGTCAGAAGAGACGCCACAGGCAGGGCAGATGCGCAAGGGGGGGAACTGCGCGCTTTCGCATAGGCTGCAGGTCGACGCCACGGCGTGGCCTGTGCGCAACCCTTCCACCCATGGGCGCAACCACCCTTCGCCAATTGTGTAATCCAGCCTGACCGTTCTTTTCACAGCGCCGACCCCGCTCGCAAAACCGTAACCGCGCAAGTTGTTCCGACCCCGCCATGCGTGTCTGCAATGGCATGCCCCAACGAGTGGTTCGGTTGCAAACCGTTGTGATATCGGCCCTCAAGCAACAGCGCGCAGGTGGCAGTCTGGGCAACGCCTGTCGCGCCAACAGGCGCGCCTTGCCCCATCAGACCACCTGACAGGTTAATTGGGCGTGGTCCGGTCGGGCTGAAATCACCGTTTTTCGCATCACGGATCGGATCGTGAGAAAGTCCGAGGGCTTCGATCCCCTGTATCTCTGCGCCCGCATAGGAATCGTAAAGTTCGACCACATCAATTGCATTGATATCGATGTCCGCCATTTTTAGTGCGCGTTTCGCAGCCTTGGTTTTGGCTGTAAAGCGGCCCGGATCTGCTCTTTGGCCAAGCCCGGCCAAATCGGACGCAGCTCCGATCCCGGTGATCTGTGACGCCTGTTTTCGACGCCCAGAAGGTACGGCCTCGGGAGCAGAAAGAATAAGGGCCGCCGCCCCATCGCTCAGTGGTGAACAGTGCAGGCGTCTATAGGGCGCGGCAATCATGGGTGAGGTTTCGAAGTCCTCATCTTTGTGGTCTAGCGGCAGATGTGCGTTCGGGTTCAGCCGTGCATTGCTGCGGTTTTTCTTTGTTACACTATTCAGAACAGTTTCGTCTCCGCCACGTTCCGCTGCAAAAGCCTGCCAGGACAGCGCGTAAAGTGCGGTTGCCGTGGCACCGGTCAAACCATCCGTCCAAAAGTCGAAGGAATAACCATAAAGCTCGCGGATGCTGTCTCCGCTCAGGGAACTGGCCGATGAATCGACGCCCAGAACGGCGACGTGACGGGCACGTCCAGACAAAACTCGGTCCACCCCAGTGTGGACAGCAAGCTGTCCGGAGGCACCGCCGCCTTCAACGCGGATGGTCTCGGCACCGATAAGCCCGAGGTCCTGAGCAAGAATCGAGGACGGGTTCAACTGCAGCGAGAAAAAATCGCTCTCGGTCGAAACCACCAACGCGTCAATGTCATCCCGTTCAATCCCGGCCATGAGCAACGCGTTGTTAAAGGCTTCGACGGCCCAATCGCGAAAAGACGTGCCGTCCTTTCGCCGATTGAAAGGTGTCAATGCTGCGCCGATGACCAGAACCAACCGTGCCTCCCTTATGTCCTGCAACATTGACTCAGCAAATATGTTCATACAAGTCTGTATTATCTTATTGAGGAGCCCGCTTGACTTCTCGCACATCGCACTTGGTCACATCAGCACTTCCGATCCTTGGGTGTTTCGCCGGAGGCAGCCTGTATGGCTGGTCCGGTTATTTGCCTGCGGTGCGATCTCATTTCGATGTTGGCCATGCCGCTACGTCGATGGTTTTTTCTTTTGCGCTTGCCAGTTTCACATTGGGCGTCCTGTTGGGGCCATTGATTGCCGCCCGGATTGCCGCGCCGTTTCGGCTGGCTGCACTCGCCTTCACCGCGGCTCTTGGAATAGGCGTTGCCAGCATTGGCTCGGGTTTTACCGGATTTACCATTGGCTATGGTCTGTGCTTTGGGTTTATGTCCGGCGCGCTCTACAACTATGCACTGTCTCAGGCCGCTGCGTCCCGAGCGCCAACACTTCTGATCCCGGTAAGCGTTGCTGCGTTTGGCTTGGGTGGTGCCCTATTCGGCCCGATGAGCCTAGTGTTGTCGGAATTGAGGATGGGGCTTTGGTCCACATTCCCCGCTTTGGCGTGTCTGGTTTTTGTGGCCGCTGTTTCACTTGTCAAAGGCCCGAGTGCAGATGCAAGCAACGTGGGGTCGACTACGACCTTCAGCTTTCAACGACCGGACAGGAATACGTCGGTCTTGTGGGTGATTTTTTTCGCTGGATCCTTGCCTGGCTTAATCGTTTTGGGCTTTGCTGCGCAGTTTTTACCAAAAGGTTCAGAGGGTATGATGTTTGCAAGCCTGGCCGTGTTCCTGGCCGCGATCGGCAATACGCTTGGGCGGCTGGCAGCCAGTGTTGTCGCAGCGCGATTTGGCCCGGCGCGTGGAGTTGCGCTGTCGCTTTTTCTGATGGTCATTTCTTTGGTTGGTCTGATCTTCGCGACTGGTGCCAGTGCCGTTGTTACGTTGTTGTTTCTTGTTGCATTCGCCTATGGGCATTTGGCCGCAAACACTCCGCTTTTGGTTCAAAGTCAGGTGGGTGCGGACAGTTTTGCCGGTACGTTTGGATGGGTATTTACAGGTTGGGGTTTCGCCGGTTTGGCCGGACCTTGGACCGCTGGCTGGCTTTTGGACAAGACGGGCGGGTTCAGCGTCACACTGCTCGGATGCGTTGTGCTTTCAATGTTCGGTCTTTGGCTCGTAACTCGGCAAATACCGCCTTCTGCTTAGTCGAAACAGAATACATGCGGCGTAGTTGACAGGATTAATTTGTCATTACTAATATGACTCGTATCACTGGTCGGAGTACTGCCGAGATGAGATTTGGAATTCACGCAGGTCTGTGGATGAAGAATTGGACGGATGACCCTGCTCCGATTTTCCAAATTGCCTCTGATATTGGGTATGACGGGGTAGAGCTGTCTCTGCTGGGTATCGGCTTGGACCGTGCCGATGAAATCCGCCGGCAGGCTGAGGATTGCGGTCTGGCGATGACTTGTTCCACCGGTTTGGGTCCTGAAGCCGATCCAACGTCAGAGGACCCGGCCGTGCGCGATCACGCCGTAGAAACGCTAACCGAAGCCATTAAAGTAACTGCGCGCCTTGGTTCACGGGGTTTGGCAGGGGTCGTTGCCGCGCCTTGGGGCGTTTTTGATCCAGCCAACAAACCGGCACGCGCTGCGCGTGCGGCGGAAACACTGGCACGCATTGACGATGTTTTAGGTGATCACGACGTGACCTTGGGGATCGAAGCACTCAACCGATTTGAAAGCGATCTGACCTCGACGGCTGCCGAAGCCTGCGCCATAGCGCGGGGTTCCGGGTCGGACCGAATTGGGGTGTTGCTCGACAGTTTTCACATGAATATCGAGGAAAAAGACCCACCTGCTGCTATCCGCGCTGCGGGTAAGACCCTCGTGCACTATCATGTCTCTGACAATGACCGTGGGCGTCCAGGCTCGGGGCGCTACGATTTCCCGGCGGACGCCGCGGCACTGGCAGAGATCGGGTATGACGGTTGGGTTGTGGCCGAGATGTTTGTTATGGCAGGATACCCTTCCAGCCGAGATTTGAACATCTGGCGCGATATCGAACCTGATCCGACTGAGGCAGCAACACTGACGCTGGCTTATTTGAAGGATGTGTTTGGCGATGTCGGCTGAGGCTTTCTTCCTTGCGCTGAAGGCCCGCTTTGAAAAGGAAGCGGATCAGCTAAACGCGCTGGATGCAGCAATTGGTGACGGGGATCACGGGGCAACCATGCTGCGCGGTCTGACACGGGCAGTATCAGTTGAAGAGGGTCGCCGCGCCAAGGCATTCATGCGCGCCTCGGGCGGGGCGTCGGGCACATTGTTCGGGCTGGTTCTGCTAGAGATTGAAAACCATCTCGACACCGGTGCGCCTTTGGCCGAGGGCCTAGCGCGCGCCTGTGATCGCATTTGTGATCTGGGTGACGTAGCAGTTGGCGACAAAAGCATGATTGATGCGTTAAGCCCTTCGGTTTCGGCGCTGAAAGAGGGCGATCTGGCGAGCGCAGTGCAAGCCGCTGAAACGGGCCGCGATGCGACGACCGCGCTTTCAGCCCGCCGTGGTCGAGCGCAATATGTCGAAGGTGGTGGGCGCGGACATGTGGATCCCGGGGCCGTATCCGTTGTTCTGATCCTCGACACATTGGCCGGGGTGTCGCGATGAAGAAACTATTCAATAGCGCCGAAACCATGGTCGACGATATGCTGGACGGGTTTGTCAGCGCGTTTCCTCAGGTCAGGCGCGGCTCAAGTGATCCTCGGGTGATCACCCGCGTGACACATGCGAAAAACCCGGATGAAAAGGTTACGCTTCTGATCGGCAATGGTTCTGGGCACGAACCGATTGCAATGGGGTTTATCGGGCAGGGCGTGCTGGATGCCAATGTGGTCGGCGATGTGTTCGCTGCGCCCTCAGCGGATTTGATCTTGGATGGGATCACGGAGGTGACAGGTAAAGCAGGGTCGATCCTGTTGATCTCAAGCCATTCCGGCGATCTGATCAATGGGCGCGCAGCCACGATGATGGCGCAGGATGCGGGAATTCGCACCGTGCCTCTGCCGATGTATGACGACATCTCAGCAGCTCCGCCCGAGCGCAAGCATGACCGGCGCGGTGCACCAGGCACGATGTTCATCTACAAAATCCTCGGCGCTGCGGCGGAAGAAGGGATCGGGCTTGATAACCTGGTGAAGCTTGGAGAGGCTGTACGTGACCGGTTGGTCACATTGGCAGCGGCGGTCAATCCGCCCGTTTCGCCTCTGACCGGTCAGAAGATGTTCGAACTGCCCGAGGATGAGATTTTCCTAGGCATGGGCGTCCACGGAGAACCCGGTGTTGGGCGCGCCAAGGTCGGACCTGTGCATGAGCTGGTGGGACGCATGGTCGATGCCCTGTTGGCAGATCGCCCGATGGCGCGGGGATCAAGGGCCTGCGTCATCGTCAACGGCATGGGCGGCACCACGATGATGGAGCTTCTGACGATCTGGGAAGAAACCCGCAAAGCTCTGGCCGCGCAAGGTATCACGGCCATTGCGCCGATGGTGGGGAGCTATGTGACAACGCAAGAGATGGGGGGATTTTCGATCTCGTTCCTTGAGCCTACCGATGAGATGCTAAGATATTGGTGCGCGCCCTCGGACACGCCTTTCTTCCCGCCAATTCGGACGGAGGCGACCTAGATGCTTTTTGACGGACCAGTATACGGGGTGGCGGTGGACCAGGGCAGCGGCTTGGCTGCCGCGCTGCGCGAAAGACGCGGGTCCGACGCGCGGGACAGTGATCTTTTTGACTTCAAACGCATTGTTGTCGAAACCGTCAGCCCCGAAGCGACGACTGTACTGGTTGATGCCGCACTGGGGCGCGAACTGCTACCGGCCTACGATCCTGCCTGCGTCCGTATGCTCGCCTACGAGGCAGATGTTTATCATATCACCGATGAGGACCGGATCACGAAACTGCCCGAGAACTTGAGCGTTGGCGATTACCCCGGCTTGGGTGTCAACGTGTTGAAGTTCTTCCTCTACTATGGCCCCAATGACCCTGAGGAGTTGAACATTCGTAAACGGGATCTGGTCGCTTCAATCAGTCGCGAGTGTCGCGAGAACGGTGTGACCTTCCTGTTCGAGCCAATCGTTTATGATCGCGCGATTCCTGACGGATCTTCTGCGGAGTATGCTATGGCCAAGCCCAACCTCGTGCGCGCCGCGACCCAAACCTTTGCCGATCCGAAGCTGGGTGTCGATATACTCAAGGTCGAGATCCCGGTAAGCCTGCCCCATATCGGTGGCACAATGTCAGAGGCCGAAGCCGAAGCCGCCTTTCGCAATGCCGCCGAGGCTGCGGGGGATATCCCGCTGCTTTATCTGAGCGCCGGTGTCACGTTCGAACAATTTCGTGACGCACTGGTGATGTCGCGTAGAGCAGGGGTTGGGGCAAGAGGCTTTATGTGTGGCCGCGCGATCTGGAGCGACGCGATTGATATCTTCGGCGTTGACGGACCCTCTGCCATGGCGCGTTGGATGCAGACCTCAGGGCGTGATCGGCTGGAGCAACTGAAAGAGGCCATCTCGTGAACGGGAACCCCAAATACCAGGTCGTGCATGACGAAATCCTTCAGCGTCTGCAAAGCGGGCAATATGCAATCGGAATGCGGCTGCCCACCGAGGATGACCTGTCCAAGACTTTTGATGTCAGCCGGGTAACAGTGCGCAAAGCGCTGGAGCTTTTGGTACGGGCAGGATTCCTGACCTCGCGGCAAGGCAGCGGGTATAACGTCGCCACTCTGTCGCCACCCTCCACCACCTGTCTTGCCTCGTTTACTGACAAGGTGCTGATCGAGGGGCGCGTGCCGGGTGCGCGTCTGTTGGGGATCGAGGCTGTGACGAAAGACCTTCCGGACAGCGTGGCGGAGTTTTTCGACGAACCCCTGATGCGTGTGGATCGGTTGCGCACGGTAGACGAAGCACCGCGTATGCTGACACAGACCTGGATTCCAAAACGGTTGGTGCCAGGCATCTCGGCCGAACAATTCCCCGAAAGCGGTCAGAACCAGTCGATCCTGCGTATTCTGCGACATGATTTCCAACTGGACTGGTCCAGTGCGTGCGAAACCATCGACTGTCTGATTGCCGAAAAAGAAGTCGCCCGACGGCTCGACATCCCCGTCAACACGCCAATCCTGTCTCAGGCCTGTACTGCCTTTGACACGGATGGAAAGCCGGTATTCTTCGACCGGTTGTTTCGCCAGGGTCCCATAAGCTTTGATCTGGCCGGTCCCGCGCCACGCCAGACCGGCACTTGAAGGAACACAAGACATGTCCTTTACCATCGGCCTCATCACTGCCTCTCTGCCAAGCTATTTCCCTGAAAAGCATGGCGTTTTTGACGCGTGTAAAACCTGGCTGGACACATTGGCGGCATCAGAGTCTGCGCGCGTTATCGTGGCCAGCCTGACCCCAATGAACGGCGCCGACGCACGGCGGGCGGTGGAAGAGCTTCGTGCGAAAGGCGCAGACTTTATCATCCTCCTGCATGGCGGTTTTACCATGGGAGATGTCGTGCGGGAAATCGCGCGCGCGCCTGTTCCTCTTGGAATATGGTCGACGCCAGAGCCGTCTCATGTCGATGATATCCAACTGAACAACTTTGTTTCTCTGAACATGTCCATGTCGATACTGCGCGGGGTCCGGGATCTGGGAACACATCCCGTGCAATGGTACCTCGGCGGGCCGGGCGAAGACGCATTGCAACGGCGGATGGGTCAGACGATCCGGGCCTTGTCGGCGCGCAAGGCTTTGGACGGTGCGAGAATTGGGGTCGTTGGCGGGCTGGCGATGACCTTTTACAACATGGAGGTTTCTACGGACGCGATGCTGCGCCATCTGGGCGTCTGGACTGAGCATGTGGATATGCACCGCATGACTGACCTGATGGCGTCTCAGTCGGATGCGGATGTCGCGGCCGAGTTGGATGAGATGTCCCAGACCGCAACGGTGCGCGGGGTCTCCGAAGACCAGATGAACCTGACGGCGCGGGCCGCGGTGGCGCTGCGGGCCATTGCGGCAGAGGGCGGGTATGACGCGCTTGCCGTGTCGGACTGGCCTGCCTTGCAGGAGCACCCCGGTATGCATCCCGGTGCCGCCTTCAGTTGGCTCGAAGAGAAAGATGGCCTGCCGGTGGCGTCGGAAGGCGATGTGCTCGGGGCGGTCACGCAGTTGGTCGCGAAGGCGCTGACCGGGCGGGTTGGCTGCCTTTTGGACATGACCTCACCGGATTTCGAGCGTGATCAGATTCTGATGTGGCATGGCGGCGGCGGGCCGCTTTACATGGCAAAGGACGATGTTGCCTGGATCAACCACCCGATGATCGGGCGCGGCACCGAAGCCGGGCCAATCTATGGTGCTATCGCTGACTATGAGTTCGCGCATGGTCCCGTAACTCTCCTGCGCGTTTCTCGCCATGGTACTGCACGGTTTGCCGTCGAAGCGGTTGTATCCGAGGGTCACGCGCCGGGATTCACCGGCTGCCGCGGTTGGGTCGGAGAATTCTCCGGTGGGGACGGGCCTTGTTCAGCCCAAGACATTGTTGCGACGGTCATGGAGCATGGGTTGGAGCATCACTTCATCCTTGTGCCGGGACGCCACCGCGCGGTCTTTGAAGAGTTCGCCCAATGGTGTGGCTTGGAAGAGCTGGGCGTGATCCCGGCGCATGGCGGTCTACCGCAATTTATTGGGGGGCCGGTTTGACCGCAGTTCAGCTCAAAGGTGTCCGCAAGGACTTTGGCAGTTTCACGGCGATCTCGAATATCGATCTTGATATCCGGTCCGGTGAGCTTGTGGCGCTGCTGGGGCCATCGGGCTGCGGTAAAACGACGACGCTGCGGATGATCGCCGGGCTTGAGGTGCCATCGGCGGGCGAGATTTGCTTTGACGGCAAGGATGTATCGGAAGTCACGGTCCAGAACCGCAATGTCGGTATGGTGTTTCAGCGTTATGCGCTGTTTCCACATATGACCGTGGAAAAGAACATCATGTTCGGGCTCAAGGTTCGCGGCACGCCGGTGTCTGAGACCAAAGAGCGGCTGGAAGAAATCCTGAATGTCGTGCAGTTACAGCAGTTTCGCCACCGGTTTCCGGCGCAGCTGTCGGGCGGGCAGATGCAGCGGGTGGCCATTGCGCGCACGCTGATCACCAACCCCTCAGTCCTGATGATGGACGAACCGCTTGCCAATCTCGACACCAAGTTACGCGGTGAAATGCGGCGTTTTATCCGTGATCTGCAACAGCGGCTGGGTATCACCACGATCTTTGTAACGCACGATCAGATCGAGGCCATGGAACTTGCTGATCGGGTCGCGGTTATTTTCGACGGTGATCTGGCGCAATATGACGCGCCAGACGCACTGTATAAACGTCCGAACAGCGTCGAGATCGCAGATTTCATGGGCGCAACCAATGTATTTCCCGCAGAGATCGCGGCTAGCACCGCAACGGCGACGTTTGGAGCGCTGCATTTCGACCCCGATCTGTGCCTGGCGGTGGAAGGCCCTGCACATGTGATGCTGCGCAGCGAAGCCATCGACCTGCACCTGTCCGTTCCGGTGGAGCCCACGAACGTGATTGCAGGCAAAGTCACGGCTCGCGACTTTTTCGGGGCCAACATTGCCTACAGTGTCGATTGCAGTGGCGAGACGATTTCAGTCACGGAACAGTCGCGCCGTTTGGTCGACATCGGACAGGAAGTCTGGCTGACCATCCCGCCAGATCGCATCTGGATCATTCAAAACACTTCAAAGCCATAGAAAACAAGGACAAAGTCAGAGGAGGAGACTATGAAGAATTCACTACTGAGCTTAACGATCCTGGGCGGCCTGTTGGCCAGCACCGCAGTAGCACAGGACGCTGACGCATTCCGGGACGGTTTTCTTGCCGGCGACGTGACCTGGGAACAGGTGCAAGAGCGCGCCAAGGAGGAAGGCGAAATCAACCTTTATTATTGGGGCGGGAGCGATCAGATCAACATCTGGATGGATCGCTACGCCGTGCCGGGTCTTGAGGCCGAAGGTGTCAAGCTGAACCCGGTTCGGATAACCGGTACCAAAGATGCGGTCGATCTGGTTTTGGCGGAAATGGGCTCGGGCAAGGGGCTGGGTCAAGGCAGTGTCGATGCGATCTGGGTGAACGGCGAGAACTTTGCCACGCTCAAGCGTCAGGATGCTCTGTTCGGTGCCTTCGCCGACAAGTTGCCCAACAGTGCCAACATCGAATGGAACCCGGACGATCCGCGCTCGCTCTTGAACCTGAGGGACTTCGGCGTGGAAACCAACATGTCCGAGATGCCGTGGTCGGGTCAGCAATATGTCTGCGCCGTCAACACTGCGCGCGTGTCGAAGGAAGACACACCCAGCACTTTTGCGGACATGACCGGTTATCTGGAGGCTAATCCGGGCAAGTTCACTTACGTGAAACCACCGCATTTTACCGGCAACACCTTTGTGCAGGCGGCAGTTTATGCCCACAACCCCGACGGCAACGGCGCGGTTCCGTTTCAGAACTCGATCGATGATCTGGGCGCGGCTGAACTGGCGCGGCTGATCACGCCGGGTATGGAATATCTGAAGGAACTGGATAAGCACTTGCTGGGCGCAGACAGCGGCAACGCGCGTTATCCCGAGGATGCAACGGCGCTGTTGGGTCTTTTCCTGAATGGTGAGATCGACTTTGCTTGTAACTTCGGCCTTTACGGGGTGGCAATTGGTTTGCGCGACGGGACATATCCCGAAGGTGCGGAGCAATTCGTGTTTCCCGAAGGTAACATGATCAAGAACAAGAATTATCTTGTTGTTCCGGGCAATGCGCCCAATCCGGCGGCCGCGCTTGTGATGGCGAACTTCATGGCCTCAGTGGATGCGCAGGCTTCGAAACTTGAGGTCGCGGGTATGCCTCCGGGAATCGATCCCTGGAAGCTGACCGAGGAAGAGGTCAACAAGCTAACCGACGCGTCGCCCGGTTTTGTCGGCATCACTCAGGCCGAGTTGGACGCCAATACTGCACCGGACACCAACGCCACGCTTGTCGATGTGATCGAGGCAACATGGCTGGAATATATCGAACGCGACAGCACCGACTCGATCGAGGCGATTGTTGAGCGCGCGGTTGCCAATCTGAACCAATAACCCAAACGGGGCTCTGGCTTGCCGGGGCCCCAATCGGTGCCGAAGATGTCCGACGTGAAAACAACCGAGCTTGCCCGCCACAAACGGGAACGCATCCTGATGTGGCTCCAGCTGTTGCCGGTCATGGCTGTGCTGACGCTGCTTTTTGGTGGCGCATTGGTTCTGGGCGTCATGCAATCTTTGGGTTTTGCGCCGTGGTTCGGCGTGAACACATTCCCGGATTTTTCATATTTTGCAGCTCTTTGGGGCGATAGCTTTTTCTGGCAGTCGCTCTGGTTGACACTGTATTACGCCATTGCAGCCACCTTTATTTCGCTGGTCTTTGGTATTTTGCTGGCACTGGCTTTGGTGCGGAGCTTTCCAAGCAAGACGCTTTACAAATACCTCTACAAGCTTCCACTGATGATTCCCTATACGGTTGGCATCGCCTTGGCCGTTGTGATGCTGGGCAATGGCGGGATGCTGTCGCGGCTGATGGCTTTTGCGGGGTTTATCGACGATCCTTCGCAATTTCCCCAAATTCTGAAAACCCATATGGGCTGGGGCATTATAGCGGTGTATGTCTGGAAACAGACGCCGTTTGTCGCGCTGACGATCTATGCGGTTCTCTTGGGCGTCGGGCGCGAAACCGAAGAGGCCGCGGCCATTCTGGGCGCAAACAAGCGGCAGATTTTCTTTCATGTCACCCTGCCGCAAATCCTGCCCGGCATCATTTCTTCGACGCTGATCATCTTTGCCTTCAACATCGGCGCGTTTGAGGCCCCGTTCATTCTGGGCGGAGGCTTCCCCGACACGTTGCCAGTGGTCGCCTGGCGATATTTCAACGACGCCGACTACACGCTGCAACTGCAGGGTATGGCGACCGTTGTGTCGATTGCGCTGATCGCGGGCATCATCCTGTACAGCTACCTTGCCATCTACCGCCGCTATGAGCGCCGGATCGGGAGGAGTTGATCATGGCCACCCGCAAATCCTCGGCAATTGCGCTTAGCGAACGACTGTCGCCGTTTCAAAAAATCTACCTCTGGCTGGTCGCGGGCTTCATCCTCGGGCCCTTCATCCCGCTGATCATCCAAAGCTTCGCCTTCCGTTGGGCGTGGCCCGACCTGTTGCCCGGCACGTGGTGGATGGAGCAACGGGAGAAGTCGATCCTGCCTCTGGCGTGGGATTACGTGTTTTCACCCTACAGTCAGGTGTGGGAGGCCACGCTGAACACAGTATTCATCGGCTGCGTAGTGACGGTGATCTGCCTTATCATCTGCCTGCCCGCCTCGCGCGTGCTGGCGCGTGAGAATTTCCGGGGCAAACCGGCGTTTGAGTTCTTCCTATCGATGCCGCTGATCGTGCCCGAAGCCGCGATCGGCATCGCGCTGCTGATGATCTTCATCCAGATCGGGTTGGCGGGCAGCTATATCGGCATCATCATCGTGCATCTGATCCCGACAATTCCGTATATGATCCGAATGCTGACGGCGGTCTATCAGGGTTTGGGTAAGGATTTCGAAGAACAGGCGATGATCCTTGGGGCCAACCGCTGGCAGGTGCTGCGCATGGTGACCCTGCCCATGTTGCTGCCCGGGGTAGTCGCGGGGATGTTGTTCACATTCCTCGTGTCGACCAACATCTTCCTGCTGACGTTCTTTATGGGGCAGGGCAAGATCGTCACCTTACCGACGCTTCTGTTCTCGAAGATCGCTGGCGGGACGCTGGATGCTTCGGCAGCGGGGATCACTCTGGTTGTTACCGTTCCCGGTATCATTCTTCTGCTCATCACCGAGCGTTTCATCAAAGAAGAAGCCTTTGGAAAAGGCTTCGGTAACTAGAAAGGCCGCGCCATGACATCTTTGGAAGAGACCGTCAGAAAGTTCCCAAAGCTGGATAAGACGCTGATGGAACAGCGCCTTGGCCGACCCGGCCCGATGCCCCGGATTATCATTGATACGGACACCGCCAACGAAATTGACGATCAATACGCGGTGGCATGGGCTTTGCTGTCGCAGGACCGGCTGAAACTCGAAGGCGTGACCGCTGCGCCGTTTTCGTTTCTGCATCACCGCGATGGGCTCTACGAAGCGGTGGAAGCACTTCAATCGGGCGATGCCACCGACCACGACGACAAATTCATCGGCCCTTTTACGGGTTGGGCCAAACGCCTTCTTGCGGACGGACGCACTGCGGATGATATCGAATTTGTCACGCCTGATGTTGGCGAGGAACGATCTTACGAGGAAATCCTGCGCGTGTTCGAAGCCTGCCGAGAAGCCCCTGATGGCAAGGTGTTCCGCGGCTCGCAGGCTCATCTGTCAAGTTATGATGCACCGATAGAATCCGAGGCTGCTCAATTCATCATCGATCAGGCCCGCAACCGTGAAGACGGCCCGGTCTATGTTTTGGCTATGGCCGCACTGCCCAATATCGGCTCGGCACTTTTGATGGCACCTGACATTATCGACAACCTTGTTGTTGTCTGGACCTCGGGATTTCCAAGCTATGCTCCGTTTTGCAACGCGCCGTCGCTAAACTTGGTTCAGGATCAACTGTCTTCGCGGTTGATTTTTGAATGTGGTGTGCCGCATGTGTATCTTCCGGGCTATCACGTGGGCGCACAGCTTACGATTTCGCTTCCGGAAATGCGGGAATTCGTGAAAGGGCAGGGTGCTATAGGCGACTACCTCTGGCATCTTTACACAAACAATCCTCTGCACAAGAAATATGCGATCTCAAATCCCGAGACGAAAACCTGGGTCATCTGGGACATCATCAACGTGGCCTGGATGTTGGACGAGACATATGTGCCAACCCATGTGACACAGTCCCCCGCGCTGGATGCGTCGCTTTACTGGCAGCAAGGTTCCGACCGGCACCTGATGCGCGAGGCCTATGATGTCAACCGAGATGCGATTTTCGAGGACTTTTATCGATCCCTTGCTACGGCGCATCGGTAGTGACGATCTGGCCGTACATGAACACTGTGTAAAGACTTGGCAAACCAAGCGACCCGGGACCAAAAGAAAACCCTGGGTGACAGTCATTGGTGTTATTCGTAACAAACTGGCCCTTTCGGGGACTGCTTGCTTTGCCATGCAAGTGCTCTTGGTCTTCAAACTACCCCGTGCTCAATAACCTGCTCTGGATGCAATTCTGCCCAATCAGCGAGAAAAGCAGACATCTCGGGAACAGTCGAAAACTGAGAAGCTTTTTGGGGCAGCGATACGCCGTTCTCAAGCGCCATGCGCGCGCAGGCGATGTGGTCCCGGTGTTCCCTTTGTGGGCAGTTTTCCGACCCATGGATGATCGTTGACAATAACGTGCCGCCATAAGCGTTTGTATGGTCAAGGTCCGGGTTTTGGGTGAGAAAATATGACATGACGTCGGACATCCCTTCCCAACCCGCTAAGTGCAAAGGCGGCATTCCCATTTCGTCGGGCAAATTGGGGTCAAAGCCCATCTCAACCAAATTTTGCATATGAGGAAGTGTACCTTCGCGCCAAACGAGGCGGCACAGAAGGTATTTCATCTCTTTTGACAGCGCTGTCATGTCTATCCGGTCATCGGGTTTGGGATCACCATCCGCTGCACGCGCAAGACACGCTTCAGTATCCGAAAGCTGCTTGGATGCGCCTGCCCCTTCTAGGATATCTGCTATGTCCTGGTTTCCGAAGACGCGCGCAAAGGCATAGGGTGTGTGACCGCGGCTTACGGTGTTTGGATCCGCACCGTAATCCAGCAATAGTTGGGCGATTTCGCCCGACGCCAGACGCCGTGCGGCTTGATGTAAGGCTGGGATTACTAAGGACGGTTCGCCAGACGGGTGCGGGGTGATGCCTTCGTTGGGGTCCGCGCCATGCTCGAGCAACAAACGAACCATTTCAAGTGCATTGAAATCAATCGCTCGCGGAATTGCATTAGTGCCCTTGGGATTGGCTCCATGCTCCAACAGCAATCGCAACCCTTCAGTATGGCCTAGTTCGGTAGAATGGTAGAGAGACTCGTTGTCGTCCGGGTTTGCACCATTCTGTAATAACCATTTGGCCAACGGCATGTTGTTGGCGTGACCAATGGCCCCGTAAAGCGCTGACAGCCGATGTTCTGTGTCTGGATCGAACGAAAAACTGTCATTCACGTCTGCGCCATGCGCCACAAGCAGCTCGGCCATTGCCAGCATATCGCCCGCTTTTTCAGGCGCGGCCTGAATGTGTTTCGAAAATGCCAGATGGCATATTGGTCGCCGGGGCGGATAGTTGCGGGTCGCGGCCGTTGCATCCTGCGCCAGAATTTTGCGCATTGCGTCCACGTCATACAGCGCAACAAGAAGTGGAACCTGCCCCTCGGTGAGTGTTGGGTCTTGCGCAAGCAAATGTGAGACTGTCTCAGGCGAGCCGTTGTATAGCGCCCAACGTAGTCGCCCTTGTTTCTGCGCCCTGTCCATACCTTGGGTCTCAACGGCCAGTTTCAGCGCAGGCCACGAAGCATAGCCAGTCTCGCGAGCGATGACATGAAGACAATCGGCGTGTTTATAGATTCCGTTAACTGGCGTTGGAACAACACCATGCACGCGCAATAGGGCGTCTTTGTCGCCCATGGTCAGAGCTTTGCCCAGTGCCTTGGCATCACGGCGCAATTGGTCGAGTGATTTTGTCATCGGTCTTCCCTCCGTTGCCCGACGGTCCGCTGATCCGGGCTGAGAAACCGATGTGGTTTTCGCATATTCTCAAGGAGGTGCCGATGACAGCTTTCCGCGGACCGGGTGGCCGCCTCGACACGGCCTAACACAAGAGTACCGTTTGCCATCACCTGCTGCAAGTACAACGGCTTGCCGCCTCATCCAAACTAGAGGTCAAGCGCGCCTAAAAATGGTGCTTTGGACAATTTGCCCGAAGGGCCCGAGCACCAATGTAGTGCTTGCATGCGGTGCTGTGTCTCCAGCGGAAATGTGCAATACAGCGGCCCAACCCAAATTGCCCGGCTCTGTAAGCCTTTGAACGCGCATTTTGGTCACTGCGACCTCAACTTTTTATTCGCCTGAAGTCTGGGTCGTAAGGTGAAGGCGGGATGACCTGTGCCGTCACAAGGTCACCGCACAGGTCGAGCTTCATCGTGCTGTCAATCTCGGCCAGGTCAGGGTTTACGAAAGCGTAAGCCAGGTTTAGGCCAACCCGATGCCCCCAATCGCCCGAGGTGATGGTGCCGACGACGGTGTCACCTTGCATCAACGAAGCTCCACTATGGGCCGGGGCGTGGGTCGTGTCGATCTTTAAGGTCACCAGCTGCTTGCGCGACCCTTTCGCCTGCCGCTCATTCAGGGCGTCCTTGCCTATGAAGTCGCCTTTGTCCAGCTTGACGAAGCGGTCCAATCCCGTTTCGAATGGGTCGAACTCGGTCAGAAGGTCGGCTTTCCAATGCAGGAAGCCTTTCTCCATCCGCATGGAGTCCACCGCGCGGGCCCCAAACAGCTTCAGGCCGTGCGCCTCACCCGCCGTGCGCAGCGCCAGATAGGCAGCGTAGAGCGAAGCGTTGGGCACGTGGATTTCATAGGCGAGCTCGCCTGAGAAGCTGACTCCCATGACGGTGGCTGGGGCAAATCCTATGAAGCACTCTCGTACTGATAACCAAGGGAAGCCTTCTTTCGACCAATCGCCGCGGGAACAGGCGGACAGGACATCTCGCGCATTGGGACCGGCGAGAACAAGGATCGTCTGGTCGTTGGTCAGAGAGCGTATCTGGACGTCCTCGCCATCGCGCAAATGCTGGGTCAGCCAATCCATATCGTGGTATTCACTCGCCGCTGCCGAGCCGTACCAGACCCGCGCAGGGCCGCGGTCACTGGCTGGGATGTTGGCCACGGTGGCCTCGCCCTTGATCATCCCATGATAATTCAGCAGATAGCCAAGCCCCACACGTCCAGTGCGTTTTGTGACAGTGCCACAGAACATGCGATCCAGAAAACTGTGACGATCAGCGCCGGTAATTTCAAAGCGGTTGAAACCGTTTACCTCGCACAGGCCGACATTCTCCTGCACATTTTTGACCTCGCCAGCCACAACGTCAAAAACTTCGTCAAAATCGAATGTGAGACTGGGGTGAAAGTCGGGTGAAGGTTTGATGTAGTCGACCCGCTCCCATCCGTTCACAACGGTGAATTCGGCCCCTTCGGCAGCCATGATCGGCGTCAGCGGTGTTGTCTTCGCCGGGCGACCTGCTGGGCGGTGTTCATGCGGAAAGTGGAAGCGGAATTCGTTCTGGTAGTCCTCGATGGCCTTCAGCGAGGTCAGTTCCACATTCGCGTGCCCGGTAAAGCGGCGCGGATCGAGACACCAGGTGTCATAACACGCCTCGCCATGCACGATCTGCTGCGCCAGCAACCAGCCGTGGCCGCCGCCTTCGCCAAGACCGGCGCGCAACCCGATAATGCAGAAAGCGTTGCGCTTGCCGGGGATCGGACCGACCAGCGGCGCGCCGTCGATTGTATAGGTGATCGGGCCATTCACTACGGATCGGATTCCTGTTTCGCGCAAGGCGGGCATCCGTTCGAACGCGCCTTCCAGAACGTCCATGACCCGATCCAGATCATCGGGGCAGAGTGCGTTGACAAAGTTCGGGTCAATCCCGTCCATGCCCCAGGGTTTGCAGTCCTGCTCGTAGAAACCAACCAGCAAACCGCCCTTTTCCTGACGGCTGTAATAGTCGCTGATCGGGCAGCGCAACAGCGGCATCCGGTGGCCTGCCTCAGCGATGCCGGGAATGTCTTCGGTCAGGAAATATTGATGCTCCATAGACGCAACCGGGTGATGTACACCCATCATCGCGCCGACTTCGTTGACGCGGTAACCGCAGGCGTTGACCACGATGTCGCAATCAATTTCACCCTGTTCCGTATACACGGTCCAGGTGTCGTCCTTGTGTTGCGTCAGTGCGGTGACCGGCGTGTTACGGTATACCTCGGCCCCGGCCTTGCGGGCATGATAGGCGAGCGCCTGACACAGTTGCGCGGGATCGATATCGCCATCCAAAGGATCCCAGAGCCCACCCAGCAGGTTTGTGGTCGAGATCAACGGGTGGCGGCGGGCGCATTCCTCTGCATCGATCACTTCAAATTCAACCCCCATGCCCCGGGCCATCGAGGCAAAGTGGCGGTAGCCTTGCATTTGTGCCTCGGTGTTGGCCAGCCGGATACCCCCGTCCGCGTGGTGGTAATTGATCGGGTATTCGGGGTTCTCGGACAGGTCTTTGTACAGGTTTATTGAATGTGTCTTCAGACCGACCATGGTTTGGTTCATGCCAAAGTTGGTCACTTGCGCGGCAGAATGCCAGGTCGTGCCGCTGGTCAACTCGTCGCGTTCAACCAGAACAACATCGGACCAACCTTCTTGGGTCAGATGATAGAGGGTTGAGCATCCGGCAATACCGCCCCCAATGACAACTACCTTGGTACGGGATTTCATGTGATGCGCGCCTCCGAAAGAAGTTCAGTGCTGATAGGCCTAGACAATGGGTTTGTTCGCAATGAATTGCGGTATATTCATAAAAAATCTTACTTTACTTACGAATTTTTGATCCTAATACCGGAAGCCGTTGAAATTGCGTTGATAAGACCGCTTTTATCGCGCGGTAATCTCAAAAATAGGAACCGATATGGCAGGTCAGCGTGGAAAGAGAGGAGGCCGCCGCGAGCGACTGGCGCAGCGCGCCACAAAGCCCGCGATTGATCCTTGTCCACCTGGCCAGATAGGAGGCGTATACAAGCCACTCAGCGATGCAGATCTCCATCGCATCTACGATACCGCACTGGACCTTCTTGAAAAGCTTGGCGTGGGGGAAGTGCCCGAGCGACTGCAAGTGGATTTGTTGGCCATCGGTGCGATTGACAATGGCAAAGGACGTTTCCTGTTTCCGCCAAAGCTGGTGGAAGAGGCAATCGATCAGGCTGCAAAGACGTTCACTCTGCATGGTCGCGACCCGGCCCGATCCATCGAGGTGGGCGGCAATAAGGTCTATTTTGGCACCGGTGGCGCGGCGGTGCAGACGCTGGACATGAACAGCGGGATTTACCGACCTTCGACGCTGGACGATCTGCACAACTTCACCCGGTTGCAGGACACGCTGGCCAATGTCAGCTGGTACACACGTTGCTGTGTTGCCACCGACGTGCCGGACAATTTCGATCTGGACGTCAATACGGCCTTCGCGTTGATCAAAAATACAACCAAGCCCACGGCGACCTCATTCACGCTAGCCGAATACGTGGCCCCGATTGTCGAGATGCTGGATATCGCCGCCGGTGGACCGGGCGAATTTGCCAAGCGTCCGTTCATGAAGGCGCATATCAGCCCGATGATCTCGCCTATGCGCTATGGCGAGGATGCGGTGGATGTTGTCTATGAGTGCATCCGGCACAATATCCCGATTTCGTGCATCACCGCCGCGCAGGCGGGGGCGACCGCGCCTGCCACCCTGGCCGGGTTTCTGGCGCAATCACTGGCTGAAACGCTGGCAAGCCTGCTCATGGTGCATGCGATCCGGCCGGGTTTTCCGATGGTCTTTTCAAACTGGCCGCTGGTGATTGACCTGCGCACCGGCGCGTTTTCGGGGGGCAGTGGGGAAACGGCTGTGCTCAATGCGGCTTCGGCGCAACTTTCAAACTGGCTGGGCCTGCCGTCTGGAGTGGCCTGTTCAATGACCGATGCCAAGGCGATTGATGCGCAATATGGCATGGAGAAAGGTATCACCTCGATGGCAGCGGCCTTGGCTGGAGGAAACCTGATCTATGAAAGCTCAGGGATGACTGCATCCTTGCTCGGGGCCAGCTTTGAGGCGTTTGTGCTGGATGACGAAATGCACTCGAACACCTACCGCGCGCTGCGAGGCGTTGAGGTGAGTGACGAAAACTTGGGCTTTGACGCGATCTGCGACGCGGTTCTGGGTGAAGGGCACTTTCTGGGCGGCCAACATACCTATGCCGCGATGGAGCGGGACTATTTCTATCCGTCACTCGCTGATCGTGATGAGCCGCGCACATGGGCCGAAAATGGCGCTCAGGACGCGTGGGATCGGGCAAGGGAACGTGCCCAAACGATTTTGCAAGAGCACAAACCAACCTATCTGACGCCGGAACAGGAACGGGCGATACGCAGCCGTTTCAACATCCTGCACCCTTCAAGTGACTAGTTGGAAACTTTCGGACAGCCAGGGATAGTTGCGTGTTTGCTGAGAAATTGCGTGCTCTTCGACCAACATTCGCATCTTACTGTCTATCAGTTCCAGAACAGAACGCGAGCAATCCGGTGCTGCGACGATGACCAGGTTGCGGGAAAAGCTTTTGCCGGGAAAGGGATGCATCTTTAGCTTGGATTGGAATCGTTTTGCACGTGAAAACAACAATGGGGTCGTGATGGTCCATCCGGCCCCGGCCGCGACCATCGCCATAAGGGTCTGATTGTTGCTGCACTCGAAATTGGACAGCGGCGTCAGGCCGAGGCGCCGCAGTTGCGACTCGATCTGCCGGGCGATTATCAGATTACCGGAAAACCGCAGAAACGGCAGGTCACTACGCCCTTCAACTATCTCAGTAACAGAATGTGCGTTGTCGCGCGGCAGAACCACCACAAACGGGTCGCGCAGTAAAGGGCGATCCTGAAGGTCGCCCATCCGCTCGGTCGGAGTGGTTGTGATGCCCAGATCCAGATGGCGGCTGCGCAGCATGTCGATAATTGTATGGCTGGAATCCGTTTGGTACATGAAATCGCAATTCGGCATATATTCCGACAGGAACACAGCAAGCTCTGGGATGATGTCGCTGTCGAAATCCTCGATCGTTCCGATCCGCAGCAGGCTTGCATCGGCGATACTCCCGGCTGAGGCTTCGGCCTTTGCCTTGCGAATAGTGTAGAGTGCATCGTCAATGTTGCGCAGAAAGACCTGTCCCTTGGGCGTCAGCACCATCGGCCTGCGGGAGTGATTGAACAGCTCGACCCCCAGATGATCTTCGAGATTGCGAAGATGATGCGAAACGGTGCTGATCGTCAGGCCGGTTTCCTTGGCTGCCGCCTGCAACGATCCCTTATGCGCGCAGATCTGAAACAGTTCCAACCATCTAAGGCTCAGATCCTTTGCTGCAGAGTGGCGAGGCATTGTCGTTGTTCCGTCCCGTTGAAGTTCGCAGTACTTTTAGTTCGAAAACCCGCTAGAAACGTTATCATCTTTTCGAAATAATCGGTTGGTATTTTTGCGTAGGGCCTCGCTGTTGAACCTTCCGGATCGGGCAATTCTTCCGAAACTTAAACCCTGACCATGGATCAGGTCCTTATTTTGTTCCATCATCAGGCCGTCACAGCGACTGCGTGTGAAAACAAAATCTCAAAGAATGAAACTTTCCTAGACCTTAAGTTTAATGTGCATCTTGGGACAAAGGTTCTCAACGAAGTAGCAGGTAAACGTTTTGTAGACCAGCGTCAGACGCGCCGATGATTTGTTTCGCAATACGTGGCCCCTGCATCAAGAGGGAAATCAGATTGCTCTGACCTTTTGTTTTGTGCGCCAAAGATGGATGCCAAAAACTATCATGGCAATTTGTAAAACCAGACGCGTAATCGCAGCCCATAGCGGTGCAATAACTGGGTCGGGGCGAACAAGATCCCAAATATGGAAGGGCAAATAGGCGGTGCACAGCATTGCTGCGAACAGCCCGCCATAGGCGCGAAACGGTCGCCAAATCAGCGCGCCAGCAATAGTGATCTCGGCGACTCCGGCCAGAATATGCGCAGCAGTTTTGGGGATGAATGTCGGCATGAAACCGTCGAACACCTCGGGATAAACAAAGTGGGTAATCCCGCCCGCCATCAGAAACAAGGCAAAGAGCCAGATAAACAGTGTTTTGAACACGGGCCACTCCGAGGGATGGTGCAAGTTTTAAATGGTCCGGGCGAAGCTTTTGCGCCGCCCGGACCTGTTTCGTGAGTGAGGGGGTATTGAGGGGATCTGTCTTAAAGTAGTTATGCGGCGTGCGCGACGGCGGGCAGATTGAATTCAAACCCAACCAACTGTTCACTTCTTGCCCAAAGCAGGCGCTGTTTTTCGCGATCCAGCGCGTGGTCTTTCACCTTTGCGTCAGAAACCGGGCCGCGGGATTCTCCCATTTTCTGCGGGCCGTAAAAGGCACCGCGTTTAGCCTCTTTGCCGGCGGCCGCCAGAACTGTCGGGGTTGCGCCAGCTTCGGGTTTTTGGGCTGCCAGTTTGTTCATTACGGCCAGCATGCCCTTCATGAAGCCGGTTGGGCCGGTGGATTGCAGATTGGTATCGGTGTAGCCCGGGTGGCAGGCGACGCAGATGACCTTGCTGCCGGCCGCTTTCAAGCGGCGATCCAATTCGAACGCGAACATAAGATTCGACAGTTTGGACTGCGTATAGGCCTTCATTGGAGTGTAGTTCTTTTCGGTCATGAAATCGTCCAGATCCAGAGGGCCGTATTTGTGAACCAGGCTGGACAGGACGACGATGCGGCCTTCGGCAGCTTCAACCAGATCAAACAACAGGCCAGTCCATAGGAAGTGGCCGAGGTGATTAGCGCCCATCTGCAGGTCAAATCCGTCAACAGTTTTTTCCTGCGGGGTCATCATGATGCCGGCGTTGTTGATCAGGCCATCGATTTTTGAATAGCGTGCGCGCAGTTCCTCGGCCGCCTTGCGGACCGAGGCTAGATCACTGAGGTCCATCAGGATTAGATCAACCTTGCCTTTCGATGAGGCCGACAATTTGCGTTGCGCGGATTCACCCTTTGCGCGCGATCTGCAGACCATAACAACGTTTGCGCCCTTTTCCCCCAACATCCGGGCGGCTTCATAGCCGATGCCCGAATTCGCACCGGTAATGACATAGGTTTTGCCGGTCAGTTCCGGCAGCTGCGACGGCTTCCAGCTGCTGAAGCCCGAATCAGTGATTTTCTGTTCCATCCGAGGGGGTCCTATCGATATGGGTTGCAGACAAGTGCGTATCAGTGTACTGTATGTACAAACAAGACCCAAAATGTCAAGAAGGTAAAAATGAAAAAAACGACAAACGCTTTCGAAGTCCTGTCTGTCTTTGCGCAGTACGGCTTTCGCAAAGTGTCCATGAATGACATTGCCGATGCTGCTAGTGTGTCGCGTCAGTCGATCTACAATCAGTTCGGATCGAAAGAAGCCGTTCTGGAATGGGCTGTCACTACTGCGCTAACATCCATGACCAAAGCGGCTGTTGATGTTCTGAACCAGGCAGAAGGTGCGCCCCAGAGTGTTCTTGCGCGGGCGTATCAGACTTGGATCGGAGATCACGTGGCCATTTGGCGGGGCACGCCCCATGGGGCTGAGATCATGGAATTTGCCATCGAATCCGCACCAGATGCCGAAATGGACTATACCGCAGAGTTCGAAAATGCCCTGTCGGGCTATTTGACAAAAGCAAACGTGGTTCCAACGTCCGAAGCGGCGGCGGATTTGGCTTTTTTGCTCACGACCGTGTCAACTGGCCTTTTGCTAAAATCTACAACCAGCGAACAATACGCCGCTGGCATGACCCGCGCTACAAGGGTGCTTCTGGCTCAAATGCCGTGAACCCAACTGATGCAAAAAAGTACCCGTAAAAAATTGCTGCGCAGGGGAAAAAGAAAAGACAGCTCTGTTTCTTGTTTCTCATCTAATTCGCGAGCGAAGATCGCAGCAAAGTGTTGGCTGAGAATCCCTCCTGGTTTGTCTTATGAAGGCAATGGCAATAGAGCTCACCAAAGTGTTGATTTTCAGTTGGAATCTTCGACCAGCCATTTGTAGACCAACGCAGCGCGATCCGAAGAGGTGTTATGAAGCACGACATAAAAGTCCAAAGGGGCTGACAGTGTCTGCGGCAACAACTTAGCCAGTTTGCCTGACCTAACCAAACTTGCGGTCAGTCCTTCCCATCCCAATACAGCGCCCATGTCATCCTGCGCTGCTTGCAGGGCAATGGTGTAGTTGTTCACCCTGTGACCCGATTTGAGTGAGCCGGAGTAACCCAAACCAGCCGCCCATTCCTGCCAACCTGTCCAATCGGTGCCAGGGGCGTCCAGGTGAATAAGTGGGATCTGAGACAGGTCCTGCATCTGTTCGATTTTATTCTGCCGGACAAATTGAGGGCTGGCCAAAGCCATGATCCGGTCCCTGAACAGCACATGATATGTGCCACGCTCTCGTGACGCGTCACCATACCTGATGCTGATATCACATTTTTGCGTGTCGTATCCCAAATCAGTGACAACCTGAGTGACAGAGATATGCCCGAAATTCTTCCAAAACTGTGCCAGGCGTGGCGTCAGCCACAGCGAACTGACTGCGGTGCTGGATCGTATCGTCACACCTGAACGATCGTATTGTGAGCGCAACTGCTTGAGTGCCTCGCTGATCCCCTCAAACCCGCGTTGCAAAGCAACCAGCAAATATGCACCGCTTTCAGTGAGTTCTACGCCTCGGTGATGGCGCTGGAACAACGCACAATTGAGTTCGACCTCAAGCGCTTTGACCTGATGACTGATAGCGGCGGGGGTAACATTCAGTTCACTGGCGGCCTGTTTGAAGCTGACATGGCGTGCGGCGGCTTCGAAACTGATCAAGGAGCTGAGCGGCGGGAATTCGTAGGGACCATAGGGCAAGGTGGTTTGACCTGTATCAAGCGGTTTTAGGTTATTTCCGTTATCATTGGCGTATTCGCATTAGCTGTATTTGCCCAGAGTGAATTTTTTTGCAATTGCGATCTTCGTCCATGAGCGCAAAGATTTGTGTAAAGCAGCATGTACTGCGCAGAATCCCTGACACGCCACATATCCGTCTTGCGGAGCGGCGTTGGTCGGGGTTTCAGCGCAGTGGGAGAGGAGAATTCAAATGCAGTCACATGCCGAAGTTGTTGTTGTAGGGGGCGGCTGTGTCGGAGCCTCGATTCTGTACGGCTTGACCGAGCATGGGTGCACCGATGCCGTGATGCTGGAACGGACGACGTTGACCTCGGGCTCGACATGGCACGCGGCGGGTCTGCTGGTGACATTTGTTCGCTCTCACAACGTGTCGAAGATGACGATGGAGACCATCCGCATCTATACCGAGGTCGAGGAAAAGATGGGCAGCTCGGTCGGGTTGCGGAAAGTCGGCCAGCTGCGCGTCGCAAATACCGAAAAGCGCTGGGACGAGTTCCAGTCTTACATCTCGATTGCCGAAGCCGCCGGTGTGCCGTGCAAACTGCTGACCCCGGAAGAGGTGGCCGAGGTTCACCCGCTGTTGAACCAGTCCGAACATATCCGCGGGGGTATCCTGCATACCGAAGACGGTTATGTGAACCCCGCTGACATTACCATGGCGATGGCAAAACTGGCGCGTGATGCAGGGGCGAAGGTTTACCAGAATACCGAAGCGCAATCTTACGAAAAGCTGGAGAACGGGCTTTGGAAGGTGACAACCGACAAGGGTGAGATCACCTGTAAGCATCTGATCTTCGCCACCGGCAACTACGCGCGCGAAAACGCACGGCGGGTAGGGCTGGATCTGCCTTGTATCCCAATCGTGCACCAATACTGGACGACCGAGACAGTGCCGCTGCTGAAGGAACGTCGCGCACAGGGCCTGCCTGAATTCCCGATCCTGCGGGATGAAGATTATGGCGCATATCTGCGCGAGGATGTGGGTGGGATTCAGTTTGGTCCCTATGAATTCACCAAAGACCTCAAACTGTTTGCCGAAGACCGTGTGCCGCCTGATTTTGGGGCCGATCTGCTGCCTGAGGATTTTGATGCGGTGGAAACGCAATGGGAGCGCGCCATCGAGCGTGTGCCGACATTGGGTGAGGTTGGTATCAAGGCCAACACACGCGGCCCGTTCCAGATGACCCCAGACGAGTTGCCATTGGCTGGACCTGCGCCGGGACATGACAACCTGTGGCTGGCCGAAGGGATGCCCGGCGGCATTCTGTGGGGCGGCACTGTCGGCAACCGCCTTGCGAAATGGATCGTTAATGGCGATCCGGGTATGGACATGTCCGAACTCGACCCACGCCGGTTTTCTGACTACGCTTCGAAACGCTGGACCATGGACAAGGTGCGCGAGACCTGGGGCACCCACATGGATGCGCATATTCCAGGAGAGGATTTCCCGGACGCGCGCCCGATGAAGACCATGGGGTCGTATGATCTGCTAACCGCGCATGGCGCGGTTTGGACCAGCTTCAACGGGTACGAGTTCCCCCGCTGGTTTGCCAAATCCCCTGAAGAGGCGATCCCCGAGCACTCTTTCCGCCGCACCGACCACATGGAACTGGTGCAGGCCGAGGTGCGCACGACCCGCGAAGAGGCCGGGTTCATCGAAATGTCGCCGATGACCAAGTTCACCGTGCGCGGCCCCGGTGCCGCAAAATGGCTGGACAGCCTGATGGCCAACAAGTTGCCGAAGATTGGCCGCATGACCCTGTCTCTGATGTTGAACGACAAGGGCGGAATGGACGCGGAATACACCATCGTTCGATATGCCGAGGATGACTTCTATCTGATTTCGACTCCGAACTGGCGGGCCTACAACTGGGATCAGTTGCAGCGCTTGCTGCCCAAGGACGGCTCTGTCGTGATGGAGGATATCTCCGAACAGCTGGGCGTGATTGCTCTGGCCGGTCCGAAAGCACGCGAAATTCTGCAGCCTCTGACGGATAATGACCTGTCGAACGAAGCTTTCCCGTGGCTGTCGGCACAGATGGGTGAAGTGGGCTATGCCAAGGGCGTTCATCTGCTGCGCGTATCGTATACCGGTGAGCTGGGTTGGGAATTGCACCACCCGGTCGGGTACAATCGCCATTTGGTCGATCTGCTTCTGAAAGCCGGGGTGAAGCCCTTCGGTCTGGAAGCCTTGGAATCCATGCGGCTTGAGAAATCCTATCGCGCGATCAACCGCGAGATTTGCAAGGACATGACACCTTACGAGGCTGATCTGGGTCGCTTTGTGGCCATGACCGAAAAGGTCAATGGCGAGATGGTCGAGCGGGAGTTTATCGGCAAGGCTGCGCTGCAAAAGCAAAAGGAAGAGGGTGGTTACAGCACGCTGGTGACTCTGAAACTGCCGTTCTGCGATACCTCGGTGATGTTTGACGAAGGTGTGTACGCCGATGGCAAGTTGATCGGGCGCGTCACCTCGGGTGGATTTTCCTACTACTGCAACCATGACATCGCGATGGCTTTGGTGCCTCAGGACATGACAGCGCCGGGTACGAAAATGCAGGTGTTGATCCACAATGAAATGCGTGATGCCGAGGTTATCGACATTTGCGCCGTTGACCCGACCAGCGCGCGCGCCCGGGCCTGAGAAGGAGAGCTGACATGGCACAAGCACGAGGACGGTCCAGCCGTGGCGGTGGGCGCGCGGCACGCGTTCAGGCCCGCACAAACCCACCCCCGGTCTACCTGCCGACCCTGAACCGTAAGGTCGGACCCATTGACCTGCTGGGTCCTGAGGGGGTCGAGCGTATCCACAATGCTGCGATGACCATTCTGGAAACCACCGGCATTGAATTCCGCGATCCGGTGGCGTTGGCTGACTGGAAGAAATACGGCGCGGACGTGCAGGGCGAACGCGTTCGTATCGGTCGCGACATGCTGATGGATCTGATTTCGTCGGTGCCGTCGGAATGGGCTTATGCGGCACGCAACCCAGAGCGGTCTTTGCGTGTAGGTAACGAGCACTCGGTCTTCGCGAACGCCTATGGCGCACCCTTTGTCTATGACCTTGACGGCGTGCGTCGCCCCTCACAGCTGGAGGATGCGCAGAACTTCTTCAAGATGAGCCAGATGAGCCAGTCGATGATGGTTCCGGGTATTTTGCCGGTGGAACCACAGGACGTACCGGTTCCGCAACGCCATCTTGAGCTTGTCCATGCAGCGCTGACGCTGACCGACAAGCCCATCAAGGGTTCGGTTTTGTCAGAACAGGCGGCACGCGACTCGGTCGACATGACCCGGATCGTGTTTGGCGAAGAGTTTGTAGACAATAACGTAGTGATGGCCGCGCTGCTGAACTGCAACACGCCGCTGGTATGGGATGAGACCATGCTGGAAAGCTTGCGCGTTTATGCTGCGGCCAACCAGCCCTGCCTGCTGTCGCCCTTCGTTTTGGCTGGGGCTTCAACGCCGGCCAGCCCGCAAGGCGGCGTGGCGCTGCTGATTGCGGAATCCTTGGCGGGCATGGCTTATAGCCAGATCATCCGACGCGGCGCGCCGATGGTTTTGGGCGTGGCAATCATGGGCGTTTCGATGAAAACAGGCGCGCCGATGATGGGGTCGCCGGAACCGGGTCTGATGAACCTGCTGGTGGGTCAGATGGCTCGGTTCTATCAGGTGCCATGGCGGACCTGCACCATGTGGACCGGGTCAAAATCGCCTGACATGCAGGCCGGTTTTGACACGGCCAACACGATGTGGCCCGTGCTGCTAGGCGGGGCGAACTACATCGTCCACTCGGCCGGTTTTCTGGAAGGGGCGTTGGGTGTCAGCTACTCGAAATGGGTGCAGGACACGCTGCAGCTTGAGAATTTCCACCGCTTCTTTAGCGGGCTTCAGGACGAAGATCTGGACCCTTTGCTGGATGACATCGCCCGGATCGGCCCTGGAGGGCATTTCCTGGGTACGGACCACACGCGTGAAAACCCGATGCATATGAACCACTTGCAAAACAACGACAGTTTTGAACAGTGGGAGGCAGAAGGATCGAAAACGGCTGAGGTTGTTGGCAATGAAGCCGCACGGCGGATGTTGGACAATTATGTGCAACCTCCGATGCCTGACGATCAGCGCGGTGCGCTGGACGAGTTTGTTGCCAAAAAGCGCCGGGAATACAGCAGTTAACTCCGACGTGGGCGCTGGCGGCCCCCGTTGCACCCTACAAGGACAGGATCGGCCCGATGACAGAAATCTCGACGAAAACGCTCTCACTCGCAGAGGTTAAGGAACTGGCCAAATCGGTCCTTGTGGCGGCGGGGATGGATGCACACGGCAGTGCTGTTTTGGCGGAAATCGTCACCCGGTCTGAACGGGACGGTCCCCGCAGCCACGGGCTGCGTATGTTGCCGGTCTATGTTCAAAGCTTCACCTCTGGATATGCCAATCCGGCGGCGGCGCCCCGGGTTGAGCGTATTGCCCCCGGCGTTTTACGTGGGGATGGTGACAACGGGTACTATCAACTTGCAGCCGGCATGGCGCGGGATGAACTGATTGCAATGACGCGTGAAAATGGCATTGCCTCTTTCACCTGTGCCAATTGCCACCACCTCGCAGCGTTGCGCTTTGACACCGAGCCACTGGCCGAGGCGGGGTTGGTGGCACTGGGAGTAGTGAACTCATTGTCGATGGTGGTGCCACAGGGCGGTGTGCGGCCGGTATTCGGTACGAACCCGATGTCTTTCGCCTGCCCGCGCGAGGGGGCCGAACCGGTTGTTTGGGATCAGGCGTCTTCGATGGTTGCACTGATGGATATTCGTATGGCCGCGGCAGAGGGGCACGATCTTCCGCGCCCGGCGGGATTGGCCCCAGATGGTCAGCCCACCGCCGATCCAAATGCCATTCTGGAATCCCGAAGCCTGCTGCCCTTTGGCGAGCACAAAGGGGCCGCGATTGCCTTTCTGATCGAAGTCTTAGGCGCGGCGTTGGCAGGTGGAACTCTATCGGTCGACAATGCCGAACGTGTAGAGCATGGCGCTTTGAACATCAAAGGCGGGGCCACGTTGATCGCTATTGATCCTGCGCGCTTTGGAAACCCGGGATTTGATGATTACGTCAAGCGTATCTGTGCGGAAATCGAGGGCAATGGCACGGCTCGCGTTCCGGGTGACGGACGGTTGAAAAACCGCGCCACCGCTCAGGAACAAGGCGTAGTTGTTAGTACGGAGTTGTTGTCGCAACTGCATGATTTGCAATAGGAATGCTTCAGATGGAAGAGGTCGCGGTTGTCGGCGGTGGCATTGTTGGCATTTCATGTGCGCTGGCGCTGCAGGCTGAGGGACATCAGGTTACGGTTTTTGAGCCTAACACTGTCGGTGAGGGGGCAAGTTGGGCGTCATGCGGTTGTATTGCCGTAGGTGAAATTGTTCCCTTGTCGCAACCCGGAATGATGTTGAAAGTGCCCGGATGGTTGCTGGACAGCGAAGCGCCCTTGTCGTTGCGTCCCAGTTCAGCGTTGAAGTTGTTGCCGTGGTTCACGCGGTTCACAGCGAACGCTCGCCCGTCAAAGATGCGGGCCATCGCGGCGGATCTGGCGCGGCTGACATTCTCGGCCACGGCGGATTTCAAAGCCCAGTTGGATGACATCGGCCACCCGGAATTGCTGATCGAGCGCCCGATCATCAAGCTGTTTGACGATGACGCTGACAAGGCGACTATGGGCGCTGCCTTTGATCTTGCGCGCGAACTTGGCTGCACTATTGACGAGATTTCGGGCCATGAAGCTCATGAACTCGACCCCGCCATAGCGCCTGATTTCAAATATGCCGCGCTGTTGCGCGATTGGAGCTATGTGACGGATCCCAAACGTTTGGTTGAAGTTCTGCATCAAACGTTCCTAAAGCGGGGCGGCATCGTCAAACGTGCAGGGGCTGCAGGGTTCGACCGAGAAGGTCGACAGGTGCGCTCGGTCAGGCTGACCGATGGCACGGTGGCGCCAACAGGACGCGTTGTTTTGGCTGCTGGCGCCAGATCCAAGGTGCTGGCGCGAGATTTGGGCGTTCCGATCCGTTTGGAAGGCGTGGCCGGATACTCAACGGCTCTGTCTGATCCGGGTCTGGAACTGAAGCACACGATTTTTTATCCAAAGGGAGGGTTCGGTGTCACGCCATACGATGGGGCCCTGGCTGTCGCCGGAACGATTGAGTTCGCAAGTTTGGATGCAGCGCCGAACTGGAACCGGGCGGATGTGCTTGTCCGGCGGGCGCATCGTGTCTTGCCCGGCTTAAAGACAGAAGAAGCTGAACGGCGCATTGGGTATCGCCCCTTCACCCCCGACACGCGCCCGATCATTGGGCGCAGTGACCGTCTGGACAACGTTCATTTCGCCACGGGTCATGGTCAGCTTGGGCTGACTTTGGCGGCCACCACTGCCCGATTGGTAGCTGCCGACATGGCCGGGCGGAACCCTCATGTCGACATAGGGGCCTTTTCACCGGACCGCTTTGCCTGATCGTAAAGCACAGGTCATTTGGCTGGCGGAGGCGGGTGAAGTTCAACAGAGGTTTAGGTGAGCCGAGCGCCCTGTGTATCGAAGCGATAACTGCGATCCGGTGTGAAACCAATACGTATCTCTTGGCCGGTTGCGACCTCGTGTTGACCGAACAGGCGGGCGGTAACCTGATGGCCTTGCATCATTGCGATCACGTTGGTGTCCCCACCTAAATGCTCCACATGGGTAACTTGCGCGCTTAAAGGACTTTCATCCGTCAGATAGAGGTCTTCGGGTCGGACGCCCATTGTGATGTCTGTGCTTTCACCTACTAAGCTGGCGGGGAAGAAATTCATCGATGGCGCGCCAAGGAAACCGGCGACAAACTGATTGGCGGGGTTGTTGTACAACTCCATCGGGCTGCCGACCTGTTCCACACGCCCATCGCGCAGCACGACGATCTTGTCCGCCAACGTCATCGCTTCGGTCTGGTCATGGGTGACATAAATCATCGAGGCATCGAGCTGCTGGTGCAGGTTTGCGATCTCAAGCCGCGTGTTCATGCGCAGGGCTGCATCCAGATTGGATAGGGGTTCGTCAAACAGGAACAGTTTGGGTTCGCGAACAATCGCTCGGCCGATGGCAACGCGCTGACGCTGGCCGCCGGACAATTCAGAAGGATAGCGGTCGATATAGGGTTCAAGGTTCAGCATCTTGCTGGCCTTGGCGACACGTTCCTCGATGACTTGCTTACTTTGGCCTTCCTGTTTCAGCGCCAACGACATGTTCTTGCGCACGTTCAGATGGGGGTAAAGCGCGTAGCTTTGAAACACCATCGCGATACCGCGCTTTGAAGGCGGGGTGAGGTTCATTACTTCGCCGCCTATGCGCACTTCGCCCGATGTTACATCCTCAAGTCCCGCGATCACGCGCAGAAGGGTGGACTTTCCACAACCCGAGGGGCCGACGAAGACGACAAACTCGCCGTCTTCAACTTCGATGTTGATGTCTTTGAGCACCTCAACAGTGCCAAAGGACTTGTTCACGTTCGTAAGCGTCAGGGCGGTCATGTGCGTGCCTCTTTCAGCGAAATGGGTTGGCCAGTACGGATGCTTTCGTCTGCTGCCAGACAGATGGCCAGCGATTGCACGGCGTCGTTCATGTGGCGGGTTAGATCGATGTCGTCGGCAATAGCGCGCAGCATGTACGCCTGCTCTGCGTCGCAAAGCTCCTGATGGCCGGGTTCGTCGGGCAAGTCGATCTGACTGTCCCCCTCAGGGCGGTGGACCAGAATGCCGCCGACCTTGGTGTGGCCATCGATATCCGCGGAGGCACCTTTGTTGCCATCAGTGATCGAAACCGACCCGTTGGGCGAGACGATGTCTTTCACGAAAAACGCGGTCTCAGACATCATCGGGCCCCAACCGGCCTCGTACCAACCGACCGAGCCGTCTTCGAAAACCACCTGAAACTGTCCGTAATTGTACATGTCTTCGGCGATCTCATCGCTCAGGCGCAGGCCCATTCCATGTACGCGCACCGGGTCCGAGTCCGTGATCTGGCACATCACATCGACGTAATGAACGCCGCAATCTACGATGGGAGAGGTGGTCTGCATCAGCGCCTTATGCGTTTCCCACTCGGCTCCGCTGCTCTGCTGGTTGAGGTTCAGGCGAAACACATAGGGCCCGCCAAGGTCACGCGCCTCGGAAATCAGGCGCATCCACGAAGGATGATGCCGCAGGATGTAGCCGACCACCAGCTTGCGGTTGGTCTGGATGGCCTTCTCGACAACACGTTTGGCATCGGCCACGGTGGTGGCCAGTGGTTTTTCAACGAAGACATGCGCACCGGCTTCCATCGCTGCGCAGGCATAATCGGCATGGCTGTCGGAATAGGTGGCGACAACCACCAAATCCGGATTTGTCTCGGCCAACGCAGAATGGAAGTCCGAATGGGCGGGATATTGACCCAACTCTGGATGATCCACATCACCGGACCTGTTCACCAGCCCAACGATTTGCGCGTCCGGATGGTGGTGATGGGCCAGCGCATGGCTCAGGCCCATATTGCCAAGGCCAGCAATCAGAACTCGGGTCATTTGACAGCTCCTGAAGTGATGCCGCGGATCAGTTGACGCGAGAAGATGACGTAGAGCACCAGTACCGGCAGGATCGCCATTGACAGGGCAGACAGAACCGCGTTCCAGTCCGTAACGAACTGGCCGATGAAAACCTGACTGCCCAGCGTCAGTGTTTTAGTCTCCTCCGCCGGGGCGAGGATCAGCGGGAACCACAGATCGTTCCAGATCGGGATCATGTTGAACACGGCCACTGTCGCCATGGCCGGGCGCACAAGCGGCAAGACAAGACGGAAGAAGATCGTGTATTCCGACAACCCATCGACCCGGCCCGCATCTTTCAGGTCGTCCGAGACCTGCCGCATGAACTCGGACAGGATAAACACCGCCAACGGCAATCCTTGCGCCGTGTAGACAAGTATCAGGGCCCAAAGCGTGTTTACCAGACCTGTTGCCACCATCATCTCAAGGATCGCGACAGTACCGATACGGATCGGAATCATGATCCCAAGTGCCAGATAGAGACCCATCAGCAGGTTGCCCTTGAACCGGTATTCACTGAGGGCAAAGGCCGCCATGGCACCAAAAAGCAGGATGAATGCCAGTGACACCACCGTAACGATCATCGAATTCTGGAAGTACAGGAAGAAATCCCCTTGTTTCATCACCGTCTGGTAACCGATCAGCGAAAAGCTTTCAGCGTCGGGCAGGGCAAGAGGTTCGCGGAAGATGGCGCGCCGGGTTTTGAAGCTGTTGATGATGATGACGAAGACCGGGAACAGGGCGATCAGCGTGTAAAGGATCAGCGCTCCGTGCATTGCGGCGGTGTTCAGCGGGTTTTGGCGTGCTTTGTTCATTGCCATGCCCTCACAACTGGTACCGGCGCATCCGGGTCTGGATGCCGAAGAGGTAGATGCAGACCCCCACAAGGATGATCGCGAACATGGCCCCTGCGATAGCGGATCCCATATGCGGATCTCCCAATTGTAATTGGAAGCCAAAGAAGGTGCGGTACATGAATGTACCAAGGATGTCGGTTGAGAAATCCGGCCCAGCCAGTGCCCCCTGAGAGACATAGATCAAGTCAAACGCGTTGAAGTTGCCCACAAATGTCAGGATCGAGATGATACCGATGGACGGCAATATGAGCGGCAGTTTGATTTTCCAGAACGCGGAAGCTCCGGTAATCCCGTCAATCTCGCCGGCCTCAAGGATCTCTTCGGGGATCGACAGGAGGGCAGCATAGATCAACATCATCGGGATACCGACGAATTGCCAGACCGAAACCAGCGCCAGCGTTGTCAGGGCATATTCTTCTTTACCCAGCCACGGTGCAAACAGTGACTTCAGACCGATGGCGTCCAGCATCGAAGGCGCGATGCCCCAAAGGGGTGACAGAATTAGTTTCCAAGCAAAACCAACAATCACAAAGCTTAGGATCGTGGGGATGAAAATCGCTGACCGATACAGTGCAGCGAACCTCAGGCGGGGATGGGACAAGATTGCCGCCAGGGCGATGCCGATGGGGTTCTGCACCAGCATATGGATCAGGAAGAACCAGAAGTTGTTGCCCAATGCGTTCCAGAACTGTTCGGACCAGATCGGGTCAAAAAACAGCGTGCGGAAATTTTCCAAGCCCACATAGACGCGCGCCTGATCAACCTCGCTGAACAGTGCGAGGCGGAGCGTGTTGAACAAAGGGAAGATCATCACCGCCGTGTAGACCAGAACCGCAGGGGCAAGGAAAACGGCGATGTGCCAGCGGATGCGGCGGGTCTGCATGACGGTCTCCGGGAAAAGGTCCGGACGCGAAACCCCGCGTCCGGTGATGGTTAGCGCTCAGGTTTTACTGATGCGGTGCGTACCAACTGGCCAAACCGTCCTGCAACTGCTGGCCCAACGCCTCGGGGCTTTCCGTGCCTTTAATGGCAGCAACAGATGCGCCCCAGGTTTCGTTTTCCAGGTTCGGCGTGCCGCGTGACAGGATCTGATAGGTCGAACGGATCGTGCTTTCGCACTCATCCCGCCAGCCGACGATTTCCTTGGCCAGCGGGTCTTCCAACTCGACCGGAGTGTTGGACAGGGGGAAGAACCCGGGAACCGCGTTGCCAAAGATGCTGGCGAACTCCGGGCTGGCGACCCAGGACAGGAATGTCCGTGCGGCCTCTTGGTTTTCACTGGCCGCGTTCAGGCCGATGCCAATGTCTGTGTGGTCCGAGATATAGCAGGTGTCACCCGCATTCTGGACCGGAGGCTTGAAAGCACCCATTTCGAAATCAGCCTGTGTATTGAAGCCAGCGATTTCCCAACTGCCCGCCGGGTAGATTGCGGCGCGACCGAGGGTGAACAGGTTCTGACTGTCAGGATAGGTCTGTGCTTCGTATCCGTCACCCAGATAGTCCGCCCATTTAGCCAGTGTTGCATAGGGTGCAACCCATTGCGGGTCCGTCAGTTTCTGCTCACCTTTGATCAGCGCCAGACGGCCTTCTTCACCTTTCCAATAGTTTGGGCCGATATTGTTATAGCCCATCGTGGCAGCTTCCCACTGGTCGTTGGTACCCATCGCCATAGGGATATAGGTGCCGTCTTCCTTGATCTTGTCCAAAGCAGCAAAGAACTCAGCCTCGGTGGTGGGGACTTCAAGGCCCAATTCGTTGAAGGCGTCTTTGTTGTAGATAAAGCCGTGGATCACCGACGCCATAGGCACGCAGAAGCTGGCGGATGCGTCATCAGTCTGCCATGCGGATTTCGCAACATCCGAGAAATTGCCCATGGCCTCGAGGTCGGACAGGTCGGTGAGATGCCCGCTTTCGTACAGCGCCAGCGAAGCGTCAAACGGACGGCAGGTGATCAGGTCGCCGGCCGATCCGGCCTCAAGTTTCGAGTTCAGAACTGCGTTGTACTCGGCAGGAGCAGAGGGCGAGAAAATAACCTTGATCCCGGGGTTTTCGGCTTCGAAAGCGGGAATGATTTTGTCCTGCCAGAGGGCCAGATCGTCATTGCGCCAGCTTTCGATTGTCAGCGTAGCCTCTTGTGCATAGGCGCTTGTGACCAGCGCTGTGCTCATCAGAGCCAGGCTTAGAACTTTGCGTTTCATTTTGCTTCTCCCAGGTTTGTGTTTTCGTTGTTTCGCTTCAATCGGTTCGTTGCAGGTCGAAGGTGGCCGTTTGTTTCATCCAGAAGCGCTTGCGCAGCTTCATCAGATCCGGCGCCTGCTGCGACGAGCACTGCACATTTGAGATCGCCGCCTGTGATGTTCAGCGCCGATGCAGCTTGTTCAGGATCAACGCCCGTCAGCTGACACACGATCCCGTTGGCACGAGCACGTAATTTGTCGTTGTCGGCGCGAAGGTTGATCATCATTCCGTCCTGAACATGGCCCAACTCGACAGCCATGAGGGTGGAAAGCATATTCAATGCAATTTTCTGCGCGGTCCCTGCGCCCATTCGGGTCGAGCCGGATACAAGTTCCGGCGGTGTCTCCAGCAGGACTGCATGGTCCGAAAGCTGCAAGAGTTCAGAGCCTGCATTGTTGGCGATGCCAATGACCTGGGCGCCTTTTTCACGGGCAATACGAGCGGCCGCGACGGTGTACGGTGTGGTTCCACTGGCAGACACTGCGATCAGAGTGTCTGGGGCGGAAAGTTCAGCCAACTCATCTGTAAGGGTGTTCGAGATATCTTCAACATCTCCGGGCATCTCCGCGCTAGAAGGCAATCCGCCTGCCATGTGAATGTGGACCTGATTTGCCGGGATGGAAAAAGTGCCCCCAAGTTCCAGAGCATCCGCTGCAGCCATGAGGCCAGAGGAACCTGCTGCCAAATAGCGCAGAACGCCTTTCGCCCGGATCGTGGCGGCCATGGCCTGTGCCCCGTCACAGATTGGGCCCACCGCATCCAGTGGCGCAGACGCGGCCAAGGCTTGCGACTGCGCCAGAAGGGCAGCGACATCCGACAGCGGGCGCGTGTCGAGCCCGACTGCATTTGGGTGCAACTGTTCTGTCACAGGTGTGTTCAAGTGATTCTCCCCCAGTCTCTCGGCATCATACCTTTTAGATACCATTAGTCTACCATTTTGTTTATTTCCCTCAATAATGCAATTTAACTCACATGAGGTCGTATTTTGGCCTTCTAAATCTTGAAAAGGTATTATAAAGGTCTCTTCATGACTCGCTGCATGGATAACCTGGTTTTGGCAATTGACGGTGGAGGTACGCGGTGCCGCCTCGCTTTGTCGGATCGTGCTCGAAGCTGGCGGGTTGAGGTTGGGTCGGCGAACGTGTCGACCGATTTCGATGCATCCGTCACTGAGCTTTCGCAAGGATTGGCTGCGTTGGTTCAACAAGCTGGCGTTGACGTCGCTGACCTTGCCAAAGTGCCGGCGTATCTGGGGTTGGCAGGAGTCACAGGGTCCGCCGTTGCTGATCGTCTGGCTGCGACCCTGCCCTTTACGCATGTGCGCATAGAAGATGATCGCCCATCTGCCCTTCGCGGGGCGTTAGGGCCGCGTGACGGGTTTGTTGCGCATTGTGGTACCGGGTCTTTTCTGGCCGTGCAGCAGAGTGGCAAGCCAAGATTTGCCGGAGGATGGGGGCCGGTCCTGGGTGATCAGGCTTCGGCTCAGTGGGTCGGAAGACGAGCGTTGTCCGAGGTGCTGGAATGTGCCGATGGTGTGATTGCGTCGTCCGAAATGTCCGAACACTTGCTGCGTCGTTTCGAAGGTGCGTCTGGTATCGTCAAAGCCGCGTCGACGATGTCTCCTACGGTATTTGGAACCTTGGCACCTGTCGTCACACAGTTTGCAGGCCGGGGGGACACACTTGCGATGTCGATCATGCAGGCGGGTGCCGACTATTTGGCAGACAGGCTGGAGAAATTGGGTTGGACCCCCGGTGTTCCCATTTGCCTGACTGGCGGAATAGGTCCGCACTATGCCGTTTTTTTGCCAAAAGACATGCAGCAGGATTTAGCGCATCCATCAGGTGATCCGCTTTCAGGGGCTATTGCTTTGGCACATGCGTTCAAAGAGGAGGTCGATCATGAGCGTTGTTGATTTCCTAAAGCCCGAGGGCTGGCTGGGCCAGTCTGCCGGACCACGTTATGTGCAGCTGCGCCAGAGGCTTGAGCAAGGTATCGAGGAAGGTATCCTGCCGCCAAACAGCTCTCTACCGCCCGAACGTGAGATCGCGGAGTTGACGGACCTGTCGCGCGTGACAGTGCGCAAGGCCATTCAGGAGTTGGTGCGCAAAGGAACAATCGAGCAGCGACAAGGTTCAGGGTCTTTTGTGCGGGAACCTGTCGCGCGGGTCGAGCAGTCCCTGTCACATCTGACCTCCTTCACCGAGGATATGGAGCGGCGTGGGTTTGAGACGACCTCGACGTGGCTGGAGCGGGGAATTTTCCTGCCGGCACCAGATGAAATGTTGGCGTTGGGCCTGTCGGCGAGTGATCAAGTTGCTCGTATCCACCGTCTGCGTGCCGCCGGAGGACGCCCGATGGCCTTAGAACGCGCCGCGCTGCCGCTGGATATCTTGCCTAACCCGACCGAGGTGACCGGGTCGCTTTATGCCGTGCTTGAGCAGTCAGGTCATCGTCCGGTCCGCGCGATCCAAAAGATCTCGGCCATCAACCTTGAAGCAACCGAAGCGCGGCTGCTGGACGTCGCAGAAGGTACGGCAGGTTTGCGTATTCAGCGTACGTCATATCTGGAAAGCGGACGAGTGGCCGAACTCACCCGTTCCATCTATCGCGGTGATGCCTACGATTTCGTGGCCGAACTGCGTCTATCAAACTGAAAGGGCGGACCTGATGTCCAACCAACTCACGCTTATGCGGCAGGAAATCAACGAAATACCTGTCGCCGTTGACCGTCTGCTGACCGAAGGAACCGAGGCCGTCAGATCAACTGCGCAAGCGGTGCGCGCGAGCGATCCGCGCTTTTTAATTTCGGTCGCGAGGGGGTCGTCGGATCATGCCTGCAGTTATCTGAAATACGCGTCAGAACTGTTGCTGGGCCTGCCCATGGCGTCGGTTGGGCCAAGCGTCAAGTCGATCTACGGCGTCGATATGCGCTGTCCAAACGCGTTGTGCATATCGGTGTCGCAATCCGGTCAAAGCCCGGACATTGTTCGCCTGACCCAATCGCTGACCCAAGGCGGCGCTTATTCGGTGGCGATCACCAATGATACCGGTTCGGCCCTGGCGAATGTTGCCTCGGCCGCATTGCCCATTCATGCCGGACCAGAGTTGAGTGTTGCGGCGACCAAAACATTTGTGACGTCTTTGGTTGCCGGGCTTTGGTTGCTGGCCGAGATCAAAGGCGACGCAGCATTGCTGACGGCCATCCGCAACCTGCCCAAAGATCTGGAGCGGGCCATTGCCTGCGATTGGGGTGTTGTAATTGATGCGATCGATGGCCAGTCGCTGTTCACGTTGGGACGCGGAACGTCCTGGGCGATCTCGAACGAGGCGGCGTTAAAGTTCAAGGAAACCTGCCAGATCCACGCCGAGAGCTACTCCTCTGCCGAAGTGTTGCACGGTCCGGTTTCGATAGTGGATCAAGGTTTTCCAGTCCTCGCCTTTTCCTCCGGCGACGCTGCCGAGGCAAATATTGCAGAGGTCGCAGATGCACTTGCGGCCAAGGGCGCACAGGTTTTTGCAACGACGGATCGCGTAAAGGATGCTGTTTCGCTGCCGCATGTGCGGACAGCGCATTGGATGACCGATCCTGTCGCTGCCATTGCTTCTTTCTATGGCATGGTTGAAGCCGTCGCTGCGCGTCGCGGCATCAACCCTGATACACCGCGCCATCTTCGAAAAGTGACCGAAACAGTATGAATGGCTCAATCATCACCTTCGCCGGCGGTCCGATCTTTGACGGAGAGACACTGTTTCAGGATCATGCCATTCGGTTTGTTGACGGCACGCTCGACGCGATAATGCCGACAAATGATCTGCCGACTGACACAAAGATCGAGGATCTGTCAGGCGATATTCTAAGCTCTGGCTACGTGGACTTGCAGGTGAATGGCGGAGGAGGTGTGATGTTCAATGACGCGCCCTCGGTAGAAACGTTGCAGCGTATCGTTCAGGCGCATCGCGGGTTGGGGTCAACTGCAATCCTGCCGACGCTGATTACGGACACGCCAGAGAAAACAACTGCTGCCATACAGGCTGCGATACAGGCGGTGCGCCAGAGGGTTCCTGGCATTGCAGGTCTGCATCTTGAAGGGCCGCACTTGTCGGTGCGTCGCAAGGGTGCCCATGACGGCGCGCTGATCCGCCCGATGGAGGAAGCTGATCTTGATCAGCTTTTGACTGCTGCCCGCAAGTTACCTGCGCTGATGGTCACGTTGGCGCCGGAGAACGTTTCGATTGACCAGGTCAAGGCATTGACCCAGGCGGGGATTATCGTCTCGCTGGGCCACACCGACGCCCCATTTGACACTTGTATGTCTTACGCAAAGGCGGGTGCCCGCTGCGCGACGCATCTGTTCAACGCAATGAGCCAACTCGGCAGTCGCGAGCCCGGTTTGGTGGGCGCAGTGCTTGCAAGCGGGGATCTGTCTGCAGGTCTGATCGCGGACACTGTGCATGTTCATTCCGAAACGATGCGCGCTGCATTTGCGGCCAAACGCGGGCCGGGAAAAATATTCTTGGTCAGCGATGCGATGGCCGTAGCGGGCACCGATCAGACAGAGTTTCATCTGGAAGGGCGGCTTATCCGGCGCGAGGAGGGCAGGCTGACACTGCAAGACGGTACACTGGCAGGGGCGGACTTGGACCTGACAACCGCCATACGGAACCTGGTGACAAAAGTCGGAATGCCACTGTCACAAGCTTTAGCAGCAGCAACCAGCGTTCCGGCTGAATTGATCCTGAAGGGGGCATCCAAGCCAGTCCCGCAACTGTCTGACATGGTACGTGTCTCGCCCGATTTGTCGAAAGTGACACCGGTTCAGTGTTTCACTGATGGTGCTTGAACGGAAAGAGTATTCTTACTTTTCTACTTCGAATCTCTTTGCTGTTTTATGTGCTCAATGAACAGCTTTAGTGGCATCATGCCTCTGTATTCCCGCGGGTAATAAAGGAAAATACCGGGCGTCTGGCCCAGATGGTCTTCAAGAACTGGCTTGAGGTAGCCTTCACCGATTTCAGCGGCCACAAAGGCCCGGAATGTATAAACCAGCCCCAACCCCTGTTTTGCAAGATCGATAGAAGCCGGCAAAGTGTTTGTGATTAGATTGCCTTGCACTTGAACGGAATACGGTCCCTCTTTGGTTTCAAAACTCCACGGAGCAATCTGGCCAGAAGACTGAAACCTGTATCGGATACAGTTATGCTCAAGAAGATCGCGTGGGTCCGCGGGCGTGCCGTGGGCGTTCAGATAGTGCGGACTTGCTGATATGGCCAGTTGCAACGGCTGAGTAAGGCGAACCGCGACCATATCTTGCGCAACTCGGTCTCCCAACCGGAATCCAGCATGCAACTCTTCGCCCAAAATGTCCGATAGCGCATCCGTCAATGACAGCTCCAGTTCAATCTCGGGAAATTTGGCGCAAAAGCTGTTCAGGATCGGACTCACATACAAATGGTACGCAAATTCAGGCATGGCCAACTTCAGCGTGCCACGGGCGGCATGGCCTGTGCTGCGTGCACTTTCTACCGCCTCGGACAGTTGGTCAAAGGCTGGGCCCGCTCCACGGATGAGCGCACGCCCGGCTTCGGTCAGGCTGATAGAGCGCGTTGTTCTTATGAAAAGTGTCGTATCCAGTTGGTCTTCCAGCGACTTTAATTGATGACTCACAGTCGATGGTTTGATGCCAAGTGCGTCTGCGGCGGCCCGCAGCGACCCGTGCCTTGCTATGGCAGTGAAGATTTCAAGCGTTGCAAGCGGTAAGCGCATAGGGTCCCCGATCTTGGCTTTGTTCGATTCTATACATGAAAGTAGTGAATTTCGGGACAATTATCACACAGCGGCGAAATAACTAAGTTCTCGTCATCACCGCATAGATCTGCAGAAAGCGTTGCAGTTACCCCACGCCGAAGCGCTTGAGAGGACAAGAGATGAAACACCTGACCAAAGCCGCAGCACTCGCCACCGCAATCATCGCAGGAGATACCGCCATGGCCGCCTCACCAGAAGAGAACATCAAAGTGGTCCAAGACTTTTTTGCCGCCTACGGCGCGAACGATCTGGACGGAATTGCTGCCGTGATGGACGAGGACGTCAAATGGCACATTCCGGGTCGTCACCCATTGTCTGGAACGAAGAACGGGCGCGAGGAAGTGCTCGCCTTCTTCGCACAATTGGGCACAGCCGGGTTCCAAGCCCAGCCGATCTATTTCGGCGCGGATGAGACACATGTCGTGGACATTCATCGCGGTTGGTCGAATGTAGACGGAAAACCGAATGTAGATACGACCTGGGCGCTGGTCTATCGCATCGAAGAGGGCAAGATCGTCGAAGCGACGAACCTTTCTGCCGATCAGGATGCAGCAAATACGTTTTTCTGGTCGCAATATGATCTGGCTCCGCTGCCGGACCGGCTGGCTGATTAATTCGTCCAATGGTGAAGTGTATGAATAACTATCCCACTATACGTTCCTTTATCGCGGATTGGTTCGCGCGGTTTGACCAGCTTGATCCGATCGAGGCATTCCTTCAGGATCTACACCCCGATGTAGACTGGGACATGCCGGATGTTGACACGACCTTGACTGGGCACGCTCGGGTACGCGCGTGGTATACAGACGTACTTGCAACCTTGCAGCGCCCGACCGAACATCACGTCAGCAAGATAAAGGTAACGCTCGGCGCTGCCGAGTTCGAAGTTCTATTTCGTGCCACAACCGTTGCCGGAGAACATGTCGAAGCGCGGGTTCAGGAAAACTGGCGGTTTGACACGCGTTCTGATGGTCGCCCTCTCATAACCAAATATTCAGCGAAACTTCTGCAAGAGGTAGACACATGAAAACCCTCGTTCTCACCGCGCATCCAGACCTGAACAAATCCCGGATCAACCGAGCCTGGTTCGATGCTCTTTCGGAAGCAGAAGAAGTCACCGCACGCGACTTGACTGATGTTGGCGGTGCTGAGATGCGTTTTGACATCGAAACGGAACAAGCATTGCTGTTGACCCATGACCGGATTGTGTTTCAATTCCCGTTCTACTGGTATTCTGCGCCGCCTGTGATGAAAGCCTGGATGGATCAGGTTTTAAGCTATGGCTTTGCCTACGGACCCGGTGGGGATCGCCTAAAAGGGCGCGAGTTTCTGATCCTTGTCTCCACGGGTGGGCCCGAGCACAGTTACCACGCGGGTGGGTACAACAATTACTCGATGGCCGAGTTTCTGAAGCCTTTCCAGCAAACAGCGAACCTTGCCGGAATGACGTATCTGCGCCCCTTTGTGGCTCATGGGATGGCGTTGGCCTCGCAAGATCAAATCGAAGCGACCGTACCGGACATGTTGGCCCATCTAACCGATCCGGACTTGGATCCAAAAGTTAAACAGGCGCGCTTGTTGAAACAACTTGCGGATGACCCGACCAAAGCCGCCGCTGTCAGTTAATCCTACCCTAAATGAAACCGCAGCCCTTTTGGCTAACCGCATTGATGCAGAACTTCAAAACCGTCTGCATCAGTGCGGGTTCTCTCCTAGGAATTCACATGTAGACTGTAAACACGTCCATTTTGTGTGAGGGGCTCGTGTCCGAAATTGATGCACTGAACCAATGGCTGATTTCCGAAGGACGGTTATTAGGCGATGAAACCGCTATCGTGCAAGGCTATTGCGAAGGCCTTGTAACGCTTGGCGTGCCATTGGCACGGGCACGGATTGCACAAAACTACTCAAACCCACTGCTGAGCGCTTGGGGTATAATCTGGACCCCTGACAATACTCGCCGCTATACGGTTCCTACGACTGTGCTGTCGACAAGTGCTTGGCATGGCAGCCCATTTGAATACATCGTCACTCATCGCCGCCCTCTGCGAAAGCGGCTGACGGACCTCAAACTTGATGATGAGCACCCGATCTATTCAGAACTTGCCGAAGCGGGTGCTACGGATTTTCTGGCCATCCCACTGGAACATGGGAATGGATCGGTTCAAGGCACCAGTTTCACTTCAAACGCTGAACCCGGGTTTTCCGACACGCACATTCGGTACATTGAAGATTCGCGTTATGCGCTTGCAGCAGCTTTGGAACCCATAGCTATGCGTCAGTCGCAAAAAAGCCTGCTACAGACTTATCTGGGTCATGGCCCAGCGGTAGAGATCGGTCAGGGGCACATAAAGCGCGGGGAACACAGAACGGTTTCAGCCGCAATCCTGTTTGCGGATCTCAGGGGGTTTACCGAAAAGGCCCAAGCTTGGCCCGAGGATCAACTGTTGGCCATGATGGGAGACTATTTTGAAATGGTGGTCTCGCCAATTCAGGACGCAGGCGGCGATGTGCTCAAATTCATGGGCGATGGCATTTTGGCGGTTTTTGAGGCCGACAACAGCGACGAGTCCACCTGCCGATCGGCGGTCGAGGCTGCATCTGGAGCTTTGGTAAATCTTGGCGAATACAACAAACAAGCGGCTGAACGAAGCCAAGAGGCAATCGAGTTTGTCATCGGCATCGACTTTGGTCCTGTGACGTTTGGCAATATCGGCAGCCCTGATCGGTTGGACTTCACAGTCGTTGGACAGACCGTCAATGTCGCTAGCCGTGTACAGGATCTTTGCAAGACACTGGGTGAAAAGACCCTAATCACTTCGCGTGTTGCGAAACACATGGGAAACATGGTTCAGTCCGTCGGTCGCCACGCTGTTCGAGGTTTAGATCAAGATATCGAGGTTTTCAGAATTCCTGCCAAAGGATCGTAGCGCTGTAGGTTTTGAGAACGGGTTAGTCTGTTTTGGCCCTTGCAGACATGCTTTCCGCGCACCTTGGATCGGTCGGGACAGAGCTGCCTAGCTGAGAATGAAGGGCACCTGAATCCTGCGCATTCGGGGGTTTGAACGTTTGTTGATTATCCTCTTATCGCTCAGAAAAAGCGTTGCGCATCGTCTGATGGACCGGTTTCAACATATAAGTGAGCAGCGAGCTTTCACCTGTCGTCATTTCAGCCCCCACCGTCATTCCAGCCCGCAGCGGGCGTTGATATGCACCGGCCCCAACAGACTGTTCTTTCAACCGGATTGAGGCGCGGAAGTAAGTGTCCCCGGTTTGATCATCCACCAGTGGAACAGGAGACACAGCTACAATTCGACCTTGTGCCTTGCCGAAACGCCGCGCGTCATAGGTATCCACCGTCATTTGAACCTCTTTATCCAAATTGACGTAGCCGATCTCACTGTTCGGGATGCGCGCTTCGACCATTAGGTCCAGTTGGGAGGGGAGTAGTTCGAAAATTGTTTCCCCCGGCGCGATGACTTCGCCTTGGTTGGGGAAGGCGACCGATTGCACGATCCCCGTCTCTGGCGCGACAATTCGCAAGCCGTCGAGCTTTCGGTTCACAACGCGCAATGAAACGCCCAGTTCGCTGCGTAAATCGCTTAACTCTTCGAACGTGCGAAGGGTTTCTTCGCGAAGGCTCAAAGTTTGTTCGGCAAGATCGGCCCTGGCCATCGTCAGAGTATTGCGCGCCTGTGCCAGACGTACTTCGCCCTCAGATGCTGCAGTTTGCAGTGCGTCCAGCTGATCAGCATCCCGGGCAAGGTCACGTGCCGTTGTCAGGCCCTGATCATGCAGCAGTCGAGCGCGTTCCAATTCCGCCCGTTTTCTCGTGACTCGTTCCACCGTGAAACTTTGAGAGGCTTTCAGAATCTCAAGTGTTTCCTCTTGTTGTGAAATCGAAAATCGCTTCATACGCTGGCTTTCGACGTAGATCTCCAGCGTTGCAGCCGCACGGTGATGGTTCTGGCGGCGCAGCGCGATCAACTCCGATGTGCTGAGCTTACCGCTGCCCTCCAGCATTCTCAAAACGATGCGCCCATGTGTCAGTTTGCGGTCCAGTGTAGCAATCTGTTCCCGCAGTCTTTGCTGCTCTCTGCTCAGGTCGGGGTGGCTGAGCTGGACCAGCACGTCACCTGCCTGCACATGAGCTCCGTCTTGAACGTAAACCCTGTCAACGACACCGCCATCCATTACTTCGATCTGAGTGTAGTCCCCGATCGGGATGATCGTGCCCGGTGCGCGCGTGACTTGTGGCAGAATTGTCTGCCCAGCCAGCATGATCAGCGCAGCGACCATGCCAGACAAAACCATGGCAACCAGCGCTGCAAATCGCATCGGGCGCAACTGTGATTCACGTTTCGATTTTTCAAAGGGTCCCAATACCCGTCTGTTCTTCGAAATAAAGCGCATTGTCAGCCTTCCACTGCTTTCAAAACGGCCTGTACCTTTTTTACGGCCGTAGGCCCTGTGTCGTTCACAACTACGCGGTCCCCGTTCAGAAAAATCAGGCGGTCTGCCATGTGCATCAACGAACGGTCTGCGGTGGCAACCCAAATGGTCTTGTTGGATTTTTGATCGTTCAACCAAGATTTGAAGCGAGAACGACACTCGTGCGACAACCCGTTGGTGGGTTCCGAGAAAAGGCAAACAGAGGAAGACCGCGCCATGCTGCGCGCCAAAGCCAAAGACTTGATCAACGCATCAGACATGCCAGATATCTGCTGGGCAGTCAGTCGCGTGTTGCACCCGTCAGGTAATGCTTTGATCTCGTCAAGAATACCCAGATTGCCGAGCGCCGATTTGATCTCGGCCTCGCTCAGAGTTGGGGCGGCAAGGCGGAAGTTCTGTTTCACAGTGCCGTGGAACAAGCGTGGATTGTAGGTTGCATAGGTCACGGACTTTCGCAGCTCGTCCCGTGCAATTTGGCGGATGTCGATGCTGTCATGTTCGATCACACCCGCCGATGGTGTTGCCAACCCGCTGATCAGATCAAGCACCGCAGTTCGGTTTGCCACATCGCGGCCCATCAAAACAACCAACTCACCCGGGAAGCAGTGCAAACCAGCTGCAGTCAGCAGTGCGGGGTTCTGCGGGTCAGGGCGATAGCTTACGTTTTGGAAACTTATCGCCCCGCTTAGTGTTTTTTGGTGTGAGCGACCCAATCCGAGTTCAAGTTCTTCCGGCAAAGCCAGAACCTGATCGGCCTGCTTTTGACTGCTACGGTGCCCGGCCAATAGCACAAGCGAGGACTGAAAAGCCTGCACCGGTGCCAGCACTTTAGATACAAGCGCGATCGAAGCGATTAACGCCCCAAAGCTCATGCTCCCCTCAACAGCGCCGTGGGCGCATAGGATTATCGCCCCGACGGACCCAAGCGTGACAACTGTTTGAGAGAGGACCTGAGTCAAGTTACGCAGTTGCCGCGCATTCTTCGTTGCGGCCTCGGCTTCTTCCGCCAGTGGCATATATCGCGCCAGCCATTGGTTCTGAATCCCAAGATCTGCCAGTGCTCTTTGATACGCGACCGCATCCTCGATGCCTGTCGTGCTGGCTCGGGTGGCCTCAGCAGCTGTTCGGTCCAGCCGCTCTTGGATCGGCAGTGCGGCAATCCCTACAGCGAAAAGTAAAGCTGAAAGCCCAAGTGTCAGCAAACCCACAGGAGGTGCCAGATACGCAAGCACCGCAAGAAACATGACCGCAAATGGCAAGTCGATCAGAACGATCATCTGCTGACCGGTGAAAAGCTCACGTAAGGACTCGATCTGGCGAAAGCGAGCGATTTGTTGGTTTACATTGGATCTTCGCAGTTGGGACAATGGAAGACGCATTAGTTTTGAAAACAACCCGACGGCCAGTTCGCGTTCTCCATTCTTGCCGACTTGGGCAAGGGCTTTCGTCCGGATGCTGCGGAACAAAAAATCCGAAACGGCAAGGATACCGACGCCCACTGCCAAGCCGAACAAAAGGTCGACTGAGCCCGAGGGAACTACCCGGTCGTAAATTGCCATGATTAAAAGCGGCGCGAACAAGCCAAGCAGGTTGGTTAGAAACGCAGCGAGAAAAAGACCGAGCAGCATTTCACGCAACAGCCTGAACGACTCCGCAACCTTCCTGAGAGGGTGCTGCACCGGTTGGTTCTTAAACTGTTGGACACGGATCAGTGTGCAGGGTGTACTTTTTTGTTCAAGCGGGCGTGTAGAGTTGCTGCTCAAATCTGCGACTTGTAGCGTGTCGTTGGTGCGCCCAAGAACTACGTAACATTCTCCATGTCCCGGGATTACCAGAGCCGGGCAATCGTCCTGTGTGATTTCGGTCTCATGACACGTTGTCTGCTCATATGGAACGTTCAGGTTTTCAAGTGTTTGGACCAACTCTTCCGGGTCTAATGTCTCGGACAGATGAGGGAAGGCCTCTGATTTCGTATCCGTCTCGCTTTGCCAGCCGCTGATCAACAGCAATTTTTTCAACAAATCGGTCGCGTCATGCGTGTCTAGCTGGGTCATGCCACATCCATTCTGAATTGTGCGGCGATCTGGTCGGTGCGCAATTCGGCATTCCAGTCCGCGACCTCATCCCCTGTCTGAGAGGTTACAGAGCAAGTCACATCTGCAAGCCGTTGCAGGCGTGGATCAGGGCTATCGACAAGAATGGTTGGTCGGTTCGGCATTTTGGCGAGACAAGACGCAAAAGCATCCCGTTCTGTAGTGTCCAGAACGGACGTCGGTTCACTCATGATCAGGATTTTCGGGCGAAGTGCCAGTACACGCACAAGGGCAATCAGCTGTCGGTTCACTGGGTCATCTTCGAATGTACTGCCTGACCCCAGAACGGTGTTGTAACCCATCGGCAAACGATTGATCCGAAGATCCAGCCGTAACTGGTGGGTGAATTCTTTTGCGCGCGTAATCTGTTCGTCGTCTCCGAAGCCGCTGAGGTTCTGCAACAATGTGCCGGAAAGAATGGCCGGGTTACGTTCCAGAACAACTATGGCATCGCGCCCCCGCCAAGACGCCAAAGATCGCGCGTCAGTTCCGTCTATCAGCACTTCTCCGATGTCTTGTTCGGTTCGTCCGGCCACTGCGTCATAAAACGCATCGATTTGCCATCGCGCCGAGCTGGACACCAAGGCGATTTGACCAGGCAAAATCTGCAGGTTGTTCAACACAGCTGAATTGGCCCGGTCTTGACTAAATTTCAGACCTTGTATTGCGATCCTGCCGTTGATTGGGAGCTTATTCTCGGGCGCGGCCGGAACAGCTTCCAGCGCATCAATTTCACTAAGTTTGCTTTGGGAAAAGGCTATGTTTTCCGATTGCACCCACAGTGTCAAAAGCTTGGTCAGAGGTTGTATGATCCGCCCGTTCAACAACATACAGGCTGCCATCTCGGCGATCCCGATTTTGTTTTGGATCACCAGATATGCGCCCAGCAATCCCATGGCGGCAAGCGACACCTGACCAAATACTGCTCCAAAGTTTTGCGCAAGACCAGAAAGTCGGATCAGGTGTTCGCTTACGTCTACTGTCTTATCTTCGAGCTTTTCGAAACGGCGAGTCATCTGGCGTTCCATTCGGTTAGCCTTGACGGTTTGGCCGCCAGACAGCACCTCGGACAAAAAAGCATACCTGCGGCTGTCCAGCGCCTTACGCTTGTCGAACAACCTCCACTGCGCCCGTTTGATCGTCAGAGAGAACAGTGTTACGGCTATCAGCCCGATGATCGGCACAAAGACGAGCCAGCCCCCGATTAACGCAATCATCGCGGCGAACGCCAGCGTAAACGGGAGATCGATCATTAACGCTTGGTTCTGACCGGCGTTGTGATCACGCAAATGAGCAATAGCTGCAAAGCGTTCAAGATAGGCTGAACCGGCGTGTTTCGAAAAAGCAATCGGGTTGGCGTGAAGGATTCGGCTTAAAAAACGGCGATAGTTCGAGACCGCGGCCCGTTCCGAAGTGATGTTGAGCAGCGTTGCTCTGCTCCACCGCAGTGCCAGTTCAATTGAAACAGACACCAGAAGAAACAAGGTCAGCATTCTCAAAGTCTCGACCGACTGAAACGGGATCACCCGGTCAAAAATCAGCAATACCGTGATCGGCATTAACAACGCCAAAATGTTCAATGACAGCGACGCGGCAAGGATTGGTACATTGGTTGCAAGGGAACTGTCGCGCCCTTTGTATCCCTTGTCTTTCATCTTAGCTCCGTCCGATTGCCCGGCTTAGGAAGCGTTGTAAATCCTTTCTGTTTCATGAAGCTGCATGCTTCTCATCGGAAGGATTTGACTAAAATGAAGGGGGAAAACGAAAGGCCAGATTTACGATTCCACGTTACCGTTGTGTGTCAGTGAATTGGAATAGGGGTATGTTATGGGTGAAATAAATGGCGGCGGGTCGGGTTTAAATTCCAATGTGCCAAAGGACTTGCGTGACAAAGAGATATTTGCCTCTGGGATATCCAAATCGGTGCAGGTCACACCCGAAGATCAAAGCCGCAGCACATTGCATACCGGTGACCAACACGAGGGCAGCTTAGCCCAGCGCGAAACCGTCGAAGGGGCGCAGCGCCTGTCGCTGGAAGAAAATGCTGCGTTTGCGCATCAGGCACAGGATGAAGTGAAACCTTCCAAGGTCGACGCGCCGACAGAAACACCAGCACCGATTGTGCCTGTGCCTTCGTTGTCCGGAAGCCAGCAGCCTTCCAATACTGTATATCGACGTGAGAGCTTTGAACCTAAAAGTTTTGAGGTGGAAACAAAAATCTCTGCCAATGCCTCAATGACCGCCCAAAGCGCCCCTGCTGAGCGCGGAAAACCTGTCGAAATGGTGGATCAAATCAATTCAGATGAAACTCTATCCGTAAACGCGCCGTCCGACCCTGCGCCTGCTGGCGTGCCCATCAGAAACATCAAAGTTGTGGAAAATGCCGATGGACAAGCGGTAGCGACCCTGTCTGCGCATGATCGCGATGATGAGGAGCACCACAGTTTCTCGGTCTCGGACGACCGGTTTGAAGTTGTAGACGGAGAGTTGAAGCTGAAAGACGGGATTGCTCTGAATCACGAAGCAGAAGCGCGGATCGATGTGCAAGTCACAATCACCGACGCGGCAGGGTCTTCGCATACCGAAGTTTTCGCCATTGAGGTTACAGACGCCAACGATGCCGTTACTGGCGTGATCCTTTCGCATGCTGCAGTCGCTGAAAATGCGGGCGGGGCAGTCGTTGGGGTCTTGTCTGTGCAAGATGAGGATGCTGGCGACCGTCACAGCTTTTCGGTTTCGGACGATCGTTTCGAAGTTGTGGATAGTGAATTGAAACTAAAGGACGGGATTGAACTTGATTTCGAAGTCGACTCTCAGGTTGTTGTGCAAGTCACTGCCACCGATGCGGCTGGGTTTTCGTATTCAGAAGAGTTCGCAATAAACGTGACAGACCAAAACGAAGCGCCGACCCGTCTGACGTTGAGCACGAATACCGGCAACCTTGTTCAAAACGGCAGTTTCGAGGAATTTGACCTAGACCATGGACGATGGGGTACCTTCAAGAATGACACTTCAGGTGCCTGGGACAGCACGGCCGGGATGGAGATTTGGGACAATCTCGGTGGGACCAAAGCTTCGGATGGTCAGCAACACCTGGAATTGGACGCGGGCCGTGGCGTCGACAGCTTTTATCAGACGGTCCAGACCAGCAAAGGTCAGGTTTACGACCTGGGGCTTGATCTGCGGGAGAGATTGGCCAACGGCACAGATACGGTCGAAGTCTACTGGAACAACGAACTGATTGCCGAGTTGAACCCGGAAAGCACCGACTGGACCACTTTCGACATGCAGGTCATCGGCACTGGCGAAGACAGGCTGGAGCTGCGCGAACAAGCTGACGAAAACGATACATATGGGGCATTGGTCGACAACATTACTCTGACAGCCACACCGAATACACTCGCCGAAAATACCAGTGGCGCGATCGTGGGCGAACTTAGCTTTCACGATCCGGACAGTCATGACAGCCACAGCTATTCCGTCTCGGATGATCGGTTTGAAGTTGTAAATGGCGTCTTGCGTCTGAAAGAAAACGCGGCTCTAGACTATGAAGATGCCAAAACGGTGGAAGTGACGGTAAAGGTCACGGATGCCGATGGGCTCAGCACGTCAGAGACATTTGTTGTTAACGTCGCGGATACCCCGGACCTGACGGTTTCGACAGGGTTTCACGCACAGTATTTCGACGTCAACAAACGCCTGTCCTCGTTGGAGGACATTGATTGGGCGGCGGAGCCGACGCATCAGGAGGTCATTTCCGAAATTGACTACCAAAACAGTGGTGACTCTTTTTGGGAGGACGACTCCCGCGATACTTTCGGAGTGCAGATCAGTGGCGCAGTGCAAGTGGAGGAAGGCGGAATCTACCGGTTCGACTTGGGTGGGGACGATGGTGCGCAGCTGATGGTCAATGGGCAGCTTGTGGTCGAAAACGACGGGCTGCACGCTTATCAGACCAAGTCGGGCGAGGTTCACCTCGATCCCGGTATACATCATATCGAGGTGCGATATTTCGAGAATTATGGTCACGCCGGGCTGAAGCTGGAGTGGGAAGGCCCCGGGATGGACGGACCGGAACTTGTTTCAGCGCCAGATGTGGCATCAGTGCTAACTGTATCAGGCGTCCCGACAGCATTAAGTGTTGCCCACCCTGATGCAGATCAGAATGAGGCGGTTACGCTAACGGTGAAAGGTCTGCCTGCAGGCTCTGTCGTGGCCGCAGGCGATCAGACTTTGGTGGTCGGCGACGATGGCAGCGTCGACTTGACCGGTATTGCTGCGGAAACGCTGACCTTCACAACGCCTCATGATTTTGTCGGGGAAGTTGAAGCTCTGCTAACTGTGTCAGGCGACGGTTTGACCGATATTAGCCAACCGGTGAGCTTTGCCGTGGAAGCGGCGCAGATTGCTGAGCCGAGCGTAGCAGTGAGAACGGGTTTCCATGCGGAATATTTCGATTCAAATCAACGGATTGGAAAACTGGATGGCGTGAACTGGGACGCAGATCCAACACACCAAGAGATCAAGTCAGAAATTGACTATGACAACGGGCACGGATCCTTCTGGGAAGGAGGGTCCAAAGATACGTTTGCGGCCCGTTTCCAAGGGAAAGTGACAATTGATGAAGGCGGCACCTATACGTTTTTCACGTCGGCAGATGATGGTGTGGCGCTTTATGTCGATGGGCAAGAGGTCGTCAAAGATGACGGGAACCACAGTTATCGCAGCGACTCGGGTCAGATTGTCCTGGAGCCCGGCACGCATGATATCGAGCTTCGGTATTTTGAGAATTATGGCCGCGCCGGCCTGAAACTGGAATGGGAAGGCCCGGGTATCGAGGGTCGTCAAGTGGTTCAACCTGATCAAGAAGCTGCAGTTGACGTGAATGGCACGCTGAATATCGCGGTCGAGATCGACTTAGTCAGCGAAAATACAAGTGTAAGGGTTGAGGGCTTGCCGCCCGCAACGATCCTGAGCAGCGGGGAAGACGCGCTTGTCACAGATGGTGGCCCGGCCGACCTTTCAGGTTGGAACCTCGATGCATTGGAAATCTCACCCCCTCCAGAGTTTGCCGGAGTGATCAGCGGAGAGGTAGCGATTGAGTCAATTGCCTTCAATGGTGCTACCGTTACATCCACGGCAAATTTCACAATTGCGGTAGGAGACGCGCATAGCGATCCAGTGGTCGGCGTTTTAAGCGAAAGCGTCACGTTGACTGATACTGATGCCGCTGTGGGGGAACCAGTTTTTGACGTTGCTTGGGATGTTGCGGCGGATCAGATCGACGCGGTTGAGCGAGAGGCTACAGATGGGTCGAACCCGGACGTCATGGCGGAGCCCGTTACGGTTCAGCAAGTTTCTGACGTTACGCAAATCAACACAGAAACGTATGAGAGGGTGGAGTGGTAGGCCAAATTGGGTTGAGCAATGATAGCCGCGAAACCGAATGCGGAATAGGATGTCTACCGCCAAGAACGAGATTTAATTCATCAGATTCAGACACGCTTTCCTGTTGTGCCATCGCACCTGACAGTCATTCTACCTTTTTCTTTCATCTAAGTCTTGAGCGCTGGACCGTATGCCCTTGGCAATTGTGTGGTAACAGAGGAATGATGTTTGAATGGAACCTTTTTGACAGTTTACAGCGTAAGGGCCGAAGGAATGGGCATGAGCTTCACCGTCAAGCTTTCGGGTTCTTTCGACACGGTACAGTTTCAAGGGCCGGAGACTTGAAGTGACTGAATTTACTGAAATACCAGTGCTTGATCTGATTCCGCTTATCCGCGGTGAAGACACGAGCAAACTGGCGCACGCCTTTCTGGAAGCGTATGGCAAGACCGGCTTTGGGTACGTGATAAACCACGGGGTCGACCCTGAATTGCGTGCTGCCGTTTTTTCCGCTTCAAGACGATTTCATGCGCTGCCAGAAGCTGCGAAACAAGCTATCGAACTCGATAAAAACCATCGTGGCTACATTGCTATCAACACGTCTACAGATGTGAATTCCGATCTGGCCGAGGTCACCAAGCCGAACCAGTCGGCATCGTTCATGATGATGCGCGAGGATGCCGTCGCTGACCCGGATGTCTATCTGTCAGGGCCAAACCAATGGCCTGAACTTGAAGGATTTCGAGAAGCGTGTGAAGCCTATGCCAGGGCAATGACCGAATTGGGCCAAAAGCTTTTGGGACTGGCGTTGGAAGCGATCGGCGCCGAAAATCGCGCGATCCTGGAAGCTTTTGAAGAGCCGACCATGTGGCTACGTCTGCTTCACTATCCGCCGCAACCAGCGCAGAGTCCGGATGATCTGTATGGATCAGCCCCGCACAAGGATTTTGGGGTTTTGACCCTGTTGGCGCAAGATGACGTTGGCGGTTTGCAGGTTCAGACACCCGCTGGCCATTGGATTGATGCGCCCCCGATTGAAGACGCGTTTGTGGTCAATGTCGGTGACATGTTGCACCGCATGTCCAATGGTCGCCTCTTGTCCACGCCGCACCGTGTGATCAATTCCAGCGGCCAAGAGCGTTATTCAGTACCATTCTTTTTCGATCCGCACGTTTCCACCGATATTGTGCCTCTTGCAGGGACAGGTGCGCCAAGGTTTGCACCCTTGAACTTCGGGGATTTCTTGAAAAATGAGCTGGAAGCCAGTTACGAGGCGCATCAGAACGACATCACGGGTACTTAGGCTTGACCCCGGTTTGAGAAAACTTTAGGCCCGGCGCTCTTTGCTCAGACAATTCGGAGACATGCGCCATGGCCCCCATCCGCCCGTGGATTGGCATAGACTTTGGTACGTCAAATTCAGCTGTTGCATACATGGATGCAAACGTCCCTCGACTGGTGCGTTTCGATACCGATGCTCAGACACTTCCAACCACGTTCTTTTTTAACTTCGAAACGCGCGAAACCTTGATTGGTGATCTCGCCAATCAAGCGCTTTTGGACGGGTTGGAAGGGCGTTTCATGCGAGCGCTCAAACGAGTTTTGGGTACTGCTTTGATGCATGAAAAGCGGCAGATATTGAATGAGCGGCTGACATTTGTCGAAATCATCGGTTCTTTTCTGCGTCAACTGAGGGAACATGCAGAGGCCGAACTTGGTGTGCCGTGCACACGCGTTGTATCGGGGCGACCTGTGGTTTTTCATGGGGTGAACGACCCGCGAGAGGCTCAGGCCGAAGCTGACTTGCGTGCATGTTACACCGCCGCCGGATTTACGGATGTACGGTTCTGTCCTGAACCCGCCGCGGCGGCCATCGCGACTGGTGCCACTGAATGCGGCTCGGGTACAGGGGTGGTTGTCGACATCGGGGGCGGAACGTCTGACTTCTCGGTCTTTCGGTCCCATGCAGCCGAATTAGAGATTCTGGCCAATCACGGCGTGCGCATCGGGGGAACGGATTTTGATCGCGCGATCAGTATTGATCATGTGATGCCGCTTTTGGGCAAAGGTTCGATGGTCCGGGATGTGTTTGGTAGCGGGGCATCGAAGGCCCCCAACGCCATATTTAACGACCTTGCGACCTGGGAGGTGATCCCGTTTCTGTACACATTGCAAAACCGGCGATTGGTGGGCGACATGTTAAAACTGGCCCAGTCGCCTGAACGGTTCGCCCGACTTGCTTCGGTGCTTGAGCACGAATTAGGGCATGAGCTGGCCTTTGCTGTTGAACGTGGAAAGATTGAAGTGAACTCAGGGTCACAAGATCCGGCGATCAAACTTGAAGTGCTTGAGGCTGGGTTGGCGGTAAAGCTTAGTGATGCGCTTGTGGCCGACAGTCTTAACGATCATGCTTCACGGTTGGAGTCTGGGGCGCAAGAAGTATTGCGCCTGGCGGATGTAACTGCAGAACAGATCGACCGGGTTGTCTATGTTGGCGGCTCTAGCCTGATGGCCATTGTCCCCGAAACGATGCGGCGTGTTTTCCCAACTGCAGAGCATTCTTTTGCATCCGTTTTTACCGCTGTGGCGGAAGGTCTGGCCATCATGGCTGCGCGAGAGGGCGTGTAACCGTCTGTGACCAGTTCTATTCAAGGGCGCGTTCTCTGAGAGGTGCAAGACTTTACTATTTATTTTAACGCGTGAGAGGCATGCCACGGCTACGTGCTTTAACAGGCTGATCATTTGGCACGTCTGCATCGATCCGAGCAATAGCGAACCTGATCCCAGACCTTTGCCCATTTCCGCCGCCATGTGAAAGGTCGCCCACATCTGACGCAAGTTTTGAATGGCAGGTTAGACTTCTTACGCATGCGCATCGGTTAGCCGTCCAGTGGTAAACTCAGTTGGGTCGAGGGTTTTGATCGTGTTTTAGACGAAGGGCGGCGTTTGCGACTTCCGTGTTTGGACTGGATGGCGGCGGCTTCGACGCGAAAGGTCGGAGAGCGACGGACAGCCCAAATCTTCTCGCGCGCCAATTTTGCGGCGGCAAGGTGGTCGAATACGCGTTCGGGATAGAGCGTGCCAACCACCGCCTTAGCATTCGGTGCAGACCACGGCTCTTGCAGATAGGGATCGGCTATCGAGGCCAGCTCTGGCACCCAAAGCCGGGTGAAAACGCCGGACGGATCCTGATCTTTTCCCTGTTTCACTGGATTGTAGATCCGCACCGCATTGATGCCGGTTGTCCCAGATTGCATTTGGACCTGGTTCCAGTGAATTCCTGGTTCATAATCGGTAAAGAGCCGCGCCAGTTCCAATCCCGGCGCGCGCCAGTCAAGCCAAAGGTGATAGCTTGCGGTTGCCATAACCATCGCCCGCATCCGGAAGTTCAGCCAGCCCGTCGCGCGCAGAGATCGCATGCAGGCATCCAGAAACGGATAACCTGTTTGACCATTGGCCCAGGCATACAGGTTCGCGGAATCCGGCTGCGCAGGGCGTAAGTCGTCGTAAAGCTTGTGAAGGTTCTCGAATTCGATCCGGGGTTCGTCTTCGAGTTTCTGGATGAAGTGGCAATGCCAATGTAGACGACCCGAAAAAGAACGCAGCGACTTGCGCCAGGCCTGTGCACCCGAACCCAAAGCAGGTTGTCTCTGCACGGTCGCCTGTGCCACCTCTCGCATCGACAAGGCCCCCCATGCCAGATAGGGAGATAGGCGCGAACAAGCGTGCGCACCTTGCAATGGCGAAGACATCGCGTGTTGATAAGTTTCTCCTCGATGATGCAAAAAGCTGTCCAAAAACTGCAAACCGGCACGTCGCCCACCGGGCTGGCGATCCGGGCAGGGATCTGGCTTTAGCTGCAGATCCTTCGAGGACGGCACACGGCCCAGATCAATTTCAAGCGCCGACAGAACCGGCGGCAGGGCTTTAGCTTGCGCCATATGCGCGTCCCAGCGTCTGGCCCACCCCTCGCGCGAGGCCATTCGGCGTTCTACGCCGTGGTTTTTCACTTCACGCCATTGCACAGCGTTTTCTTTGCACCAGCTCGCTACCTTAAGGTCACGGCGAAAGGTCCAGTTGTTGCCGGTTTCCTCGTGCGACCATAGGGCAGAGAGGTGCCCCGCGGCATGTAGGTTCGTAAGAACCTGAATGATGTCCCCGGTTCGAACAACCAAAGGCTGACCCAGCTTGCCTAGGTCATTGCGCAGTTGTTCCAGCGTTTCGGCGATAAAATCCCATTGGCGGGCAGACATGTCAGGTTGCTGCCAAAGCTCCGGTTCGACGACATAAAGCGGAAGCACGTCCCCGCATTCTGCAGCACGTGCAAGGGCGCCGTTGTCCTGCACGCGAAGATCCCGTTTGAACCAGACGATCTGCACTTAGTTTAGCCCACAATCCGAAACTTCCGAACGTAGCGCTTAAAATTAGATCAGAATTGAATTCCATCCAGCCTCAGAAGCAGCCGCAATCTACAGTTGTGATCCTCGCCCGGGTCAATTCAAACCATCACTGCGAGTGGCATTTGTTAACACTATGGAAACATTCCAAAGTATCGAAATGATACCTTTTTGTTGCAATTCAGCAATTAGTGTTATGAAACCGTATATGAGTGAACAAATTCACATCAATCATCTTAAAATTGTAGATACTCTTCACAAGGTGGTGATGGGGAAAGCTCGAATTGCAGATGGCTGCTTTTCGGGAACCTGCCCGGTCGCCGTATCGTTTGACTGCGTTGGTTGCGAGGTTCCAGAGTGCCCAAGAAATCAAATTTGCTGGTTACCGTTTCGTTTTTAGCACTGATTTCAAACCCTTTGCTTGCTGCACCGACGGCAGCCTCAAAGGTTGGTGATACGGTCACTAACCCGGTGACGGGTCAGGACACAACCGTAAGTGCACTGATCGTGGACCCGGCATCGACGCCAACGGCAGGCACAACAGCCTTCGTCGAAACAGCCGACGGCTACGTTTTTTTGGTTAAAAGCGCCGGCGACACAATTTACAACTCGGACAATCCTCCGCTTGCTTTCAGCATTGCTTCCATAACCGGAACGACTGCTCAGATCAGCGGTGGAGGGGCAACCGGTACAGCTAGTCTGTCCACACAACTGACGTTGTCTCAGTACAACAGCAACTTCAATAGTTCGGGCACGCCGGGCACCGTGACCCCACCCGTAAATGTCTCGGGACCCAATGGCGTGAACCAGGTTGTCTATGGGCAGAATGGCAGTAACGGACGGGATGGCGCGTTGGTCGTTCCACCAAGTTCCGGAGGCGACGGCAAGGATGGCCCGTTTCAACCGCAATCTCTGAGTAGCGACGTCAACGCTACAAGTAACGTCGGGTGGGAAATCGGAAGTGTCGGCGGCAACGGGGGCAACGGCGGGGATTCCTATCTGAGTTTTTGGGATGGGCGTGATGGTGGCGACGGAGGTAAAGGCGGTACGGTCATTGCCACGCAAACCTCAAGCAGCACAATCCAAACGTCAGGTACTGGTAACGACGGTATTTTTGCATTCAGCCGCAGCGGTCAGGCTGGGAATGGGGGCAGTGGTTTTGCTGCGCCGGGTGGCGGCACCGGAGGGCACTCGGCAGATGGCGGCAACGTGACCGTCAATCAAAGCGGGTCGATTTCAACCAGCGGAGACTCCGCTGATGGCATCTACGCGCTCAGCGTGTCAAACAATGGCGGCAACGGCGGCTCGCAATGGGGGTTGGTTGGATCTTCTGGTAGCGGCGGCTACGGCGGAAGTGGTGGCGACGTGGTGGTCAACACGACGTCCACAGGCACCATCCTGACCACCGGCAATTTTGCCAACGGGATTCTGGCCCAATCCGTCGGCGGGTCCGGTGGCTCTGCGGGAACCAGCGGTAATCTCTTGGTCTCGCTGATCGGCGGCGCTGATAACGGCGGCAATGGCGGGCGGGTTTCGGTTTCTCACGGTGGGGCCATTGAAACGCGTGGCAGTTTCTCCCGAGGGATCGTTGCACAGTCTATTGGTGGCGGTGGAGGTTCCGGGGGAACGGCCGGTGGTCTCGTTTCTCTGTCGTTGGGCGGTGTCGGTTCGAATGGTGGCAGCGGCAGCGCCGTCAACGTGTCTGTGCAGGGTTCGGGCAGCATTTTGACCCTGGGTACCGGTGCGGATGGCGTAATGGCTCAGTCGATCGGTGGCAGTGGCGGTACCGGCGCGAATTCATTTGGTCTGGTTGCAATCGGTGGAACCGGGTCCCGCGGCGGTACCGGTGCGGCAGTCAGTGTCAGTAATTATGGGCGTATTGTTACCCAAGGCGAAGGCGCGCGCGGTGTCATTGCTCAATCCATTGGCGGCGGCGGCGGTGATGGCGGCTCATCTGGCGGTATGGTGTCGGTTGGAGGCAACGGCAGCGGCGGTGGCAGCGGATCGACGGTAACCATTGTTAACGATGGCATTATCACCACAGGTGGAGATGATGCGATGGGTATCTTGGCCCAGTCTATCGGCGGCGGCGGCGGTAATGGCGGTTCATCTGGTTCCGTTGGAGCCTTTGTAGGTGTCGCCATCGGCGGCGATGGCGGAGCAGGTGGCAAAGGTGGTGATGTTAACGTCACCCTTTCCAACACAGACAGCAGTCAGCCTTCGACGATCCAGACGTCGGGCGATCGGTCAACAGGTGTTTTCGCTCAGTCGGTTGGTGGCGGTGGCGGAAATGGCGGCGGTGCCGTTTCGGTCGCTGTCGGCGCATTTGGCGCAGCCTCAGTTTCCGTCGGCGGATCGGCAGGCAGTGGTGGGGACGGAGGTAATGTAACGCTCGCTGGCAGTGGCTCGGCATCGGTGCAAACCGGTGGAGACGATTCAACCGGGATCATGTTGCAGTCTGTTGGCGGCGGCGGTGGTAATGGCGGCTACGCCGTTTCAGTTGCCGTATCCGGTGGCCCGGTCTCTGGGTCTCTGGCCGTTGGGGTCGGAGGTAGCGGCAGTACGGGTGGCAAGGGCGGCAACGTCACGGTTGGTCAGTTTGACAGCAGCGGCGCGGCCATTGCTGCTGGCTTCGAGGGGACTGTTGTCACAACAGGGAACCGGTCAACCGGTATGCTGTTCCAGTCTGTCGGCGGGGGTGGCGGCAACGGCGGTTTGGCTGTTGCAGCAACCGGCGGTGCTTCGGCGCTGTTTTCCGGTAACGTCTCGGTCGGAATTGGTGGTCAGGCTGGCAGCGCTGGGAATGGTGGGATCGTACAGGTCTCGACCAATGCGGATGTGACGACGACCGGCACGAACTCAAGCGCGATTATTGCGCAATCCGTCGGCGGCGGCGGCGGCAACGGCGGCGGCAGCATCGCGGCCGGTATCAGCGCCAGCGGTGGGGCAGCCGCCGGGGTCAACGTCAGCGTTGGTGGCAATGGCGGCGGGGCCGGGACCGGTGGCAAGGTCACATTGGTTGCGGGTGGCTCGTCTATCGAGACCAGCGGCGCGTTTTCCAGCGGTGTTGTTGCGCAGTCCGTTGGTGGCGGCGGCGGCAATGGGGGCTACAGTATCGGGGCCAGCGCCAATATCGGCGGTGCGGCCGCTGGGTCCGTGAATGTCGGTCTGGGTGGCAAATCCGGCGGTGGCGGCGCGGGAGGCACTGTAATTGCGCAGGTTGGTGCGAATGTCACCACCCGCGGAAACGATTCCGGGGCGGTTGTTGTGCAGTCCATCGGTGGCGGTGGCGGTAACGGCGGATTCAGCGTCGCGGCAGGTCTGGCTGCAGGCGGTGCTGGCGCGGGAACAGTCAACGTCGGTCTGGGAGGCTCGGGTGGTAACGGTGGCAACGGTGGTACCGTTTCAGGTGTCCGTGTCAATGGAGATGTCCGGACCGAGGGTCTGCGTTCGACGGGTGTCATAGTTCAGTCCATCGGTGGCGGTGGCGGTAATGGTGGCTTCAACGTTACAGCGGGGGTTGCGGCAGCTGGTGCAGGTGCCGGTACGATCGGAGTCGGGCTGGGGGGCAATGGTGCTTCCGGCGGCGATGGCGGCATCGTTGAAGGTCAGGTTGCAGGAAACGTTACAACGCTGGCTGATGCATCAAGTGGTGTGGTGTTTCAGTCCATTGGTGGCGGTGGCGGCAATGGTGGTTTCAATGTGACCGCAGGAATTGCAGGCGCAGGCGCAGGCGGCGGTGCCGTTTCTGTTGGCTTGGGCGGCGGCGGCGCGGGAGGCGGTGTCGGCAAGACAGTCACCGGGCAAGTCACGGGTACAGTCCGCACGAGCGGCGCGGATTCTGCTGCGGTCCTGGCACAGTCGGTCGGTGGCGGTGGCGGCAATGGCGGCTTCAACGTCAGCGCGTCCCTGGCAGGTGCAGGTGTGGGCAGTGGCGCGGTCAGCGTTGGTTTGGGCGGTGATGGTGGCACTGGTGCGATCGGTGGCACTGTCACCCTGACCACAACCAACTCCATAGAAACGGCTGGGGATCGTTCCTCGGGCGTGGTCGCGCAATCTATTGGCGGCGGCGGTGGCAATGGCGGCTTCAACGTCTCAGGTACCGGGGCTGGTGCGGGCGTCGGGTCAGGCGCGGTGAGCGTTGGCTTGGGTGGTACCGGTAGCGGCGGCGGCAACGGTGGCGCAGTTACTTTGACCTCAAGCGGAACGGTTTTGACGCAAGGCAACGGATCCACAGCCATTCTGGCGCAATCGATCGGCGGCGGCGGCGGTAACGGCGGCTTTAACGTCAGTGCATCGGTCCAAGGATCTGGCACCGCAGGCGGCGGTGTGTCGGTGGGGCTTGGTGGAAATGGCGGGGGTGGAGGCGACGGCAGCACCGTCATCGCCACATCGAACAACGCTGTTGAGACGCGCGGGGACCAATCCTCAGGCGTGGTGGCACAATCCATCGGTGGCGGTGGCGGCAACGGTGGGTTCAACGTGGCCCCGGTTCTTTCAGGTGCGGGTACAGCCAGTGGCGCGGTCAGCGTCGGTCTGGGTGGATCGGGCGATACCGGCGGCAACGGTGGCGCTGTCACTTTGACATCGAACGGCACTATTTTGACCAATGGTTTCGCGTCCAGCGGGTTCGTTGCACAATCGCTTGGCGGCGGCGGCGGCAATGGTGGCTTCAACGTTTCTCCGACCGTCTCAGGCGCTGGCACCGGTGCGGGCTCGGTCTCGGTCGGCCTTGGTGGCTCGGGCGCGGGCGGTGGCGACGGCAGTACAGTTACGGCCAATACGACGGCAAACGTTGTGACCAAGGGTGCCGCGTCGGTGGGTATCCTTGCGCAATCTGTCGGTGGTGGCGGTGGCAATGGCGGCTTTAACGTCTCACCAGCACTGGCTGGAGCAGGCACAGGTGCAGGTGCGATCAGCGTAGGCTTGGGCGGGTCCGGCGGCAGCGGCGGCACCGGTGGCGTTGTGGGACTGACAGTTGCCAATAGTGTTCGCACGGAAGGCGCACAATCCAGTGCAGTTGTCGCGCAATCGATTGGCGGCGGCGGTGGCAACGGCGGGTTCAATGTCTCGGCTTCCGTAGGTGGCGCAGGTACCGGTTCTGGCGCAGCTGCAGTAGGCTTGGGCGGTCGCGGAACAGGCGGCGGCAATGCATCGTCGGTTACAGCGAACGTCACTGGTAACCTTGTTACATTGGGCGAAACCTCCTCCGGGTTGTTGGCTCAATCAGTTGGCGGCGGTGGCGGCAATGGCGGCATGAATATCTCGGTCGCGGTGGCTGCGGCTGGAACGGGTGCGGGTGGAGCATCTGTTGGTCTGGGTGGCGCGTCTGGCACTGGCGGCGATGGCGGAACAGTACAGGCGACGCTGACCGGCGACGTCTCGACCCAAGGCAATGAGTCCGGAGGGTTCATCGCGCAAAGCCTTGGCGGCGGCGGTGGCAATGGCGGCATGAACGTCTCAGCGACAGTGACTGTAGCCGGAAAGGGAAGCGGGGGTGCATCCGTAGGGCTTGGCGGCAGCGGTGGAAGCGGTGGCGATGCCAACACTGCTACGGGCACTGTTGTGGGCAATGTGATTACGGCGGGCAACAACTCGGGCGGTGTTCTGGTGCAATCTGCGGCTGGTGGCGGCGGCAACGGCGGGCTGAACGTTTCTGCGGCTGTTAACCTTTCAGGCACAGGTGGCGGCGCTGTTGGCGTCGGCATTGGCGGGTCCGGTGGCAGTGGCGGAAATGCCAGTGCTGCAACCGGTACGGTTACGGGCGATGTGACAACGATGGGCGACACGTCGACCGGCGTTTTGGTGCAATCCGTTGGCGGTGGAGGCGGCAATGGCGGCGTCAATATCTCGGGCGCGCTTAGCATTGCGCGCACAGGTTCTGGTGCGGCAGGCATTGGCGTTGGCGGCTTTGGCGGTAGCGGTGGAACAAGCGGCACTGTTACCAGCACGGTATCGGGTAACATCAGCACCTCTGGGACACGGTCAGCGGGTGTCATCGCCCAGAGCCTTGGCGGCGGCGGTGGCAACGGCGCAACCAATGTTTCTGGTGCGATTTCAGTGGCCAGCAACTATTCGGGCGGTCTTGGTGTCGGTGTTGGTGGATTTGGCGGCAGCGGCGGTGCGGCGGACAGTGTCACGCAGCAGGTCACGGGCAATGTGACAACCTCTGGGGATGATTCAGTTGGTATCCTGACGCAGAGTCTTGGCGGCGGCGGCGGTAATGGCGGCGTGAACATATCATCCGCGTTGTCCCTGTCTCGGTCGACCAACGCGGCCGTGGTTATCGGCGTGGGCGGCTTCGGCGGTGGTGGAGCAAACGCAGGAGCACTGACCCAATCGACTGTGACGGGCGGCGTGCGCACTGGCGGCGACCGCAGCACCGGTGTTCTGACCCAAAGCCTTGGCGGCGGCGGCGGCAATGGGGGCACCAATATCTCGGCTTCCGTGAGCATCAGCCAGCAGAACGGGGGCGGGATCAGCCTTGGCGTTGGTGGCTTTGGCGGAGGTGCTGGGAATGCCGGAGATGTGATCAGCACCTTGCGGTCCAGCACAAACGCTGGCGGCACCAGTTCGATTGTCACAACTGGTGCGGACAGCATCGGGGTTATGGCGCAATCCGTTGGTGGAGGCGGCGGCAACGGCGGTCTGAATGTTTCCGGCGCGGTGAGCTTGTCTGGCAAATCCGGTGCGGCCGTGGGTCTGGGCCTCGGTGGTTTTGGCGGCGGCGGCGGAGACGCAGGCACCGTTAAACTGGATGTGCAAAGCGATGTCGTCACGGCAGGGGACGGCTCGCACGGTTTGTTTGCACAAAGCGTTGGTGGCGGTGGCGGAACAGGTGGCACGAATATCTCGGGAGCGCTGTCTCTGACCAAACCTTCGGGTTCCAGCACGATCTTTTCGGTCGCGGCGGGTGTCGGTGGATTCGGAGGTGCGGGCGGCAACGCTCAATCTGTCGATCTGGATTACACCGGAAATATTCAGGCGGTGCCAATGGTCATATCTAACGGCACTTCGACTGTTGATCAAAGCAAAGGAGCCAGTGGCATCATTGCGCAATCGCTTGGCGGCAGCGGCGGCAATGGCGGGATAAATGTATCCGGCGGTTTGGCGATTAGCGGCAAACCCGGCGCGGGTCTGACCGATCAAAGCAAGTCCTACGCAGTTGTTGTCGGGGTTGGCGGTTTTGGCGGTGGCGGCGGCGACGCTGGGGACGTCTCGGTTGATATTGGCGCAGGCAGCACGATCCGGGCGCATGGTACGGGGCAGTCCGGCCTGCTTGCACAATCCGTTGGCGGCGGTGGCGGCAATGGTGGCATGAACGTCTCGGGTGGGATCGTTTCAGACAGTTCCCTGATCGTGGGTGTCGGCGGGTTCGCAGGTAATGGTGGCAAAGCCGGTGACGTTACAGTCACATCGCAGGCAAACATCACGGTCACGACCAACCCTGATGACATTTCGATCCCCAATAGCACAACGTTCGAAGACAAGCTGCGCAATTTCCTGGGCAATACGATTGTCGATCAAACTCAGGAACTGACCTCGACTTTCGGGCTTGAACGTCTGTTTATCGACATGGGTGTTTTCAACGAAGAAAAGCAGGATACAGACGGGTCAGCTGGTCTGCTGGCGCAATCCATCGGCGGCGGCGGCGGCAATGGCGGGTTGAACGTCTCGGGCGGTATCGCGCTGAGCAAGGACGGTAAAATTCCCTCGGTCACATTCGGGGTTGGCGGCTTTGGCGGCAACGGCAATGTCTCGGGCAATGTAGCGGTGGATCATGCGGGCGCGGTTTCGGTTGCGGGCAACTGGAAGCACGGTGTTCTGGCGCAATCCATTGCGGGCGGCGGCGGTAACGGCGCGCTGAACGTGACCGGGCAGTTGAACTATGGCGATTCCAACAATTCCAGCGGCAAGACCGATCTCAGCATCGTTGGCGGCCTTGGCGGTCACGGCGGCACCGGCGCAGATGCAGGCGACGTAACTGTCACGCAAACCGGCAATATCTCGACAAACGGTTATCACGCACGTGGCCTCTTTGCTCAGAGCATTGGCGGCGGTGGCGGTACCGGCGGTATCAACGCGACGTTCGTGGGTACCAAGGACAGCTCGCCTATCGCGATGGGCATTGGTGGCTTTGGCGGCGGCGGGGGTGACGCAGGCAATGTCACCGTAGCGCGCGGAACATCAACCGCAGCGGCAGGAACCATTGTGACCGACGGAGCCGGATCGCACGGGATCGAGGCGTCAAGCATCGGCGGTGGCGGCGGCGACGCCGGGATCAACGCGGTTGTCGGTATCAGCAAAACCACAGGCAGTCAGAGCAATGGCGGCACAGGCGATTCAAGTGGCCGAAAAACGCCTACGAATACAGGCGTCGACGACTCAGTTATCGCCAACTACAACGCGGTGCTTGATGAGCTTGAGGGAAAGGTGAACCCAGCTGATTCCTCGGGTAAGAAAACGGGCGTGTCGGCTGTGGTGGCCATTGGTGGTTCTGCCGGAACAGCGGGCGATGGTGGCACGATTGATGTGGACCATTATGGCAATGTCCTGACCAAGCAGGACGGCAGCCACGGGATTTTTGGACAATCCATCGGTGGCGGTGGCGGCAACGCGGCCCTGAACCTGGGCATGACCTATGAATTGGCTTCGGACGCGACAAATAAGGGCTTTGGTCTAGCGATTGGCGGTGGCGTTGGAAACGGCGGCGATGGTGGTGCAGTCGATCTGCGCCATACCGGCGACATCACCACGCAAGGGGCAAATTCACACGGTCTGTTCGCGCAATCTGTTGGCGGCGGGGGCGGTAACGCCGGCTACAACTCGGCCTCTACCTCGGTGGATGGGGGCAACGTCAACATCCAGATTGGTCGCGTTGGCGGCACGGGTGGAATGGGTGGCAACGTCTATGCAAGCTCGAACGGAATCATCGCTACGCAGGGCAACAGTTCGTACGGCTTTTTCGCGCAGTCGATCGGTAACGGAGGCGGAAACTCGTCTTCGACCTCTGTCAGTATCGGTACGCCCAAAACCGGCGACAGCAAGGGCAACAAGGCCAGCCTGTCCGTTGGACTGGAAGGTGGTACCGGAGGTGAAGCGGGCGATGTCACGGCTGTTGTGGCGGGTACGGTCTCAACCCAGGGTACGGATGCCCATGCGGTGTTTGCCCAAGCCGTCGGCGGCGGTGGCGGCACCGGCGGCAAGGCCAGCAACTCGGCTGGCAAGGGCACATCGATTGCCCTGTCCATCGGCGGCAGCGGCGGCAGCGGTGGCTTAGGTGGCAAGGTTGACCTCACCAATACCGCGCGGGTCGCGACATTTGGCGACCGGTCAAACGGGTTGCTGGCACAATCCATTGGCGGCGCGGGCGGCACCGGCGGAATGGTTCAGGCGGGTCAGTCGAACCTCGATACCATCAAAGCCGTGGTCAACCCGTCGACCGTTGGGACCACAGCATCAATCAATGTCGGCGGTACAGGTGGGGACGGCATGACCTCGGACACCGTTACCGTAGACAGCGACGGGATCATCACAACCCAAGGCACAATGTCTCATGGCATCTTTGCGCAATCCGTCGGCGGCGGCGGCGGCATGGGGGGTGTGGTCGAGAACCGCATCATCAGCCTGCGCAAGGACATCGGCAACACGGCTACGCTGTCAATTGGGGGCAATGGCGGCACGGGTGCGACCTCGGCGGCGGTGTCGGTCACGAACCGAGACCTGATCCAGACTGTTGGCGACAAATCTGTTGGCATCTATGCGCAATCCGTTGGCGGCGGCGGTGGCGATGCTCAACAAGTGCGCAATATCATCCTGGGTCGGTCCTCGGACGGCGCAACGACAAACGCCATTCTGATTGGTGGCACCGGCGGTACAGGTGGGGCTGGCAGCACAGTGACAGTTGTGAATACCGTCGATGGTACGATTCTGACCAATGGTGCTGAAAGCCACGGTATCTTCGCCCAATCTGTTGGCGGCGGCGGCGGCACAGGCGGTTCGACGATTTCGGTTAATGGCCGCTATGGCGGGGCCGAAGCCAGCACACGGCGGGCGCTGCAATTTGGTCTGGGCGGCTCGGGTGGCACAGGTGGCATTGGTAGTACCGTTTCAGTGACCAACGCGGGTACTATCGTGACCACGGGTGCCGGTGCGCATGGGATTTTTGCTCAATCTATCGGTGGCGGTGGCGGAAATGGAGGCAGCTCCATCACCGGGACGCTGCGGCTGAAAACCGGCGACAACAGCTCGCCCACGGCGCAGTTGAACATCGGCGGCTCGGGCGGCAGCGGTAACGTTGCGGGCAATGTAATCGTCTCCAACAGCGGCGATATTCAGGTCGATGGCGCAGAGGCTTATGGTGTCATGGCGCAATCCGTCGGCGGCGGTGGCGGCAACGGCGGTCTGGCCGTGTCCATGGATGTGAATGACCTCAAGAACACGATGACCGGCAAGTCATACTCCAAGATCGCCATTGGTGGGTCGGGCGGATCTGGTGCCGATGGCGGAGACGTTACGGTCAATCATACCGGCACCATTGTGGTGAACGCCCAAAACGGGTTTGGCATCTACGCACAATCCGTTGGCGGCGGTGGCGGCAATGCGGGCTATTCGGTTTCCTCCCCGTTGGTTTCGGCGCTTGATTACACAATCTCACAAGCGTTGGGTGCCCGTACCGGAACAACCGGTTCGGTCGGCTCTGTAACCGTGAATTCGACTGGCGACATTCTGGTGAATGGTGAAGGTGCGCAGGCTGTGTTTGCTCAATCGGTGAATGGCGGTGGCGGCAATGCCAACACATCGGTCGATTTCACAACGCGGACGTCCGGCGCGACCGGTTCGGTCGTGCGCAGTGACATTGCTCTTGGCGGCGACGATGTGTCAGGCACGGCTGGCAATAAGGTTACGCAAGCGCATAACGGCAACATCGCCACGACGCGTGACAGATCGACTGCCCTGATGGTGCAGAGCGTCGGCGGCGGTGGTGGAACCGCGTCCACCAACGTGGACGTCGAGGATGGTGACGCCATCGACATCACGGCACGACTGGGTGCAATCAACACCAACGATGCAAGTGGTGGAGATGTAACCGGCAACCGTACGGGTGATGTTGGTACTGATGGCGCATTCTCGTCGGCGGGTACAGTGCAGTCTATTGGCGGCGGCGGCGGTAAGCTGGTTCTGAACAGCAACGGCAGTGGCGTGGCTGGCACTGAAAAGGCTGCATCGGTGATCCTGGGCTCGGATCCCAGCTTTAACAACGACGGCGGCGCGATTGGCTTGACGTTGGATGGCGACGTTTTCACCAGCGGCGACCGCGCGTTTGGCCAAACGGTGCAAAGCATCGGTGCTGGCGGTGGTGAGGTTGTCATCTCGGGGCTTGGTACTGCTGATGTCATCTTAGGTGCGCAGGATGCCTCGACCGGGGATGGCGGTAATGTCGATTTCACCAATGTCGGGAACATGACAACGAGCGGCCAAGGGTCACATGGCTTCGTCATTCAGAGCATCGGTGGCGGTGGCGGGATTGTCTCGACCGACATGGCGCAAAACCGCATCACCGTGGGTCTGTCGACCAACAATGGCGGCAATGGCGGCGATATCAACTTCACCCAAACCGGGACCATCGTGACCACTGGGCAAAACGCAATTGGCGTAATCGCGCAGTCTTTGGGCGGCGGTGGCGGCCTAGTGGACTCGGTCTTCCGCGGAGCTGCAGGTGGCGCAGGTGCCGGTGGAGCCATCGACATGGCGCTAAGCGGCAACGTTCTTTCTGTCGGAGCGGGCGGCATAGGCGTTCTGGCGCAGTCTGAGGGGCGCGATGGCGCAGGTGCAATCACCCTTGGTCTGGATGGTGTCGTCATGGGCGGTACCGGTCAGACGGATTCAGTTGCGTCAATTGTCGTCGAAGGCGGATCGAACAATGCGCTTTCGCTTTCCGCAAACAGTGTTCTGTTGGCCGAAAACAACCAACTGCTGAACGGCGGGAACGGGGATGATCAGGTGACGCTTTTTGGTTCGGCTCTTGGAAACCTGAACCTTGGTGCGGGCACCAACGGTCTTACTGTGGAACAAGGCGCTGCGTTCTATGCGCTGGATACGGTCGATTTGGGGTCTGCCGGAATGATGCAGGTGAACGGCGAATTTGTTTTGGGTGCCAACTGGGGGCTGAACACGGCGTTCACGTCATCTGTGCAAGCCAGCGATTTTGCCTTCTATGGCAATGTCAGCCAAACGCTGAACCTGACCGGAAGCCTTGCCTTCGGCAATAGCGCAACGTCGACCTTCGATGTTTTTTTCCTCACCTCAGGTGCATATGGTGGTAGAAGCGATCTGGTCAATGTGACCGGAAACGCAACAATTGGCGGAACGCTGACACCACAGCTGAATACGCTGGAACGCGCTTTGCCTTTGGTGATCATCAATCCGAATGGCATCGCTGCGGATGCGGGGACAACGATTCAGGATACGGTGGTTCTGGACTATTCGATTGGTTTGAATGGATCGACGTCTGACGGCAGCTCAATCGATCTGGTAGTTACGCCCGACTACTCGACCCCAGGGATGAACGCCAACCAGACGGCCATCGGTAACTACATCAACCAAGTGCTTTACGGACAGGGCTCTGCAGCACAGGGCGAGTTGTTTGCCCTGATCGGCAATATGCAATCTGAGGCTGAGGTCATCGCTGCAATCAACACGCTGTCGACGTCAGACTATGCGTCTGATCTGGTGGATGCCTACTATGGTACCCGCGTGTTTGCCGATACGCTGCACAATTGCGAGCGTTTCACAGATTATCAGGTCGGTGATGACCCGCGGAACTGCATGTGGTTCTCGGGTGGCCGGTCCTTCTTTGACCGCGACCAGACCGGGATCTACGACGCGCTCGACATAAACGCGACCAACCTGTCGGCGGGTGTGCGAATTCCGGTCGGAGATGAGCTTTACGCTGGGTTTGCCGTGGGCCACGATCAGATGAGCCTGAGCAACGGGTCGTCCTACACGGCAAATGGCGACCGGTTCAATCTTGGCGCTTCGCTCACCAAGTATACCGGCGCGTGGGAATTTGCGGCTCAGCTGTCTGCCGGTTGGTCGGACTACGATACGCTCAGCGCCGGTGGGATTGTTGGTGTGCTGCCAGGCGGGACTGTTGTGAACACGTCGGGGGTCAGTGAGATCACCCACAAGACCAACCATCAGAACCTGCGGTTCAGCCTTGCCTATGACCACAGGTTTGCAGGAGGCGCGTCTTACTTGCGACCTGAGTTGTCATTTGACGCAACGCGTCTGGCCACCACAAGCAACGGTCAGGCCACGTTGTCTGGGATCACCCTGCAAGACGACAGCAATATGATTTACTCGCTGACACCCTCACTGGAAATGGGAACCGAACAGGTTCTGAACGGCAAGCAGAAACTGCGCGCCAGTTTGCGAGCGGGTGCCATCTTCTCGTCCGATGATACCGTATCGGTCACTGCCGGGTTTGCAGGAGCCAGCGCCGCAGATGGTGGCTTTGCCAATACCAGCTATGTCGGCGACAGCCACGGGGTCATTTCCGCCCGGCTCGGTTTGTTTGCGCTGGATGACAGCCGCTTTATCAATCTGAGCGTCGATCATATGTTTGGAGACTCAACCGAGGCCTTGCAGGTCGGGCTTGGTCTTGGCGTACAATTCTAACTCATGAGGAACAGCAGAATGAAAACTTGGATATGTGGCTTGGGCGTCTCGATGGGGCTGGCGCTCCCGCTTGCCGCGCAGGAAACCGAGGCGCCGCTTTGGTCTGTTAATTGCAGCAATTTGGTCAGTGGAGGTGAGTTGGTTTGCGAGATGACACAAAACATTGTTCTGGCCGAAAACAATCAACGCCTGACCTCGATCGCTTTTGTGAAACCGGCTGGAAACGACGAAGTTGAGGCCGTTCTGACCCTGCCGTTTGGTCTGTTGTTTTCCGAAGGTTTGGTGGCAAGTGTTGACGGTACCGAAGTCGCGCAGCCAACGTTCCTGACCTGCGAGGCGCAGGGATGTTTTGCTCGCTCACCGGTTTCTTCGGACTGGATGTCGGCCATGCGCGCCGGGGACCAGTTGACAATTGCAGGGGTCAACCGGATCGGCGAACCGATTACCTTTACCTACGATCTGGCGGGTTTCAGTAAGGTCGCAGACCTGCTGCCGTAAGTTCCCGCTTGGGGATATATCTAAACTGCGCCTACACAAGCAGGGCGCAGTTCTTAGGCTTTAGAGATTCACTGGGAGCGGCTCTTAGGTCAGGATAATCAGTAATATTGCGGGGATGTTCGGGTACCTTTCCAGTTCTAAATGGAGCCAGTATCCCGCGCCATGCCGAAAAGACTGTGTGGTGTCTTCTACGGGGCTAAATTTTAGACAGATAAAAATAAATTTTGATCTTCGACAAATTATTCTATTGAATGGCTTGCACTTTCCGAAGCCCAGGAGATCGTGAATGCAAGCCCCGACTGAGCGCGCCAAGTCCAAACAGAAAGGTAAGCCAACCGAACTCGGGCAGGCCATTCGCAGACGGCGCAAGGCGATGGGAAAGACTTTGGATCAGGTTGCCAAATCCGCAGAGCTGACAACCGGATTTCTGTCGCAGGTGGAACGCGGGCTCAGTTCTCCGTCGTTGACATCCCTGATGTCGATTGCAGCGGCCTTGCAGACCAGTATCGAGCAATTGCTCAGTGTGCCCGAGGTGTATTCCCAGTATGTTGCGCGGGATAGTCGCCAGTCATATTCGCTTGGAACCCGCGGGCGTTACTATGAAAAACTGGGCCCTGGATTTGCTGGTGCGTTGTTCCATCCGCAGATCGTTCATCGCCCGGCAGGGCATGTTTCTGAACACATGTGCCATACTGGTGAAGCCTTCTGCTATCTATTGTCGGGGCAGCTGGAATATCATTTGGGTGATCAGGTTTTCACGTTGTCGCCGGGCGATGTGATTCATCACGATACGTCTACACTGCACTATTCAATCGTGCTGGGCGAGACCGAGGCGGTTGAGCTTTGGGTTACGACCTCGCCGATCAGCAATGCTTCAGAGCGAGACGCGGGCCCTTAAAAAAATTTACTGCAGAACTAAAAAAAACTTTAGTAAAATTAAAAAATGGTTATTCTGCCCTCGCATGAAGCAGATGCTGTTGCGGGAGGACAAGAGAATGCGTTTGAAATCGGTACTTGGACTGATTGTTGCCTCATCTTTGGCGGTGCCAGCCTTGGCACAGGAACGAGGCGGCACGCTGAATTTCGCCAGATATGACGGATCAAGACTGATTGACCCGATCTATGCGGATCGAAACCCTGATATTTGGATGGTCGGCAGTTTGTTCGATACGCTGCTGCGCGGCAGCGCCGATGGAAACTCTGTTGAACCTGGATTGGCTGAAACGTTTTCTGTCTCTGACGACGGTAAGACGGTTTCGTTGACCCTGCGAGAGGGCATTCTGTTTGCCGATGGATCACCCATGTCCGGGAGCGATGTCGTGTTCTCTCTGGACCGGGCGCGGAACCCGGACCTAAGCCCATGGGCGGGCCTATTGGGATCTATTGATAATGTGTCAGCCGATGGCAATGCGGTTACGATTTCTTTAAAGGACGCAGACCCAACAATTCTGTCTATGCTGGCAACGTTCAACACGGCGATTGTCTCCAAAGCGTCCTTTGACTCAGCGCCGGGTGATACGGATCAGGATAAATCTGCAGCGATCTTCGCCTCGACATCTGCTGGCGTCGGGTCCGGTCCGTTTTATCTGTGCGGTTTCGAACAAGGGGCCTCGATGGATTTCTGCGCCAACGAGAATTACTGGCGCATGGGGACGGACGGCAAACCGCTGCCTTATTTGGAAGGTGTACATTTCGAGATCATCCCGGATGACGCCACACGCATTCTGAGCCTGCAGGCCGGTGAAGTGGACGCAGCTGAGTTTATCCCGTTCAGCCGTGTGGCCGAGCTGGAGGCTGATCCGAATATCAGTATGCAGCTCTATCCATCGACACGGATAATCTATTCGCCGATCAACACGCGCGAAACGCGCGCGGACGGCTCGCCGAACCCGCTGGCGGATGCCCGCGTTCGGCAGGCGCTGAACTATGGCACCAACAAGGATGCCTTAATCGGTGTGGTTCTGCATGGCGCGGGTCAGCCGATGAGTTCGCCGTTGATGGCGAAGGCAACCCAGTACGCTTCTGACCTCAGCCCGCTTTATTCGTATGACATGGATAAGGCCAAGGCACTTGTTGCCGAAGCTGGTCTGGAACCGGGGACCGAAGTTACGCTGACAACACTGGCAGGCTCTGCGGATGACGCGACCATTTTTGCGGCCTTGCAACAGATGTGGGCGCCTTTGGGTATCGAATTGGTCGTAGAGCAGGTCGATGGCGCCACGCGTGGTGCAAAGAACCGCTCGGGTGAGTTCGACATTCACACCTACGGCTGGGTCAACGACGTAAACGACCCAAGCCAGGTTGTCGGCTGGCTAGGCTACACGCCGACCGCCAAAGCTGTTGGCACGGGTTGGGAGAACGCCGAGTTCAATACTCTGTTCGAAGAAGCCGCGAAAGAGATGGACCCCGAGGCTCGCAAAGCCAAATTCATCAAGATGCAGGAACTTTATGCCGAAGCCGCCCCGCTGCTTTTTATGTACGAGACCCCCTTTGCAGTGGCGCTGGGAACTGCGGTCGAGGGCTATGTTCAGACGCCCTTGGGTAATAACATCTTCGATGAAGCAACAGTCAGCCGGTAAGAGCTGCAGCCCTTGCCTCGCCGTACCCTGGCGGCGGGGCCTTTTGTCGGAGCGCGGATGTGTCCAGCCTCAACTATATCTTAAAGCGCCTGCTGATGATGGTGCCGACCTTCTTCCTGGTCATGGTCATAATCTTCATGCTGGTGCGTATGCTGCCGGGTGATCCGGCCATTGCGATGGCAGGTGACCGCGCCTCGGATGCCGATATTCAGGCGATCCGCGAACGGTTGGGTCTGACGGAGCCCATGCTGGTGCAGTTCTGGTTGTTTCTCAGCAATACAGTGCAGGGAGACCTTGGACGTTCGATCCTGATGCGGACGGATGTGATAGATGTAATCGCCGACCGTCTGCCGATTACAGTTTTTCTGACCGTTTATTCCGTCGTTCTGTCGCTGTTGATTGCAGGGCCGCTGGCCTTTGTCGCCGCGCTCAATCGTGGGCGCTGGCCGGATGCGGTGATCCGCACGGTGTTCCAGATCGGTCTTTCGATGCCCGTTTTCTATATCGGTCTGGTTCTGCTGACGTTCTTGGCGGCGCAACTGCGCCTGTTTCCCGTTGGTGGCTATGGGGATACGTTTGGAGAGAAGCTCTATCACCTGTTTTTGCCATCGGTCACGGTGGCGCTTTACACCTCGGCCATCATCATGCGGAACCTACGCAGCGCGATTATCGAGGTTCTTGACGCCGAGTATGTCCAGTTCGCCCGCGCAAAGGGCCTGCCGTCGCGCCTGATCCTTGGGCGGCATGTGTTGCGCAATGCGCTGATCTCAACCGTGACGCTTCTGGGTCTGTCGATCGGCAATCTGATGAGCGGAACGCTGGTCACCGAGACCGTGTTTGCCGTGCCGGGTATGGGGCGACTGATGCTCGAGGCGATCTTTGCCCGCGACTACCCGCTGATCCAGGGCCTGACCCTGACTTTTGCGGTTTTGGTCTCGCTGGTGTTTCTGATGACGGACCTGTTCCAGAGCCGCCTTGATCCAAGGATGCGCCTGCAATGAGTGATGTGACCTTCACCGCTGATCGCCCTTCTTTCCTGCGTAGGGCCTTGCGAAAGCCGGGTTTTGTCGCCGGGATGCTGATCATCGGGTTTTCGATCCTGCTGGCGATATTTCCCGGGCTCTTCGCGCCATATGATCCAAATACGATTGATTACAACGCGATCCGTCAGCCCCCGTCGTGGGCGCACCCGTTTGGGACCGATCTTTTGGGCCGTGACAGCCTGTCCCGTGTGATCTGGGCCTATCAGGTCAATATGCAAATGGCTGTGTTCGGCACTGTGTTCGCGCTGGTAACAGGTGTGATCATCGGCGCATTGGTCGGCTATTACCGAGGCATCGCCGATATGATCTTTGGCCGGATTGTTGATGCCGTCATCACCTTCCCGTTTCTGGTCCTGGTGATCGCAGTGGTCGCTGTGCTCGGGCCGGGATTGGTCAATATGTATATCGCCATCTCGGTGGTCTATTGGGTGTATTACGCGCGTCTGATGCGAGCCGAAGTCATCGCTCAGATGGGCAATGACTATGCGGCCGCAGGGGTCGTCATGGGCTATTCCGACCGTCGCATCATCTTCCGCCACTTGCTGCCCAACGCGATCACGCCTGTGATCGTTTATTGGATGACCGACATGGCACTGGTGATCCTTCTGGGGTCTTCGCTGGGCTATCTGGGGTTGGGTGCACAACCGCCGCAGGCCGAATGGGGCGTTCTGATTGCGGAAGGGCGCAATTTTATCTCAACCGCGTGGTGGTTGAGCCTGATGCCGGGGCTCGCAATTGTTCTGACCGGTCTTGGTTTTTCCTTGTTAGGCGACGGGTTGGCCGATCTGCTGAGGCCGAGGGGGTAAGGGATGGCAGACAATACACCGATCCTGCAGGTCGAGGACCTGAACACCACCTTCCACCGCAACGGCAGCGCCTTGCCTGCCTTGCGTAACATCAGCTTTTCTGTCGCAGGGGGTGAGGTCCTAGGGCTGGTCGGAGAAAGCGGATCAGGGAAAAGCGTCACGTTGCGGTCGATCATCGGACTGGCGCGCCGTTACGGGGATGTGACCGGAACAGTGCGATGGCAAGGGCGCGATCTGGTCGGGATGGCAGATCGCGTCCTGCGTCAAATTCAGGGCCGTGAGATCGCGATGATCTTTCAAGAGCCGATGACCTCTCTCAACCCGCTGCTGACGGTTGGGCTGCAACTTGAAGAGACGCTGCGCGCCCATACAGACCTGCCGCGGGCAGCGCGCCGGGATCGTGCGATAGAGATGCTGGATCTGGTCGGCATCCCGTCGGCTTCACAAAGGTTGAAGGATTATCCGCACCAGTTTTCCGGCGGCATGCGGCAACGGGTGATGATCGCCATTGCACTGGCCGCGAACCCCAAAGTGTTGCTGGCGGATGAGCCAACCACGGCGCTGGACGTCACCATTCAGGCCCAGATCCTCGATCTGATTCTTCAGTTGGCGCAGGATTTGGATATGGGGGTGGTGATGGTCACGCATGATCTGGGCGTCGTGGCGCAGACTTGCGACACTGTTGCGGTGATGTATGCGGGCCGGATCGTCGAGCAAGGGCCGGTCAGGGATGTTCTGCGCGAACCGCGTCATCCCTATACCGTTGGTTTGATGCGTTCGGTGCCCGAAAATTTGCCGCCACGTACACCTCTGTACTCCATACCTGGCGTGCCACCGGGATTGGACGCTTTGCCTTCGGGATGTGCTTTTGCACCGCGCTGCGCGTCATGTATTTCACCATGCAGTCAGGATCGCCCGGCCTTGTCTTTGATCACCGAAGGGCGGCAGGTGGCCTGTTTCAACCCGATTACCACGTCTCAGGGGAATGCCGCATGAGCGCCACGGTGATGGAAATCCGCGACCTGCATCTGCGCTTTCCTTTAGGGCGCAGCCCAGGCGATTTTCTGACCGGTCGCCCCGGTCGTGTCGTGAACGCACTGAACGGTGTCAGCCTGGATCTGATCCGGGGCGAAACACTGGGTGTCGTAGGAGAGTCCGGTTGCGGCAAGTCTACACTCGCCCGCTGTATCGTGAGGCTTTACAAACCCAGCGATGGTGAAATTCGGTTTGATGGTCATGACATTTTTGCGGCCGATCAGCGTACGGACAGGGTGTACAATCGCCGCGTTCAGATGATGTTTCAGGATCCGTACTCGTCTCTGAATCCGAGGATGACAACGGGGCAAATCCTGACCGAAGCGCTGCGCGTGCATGAGATGCGCCCAGAAGCGGACATCCCTGCGCGCGTTGCCGAGTTGCTGGAGCTGGTGCGATTGCCGCAAGATGCACAGCACAAGCTGCCGCATGAGTTTTCGGGCGGACAGCGCCAGCGTATTGCCATAGCCCGCGCTTTGGCGGTCGAGCCTGAGGTTCTGATCGCGGATGAACTGGTCTCGGCACTGGATGTTTCGGTGCAAGCACAGGTGGTCAATCTGTTGCTTGAATTGCAGGAGACCTTGGGGCTGACGATCCTGTTCGTCGCTCATGACCTGCGCCTGGTTCGTCACGTTTCAAACCGGGTTGCGGTGATTTATCTGGGCCGGATTGTCGAGATCGGAGACAGCGAGACGCTGTTTTCCGCCCCGTCGCACCCTTACAGTCAGGCGTTACTGCAAGCGGCCCCATCGCTGAACCCCGATGATCGGGGCAGGGCGGTCAAGCTGGAAGGTGAACTGCCGTCGCCCCTGAATATGCCGTCCGGTTGCCCGTTCCATGTGCGCTGCCGTCACGCCACCGAAATCTGCAAGACAACTCGGCCCACCCTGCAACCATTCAGGGAGCAGGGCGAAGTTGCGTGCCATCATGTTAAAGAGATCAATACCCATGCTTGATACCCCTGACGCGAACAAGGCCCCCGTTGTCGCTGCTTTGCGCGCAGAAATAAAAGCCAGACAATTGGATGCATTTATTCTGCCGCGATATGATGCGCATCAGGCGGAATATGTTGCGCCGCATGATGAAAGGCTTGCATACGTGACCGGGTTTACCGGATCGGCAGGTCTTGCAATCGTCACCATGGATACGGTCGCGCTGTTTGTGGATGGGCGTTATGTGGTTCAGGCGGCGAACCAATGCCCCAAGCCGTTGTTCTCGCACCACCATTTGTTCGATGAGCCACCCGAACATTGGCTAGCGGGTGTGGCGCAGCCCGGCTGGCAGGTTGGATTTGACCCGATGCATATTCCTCCAACCTTATTCGATCGGTTTGCCAAGGCGGTCCAGCAAGGCAAGCTGGTCGCTGCCGAAGATAACCCGGTTGACCGAATCTGGGTGAACCAACCGTTGCCTCCGGTTGGAGAAATAGAACCCTTTCCGGTTCAGATTTCAGGCCAGTCGACACGCGAGAAAATCGATGAACTGGTAAGCTGGATGCGGGCCAGCGGTGCGGAACTGTTGGTTGAGACGCAGCCCGACAATATCGCTTGGTTGCTGAATGTTCGAGGGGCGGATGTTGCCTTTAACCCAATCCCGCAGTCGTTTGTTTTGGTGAACGCAAACGGCAGTTTGCTTTGGTTTGTTGCGGCGTCGAAGCTACACCCGGATTCCGTCCAGTTTTTGCCCGAGACGGTTCAAGTCCACGCTCCTGAAGAGTTTCTGCCTGCTGTAAAAAAGCAAGTCGAACCCGGGCAGAGCGTCTTGCTCGACCCTGAGTTTTCGCCGGTTGCCGTACGCACGGCCATAGAACAAGCTGGTGGTATTACTCAGCCTCGTTCCAGTTTCCTGACTGCTCGCAAGGCCGTAAAAAACCCTGTAGAGCTGCAAGGGATGCGGTCATGTCATATCGAAGATGGCATAGCATGGGTTGAGTTCTGCGCATGGCTTGCTGCCGAAGTCCCGCACCGCAGTGAAGAGGGCCAGCCTGTTACCGAGCGCGAAGCAGAAGAGGCGATCCTGCGCTTTCGCCAACGCCAACCCGGTTTTTTTGAACAAAGCTTCAATTCCATATCTGCCGCAGGCGGCAACGCTGCGATGTGCCACTACTCGACACGAGGGGACAATCAGGTGGCGATCCGTTCCGGCGATACATATCTGCTGGATTCCGGTGGTCAGTACGAGACTGGCACCACCGATGCCACCCGCAGCTTCGCTTTTGGACCCAACCGCCCAGAAGGATATGATCGGGCCTATACGGCTGTGTTCCAGGCGTTTCATGCGATAGCGACCCTGCGCTTCCCGCCCGGCACGCAAGGCCATCACATCGACGCAATCTGCCGTCGACCGCTATGGGACCTCGGGCTGGACTACGATCATGGGACAGGTCATGGAGTGGGCCACCGACTGTCCGTGCATGAACACCCTCAGCGAATTGGTAAGCCCTATAACCCGGTTGATCTGGCGCCGGGCATGATCCTCTCGTTGGAACCCGGCTATTATGAACAAGGCAGGTTCGGAATTCGGATCGAAAACCTGTTTGAAATTGTCGAAGACGAGGATGGTTTCCTGGCTTTCTCGAACCTGACATGGTGTCCTATTCAAACTGACATGTTGCTGGTCGAGATGCTGACCGATGCCGAGCGTGTATGGGTAAACGCTTATAACCGGCGCGTGGTCGAAACGCTGGGGTTCGGATTGTCACCTGAGGCGCTCGCATGGTCAATGACAGCGTGCGCGCCAATTTGACCATTAGAGGCATCCTAAGTGTGGTTTGTTCATGCGACACAGCACAAAACGTTCATGGATGGTTGTGCAATGCTTAAATCTCGTTAAGCGCGCTGATTATGTCTTCGGCATGTGACGGATCGGCGAACAGGGCCCGAAGCAAAGCGCTCAGGGGGTAGTTGGGCCAAGCCTCATCCAAGAGAAGAATTGTTGCTTTTGCCCGGTCGTACTCTCCCAACCTTTGATATGCCGCGGCAAGATAACCGATCGAGATGGCACTGACGGGGTCACCCAATCTGATCGATCTGTTGAATTGGTCGACGCAGCCCTGGTAATCTCCCAAGTGAAAACTGGATGACGCCAGCACGCTTCGATATGGAAACCTGCGATTGGTGGTGTCGTAGTTTTGCGCGCGTTTGGCGGACGCGATAGCACGTTCAAAATCGCCACCAAACAATGCAAACAAAGCGTCAAAGTTGATGACATGGATATCGTCAGGCGCGAGGCGGATCGCGCGGTTCGAATGTGCCATCGTCGCGTCGAAGTCCCGCTTGGCAAAAGAGACAAGAGCCAGCGCCGAGTGGCTCCAGCCTTCACCGGGTGCGAGTTCTACGGCCTTATCGGCATGCGTCTCTGCTTGAACCAGAAAATCGCGCTTCTCTGCTCCGTTCGGAGTGGTGATTGCCAGAATTCCTAACGATTGTGCCGAGCCCGCGTAGCCGCCAAAATACGAGTTGTCCAACGCAATCGCGCGCTTGAACATACCGCTCACGGCTTGCAGTCGGGCACGATCCAGAACTGGAAACATCAATGGGCGCGCTTCGTCTGCCAGATTCATAGCCTGCAGCTTTGTGGGGTTGGTGGAAAACAGAGCTTCCCGGACAGCTTGCTGTTTTCTCGCGGCTTCGGATGGGCCTGAGGCGCTTGTCGACTCCTGAGGGTTGAATTGAAGGTAAAATCCGGCGGCGCATACAAAAAGAACACCAATTAGTGCGGCGCCGAGCAGCCAATGGCGCCGTGTCCAAGGCGTGCCGTTTTCATGTTTGGCAGAAATCACCTCAAATCGGGGTACATAGCCTCCGGGATCCACATGAATGCGCAAGCACTCATCCTTGCCGGAATTCGAATAGTAGTTTGCCAGTCGCCGGCGCATGCGACCGGCATCTACGCGCACTACGGCCATTGGATCACCGCGCCCACCCAATGGTCTGCCGTAGACATCCTCGGCAATCGACTTAGCCCGGATGTCGTTCCCGTGCCCCGCCAAAAGAGTTTCAACGACATAGCGCAGAAAAGACTGTAACCGCTCAGCCCCTTCAAATTCCGGGCTGTTCAATATGGCGTCCAATGCCTGCCGGATTTCAGAATCCGTCAGGTCATTAGGGATCGGATCTAGGTCCGATTCTGAGTGCAGCCCCCTAAATGTCATCACATCAGTCGCTTTCGTGTGCCTCGCAAGCATCTGAAAATAAACATGTTACGACGTAACATACGTTAAGATACCTGAATATGTAAATGAATTTCGACGATACTTGACCGGAAAGGAGGGGGAATAGCCTTTTCGCTGAGGCCTAACCGAGATCAGATACCTTGGGGATCGATATGGTTTCATTGACACTGGTGTTTCCGGATCGAACGGACGAAATCGGCCGACTACGCAGTTCGGATACGGTGTTTGCCCAGATCTGTACCGACTATGAAAGCTTGACAGCGCTGCTGCCCTGCGATGCCAGCGACCCAACTTACGCAGATTTAACTGATAGCCTTCGGGGGCTTGAGGACGAAATTCGGCTTTACCTCGTGTCCAAATCAAATTCCTCCGAAGGCTAACAAACCGCAAGAAAGGTGATCCAAATGCTGGCTAACTTATTGTTTTATTTGGGTCTGGTCGTCTCATTGTCCATTGGCTTCATGTATTTTCGCGACCTTGGAGATATCAGCCAGATGGTGTTGAAGGTGAAGCGGAACAATATGATCCGGTTCATTCGAAACGAAAACACCTATATCGCAGTTGGTATTGGCGGACTGGCTTTGATGCTGTTGGGGCATCTGATGGGCGGCGGCCCGGGTTGGTTGTTCTTCCTTGGCGCGCCTGCCGTGACGCTTCTTATTGTATTCCTGTTCGTTTTTCCCTGGATCTGGGTTCACATTGGTCTGCGGAACCAGCAAGACAGCGCCCGTTACTTTCCAATCTCGGAAGCCAAGCAATTCATAAACCCTTCGGCAAGCGTTCTTGTGATCGAAAACAACGGTCATGCCCGCGCCCATTCCGATGCGCAGTTGATGCGCCCGCATTTGGCGGGAAATTCTGAGGGGCTGGGTGGCGACGATATTGTCATGACGTACTGCGCCATGGCCAATCTGGGCCTGGCTTACAAACCACAGATCAATGGCAAACGGCTTGATCTTGAGGTCATGGCCCAGCATGGCAACAACCTGATCCTGCGTGACAACACGACAGGTGAACCCATTCAGCAGATTTATGGCCGTTTTGACAGCGACCAGTCCGAGCAATCTGCCATGCAACCTTGGCCCACTTTTCGGATGAGTTTTCGAGGCTTCCAAAAGGCATATCCGGATGGCGAAGTGTTTTTGAACAAACCCTCTTCAAACCCTTTGCTGCGGCTCTTCGACCTGTTTACTGAAACTGTATTCGCCTCGGGGATTGCGAAACAGCATCAGGAGGCAGCGCCAGTCATGGACAATATGAGCCATAGCGATGACCGGTTGCCCAACAAAACCTATGTCTGGGGCGTTACAATAGCTGGCGACGCTGTCTGCTGGACCGATGATTTCATTGCCAAGCATCACGGGTTGATCAATGCGAACGTAGGTGGCCGTGATGTCGTGGTTGCCTATGACCCGGTCTATGAAAGCGTGGGTGTCTGGTACAATGACAGCGGCGCTCCGGTAACGGAAATAGATTTCTTCGGCAATTCAAACTGCGGAAAGCTCAGCCGCGTCGAAACCCTAAGGTCAGGGATGTTCTGGCATGTCTGGGTCGAGTTTTTTCCGGCTACAGACATCAACCGCGTTGGAGCTGAGACACTGGACGCAACCCAATCTCAGCACCCCCCAATATCCGAACCCGAAACAGAACCGAAACAAAGCCAATGAGTGGAGGCGACATGAGACAAGTGGTTTACCTATCCGCGAGCATATGTATCGCAGCTCAAACGTTGACGGCGCAGGAAGCGCCGATCATTCACGACGCTGAGTATTACATACTGCAAGCCCAGCACGCCGAAAAATGGGCCGAGGATGATGCTGCGGTTGACGCGCTGCTTTCCGAGTTTCGGGAGCGCAATAATGGCAATCCGCCAAATATCGTTTCCATCCTGATTGATGATCTTGGTTTCGGGGATATGGGTATACCGGAACTCAACGCAGTACGAGGCATTGAAACTCCGAACATCAATCAATTCTCGGACGAAGGTATGCGGATGGTGCGAATGTACACAGAACCATCCTGTACTCCGACACGGGTTGCTCAAATGACTGGGCGTCTTCCAGTACGCATGGGAATGGGCAACACGACTGTGGATATAGCTGGCTTCGGTCTTCCAGGAAAGGAAGTCACTCTTGCTGAGGTTCTTAAAGAAGCGGGCTATGCCACCAGCCATGTAGGTAAATGGCACATGGGTGACATCGCTGAGAGCTGGGCGATGAACCAAGGTTTCGATTACGCACAACATGCGATCCACCAACAAGGTCAGCTTACGATTTTCAACGATGATGCCATTCGCGAGCAAGTCTCAGTTGGTATCGGAGATTTTGTCCCTGATTACGTGCTCGACGAGTGGTTCCGCCCAGACGCTTCAGCAATGATGACCGTCATCGAAGGCGAGGCAGGTGGACCAATCATGGAGATTCGAATGCAACCAGGCGAGCGTTGGGGCGCATTGAAATACGATGAGATGAACCAAGCGTATCAAGACAAAACGATAGAAGAGCTAAGACGTCTTGCTACCGGTGAGCAACCATTCTTCCTTCAATACTGGCCGATGATCCCACTACATAACACGCGCACTGGACGAACTGGGCCAGAGTCACCCAATGGGGGCCTCTACGCCGACAAGCTCCAGTTGCTCGATGAATACCTCGGGGAAATCTTCGCCGAAATGGAAAATCTGGACGTCGCGAATAACACTGTGGTTGTTGTCATGGGTGACAATGGACATTTCACCAAATACTCACCTCAATCCGGCTTCACACCGATGATCTACAAAGGTGGCAAAGGCGACACCACCGAAGGCGGGGTTCGAGTTGACGCCTTTATTCGCTGGCCTGGTGTTATCGGCCCAGATTCAATGGTTAACAACATCTTACACGTCTCCGATCTCTATACGACACTGTCACGTATCGCTGGCGCAGATGGGTTCATCCCGCGCGATCGGCTGGTAGATGGCGTCGATCAGTCAGCTTCGATTTTGTTCGCTGATGAATCCAAAGGTCGCCGAGACTCGTTGATCGTGTATAACATTGATAAACCCGCAGCGATCATTAAGGATAAATTCCGAATGAACCTGCCGAAGGACCTCACAAACGGTATTTTGGCAGACTTCATAGACATTTATCGCGACACTCACGAAAAGTACCCTGTCTCGACTGAAGTCGGTGCTTGGGGAGGTCAGGAATTCGTTCGAATTCTCGCTCGGCACCAAGCCCGGAAGGAAAAATTCCCTGACGAGAAGCCCGCCTTCGGCATCCCTTACGAGGGGATTGAAAACATTCGCCCTGAAACCGCCGCGGCCGTTGAGGCTTTCAAAATCAAACAATCCTCGGTCAGCAAATGAGGTGCGTTTCGCACAAGCAGCGCCAGCGTGTCCTGTTCCTGTGGAAGTGAATAGCTAGGAGATCGGTAAATGAAATTTAATACATCTGCTTGCGCCGTAAGCACGATAACCCTGTCCTGTCTGCTTGCTTGTGGTGCGTCCGCCCAATCGCTGCCTGCGCCGGGGCAGGATGACGAAGGCTGGCGGCATACCCTGGGATTTTACTTATTCACACCACTCAGAACCACCGGAACGTCCACAGTCGCAGGTCTTTCGGCTGATCTTGACCTTGATCTGGGCGACGTCTTGGAAGTTCTCGATTTCGCGGCGGCCGGGCGTTACGAAGCCTGGAATGGTGATCTGGGAATTATCGTTGATGCCAACTATGTGGGGATAGAACAGGACGCGACGCTGCCAGGGCCGCTCGGGTCGTCGGTGAATGTGGACGTACGGCAAAAATGGTTCGCGGTTTTAGGAGCCTATCGAATTGCAGACGGCACCTATGGCTCCACCAATCGGCGCTATACTGTCGATCTTCAGGGTGGCATTCGATACAATTCGATCCGGCAAGAGATCGACATCACAACACCAGGGCCAACCACTCCACCTGTATTGGGAGGGGACCAAGGCTGGGTCGAACCGGTCATCGGTGCGCGCGGCATGTGGCGATTGAACGAACGATGGACGGCAGTTACGTCAATCGACCTTGGTGGTTTCGGCGCTGGGGGAAACGATCTTCAGATCGGTGCGAATGTCGGTTTCGATTATCAACCCTGGAACCGAACATCGATCATATTTGGCTATCGCTATTTCAGCGTTGACTACAGTGATACGCTGAGCACGGGAGCGTTTGCCTATGATGTGACCCAACACGGGCCTTACTTTGGATTGAAGTACTACTTCAATTGAGGGTCAATTTTGAGGGTCTTTGCAACGCGATGCTTTGGCGATCGTCAGGTCGCCTTTCAAGCAGACGGGATATGATCGTCGTCACTGTGAAGATTTCTTTCAAATGACAGAAAGTCATAGTATCCACACCGATCGCCATGAGGATAAGCGCGGCAGGCTTTGGGCCGCGCGTCGTATACTGTGCAGATGCGCCGATCTTGGTCGAAGAACACGCATATCTTTTTGTAAACGCGGTCAACTTTATGCTTTAGCTTCAACGGATATTGGCTGCGCCCACTGAACATCCCAAACTTGGTATATTTTGAGATCAGCTTCTCTTCCGAGACGCCCAAATGCGAACACAGCCTGGTGACGTCGGGGGCCAGCAGGTCGATCTCATCGTAGGTGCAACAAAACCCGGGGCATTTGGTGCAATCGTAGTTGGCCGACATTTTTACCCCTTAAAGTTTGCTGTGTGGTCTCTGCCTCTGGCAGAGAAATAATGAATATCGGAATGCGGTCAGAATGTTGACTGGGCATCTGGAACAGAAACTAAAACCTTGACCGATTGGATGCGCAAGCTCATTCTCCTGATCAGAAAGGGAGATACCATGAGTGATTTAACTGTTTTTGTACAAGAAGCTGATTTGAATGAACTGCCCATTGCCCATCTCAACAAGATTGAAGAAATTCTTTTGCGTTCGCAGGATAGTGCTGTGCAGCAACTGGAAAACATCACAACAGCGATTAAGCTGATCAACGACAACCGCCAAAGACGCGATGGCGGTGGTGGTGTTAAGAAAAACCCGAACAACAAAGGCTGATCCCGGTCAAGATGTCTGAGCGGTGGCTTTGCGCAGCATATCTGCCGCTCGTGCAAAATTCGGTCGATCACGTAGCAGATCGGCCACAACAGGATCTGACCAATCAATATGGTCAAGGGCCGTGGCAATTTCTGCGATACCATAATCCTGCTGATTTGCACCGCCAGATTGCAATACGGTCTTCAGGGAAGACATTCCAAACGTAAGCAAGTCGTCCGCGCGCTGCCCTTTTGGCCCGTCGGGCACCGGGTCCCATAGCGAGCCATGGGTCATCCAGCGGCGGGCTGTGTGCAACAGATTGCTAAAGCCGACATAAAAGCTTCCAACGCCGATATAGTTCTCCAGCGTATAGACGCGGTGTGTGAACTTGCCGGGCAAGAACAGAGTTTCACCAGGGCGGATGACGAACCAGCAAGCACTTTTCAGAGACAAAAAAGCCTCGGCATCGAACCGGGCGCGGGTTGTCACACTGACCCGTTCAACATCGTCCAGACCAGCTGCAAGCCCTTCGTATGTGTCCCATGCCAGCCACAATTTGCTTCCCACGCAGCAATGATTGCAAACCGCCATATCGTCTGAATGAGAGTCGGTCAGCTTACCAGCTGTACTGAACACTGCAGTCAGCATTTCCAATTCGCGAATGTCTTCCGAAGCACCGGACATGAGGTTCCACGGCTGCAGGAAATCCACGTCAAAGAATTCGGAGAGCGCGCTGTCTCGAACCGGGAGGTCTGTGACGCCCATGATCACGCCAGACTGCCGCCAGCGTTGCAGGATTTCCGCGATACTCAGGTCCCGCTTTTCGTCACTTGTTCCCAAACGAACCGGATAGGTCTCTGAGGAAGTGCATTTACTCAACCGGTTCGCCAACTGCTCTGGTGTGCAGAAGATGTCACCGTCGCTTTTACGCGCCATGGGTTGAGGGAAATCCCGGTAAAGCGCTGGGGCTTGTCTGGCCATGTGGTCGAACAGGTGCCGTTTTTGAAATGGAACGGGCTTTAGTTGCAGGTCCAACAGCCTTTGCACAGATTCCTCGGGGAACCGAAGCGTGTTATCGATCTTCCTAAGCTTGCGGAAAAATGCCAGAACGTCCTCTTTCGATTGAGCGGTGTCTGCGCTCTGTCTTTCACGCAACATTCGGAGATCTCCCGCCTAATCGCTCAAGATGTTTCTGTGCTCTTTTCAGGTCGACTGTGGGGTTGTTTATATCGACTGCGGCAAGTGCCCGTTTGAGGAACACCAGATCGGGCCATCCGGGATCCTGGGTCGACGCGTGATCTGCCATGCTGAGCGCGATTTTTAGCATGAGGCTTGTAGCCCCCTGTTCTTCCGCAAGTGTGAAGGCGTCAAGAAAGCACGAGCGCGCGCCATCACGGTCTTGGTTTGAACCCAGCAACAAAAGCTCTCCTTTGACACGCTGCGCCTCGGGTGAGAGCCAGGGTTGTTTGGTGATAATGTCGTCAACTAAGTCCAACCCGGCGTTTTTCTCACCCGTTTCAAGATGAACCTTTGCTTCAAGCAAAGTGCAAAACCCTTGCCGCCAGGTGTTTGACATAAGGGCAAGCCCCTCATCATGATGCCCCTTTTTCGCAAGAGCCCAACCTTTCAGATTGAGGCTCCACTCGACAAAGAAAGGATAGCTCTGGCGTTTTGATTGTTCGATTATTTCGTCTGATACCTCAATCAGGGCATCATATTCGGAACTGAAATGCAGCAGGACTCCACGCATCGCCAGCGAGTACACAATGGATTGTTTATAAGCGATTTTCTTTGCCAGTTCCAGCGACCGATCCGCAAACTCAACGGCCTCTTTCGTGCGACCCATATACCACCGGTTGAACGACAAAAAGCACAAGCTTTCGACACCGGGGTCTTCGCCGGTCTGGATGGACAGCGATTGAAACCGTTTGGGATCATAAATTTCCACAGATTTTGACAGATGTGTTTCAGCCTGTCGATGATCCCCCCGCAAGGTAGAGGTTACCCCACACAGGTTACGAGCCACTAGTTTCGAGACTTCGTCATCTCGTTGTCGGGCAAAATCCAAACAGAGATCCGCAAGTTCCTGTGCACGTGTATAGTCCGACCCAACCTGCGCTGAGTTCCACATTCCATAAAGAATTTCATGCAGGCAGGTCTTGTCCTCTCCGGCATTGGTAAGCTGCCATGCGTCTTCGTATGCTTGTACGGTTTCAGGCGCAGTATAGCCTTTCACGCTCGTCAGTGCCGCGCCATAAGTCGTAAGTAATTCAATTCTTTGACGTCTCTTGTCTTGATTTGACGGCTTGCTGTCGACCAACGAAAGCGCTTGCTCAAAATGGCTGATCGCCTCTGTCGTCGCCGAGTGCTCCATCGCGCGTCGCCCGGCCGCTTCCCAATACTTCAGCGCTTTTTCTTTGTTGTTTGCCCTACCAAAGTGTTGGGCTAAGATTTCTGGTGATTTCTTGATTGACTCAGTGCTGGAGTTCTCAAGAACAAATCCGATGCGTGCATGCAATTCACGTCGGGCCTTTCGTGTGAGGCCATCGTAAATGGCGTCCTGAACCAACGCGTGTTTGAACTTGAAAACACCGTCAATTGTGTCCGAAGAATCAACCAACATGCCAGCGTCGATCAAAACAGCTAGAATGCGGCGGGTTTCTTCGCGCTTTATTCTGGAAATCCTGGAGAGAAGAAGCTCGGAAAACTCCCGACCGATCACAGCAGCACAGCCGACGAGTTTGCGCGCCTCCGGTGACCTGTCCAAACGGGAAAGCAGTGAGTCGTACAGTGTTGCCGGGATCGTGACGTAGTCGCGCTGACCGAAAGCGCCCTGCTTTGCACCTGTATCGGAAGCCATATTTGCGCAGACGGTCTTGGTCAATTCCTCAAGAAAGAATGGAATACCGTCCGATTTTTGCAGAATTTGCTGTTCCAGTTGCTCTGAGACAGGCATCCCCGGAGACCAGTTTCGAATGATCTGGATGCCCTGTGCGCGTGAAAGCCGGTTAAGCCTCAGACTGGAGACGGAATTCTGGCGATTGACTTCACCGATTTCATCCTGCCGCGATGTAATGACAAGAAATGCCCTGTGATTGGGTATTTCAGCAGCAAGGGCATGCAGAAGCTCCAGTGAAGTCGGGTCTGCCCAGTGCGCGTCTTCAAAAAGGATGATCTTTGGTCGGCCATCGTTGGAGTGCAGGAGAATTTTGACAAGGCACCTGATGCTCTCGGCTTTCTGCCTTTCGGTCGACATGGCCGCAGGCGCGGTGCTGTGGGTGTCGAAAAAGAGCATATTTGCGATCGTTTCACGATCCTGGCGATCCTGGATGCCCTTCGCGCTCAAAAATGCGTAGAGCTTTTCCAGTTTCTTTTCATCTGTATCGGCGTCGGTTATGTGCGCTTTGGTGGCAACGTAGTCCATTACGGGATGAAGGTAACTGTTGGAGTAGTAAGACCGACACTCCATCTGCACGGTTTCTGCATTCACTGAGGTGCTCTGCGTCAGAAGCGCGGTCGTGATCGCTGACTTCCCGATCCCTGCTTCGCCGGAAACTATCGCGATCTGCCCGTCGCCTTGTAATGTTGTCGCCCACAAATCATTCAGCATTCCAATTTCGTGGGCGCGGCCAATAATCTCACGAGGGAACTCTCTGCTTTGATGAGAGGGGCGTTCGCTGCTGCCAACAGCTCCCAGCACTTCGTAGATTTTATGCGGCTCATCAATTCCGCGCAGGGTTATTCCTTCGTGCAGCTGAAAATTGAACCTCTGCCACGCCAAAGAGGCTGTGGTGGAACTTACAAAAACTGAATTCGGCTGTGCCGCACCCTGAAGTCGCGCTGCAAAGTTCGGCGTAAAGCCCAAGATGTCGATATCTTCGGATTTTCCCGTTGTTTTCTTGTTCAGCAGAACCTTGCCCGTTGCGATGCCAACACGCACAGCCAACCTTCTGGAAATCTCAAGGTTTGAGTTTTCGCTGTATTTTTCAATCGCTTTGACAATATCCAACCCGGCGTGAATCGCGCGTTCAGCACCATCTTCATAGGCATGCGGGTGGCCAAAAAAGGCCATCATCCCGTCGCCGAGTCTGAAGGCCACGAACCCATCATAGCGTTCGACGGCAGCAGTCCACAGCGCACGGCATTCCGAGATCGCCTCACTCAGATCTTCCGAGTCGAACGTGTTTGAAAGCGCCGTCCACCCAACAAGGTCGCTGAAAAGAACCGTTATCTGCCGATGCTCAGTTGTGGTTTCTGAACTAGTGTCCAATCCGCGAACAGGTGCGGTGTCAGATTTGGTTTCAAATGACGACCGGTAGTGCCGCCGGAACCGCAGACGGTCTCCGATTGGAATTCCAAGCTCGATAAAGTCGGCATCCGTGAGCTCACCGATCATATCCGGTTCAATCGCGGCCTTTTTCATGATGTCGGCGTATTTCCCCAGCCCGGCTTGTTCCAGCCAACTGGACAGGGAGGGAACGATTGGTGACATCTTCAGACAAATCCTGTGCTTTGATTCAAATCCAGTTCTTCAGACGTTTATACGTCAGCACCTTAGCCTAATTTGGCTGGTGGCAGTTAATGTTTCAGTAAATTGGTCTTCTTTGAATTGTGCTTTAGTACCGCTAATCGGTTGAGATATCTAGGCTCTTGTCTAACAATCTTTGGTATTGTTGCTTTAGAGCAGAGTGACGTTGGCCCCGATTGCAGATGCGCTCAGCTGGCTTTGACGGGCTGGGCACGGCTAAAGATATCGGAATTTAGAATGCAATTTCTGGTCGGCTGTCTGTGTCTTAGTTTGCGCCAGCATTGTGTAAATCGCAGAGCTTACAGACAGAATTCAGAAAAGTTTATTGTGTTGCGGATCCTAGAGCGGACCTGTCGGAACGGCCGAGGCTCTGTCCAAGTTGTGCGGGCAGAGGCGATGTAGCGCCTATCTGGGCCAGTGTCAGGCTGGTTTCCTGTGATATCACATCCCACAATTCCCGCAGCCCTGCCTCGCCCTTCGCGGCGACTGCGTACAACAGGATACGCCCTAAAAAGGTGAAATCACCTCCTGACGCCAGTACTTTCACGACGTCTTCACCACTGCGTAATCCGCTGTCGTAGAAAAGAGGGAATTCCGGGCCAACGGCCTGACGAATTTCAGGCAACGCCAGAACCGGGGGAATGGCTGCGTCCAGTTGTCGACCGCCATGGCTGGAAACTTGAATGGCGTCTACGCCAGCCTGTTTAAGCCGCAGCGCGTCTTCGGCATCTAGGACACCTTTTACAACCAACTTGCCTGCCCATCGGTCACGCAGGCGAGCGAGATAATCCCAATCTGCGCGGGCGCGAGATTCAGTTCGGTCAAAAGCGCCTTCGGGGAAATTCGCCATTTGTGGTTTGCCACGGAAAAGAGTGCTTAGCGACCAACGCGGATGCAAGGCGAAATCGATAAATTGCCGTGGCCCGATCCGAAACGGCATCTTGAAGCCGTGACGCAACTCGCGCGGGCGACGGCCGACCTCGGGCACGTCCAACGTCAGAACCAGTGTGCGATAGCCCGCCGTCTTGGCACGCTCCACAAGTTTCATCGCGCTGCTGCCGTCGCCGCTGAAGTACAGTTGGAACCACGCGTGGCCTTCAGCGACTTCGATGATCTTTTCCAACGGAGTCGATGCCACGGTCGAAACCCCATGCGGGATTTTGTAATCGGCTGCCAGACGCGCCAGCATTAGGTCCGCCCCGGGCGCCGCCAGATTGCACATACCCATGGGAGAGATGCCAAACGGCCGAGCGGAAGCATGGTCAAAGACGGGCAGGTTCAGGCTTCGATCGCTGACATCCACCAGCACCCGTGTGCGCAGGCGAATGTCCTGCAAAGCGCGCCGGTTCAACTCTGCGCCGTGCTCTTCGCCTGCGTTACCATCCATGTAGTCAAACACCATCCAAGGCAGACGCCTGCGGGCGATCCGCCTGGCATCCGCGCTGGAATGGATCTGGCCGGACGGCAACATGATCGGGGCCTCAGGCCTGAACGGCTTTCATGAAGCGATCACGGATCACCACCGGGTCCATGGTGATGACGGGCATCTTGGCGTTGCCGCTTTCGCATTTGGCCACGATGATGGTCATCTTGTCTCCGGCCAGTGCGTCTTCGACAGCCTGTTTCGTATCCTCGGCCCGGCATTCAACCACGTTTTCGCAGCCGCACGCCGATGCAACAGCCGCCAATGACGTTTTTTGCCCTGCATAGGTCGGCTGATCACCGGTCGAGCCGTATGATCCGTTGTCTACGATCAGCAGGATGAAATTGTCTGCCACATTGTTGGCGATCGTGGGCAAAGTCCCGAAATTGGTCAGAACCGAGCCGTCTCCATCGATGGCGATCACCTTTTTGTCCTGCGCAAGCGCCAATCCCAAGCCGATGCTGGATGCCAGGCCCATTGTGCCGAGCATGTAGAAATTGGTGGGCTGATCGTCGATGGCGTGCAGTTCCTGGCTGGGGATGCCGATATTGCAGACCACCAGTTGGTCGCGGATGACAGGGGCGATTTCTTTCAGAATCTCAGAGCGGATCATTGGTCTCCGTAGCCTCCCCAAAAGGATGCGTCGGTCAGAATGGCGACCGGCTTATTGCACATGAAGGTGTATTTCAGGATCGTATCCAGCTCATCAGCGTCACTTTCCTTGTGGAAGTGATAGGTCGGGATGTTCAGCTGGGCCAGCAGCGCCTTGGTGTGCACCGCCATTTCAACCTGGCAGGCCACCGGTTCGCGCAGCTCACCTCGGTATGAGATCAGCATCGGCAGCGGCATCCGGTAGTACTGGATCAACGTGGCCAGCGTGTTGATCGTCACGCCGATGGCGGTGTTCTGCATGATGATGGCGGGCCGTTTGCCCCCCATCCAGGCCCCGGCACACAGGCCCATGCCTTCGTCTTCTTTGTTTGAGGGGATGTGAAAAATCTCGGCGCGCGCTTCGACCTCGTCGATGACACCGGCCAACTGCTTGCAGGGTACGGTGGTCACGAAACTGATGTCATTGGCCACCAGATCATCAACGATTTTGCTGTGGATGGACATTGTCGGTTCCTTTGTTCACTGACATTCATATCGCGCAAAACCCATGCTTTACTCAATTTAAATTTACTTTACTCGGAATAAAGAGATGTTTTAGATCTGTTTCTGGCCGTACCCGAGTGATTTCATGAGCATCACGCTATACAAAACCCTGATTGCCATCGCCGAGACTGGCAGTTTTGCTGCGGCTGCTGAAAAGGTCTATGTGTCTCAGGCGGCGATTGGGCAGCAGATGAAGCGGCTTGAGGATCAACTGCAGATCATATTGTTCGACCGCAGCCAACGCACCCCCAGGCTCAATCAAACCGGTTGGGCGCTGGTGCCCAAAGCAAAAGAGCTGGTGCGTGCCTATGACACAATCCTGGACGGCGTGGCAGGTGAAGCTGCTTTTGGCGGAGAGTTCAATCTTGGGGCGGTTTCTTCGACGATCCGCAGATTGATCCCAACCACTGTCCGCCGTTTGTTGGAAACTTACCCAGAGCTTCGGGTTCACGTAACGTCGGCCTTGTCCGGAGATTTGCAGACACAGGTCGAACGTGGTGTGATCGACGCGGCGGTATTGAGCGCGCCGGAAGCCCTGACCTCAGAACTGGAATGGCACCCCTTTGCGGACGAAGAACTGGTGCTGGTAACCTCCCCTGAGGTGACCGATACCGATCCGACCCGAATCCTTGCAGAGCAGCCTTTTGTGCGTCACGCCCGGGATGGGATGGTGGGTGTTCTGGCCGATACTTGGCTGGCCCGAAACGGAATCCGGGTGAGATACGCCATGGAAATGAAATCTTTGGAGGATCTCACGAGCATGGTGGCGCATAATTTGGGCGTTTCTATCGTGCCGAACCTATGTATGCCCGATCCGGAATTCGGGCGGTTGCGTAAGATAGCACTGGATGGCAAGCCCGTTTCCCGTGCGCTTGGTGTCTTGCTGCGCGCCGACAGTCCCAGAAAGCGACTAATTAACCTGTTTGTCGACGAAATCCGCACGTCTGTGGCGCAGAGTCCGGTTGCGCACAGCAACTAAGCTGCGGGGCACTAGGTTTTATCCACGCGTTCATCCCCGTCAATGCCTGCTTCTTCCTCCTGAACCAAAGTTTCGGCTTGCAAGACACCGGGTTGTGCTGCGCCGATAATGCCCACAACTTGCACTTCACCGGTTTCAGATGGTGCGGCAACCTGAAAGCGTCGGATTAACGCGATCAGGGCGACAGAAAGTCCAATGCTGGCCAAGAGCACCTGTAATCCGCGGCCTCCGAACAAAGATATGGCGTTTGGGCCCAGCATGGTTCCGACCAATAGCCCAATGTTCAGTAGCAGAACCATGGTGCCGCTGGCGGGTACGATTTGGGACAATCGGAGTTGATCATTCGCGTGAGCGGTCAGGATCGAATATGTCGGGTACAATCCGATGGCGATCGCTACAAAGCCGTAAACGATAAATGAGGGAGACGTGTTGACCGCCATCCATGCACCTGACACCGCAACGATAATACCCAATCCGATAACAACGTAGCGCCTGTCTGTGTGATCGGATATCCAGCCGACTGGGTATTGAACAACAGCACCAGCGATCAGTGCAGCCACCAAAGCACCCGATGCCTGTGCGGCCGAAAACCCTTGTTGCAAGGCGTACAAAGGCAAGGTGATGTAATGTGCCGAGACGCCGATACTGACCAGAACGATGCCAATTACGGCGATGGGCGAGACCTTGTACAACCGGGTCACAGGCATGCGTTCCGGAACCGTATACTCTGGCGCTTTGTTGCCTGAAAGAAGCAGCGGTACGATAGACAAAGAAATGAGTATCGAGACTGTGCCGAACAGCAGATTGCCGGTTGGATCTGGAAAGCCAACAAGTGCGGTACCCAACGCAGGCCCTGCGAGCTGGATAATGAAGTAGAGCGACAGCACTTGCGCACGCGTGTTGTTGTCGGATTTTGCGTTCAGCCAACTTTCGGTGATCACATAGAGGCCTGGGTAGCAGAATCCGCCCAAGAAGCGCATGACGCTCCAACTGATGGCGTCGCTGGTAAGCAGATGTACGATTGCTGCGATGGATACCAGCGATGCAAGTGCCGAAAAGGCCCGTATATGTCCGACGTTTTCCACCAGACGCGGGGCCATGGCCGTTCCCGCAAGCGCACCCAGCGGATAACTGGCCTGCATGACCGAGATGGTAAAGTCGCTAAATCCCAGACTTGCCCCGCGAATTGTGAGCAGAGTTGCCAGCAGGCCATTGGCGACCATCAGCATGAGCATCCCTAAGAACAGGGCCCAGTTTTCATTTAATGCGCGTATCATGCCCCATGGCTATTGCGGACCGGATTTGGAATATACCAATCCCGCGACATGCGGATGTCGCGACGAGTCAAAAGCTAATCTTTCAGTTTAAATCCGGCACGTTGTCAGTCGTTTAGGAATGCTCAGACTGGAAGACAACAGAGGTCCAATAGTCGTTTGAAACCAGCGCTATCAAGCCCGTCGAATTGAAGCGCCAGCTCTGCGATCTCTTGCCCACGTTCTGTGCCAAGCACAGGGTCGGCAAGGTCGTGGAATTTGGCTCGAATCTCAGCGTCGCTGAGGGGCATATCCGCGTCTCCACGCGGTGTTCGGGGGGCATCCTGGATGCGGCGGCCATCGTTTAACACCAGAGTGACTTGTGCCCAGCGTTTGTCGGTGCTGATGCGAGTCATCTCGGGGTCGTCAATCAGCTCAATTGTACGGCTGACGCGTAGGATGTCCGGGTCGCGCAAGGCTGCCGCGCTCAGCTCTTCGATACCAACTTTGCCCCGTACAATCATCGCAGCCACCGGAAACGCGATCGCATAGGCGAATTCGTCCTGATTTGCAGGCTCATGCCCAGCCAGACGGGTGGCGTAATGGAAGGTGCGGATTTCGACGCGCTCAATCTGGGTATGAGACAGGTTGTGGAGGCGCATCATCTCTTTGACGGAATCGAGTGACGGATGTGCCCAGCGACAACAGGGATACGCTTTGTAATGTGTGTGATCGACCAACCGCCAGCCAGATCCCAAATCAGCCCAGAACGCTGCTGCGTCCTCGCCCTCACAGGTCAGGGCAGGGGCGCCAGTAAAGCTTTCCATCGCAAGATAAGCTGCTGTTACGCCAGACGGAGCCCCCCATCCAACCCCATCCCGCACCATAGTCGGGTGATCAATGCATCGCATCATCTGGCTACGCGGGCCGTGGTATTCCCCTATGCCTGCCGCTTGGCGGATTTGTTCGGCCGTTCCTCCAAGCAACTTGACACCTGCTGCCGCAACGCCAACGGCGGTCCAGGCTCCGGAGGTGTGGTAGTCAGCGCAGGTTGCGTGCTGCGCCAACCCGGCGCGGTAGGAGAGTTCGTACGCGGTGGCCAGAACCTCGGCAAAGCGGCGACCACTTATTTGTGGAACGCTGGCTTGAGCCATAGCTATCAGGGCTGGGAAGATCGCCGAACCCGCATGACCCTTGCAGGGTGTTGTGCCGTCATGGGCGTCGATACTGTCCACAGTGAACGCCCCGGCCATGGCAGCGCCAACCGGGCTGACCGTCCGACCATCCATAAGCATCTGTGACTGTCCGGCACCGCCTGCGCCAAAAATCAGCGGCGCGACACGTCGCGCGATATCTGACAGTTCTGTAGTGGATCCGACTGCGGCGACTCCTATGGTATCAAGAAACGATCTGCGCAGTGTCCACAGTGCTTCTTCGGGCAGATCATCATAGTGCAGGCCAGCGGCGAATGCGTCAAATCTCTGGCTCATGGAATAATGTCCTCGCGAATTCAGGCCCTGCTAAAGCGACCATTATCCCGCGCGGATCGAAAAACAAGACGTTGCTATCTCGGTTTGACAGTTAGTGAGTTTGATTAGGAACATTCAGTTTCCTGGGTCAAAGCAAGCTCATTCCAGCGACACCCAGAGGACTTTTGCGTCTTCTTTGCTGGTCGAAATACACCCGTGTCCCATCCCACTGTCGTAATACAGTGAATCTCCGGCTTTCATCGGCAAAGGCCGATAATGTTCCGACAGAAAGATCAACTCACCGCTGAGGACATACATGAACTCCTCGCCGGAATGGCGCACAAGTGGATCGAACTCGGACATGTCTCGCGCCCGGATCGTTGCAATATAGGGCAACATACGTTTGCTGGTCAGGTCCGAACACAGCAGTTCATGCAGATACGTCGCGGTTTCCCGCGTTTCGCCCTGACCTTTGGCTGTGAAATCGCGCCGACCCGATATGCCGGATTGACCCGTTTCTAAGAACAACTGTGGAGGGTTCATATCCAACGCCTGGGTCAGGCGGCGCACGATCTCGAAGCTGGGCTTGGTCTGATTGTTTTCAATCTTCGACAAGGTCGAGCGACCGATTCCCGCTGCGCGCCCGGCCTCTTCCAAAGTCCAGCCTTTTTCCCGCCGCGCATCGCGAATGGACCGGCCTAACGCCGCGCCTTCGTCCTCTTCGTCCTGGACAGAACCTTCATTCCAATGGTCGTCGCCCATCAAATTCCTCCCAATTTATCACAGGTTACAGATTCCCCTGTACTCACGCAACATCACGAATATGAGAAATATGTTGCCTCCAAGAGCGAAATTCCACTATAGGAAACAAAGTTTCGAACCGAGGATTCGAAAGCGGAGGAGAAAACTATGTTCAAAACGTCGCTGAAAGAGGCTGATCCTGTCATCGCTGCGTCGATTGACCGCGAGGGCGCGCGCCAGGCCGAGCAGATTGAGCTTATCGCATCCGAGAACATCGTCTCTCAGGCCGTGATCGAAGCGCAGGGCTCGGTTCTGACCAATAAGTATGCCGAAGGCTATTCGGGTCGCCGTTATTATGGCGGGTGCGAGTATATCGACGAAGTCGAATCCGAAGCCATCGAACGGCTGAAAAAGCTGTTTGGCTGTGAATATGCAAACGTTCAGCCCCATTCGGGTGCGCAGGCCAATGGCGCGGTCAAACTGGCGCTGCTGCAACCCGGTGACACTATCCTGGGTATGTCACTGGATGCGGGTGGTCACCTGACGCATGGCGCAAAACCGGCTCAATCCGGCAAATGGTTCCGTCCGATTCAATATGGTCTGACCGAGGCTGGCCTGATCGATTACGATCAGGTTGAAGCACTAGCAAAGGCGGAAAAGCCCAAACTGATCATTGCGGGCGCGTCGGCCTATTCGCAAAAGATCGATTTCGCCCGCTTCCGCGCCATCGCCGACGAAGTTGGTGCCTGGTTGTTGGCTGACATGGCTCATATCGCGGGTCTGGTCGCAACTGGTCTGCACCCTTCGCCCATCGGTCACGCGCATGTGGTGACGTCGACCACGCACAAAACGCTGCGCGGCCCGCGTGGCGGCATCATCCTGACCAATGACGAGGCATTGGCGAAAAAGATCAACTCGGCGGTGTTCCCCGGCCTGCAAGGTGGTCCGCTGATGCATGTGATCGCTGGTAAGGCGGTTGCGTTCGGCGAGGCGCTGAAGCCTGAGTTCAAGGAGTACATGCAGCGCGTGGTCGATAGTGCTTCGGCGCTGGCGGACGTCATGATCGCACGCGGGTGTGACATCGTTTCCGGCGGCACCGAGAACCACCTGATGCTGGTCGATTTACGCCCAATCGGTGTAACCGGCAAAGATGCCGAAGCCGCGCTGGAGCGTGCCGGGTTCACCTGCAACAAGAACAGCGTTCCCGGCGATCCGCAAAAGCCGACAATCACCAGCGGTATTCGTCTGGGTACCGCTGCCGGGTGCAGCCGGGGCTTTGGACCGGAAGAGTTCAAACAGATAGGCAACCTGATCGGTGACGTTCTGGATGCACTTGCCAAATCTCCGGAAGGCGATGCCGCCGTTGAACAGGCAACCCGCGCCCAAGTCCGCGCGCTCTGCACCAGCTACCCGATTTACTGAAAGACGACGAAATGAGCTATGACCTGATTGTCATCGGTGGTGGACCTGGCGGTTACGTTGCTGCCATCCGCGCAGCCCAGCTGGGCCTGAAAGTGGCTTGTGTCGAAGGGCGCGGTGCATTGGGTGGCACTTGTCTGAATGTGGGGTGCATACCCTCCAAAGCGTTGCTGACCTCCTCGGCTAAATTTGCCGAACTCTCCCATCTCTCCTCCCATGGCATTGCGGTCGGGGAGGCCAGCATAGACGTCCCTGCAATGATGGGGCGCAAGGACAAGATCGTTGGCGACCTGACCAAGGGCATCGCGTTTCTGTTCAAGAAAAACGGCGTAGATCTTATCGAAGGCTGGGCCAGCATTCCAGCGGCAGGACAAGTCAAAGTGGGTGACGAGGTTCATGAGACCAGGAACATCCTGATTGCTACGGGGTCCGAGCCTACGCCATTGCCCGGGATCGAGATTGACGAACAGAACGTCCTGAGTTCGACCGGTGCAATTGCGTTGGACAGCGTGCCGGATCATCTGGTGGTGATCGGGGCTGGCGTGATTGGTCTGGAACTGGGTCAGGTCTGGGCGCGATTGGGCGCGAAGGTCACTGTCGTTGAGTATCTGGACCGCATCCTTCCTGGCATTGATGGTGAAATTGCCAAATTGGCGCAAAGGGCGCTCAGCAAGCGCGGATTGAAGTTCCAGTTGGGGCGTGCACTCAAATCTGTTGAAGAAACCGAGACTGGTCTGACATTGACCTTGGATCGCGTGGGTAAAGACAAAGAAGAGGTGATCGAGGCCGACAAGGTTCTGATCGCCGTTGGTCGTCGTCCCGTGACTCGTGGACTGGGCTTGGAAGAGCTTGGCGTCGCAGTCAACCCGCGCGGCTTCGTCGAAGTGGACGGCACGTTACAAACATCTGTTCCGGGCATCTATGCCATCGGCGACTGTGTTCCCGGACCGATGTTGGCTCATAAGGCAGAAGAAGATGGCATCGCTTGTGTTGAAATGCTCGCGGGTGAAGCCGGACATGTCGATTACAACACGGTTCCGGGCGTGGTTTACACCGACCCCGAGATTGCTTCGGTCGGTTTGACCGAAGAAGCCTTGAAAGAGGCAGGCACCGAATACGCCGTTGGCAAGTTTGCCTTCATGGCCAACTCGCGTGCCCGCTCGACCGGTGAGACAGACGGCGCGGTCAAGGTTTTGGCAGACCCGAACGGCAAGATCTTGGGCGCGCATATCTGCGGGGCGCATGGCGGTGATCTGATCGCTGAATTGGTTCTGGCCATGACCGGGGGCGCCACCGTGACAGAGGTCGCAGCAACATGTCACGCGCATCCGGCGATGGGAGAGGCGGTCAAAGAAGCCTGCCTTGACGCCTTGGGCCGCGCAATCCACGCGTAAGAAAGAACAGCCAGATGACTATCCAGCTTCGCCCTCGCCACCCTGAAAAGGCCAAAAAGGCTGACAGTGTCATCCCGCGTAAACCCAAGTGGATTCGCAAGAAAAAGGGCGATAGCGCCGAGTATTACGAAACCCGCCGCCTGATGCGCGAACATAATCTGGCGACCGTATGCGAAGAGGCCGCTTGCCCCAATATCGGCGAGTGCTGGTCCAAGCGCCACGCCACCATGATGATCATGGGAGAGGTCTGCACCCGCGGTTGTTCCTTTTGCAACGTCTCCACAGGCCGTCCCGATGCGCTGGATGCGTTTGAACCGGGTAGGGTTGCCGCGGCGGTGAAGAAACTGGGCCTGCGCCACGTGGTCATTACTTCGGTTGACCGCGATGATCTGGACGACGGCGGGGCCGAACATATCGCGCAGACCATTCGCGCCGTACGTCATCAGAATCCGGGCACCACGGTCGAGGTTTTGACCCCTGATTTTCTTGGAAAAGGCTCTGCTTCAGATATTGTATTTGACGCAGCACCCGATGTTTTCAACCATAATCTGGAAACTGTGCCGCATCTTTATCCGACAGTGCGTCCCGGTGCGCGGTATTATACTTCGCTGCGGCTTTTGGATGATGCCAAACGCGCCAATCCCGAGATTTTCACGAAATCCGGCCTGATGGTGGGCTTGGGTGAAAGCCTGAATGACGTGCGGCAGGTCATGGATGACCTGCGCGCGGCTCAAGTCGATTTTCTGACGGTTGGCCAATACCTGCAACCGACCCCGAAACATCATCCAATTGACCGGTTCTGGTCACCGGAGGAGTTCGCCCAACTGGAACAGATCGCACGTTCCAAGGGCTTCCTGCACGTGTCGGCAACCCCGCTGACCCGTTCATCGTTCCACGCGGACGAAGACTTCGCTGCTCTTAAGCAAGCCCGCCAGCGGGCCATCGCAAACAGGGCATAACCAAACGCAAATGGGAGGGAAACCATGGAAGCGTTAACTTCAATCACAGGGGCCATCAATGGCGTCGTATGGGGGCCGTGGATGCTGGCGCTCATCCTTGGCGTCGGCTTCTTCCTGCAGGTGGGCCTGAAATTCATGCCGATCCTGCGCATTGGCACGGGCTTCAGCCTGCTGTTCAAAGGGCGGGAAGGTCAGGGCGAAGGGCAGATCAGCCCGTTCAACGCGCTGATGACCTCGCTGTCGGCGACCATCGGTACAGGTAACATTGCCGGTGTGGCCACTGCTGTCTTCCTGGGCGGTCCGGGCGCCTTGTTCTGGATGTGGATGACCGCCCTGGTGGGCATGGCCACCAAATATGCTGAAGCTGTCTGCGCGGTGAAATACCGCGAAAAAGACGAACTGGGCAACTATGTCGGCGGCCCGATGTACTACATCAAAAACGGTCTGGGCGCGAAATGGGCCTGGCTTGGCGTTGCCTTCGCTCTGTTCGGCGGCATCGCGGCCTTCGGCATCGGAAATGGCGTTCAAGCCAACGGTGTGGCTCAGGTTCTGGAAACAAATTTCGGTATCAATGAATCGATCACAGGCATTGTGCTGATGATCCTGACCGCCGCCGTTATTCTGGGTGGCATCACTCGCATCGGTGCTGTTGCAGGTAAATTGGTTCCGTTTATGGCCATCGCCTACATCGTTGCGGGCCTGCTGGTTCTGCTGATCAACATCGGTTCAATCGGCGCAGCGCTGAGCGATGTGTTCACTTATGCGTTCACGCCTTGGGCTGCCAAGGGCGGCGCAGCTGGTGCAGCGGTGTGGCTTGCCATCCGTTTTGGTGTGGCGCGCGGTGTCTTCTCGAACGAAGCTGGTCTGGGTTCTGCCCCGATCGCCCATGCCGCAGCCGAGACAAAGGGACCTGTAAATCAGGGCCTGATCGCGATGCTGGGAACATTCATCGACACGATCATCGTGTGTTCGATCACGGGTCTGGCGATCATCGCTTCGGGCGCATTGGATGCGTCGGTCGCGGATTTCGTCGCGAATGGCGAAACCGAAGGATACAAAGCGATTTCCGGCGCAGCTCTGACGTCGCTGGCCTTTGAAACCACTCTGCCGGGCATCGGCGGGTACCTGATCGCTATCGCTCTGTCGATCTTTGCGTTCACCACCATCCTGGGCTGGTCTTTCTATGGCGAGAAATGTGTTGAGTTTCTGCTGGGTGTTAAATCCCTGCTGCCTTACCGCATCCTGTGGATCGTTGCGATCTACTTCGGCGCAACAGCAGATCTAGGCTTTGTCTGGCTGCTGGCAGATACGCTGAATGCTATGATGGCTATCCCGAACCTGATCGCTCTGGCCTTGCTGAGCCCAATCGTCTTCAAGCTGACGAAAGAGTTCTTCGCCTCGAACGGTCAATCGGAAGAGCCCGGTGGTAAAGCTGCCGAATAAGCTCGGCCCTGACGAATACGGGGGGCCACACCGGCCCCCCGGTTTTGAAACAGAATTCCATATCTCGAGGAGAGACGTGATGGCCACGAAAATCCTGCTGCCCATTGATCACACCGACGACCGCTCGTGGAAGAACGCCCTGCCGCTCGCACTGGAACAGGCCAAGTTCTACGGTGCCGAATTGCACGCCGTAGCCGTCATCCCCGAGATCATCCAGCTTCCGAACCTGCCTGCTAACTATGGCGCTGGCGCGAAAGATCACGTTCGCAACGCGGTTCAGGCAATTCTGGATCACGGCAATGCCTCCAACGTGCACGTGCATGTCGAAGAAGGCAGTGTTTACCGCGAAATCCTGAAACTCGCTTACAAGGATGGCTTTGATCTGATCATCATGGCTTCGACCAAGGGCGATTTCCCGAACTACGAGATTGGCCCGAACCTGGCCCGCGTGGTGCGCAATGCGCATTGCACAGTCACAGTCGTTCGCGACCAATCCCGTTGATTGAAAGGTTAGTACAATGACCGATATTAGACGCACGCCCTTGTACGATTTGCATGTTGAGTTGGGTGGTAAGATGGTTGATTTTGCGGGTTGGGAGATGCCTGTCC
>NZ_JBQFRG010000003.1:0-510287 GCF_056537285.1 Ruegeria sp. CF8 | reverse complement strand
AGGTGTTTGGTGCCGATGACGACGCGCACCCGGCTGTGAACTACCTGCATAACGTGGCCGGCAAGGTCTATCTGGGCGGTCCGGTGACGGGCATCCAGCCACCGGTGCATTACGATTTTAAAGCCCGTCGTGACACGCCAAACGAACTGCGCGCCTATTTCCGCAAAGTCGGCTGGCAGAAAGTTGTCGCCTTCCAGACCCGCAACCCGCTGCACCGCGCGCACCAGGAACTGACCTTCCGCGCGGCCAAAGAGGCACAGGCCAACCTTCTCATCCACCCGGTGGTCGGCATGACCAAACCGGGCGATGTGGACCACTTCACACGCGTCCGTTGTTACGAGGCGGTACTGGACAAATATCCCGCGTCCACCACCTCGATGTCGTTGCTGAACCTGGCGATGCGAATGGCTGGCCCGCGCGAGGCCGTCTGGCACGGGTTGATCCGCGCGAACCACGGCTGCACGCATTTTATCGTTGGCCGTGACCACGCTGGCCCGGGTAAGAACAGCCAGGGCGAGGACTTTTACGGGCCGTACGACGCGCAAGATTTGTATCGCGCGCATCAGAGCGAGATCGGCTGTGAAATGGTCGATTTCAAGCACATGGTCTATGTGCAGGAACGCGCCCAGTACGAGCCGAATGACGAGATCAAAGATAAGGACAAGGTGACGATCCTGAACATCAGCGGCACGGAACTGCGGCGCCGTCTTGCCGAGGGTCTGGAGATTCCCGAATGGTTCAGCTTCCCCGAAGTGGTCGCGGAATTGCGCAAAACCAAACCGCCGCGGGCCGAGCAGGGCTTTACCGTGTTCTTCACCGGCTTCTCGGGCTCGGGTAAGTCGACCATCGCCAACGCGTTGATGGTCAAGCTGATGGAGATGGGTGGTCGTCCGGTGACGCTGTTGGACGGGGATCTGGTGCGCAAGAACCTCAGCTCGGAACTGGGTTTCTCGAAAGAGCACCGCGACCTGAACATCCGCCGTATTGGTTATGTGGCCAGTGAGATTACCAAGAACGGCGGTATCGCCATCTGCGCGCCGATCGCCCCTTATGCAACCACCCGTCGGGCTGTGCGTGAGGACATCGAAGCTTTTGGAGCGTTCGTGGAGATCCATGTGGCCACCAGCATCGAGGAATGCGAACGCCGTGACCGCAAGGGCCTGTACAAGCTGGCGCGCGAGGGCAAGATCAAGGAGTTCACCGGCATCTCAGACCCTTATGACGTGCCGGAGAACCCGGAATTACGCATCGAAACTCAGGGCACGGATGTGGACAACTGCGCCCATCAGGTGATCCTGAAGCTGGAGCAGATGGGCCTGATCTCGGGCAGCTGGTGAGAGGACAGGTGATGGATCTGGATGTATTGAAGGCCGCTTTGGTTCCAGTTGCCCGCGAAGCGGGGGCGAAGATCATGGAGGTCTATCAGAAACCCGCCGAGGCTGAATACAAGGGCGATGGCTCTCCGGTCACCGAGGCGGACGCGGCGGCAGAGGCGATCATACTCCCAGCGCTTCACGCCGCCGCCCCGGACATCACCGTGATCTCGGAAGAAAACGCGTCCAGCCATGCGCTGGCCGCCCCCGAGACATTCTTTCTGGTCGATCCGCTGGACGGCACTAAGGAGTTCCTCAAGCGCGACGGCAAGGGTAGCTTCACGGTGAATATCGCGCTGATCGAAAAAGGCCGTCCGGTGTTTGGCGTTGTGTACGCTCCGGCGCTGGATCGTATGTTTGTTGGTATCGTCGGACACAAGGCTGAAGAAACCAGTGGCGGAGTGACGCGTAAAATCAATGTGCGCAACGTGCCGGAAAGCGGAGCCGTTGCAGTGGCCAGCGCCTCGCACCGGGATGCCGATACCGACGCCTGGCTGAGCGATCATGGGATCGACCAGACCACCTCGATCGGATCGTCGCTCAAGTTCTGTCTGGTGGCGGCGGGCGAAGCGGACGTCTATCCCCGTTTCTGGCCGACGATGGAGTGGGATACTGGCGCTGGCCACGCGGTTCTTGCCGCCGCAGGTGGACGTGTCACCAACCCGGACAAAACCGATTTCATGTTCGGCAAAATGAACTACCGCAACGGCCCGTTCGTGGCTTGGGGCGGGCTTGAATGACACACACGGACCCGAACACACGTTTCGACAAGATTCTGAAGGACGGTTTGTGCATAGGCTGCGGTCTGTGCCAATCCGTGCTCGGATCCGAAAAACTGCAAATGGAAAAGGCGCGGGATGGTGAACTGCGCCCCAAGATCCAAGGGGAGCTGTCCAACGCGGATGTCGACCTTGTGTACGACATTTGCCCCGGAACGCGCTGTGAGGCTATTCCACCCGAAGACGAAAAGGCAGCCCCGCACCATGATCTGGTCTGGGGACCATATCACAGCCTGTCGCTTGCTTGGGCGTCTGAGGCCAACACCAGGTATGAAGGCTCAACAGCCGGTGTGTTAACCGCGCTGGCGCAATACCTCCTGCACTCGGGTCGGGTTTCGTTCATCCTGCATGTCAAAGCCTCGGAAGACGAGCCGACCTTTGGTATGGCGACGATTTCCACAACCCTGGAAGAGGTGCTGGGCGGGGCAGGGTCTCGTTATGGACCAACAGCGCCGCTGATCGGACTTGGGGCGGCTTTGGACCGTGAAGAGCCTTTTGCTGTTGTGGCAAAGCCTTGTGATCTGAACGCGATCCGCAATCTCGCGCACAAGGACGCGCGTGTGAACCGGCTGATCAAATACATGATGGCGATGGTCTGCGGCGGTTTCATGCCGGATAAGGCGATGGGCCGGTTTCTGGCTGACAACGGGATTGAGCGTGAGCAGGTGACCGCGCTGCGCTATCGCGGGCGCGGGTGTCCGGGGCCAACGACGATCAAGACCGCAGATGGCGACACGCGGGATTTCCATTATCTCGATTTCTGGGGAGAAGACGAAAGCGCCTGGTCGCTGCCGTTTCGGTGCAAGGTTTGCCCGGATGGTATCGGCGAGGCCGCAGACATTGCCGCCGCTGATACATGGCCCGTTGCCACACCGGATCGCGAAGTTTCAAAAACTGATCCCGGTACCAATTCCGTCATCACCCGAAGCGTTCGGGGTGAAGCGCTGTTGCAGGCTGCTATCGCAGATGGGTTTCTGACCGCTGGGGGGGAGGTCGATATCAACTACATGAACAAAACTCAACCCCATCAGGTCACCAAAAAGCGATCCATGCATGCCCGGTTCAAAGGCATGAAACGCGCCGGTCAACTTGTTCCGGCGACATACGGTTTACGACTTGAAGAGCTTTCCGATCAAAACTCTGCTGCGGAAAACACAAACCAAGAACAAGGGGCATTTGAGCGTGCTCGTAGGTTAAGCGGTACGGAATAGAGAGCTTTGCCCGCACAGTTCCTGTGGGCAAAGGCTTGCTGGTTGACACAAACCAACGCGAAACGCATCAAGAGTTTGGTGTCGACTTCAATTTACGTCTCAGAAGCATGGCCAATCACAAGGCCCGGGACTCAGCGGCTTTCCGTCTGCTGTTCGCGGCTTCTGGATGTGCTACACCCCAAGGACACTCGAATCGAGATCCCTGGACAGTTTGCGGCAACACAGCGAAACCCAAGGAGCTTGTACACAAAGAAGTTCAAAGCTGTGTGGAGCTAGCGCTTTGAAAAATAACGCACAAAAAGCAGCGCGTTTAAGCGTGGCACCCATGATGGATTTGTGCGACTGATCGTAGAGTGTTGTTTTATATTTGTTTTTTAAGGGTGATATTGGCGCGTAGCACATATGTAGCAATCGTCTCTACCTGATGGTGAAGCCATGCTTCACTTGTTTGATGATGCAGCATTCTCGGCTTTGCAGCAAGCGAACGTGCAGAGGAACGCCGAGCCTGACCTTTGTCGGGAACTCTGTGAATGTAGTACCTTGCTGAAACGCTCTGGCTGTTCAGCCGAAGGCCGTTGCCTTTCGCGTCACGGCGGGGTCGGGTTTTTCTTCGGGGATCATGACAAACTCCCGGAGAAATACTTGAGACCGCAAGTCGCGCCCGATTTCAATTCTTATGATTTTCAATAGGAGTTCGCGAGCAGAATCTGGGTCTTCCGTCGACTTTTTGACCTCATCGGACTCCCGTCTCTCTTGGCACGGGAATAGGTCAGGGGAATTCCGGCCCTTGGATGACTTTTAAGCATTCCGAATTACTTCTTCGGTATGCGCAATATTGTTAACCAAGCGTATGGAATTTTTTCGTCAGCAGTGGCCGTTGTCCTGCTACTTGGCACCATGGTTGTTATCCTGCTTGCGACCGGCAGTTTCCTGAGGGAGATCGCAAATGCTGTGACCTCATCAGGTGCGGAGGTGTCATATGAGGACCTACAACAGCTTTTTGCACTACTTCTCGGGGCTATTATTGCGCTGGAGTTGGCGCATTCCGTGCATCTTATGGTAATGGGCAGCAAGGGCTATGAGCAGGTCAGGATCGTGTTGATGATCGGTATTTTGGCCGTAGTCAGAAAACTGATCGTCATGGAAATGGATCAGGTTTCGGGCATTCTGATTTTTGGCTTGGCCGCGGCTGTGTTGGCATTGGGTGGTGCTTTTGCGTTGCTGCTCTGGGTAGATCGGACAACGGCCTTGAAAGAGAAAACCTAAGCTGGTCTGTTTCACAGCAACCATCCGAAATCTACAAAATGAGGTTCAACTCAGAATGAAATCCGGGAGTGGGCAAAAATCACTGCAAAGGCGTCGTACTATCAACGACTGACAATAACTTGGGAACTGCTTCCAAGCATTGGAAGAAAGGTCATTTCTTTATCGAGTTTCTGATTGAGGCGACCAGATCGTGCAACTGAGAAATTTCGCTGAGCAACCCAAGGCGAACGAGCTCGGACAGAGCTTCATTCGTTGATTTAATCCTGTTTGCTTTTCGCCATCCTTCGGCCGCGGCGGCGAGCTCAGCATCCAACTCAATCAGGTAAGTCGTAGCACCTGATGCTCCGTTGGGTGCAGGACCATGCTGCGTGCTGCCGTCAAAAGGCTGACTTGCGTCAGTTGGCACGTTCTTTCCCCTAAGTTGCGGTGAGCATTAGGGTAGGTAGGTTTCGGGTCGCCCGGTAGTTGTGGTGATCCACTACGTAGTAATACGTACAAGTGTAGCCGTCGCTCTATTCCGTCATCCTGATGAGGTCTGCGATTCCGCGTGCCTGCATTTTTTCGCGGATGCGGGATCGGTGAACTTCAACCGTGCGACGGCTAAGCCCGAGTTCACCGGCAATCTCTTTGTTGAGCTTGCCTTCAAGAAGCAACTGCAAAACCTGATGTTCGCGATCCGTCAGTTTCGACAGGCGCTCTTCTACGATTTTCTTTGGCACAGTTGAAATCGGCTTGTTGGCAATACTGGTTTCAGCCGATTTGATTGCCTCAAGAATTTGTTCAACGGGCGGTGGCTTTTCGATAAAGTCAACGGCGCCCAGCCGCATGGCCTGAACAGCGGCAGGTACGTCGCCATGCGCTGTGACTACGATAACTGGGCAGCGCGCATCCGTTTCGCTCAGATGCTTAAGTAGTTCCATCCCGCTCATGCCCGGCAGTCGAAGATCCATAATGAGACAGGAATTTGCATGCCTGTCGAACTGATCAAGAAAAGCTTCAGCTGATGTCAAAGGCTCTGTTTGATATCCGTAGGCTTCGAGGACAGCGCAGAGTGAGTTCAAGACTGCCGTATCGTCTTCTACAACGTAGATCAGCATGTCATTGAGCTTGGTAGACATTTGCTTCCTCATTCAGCGGTAGGTTGAAGACCATAGTCGCACCGGTGGGCGCGGGTTCAACCCAGATTTTTCCGCCATGTGCTTCAAGGATAGAACGGCACAAAGATAAGCCAATACCCATGCCCATTGTTGTCGTTGCGCGTAGTGGCTCGAAAAGAAAGTCCTGTATCTCATCAGGAATCCCGGGCCCGGAATCCCGAACCACGACCTGAACATGGTTTCCCAGCCTCTTGCTTTCTATGGTCAGCCGGTGGTCTTCACGGTTTTCCATGGCCTGAAGACTGTTGCGCACCAGATTGAGGACTACCTGCGATAGTTGAACCGGGTCTCCCACGACCTTAGGCAAACCGTGATCAAGATGGGTGGTCACTTGCAGGTCAGGAAGCTCGCTTGCGACCAATGCCAGATCCAGCCCCTGTTGTATCACTTTGTTGATGTCAATGAGGTCAGTGTTAAGATCACCGCTGGAAATGAAATTTCTGATGCGTTGAACCAATTCGCCTGCGCGCGCTGTCTCGTTGACGGCCATATCAATATGGTTTTGGGCGGGCTCTGGAATTTCGACGCCGGACCGAACCAACTCTTGACGGCACGCGTTTACATAGTTCGATACCGCCGTAAGGGGTTGATTGAGTTCATGTGCGATGGCCGAGGCCAATTCCCCCATCGAACTGGCCCGAGCTGCGTCAAGCAGAGCATGGCGCAACTTGATTTTCTCAGCTTCTGCTTTCTTCTGCGCCTCTAACGCGGCCTGTTCATGTTCCAGACTGTTCAATGCAAAAAGCGCACGCCGTAGGATGCGCAAGGCATCCCGGTCCATGGCGTCAAAAGGTTTGCTTTGTCCGCGTCGCTCCTCGCTCCAAAGCGCGAATGAGCCGCGTGGTGAAAGGCGGGTTGCACCTTTATCTGTTTGTGTTTCAATCTTCTCGGGTTTCCCGGCCCAACTGATCGTCTGGACGTATTCCGAACGCAGGAGAACCAGATAGTCTTTCCCATCTTCCGAAAGTTCCAGAAACGCTGCGCCGGCTGCCTGTTCGATTTGCTCATCATTCAGTTGCGTCATTGAGGACAGATGCGAGGACGTTGCAACACCGTCATTGGAATGTGCGCGTAAAGGTTGAAATTCGATTGGATGCGATGGTACCGAACCGACTGTGGTGACTGTGCGACCCAGAACCAGAACCAAGCCTTGGGCGTCTATCATCTCCATCAAGGCTTCGGCCTGATCTCTGACCAGATCACTCAAAGCAGCTCCGCTTCGCGCGCGCTGTTCGATTTGGAATGCGGTCTTTTCCGCGGTAATGCATTTTTTCAGTTGGTTTGTGTTTTCGATGCTTTGAAGCAGGGCAGAGGTCGTGCTGGCCAGAAGCTCTGCAAATCGCAGTCTGCTGGAGGACACGAGGCGTTTGCCGTAATGATGGCAGGCGACCAGCCCCCAAAGTTCATTGTTTGTCACCAGCGAAATCGAAAGGCTGGCACCAACACCCATATTGTTCAGGTACTCGACATGAACCTGAGCCACTGCGCGCAGTTTCGAGTACGTCAGATCAAGTGGACGAGAAGACGTTTCGCTGGCCACCTCACCTGACCGGGAGACGATCGGGATGCGTGTGCCGTTTATGTCGGGGATGGTGCGAATGACATTCAAAGTAAAATGTCGGCGCGCTGGATCAGGGATATCAGACGCGGGGTAGTGCAGGCCCAGAAAGCTGTCCGGTCGGTTTGTGCTCTCGGCGATGACTTCGCCGTGTTTGTCTTCGGCGAATTTGTAAATCATGACGCGGTCGAAACCGGTCACATCTCGGATCATCTTGGCACTGGCTTCGGCAATCTCGACCAGAACGCCGGGTTTGACGAGTTCGGAAATGATGCCCTGCCGCAGAATTTCGTCTTCCCAAACGGCAGTTGGGCTTGGTTCGGGTTCGACGAACTCCAGAATTATGTGGCCGCGATATCTGTGCGGAAAGCACTCGACGCGAAGCGCATCGCCCGTTTGGCTTTCGATGCTGAAGAACCAAGGCTTGAGGAGTTCCGGGTTGGACGGCTCCAATGGCAATTCAAGCAATCGCCGTGTGTTTTCGTCGCCAATCAGCTCGGAGATATGCCTGCCCAGAATGGCTTCTGCCGCAGCACCGACGAACAGGTACGTGTTCTGGCTGGCGTATTCGATTTCCAGGGTTTCTTCCGATAGGGCAACCAGCGCGCCATGAGGCTGAACAGCCCCGATCAGATGGATCGGTTCGCGGTCGCACGTGCTGAGATCGACGCCATTGGACATCAAACCGCTCCCTGTTTGGGTCTCGGATCCAGTGGCGCAAGCCAGTCGTCCAGCAAACGAAACGTGTCCTTTGCGCCAGACACAAGATCATCAAGCGAACTGGCGGAAAACTGCAGGTGGTCCAGATATTGCAGGGTCATGCGCCACCGGTTTCGGCCTTCGACTCGGCACCAGTCCCAATATTTTCTGCCAAGTGTATTGTCTGTGCTCAGAAGCCTTTCCGCGGCCTTGTTGATGAGCGCCCCGCCCATTGTTGCACCCTCAACGACGTAAAGCACACCACCTACCGTTTTCGGTGTCACAACCTCGGCAATTTCTCTGCAGGTTGGACCGGTCGAAACGTTGTCGTGGTCAACTTCCAGATCGCGGATATCCTGCGCAATCAGGCGCGATCTTTTCTCGTACCAGAAAGGTGGTGTCGAAACGTCATCGTCGGCCAGCGCCGCTAAGACCGCATCATCCAATGGCGCATAAAACCCATGCAAGCGTTTAATTAACGCCTGATATTCAGACCGTTGTAGCGTACCGTCGAGCAGCGCCGCGAAACTGAATTGCGCGTGCAGTTTGTTGTGCAAGACGTCCGTTTCGTTCCGCAATACCGCCCGCAAGGACTGGCCGTCCATTTTTGACAGAGCTTTCAAATGTTTTCCTCCGATCTGCGCAATTGGCAAGTCTACGGACCAAGGCGATGAACGAGACCTCCACAAGCTCGGCAGGATCATTTCGAAACGACCGTGCGCTCATAACTTAGGTCTATCGTGAAAAAAATCTGGTGCAAAATCAATGAGACACTGGGTGAGCGATTTGAAAATCTGGTAGTTCTGCGGTATTGCTTTTTTACACTGGAAAAGGTGAGACGGCGTTGTGAGTAGTCAAGACACGGGTTTGTTGACCCAATTTTCCGAACTTGATGCTGGGACACTGAAGTCTTTGCTGACACACGCGGCGGATGTCCTTCTTTTCGTTAGTGAGGATGGCCTGATCAACGATATCATCGGAGATTCAAAGTTGCTCGACAGCCTTGGGGCCTCCAGTTGGGGAGGACAATACATCAGTGATGCTCTACCCGGCGACGCTTGTGCCCAGTTCCGGGAGTTCCTGTCAGACGCTGCAAATGACCAACTCCGGCGGGAATGTGTGGTTCAGCACGAGACGGGCGACGACCGTACGAAAACGATCGCCTACTCGATCGCGCCTATGGAAGAGGCGCACCCGGGTATCGTATTGGGTAGGGACATCAGCGCGTTTTCGGAATTGCAAAACCGTGTCGTCGAATTGCATCGGATGATGGGAGAAAAGCTCGATGCTCAGAAACGGATCGAGGCTGAATACAGAACCCTGTTCAGCATTGGGTCAGAGCCGTTTTTGATTGTGAACGTGGCCTCCGGGCAGATTATTGACGCCAATCCGGCGGTTGCCAAAACTCTGGGGGAAGAACTGGAATCGCTATCGAACCGGCCAGTTGTTTCCCTGTTTCGAAAATCGGATCACAAAGAGCTGAAAGTGCTCCTTGATGCCGTCGCGCGTACGCAGGCTCCGGCATCGATGCAAGCGCGCTTTTCAAACGGGCAGCCGCTTATTGTGGACGTTTCGCCGAGTTTCGGCGGTACCGAAACGGCCGTTGTGCGGTTGCGCCCGGCAGGGTCTGAGGGTGGGCAGATGGTGACCGAAGACGTTCTCGTCGAATGGGTTCGAGCGGCAGTTGAAGCCATTGTCGTCACTGACGATGCGGGTAAAGTCATTTGGCACAACACGGCGTTTGAGGAACTGGTCCATCTCGCCCCGTCGACTTCCGAGTGGGGTTTAGGTGAGTTCTTTGATCCTGCGGACTTGGATTTCGCTTCCGTCCTGAAAATTCTAAGGGATAACCCCCGCATTCGCTCCCTACCTGCCAGCGTTAGACGGCCCAACGGTCAAACCCTTGAAGTCGAGCTTTCCGGGACTGTAATCCCTGACTCTGATCCTCGCAGGATCGGGTTCGTTTTTCGGAACCTTTCAACCCGGTTGACCAACGATAGCGCAAATTTCGTCGCTGACGCGTCGATTGAGGCGATGCTCAGTCGGATCGGAAAGGCTCCGCTACGCGAATTGGTTCAGGAAGAAACGTCGGGTCTGGAGAAAAACCTGATACTTGCTGCGCTGAAACTGACTGGCAATAACCGAGCCGCGACGGCCAAGGTGTTGGGCCTCAGCAGGCAAGGTCTCTACAGCAAGTTGGACCGTTACGGTCTTGGGTCCGATTGACGGGAGTCTTCAATCGCTGAGCGGACAAGCGAAACGAACAGCTCTGGCGCTTCTTCATGCGCAAGATGCCCAAGATTGGGCAGTTCGGTCAGCGTCGAGTTTGGAAGCGATTTTTGCACCTCAGCAGTACGGTCCGGCGGCACTGCCTGATCATTCAGGCCAACGACGATTTCCATCGGGGTCTGCGATTGGGAAAGGGTTGTTTTGAAGCCCCTCAACGACCATTGCGCCATCATGAACAAAGCCCCCTGAACATGTTTGCGGTCCTTCAACAGCCTTGCATACAGCGACAGTTGCTCGGCAGGGATCGTTGACCCGGTTGAAGCGATCAACCGTTTTGCACGAGACATGGCGTCAGGACCAAGTGTGAAGAGCCACGGTGTCAGCGGGTTCACGGCCAAAGACTTGGCTATGAGCGGGAAGAGCACTCCCGCTAAACCGTCAAAGTCAGTGAAGGCCGGGTTTATCGCCAAAACGGATTGAGGCCGAGTGTCCAGCGTCAGGTGATGTTCACAGAGTTGCAGAGCGATTGCGGCCCCGGCGGAATGGGCAATAACCTTCTGCGGCTGCCACCCTTCCTGTTTGCAAAGAGCGGCGACATCTTCGGTCATCTGGGTCAATCCGCTGCGGTTCGAGGCACCCAGAGTCGTGAAACCATGTCCGGGCAGATCGATTGCAACGACATGATGATCCCGCGAAAGCTCTGTCATCATTGCGTTCCAGCTATGAGTTGAAGCGCCCGCACCATGCAGGAAAAGCAACGTTGGTCCTTTGCCATGTTCTTGTACATGCCAGCGATGTGGTGCGCAGACTACGCGTCGAGACCATGCATTGTGCGGCCAGGTTGGTAAGTCGCGCTGCCAGTCCATCGCTCAGGTGTGAACTGCGGTTTCAATCGCCTGCGTCAGCCCCGCAGTGGTCGCGCGGGGCAGGGCGACATGGTCGGCGCCCATTCGATGTGCGAGACTTTGAAGCGCCTTCTGGGGGCGGATGGCGGTATCCAGAACAACGCTGCGGATTTTAGAGGCGCGCAGCCAATCGGCGGTGTGTTCTGCATCTTCGGTGGCCTTTTGTCGGTTTCTCTGGCCATCCAGCGCCACGTTCGCACGGCCATCTGTTAGCAGGATCACGGTTGGGGTCATGCCCCGCTTATGAGCGCTACCCGCCATTATCCCTGCGCATTGCAGCCCGTCGGCCAATGGCGTCGCGCCACCTCCTGGCAGGGCGGCCAGTCGTCTCTTTGCCAAGACCAAAGACCGATTCGGGGGCAGAAGGACATCAGCCGAGTCATTGCGGAACCCGATCAGGGCCACTTGATCTCGATGGGAATAGGCGCGGGCCAGCAGGTGTTCGACCGCGCCCTTGGCTTCGTTCAAGCGGGCACGTGCGGCTGATCCTGAGGCATCGACAAGGAAGATCAGCAACCGTTCGGTCTGGGTCTCAAACCGTTTCAGGCAGATATCGCTGGGTAGCACGCTGACATGGCCCTCGGCGGCGCGCCGCAGTTTCTGCCAGGGCGCGGCCATGCGCAGCGTGGCGATCAGATCAACCCGGCTGCGTCCGTCCGGCCTGCGGCGACGCGACGCGATGGGCCGTCCGCGTTGTTTAGCAATGCGCGCGTCTCCGGCGCCAGTTCCTGTGGCTCCGGCGCGGCGGGAGCATGCGTGTGGCAGAAGCCCTTCGGGTAAGGCTATCCGCACGGCTTCAACCAGCACGTCCTGATCGGGGTTACTATTTGATGGCGAGGAGGGCGCTGGCTGTTCGGGGGTGAGCGCTTCGGCCTCGGGTTCTGGGGCAGGCAGGCAGGTCGCACGATGCGCCAGAACCAACGTGGCTGCGATTTCGAGGTCTTCGGTTTCCACAAGCATTCGCCCACTCAGCGCTGCATTACATCGAGCGGCTTTCAATGCAAAAGATGGCGCGCGCAGGCTGGGGATGCCCAGCCGTGCAGAAAGATGCACAAGGGTGGAAATATCCGTTGCCTTTGTCTGAACGGCTGGTAGTAGAGCACGCGCGTAATTCAAATCTTCGGTGTCTATGGCAGGCGGATCGCACGCGCGCAAATCAGTCAGATCAATGCGCAAGGCAAGGCGGTCGGCCAAGGCTGGGGCCAGTGTTTCCTCAGGCTCGGCGCCTTCATCGAAGGCAATCAGGCAGGAATGACCTTCATCCAACCTGCGCGCCAGTTTGGCGGCCAGTTGATAATGACAGCGTTCCGCCATGCACAGGTGATAAGCCGCTGGTCGGTGCAAAAGACCTTGGCGATAGATTTGCTGTCCTTTTGCAAGGGTTGCCACGAAATCCATCGAGGCAAATAGCTCGGCATCCGTCAGAGAAGGATGCAGCCGCTGGTGTGGTAAGCCCAGATCAGGCAGTGTCGCCACACAAACATCGCGGGCGGGTCCAGCGCGGGCACGCAACCCAATGCCGCCCAATCCAACCGGGTCGACGGCGAACAGGCGCAGGCTGCGCCACACATGCGCCCATGGATCGGGCGAGGGTGTCATCCCAAGACCTCATCCAATGCTCGGCGGACGCGGGCAACAGATCCGGCCTCGTCCATCGGGTCGCGGCGCAGGCGGTGGGCCAGCGCGATCGGCGCAATACGACGGATGTGCCGACGCGTGACCGAGGCCGCGCCTTCGTAAGCCGCCAATGCACGGCAGGCGCGAACAAGGGTCAGTTCTCCACGCAACCCGTCCGAGCCGAGCGCAATGCACAGTTCCGCGCAGTCGCGTAGTTCGCGCTTGCGGATTTTGATGTCTGGCAGGGTTTCACGCGCAGTTAGTATGGCTTTGCGTACACGGGTGTCCTCGCGGTGCCATTTCTTCAGGAACTTGTCGGGTTGCAACTCAAACGCATCCCTGCGTTGTACCACTTCGACCCTTTGATCGATATCATCAGGTGACCGTACTTCGACCGACAGGCCAAACCGGTCCAGCAATTGCGGACGCAGTTCGCCTTCTTCGGGGTTGCCAGACCCGACCAACACGAACCGAGCCGGATGACGGATCGAAAGCCCCTCGCGCTCGACCACATTTTCTCCGGTTTGGGCCACATCCAAGAGTAGATCGACGAGGTGATCTTCCAGCAGGTTGACCTCATCAATGTAAAGGTATCCCCGGTTCGCTTGTGCCAGCAGCCCAGGTTGAAAGGCCTTCTCGCCATTCACCAAGGCGCGCTCGATGTCCAAAGCGCCGGTCACCCGATCTTCGGTCGCGCCCAAAGGCAAATCGACGACAGGGGTGGGGTAGTCGAGAACCTGCGCATCTTCAGCCACCTCGGCCCAATCCGGGCAAGCGGACTGTGTTGCGGATTGCACCGGGCAGCCCTCAACCGCCGAGATCGGTGGCAGCAAAGCGGCCAACGCGCGGACGGCGGTGGATTTGCCGGTGCCCCTGTCGCCAAAGACAAGGACCCCACCAAGTTTCGGATCAATCGCTGTCAGGATCATGGCGAGCTTCATCTGATCCTGACCTACAATTGCGGAGAATGGAAACGCGTGCGTCATGTGTTGTCCTGACCCTCCTTCAAAACCACCGGGTGCTTCCCTTCCCAGTGGCCGGCTTCGTTTATGACGTCGAACCTTGCGTAAAGCTCTTCGCGGAACCAATTGCCTTCACGCACCGCTTTCACGGCCTCGGAATGCGGGCCGGGGTGACGGGCGAAGGCGGCCATCGATCCGGTATCTGGCCAGATCGAGAACGTAATTTGATTAAGGAACGGTACCTCTCCCAACCCGACCTTCATCAGCACATCCGAGTTCGAGCCGATCATCTGACTGATATCCGGTACCCTGCGCCAGAACCGCATCAGGATCTTCGGCTTCAGCGTCGCGCGGGTGAGTGCTGCCGTAAGCGACCCAGTGGGCGTCGGACTGTCGATATGGAACGGGTTCTGCCCCGACCAAGCGCCGCGGGATGAGATCGGGCGTAGGAACACAGTCCAATGTTCGCAAGCATGGTTTCGATACCATCTGAACGGGCTGGCGGATTTCAGGAGGCTCTGCGCCGTTTTTTCATCTGACCAGACACATAAGACAGCCCAAACGGCGGTATTGGGGCGCGGCGTAAACCCTTCGCCGGTGCCAGAGCCGCAGAGTTTCCAGAATTCCAGCCCGTTGAGTCGCGACAACGGCCAGCGTGCCAAGCCCATCATAGCAAAGGCACCGAGACGGCTGAAAACGCCGTCGAAACGAAACAGGCTCAGGGTTGCGACTTGAATGATCGAACCTCCATAGTGTCAATTTAGATTGACATATTAACGTCAAAACCGGAAGACTTTTGATGGAGTGTGTCAATTTAAGTGAACAGATTGGGCCGCTAACGTATGACTCGCCTTGACGCGCAACTGACCCAAGACGCGATCCCTGTTGGGGATGACCGGTCTCATGCCGTGGTGATCGGTGCGGGACTGGGTGGTTTGGCCGCTGCGATGCGGCTGGGGGCGAAAGGCTACCGTGTCAGCGTTCTGGACCGGCTGGATATGCCCGGTGGACGCGGTTCGGCTATCTGGCGCGAGGGACATCGGTTTGATCTGGGTCCTACGATTGTAACTGTGCCCGAGGTGTTTCGCGACCTTTGGGCCGATTGCGAGCGCGACTTTGACGAGGACGTGAAGCTGGTCTCGCTGGACCCGTTCTACGAAATCCGCTGGCCGGATGGCTCGAAGTTTGCAGCGCGGCAGGGCGCTGATGAAATGGAGACCGAAGTCGCACGCCTGTCGCCCGGCGACGTGAAGGGCTTGCGCAAGTTCCTGAAGGACAGCGAAGCGCGCTATCTATTTGGCTTCGAAGATCTCGGACGTCGTCCGATGAACCGTCTTTGGGACCTGATCAAGGTCCTGCCGACCTTCGCCCGGATGCGCGCGGATCGCTCGGTCTATGCCCACGCAGCGCGACGGTTCAAGGACCCGCGCCTGAGGATGGCGTTCAGCTTTCATCCTTTGTTCATTGGCGGAGACCCAACGCAGGTGACCTCGATGTATATTCTGGTCAGCCATCTGGAAAAGGCGTTTGGCGTGCATTACGCCATTGGCGGTGTCGCGGCTATTGCCGAAGCCATGCGCAATGTCGTTCGCGATCAGGGCGGGCTTGTGCGTCAGAATGCCGAGGTGGATGAGATTCTGATCTCTGGTGGCGCGGCGCAAGGTGTGAAGCTAACCTCTGGAGAGGTGATCAACGCAGACATCGTCGTCTCCAACGCCGACCCGGGCCATACCTACACCAAGCTTCTGCGTAAAACCGGGCGCAAACGCTGGACCGATGCCCGGCTAAAGCGCACCCGTTGGTCCATGGGTCTGTTCGTTTGGTATTTTGGAACCAAACGCACCCGCAATCTATGGCCCGATGTTGGGCACCACACGATCCTGAACGGGCCGCGCTATCGCGGGCTGATCAACGATATCTTCAAAAAGGGGCGTCTGGCCGAGGACATGAGCCTCTATGTCCATCGCCCGTCGCTGACCGATCCGACCGCAGCGCCTGAGGGGGATGACACCTTTTATGCCCTCAGCCCCGTGCCGCATCTGGGGCATGACAGTTCCGTTGATTGGGTCACGCATGCCGAGACCTACCGCCAGCGCGTGCAAGCGGTGCTGGAGGATCAGCTTTTGCCCGGATTGGGCCAGCACCTGACAGCGTCCGAGGTATTCACGCCGGACACGTTCCGCGACCGCTACTTGTCACCTTTGGGCTGCGGGTTTTCAATTGAGCCCCGCATCCTTCAAAGCGCATGGTTCCGGCCGCACAACATCAGCGAAGAAGCAAAAGGGCTGTATCTGGTTGGTGCAGGTACACATCCAGGCGCGGGCTTGCCGGGCGTGGTCAGCAGTGCCGAAGTGTTGGCGAAACTCGTCCCTGATCCGGTGGGTGTGCGATGATCGAGCCCCAGGATATGCAATTCTGCCGGGATGCGATCCGGCACGGGTCCTTGTCTTTCCATGCGGCCTCCAAGCTGCTGCCACAGTCAGTGCGCGATCCGGCGCTGGCGCTCTATGCGTTCTGTAGGCTGGCGGATGACGAGGTTGATCTGAAAACCGAAAAGGCCGCCGCCGTTCTGATGCTGAAAGAACGATTGGAGCTGGTCTATGCCGGACGTCCGCGTAATGCGGCACCAGACCGGGCGTTCGCAGCGCTGGTGCAGGGGTATGAGATGCCCCGCGCTTTGCCCGAAGCCTTGCTGGAAGGTCTTGCTTGGGACGCGATGGAGCGGCGTTACGATGATATCTCAGATCTGATCGCGTATTCTGCAAGGGTCGCGAGTGCCGTGGGTGTGATGATGTCTGTGCTTATGGGCGAGCGCAACGCCGACGCCCTGGCGCGGGCCTGTGATCTCGGTGTCGCCATGCAATTAACCAACATCGCCCGTGATGTTGGCGAGGATGCGCGTGAAAACCGTCTTTACCTGCCGTTGAAATGGCTTAAGCAGGAAGGCGTCGACGCGAATGCTTTCATGGCAGATCCACGCGCCGAGCCGGGCATACGCATCTGTGTCTCTCGGTTATTGAAACACGCGCAAGACCTGTATGTGCGGTCAGAGACGGGAATTGCTGAACTGCCATTGCAATGTCGCCCGGGAATTTATGCCGCGCGTTTTGTTTATGCCGGTATCGGCGGGCAAATTCGCAAGTCCGGTTTTGACAGCGTGTCGCAGCGTGCGCGGACGGGGCAGGGGCAAAAACTCGGCTGGCTGATGTGGTCCCTGTGCCGTACTGCGTTGAGCGCGGTTGCGCCTCGGTCACCTCGCCTATACGCTCGGCCCTTGCCTGAAACCGCATTTCTGGTGGACGCTGCGGCGCATAACCGGCCCGCTCAAACGGATTGGAGCGATACGTTGTACACAGCCTTTGCGCAGTTGCAGACGTCGGAAAACGCCCGGCGACGGCACACTATGGCCTCAGTACGGACGCATGCAAGATAATGTTTATTCTGTATTTTCTGATCTTCTTTGCAGCTTGTGCTGCAGCCGGTGCGACTGGCGGTATGTTTCCGCCGGGCCAGTGGTATCGTGACCTGCGAAAGCCATCGTGGACACCGCCGAACTGGTTATTCCCGGTGGCCTGGACGACACTTTACGTTTGTATGAGCTGGGCAGGGGCCCGTGCTGCGGTGGCTGGTGATGCAAGCCTCGCGCTGGCACTTTGGGGGTTGCAGATCGCGATCAACACGCTTTGGACGCCGGTCTTCTTTGGCTTGCGGCGTTTGCGGGCTGGAATGGTGGTGCTGTCTGCGCTTTGGGTTGCGGTGGCGGCGACCATGCTTGCGCTTTGGTCCGTCGATACTTGGGCGGGTGTACTCTTCGTTCCCTATCTGGCTTGGGTCAGTGTCGCGGCGGCGCTGAATTGGTCGGTGTTGCAACTGAACCCTGAAACTGCCAATAACCCTCCGCCGATCGAGACCTAAAAGCTCCAGCTTGCCCGGCGTGGGACGCGCAAGGCTAACATGGGTTTCAACAACGGAGACCGAAATCTGCGCAGGTCCAGCGCTTCATACACGCCGGTTGTTTCCACTCCGCCCAGTTGAGTTCGGACCATAGCACGCGAGTAGAATGGTGCATCCAGCATGTTCATCACCTGTCGGGGGCGATACTCTTTGTCTGCCCGCGTCTCACGCCGGACGGCCCAAAGGCTGCGGTTCAACCGTGCCTTGGGGGGCAGGGGGGCAGGTTTGGATCTGCCACTTGAATCGAAGGACACGGCCTGACTCAAGGTTGAGCCGTCCAGCCGTTGTGCATCATAAAAACAGGTACTGCCGTTGGCGGTCGGGAAGCGGCCCCACGTCCAATATGAGAAATCCTCTTCCAGCGCGCGGGTGCCGAAATTCGCGTCGAAATACCCATGCCCAGTCCACTGCCATCCTGTCGCAGTCAAGTCGACGTCAATCCGGGCGGTCGGGGCGAACGGTCGCCAGACATGGATGTTGTCTGCGGTCAGCGGCAGTTCCACATCGGTCAGGGCTGTCGGTTCCAGAACCACTTGTCCCCGAACAGGCGAGATCATTGGTGGAGCCCCCATCTCATTGATGTCGATGATCAGCTTGTCGCCGTCCCACCGCATCGACGAGGGGCCAACGGTCATACTATCGCGCGTCAGTCGTAGGGCCGAACGCCCCCTGTCCGTCATTGTGAACCGTCCGCCGGGTCCATACGTGGCCACGTTGATGCAGACATGGTTTTCCGGGTCTTTGCGACCCGACCATCGATACCAAGGCGAAAAAACCGAACCGATAAAGGCTATTATCGATATTGCCCGGCTCTGATCGTCGCTGATCCCGTCGACATACCACCAGGCGTAGCCATTGGACGGTACATTGAGGGCGAAGTTTGGTCTTGCATGATCGTCTCGACCGCGTGCCGGGCGGAGAGCGCAGCCATCGGCAGACCGGCCCCCGGATGTGCGCCGCCGCCCACCAGATACAGGCCCTTGATCGATGTCCGCGCCCGCGGGCGCTTTAGCGCTGCCGTCAGCCCATGCGGGCTCTGCCCGTAGAGTGATCCGCTGCTCTCGGGGAACAGAGCCTCGAACTCCGCAGGCCTCGTCAGGGTTTCTGGCCCCGGAAGGGGATCGAAGGTCAGGCCGAACCGGCGTAGTACGTCGAAAGTACGTGTCTGACATGTCTGGAACTCCATTTCGGGTTCGGGACCTGGACCTATAGGCGGGGCGTTCAGAATGATCTCGAACCGCTCGCGCGCACCGGCGGGCTTTTGCGTGCCCAGTCCTCGGTCTTGCGCGCAAACATAAATCGACTGCTGGCGGGGAAAGAGACCGGCTTGCAATTCTTCAAACTCCGGACTGCTCGGATCGGTGAAGAAAACGTTGTGATGCTCCAGATCCAGACCACGCGGGACTGCATTGAAACTCCACACCACCGCTGACAGGCTGCGCGGAGTGTTCAGTGTCTGCTGAGCGACACCAGTCACATCCGGCCCCAGCGCCCCTTTAGCCAGCGCTCGGGGATCCCCGTTAAAGATCACGAGATCTGTCTCGATTGTAGCCCCCCCGTTGTATTCGACACCTTTAACGTGGCCGTCTTCGCAAGACACCGAAGTCACCTCGGTGTCATACTGAAAACGTGCACCGTGCCTCTTGCACAACGCCTCCAGCGCCTTAGGCAGGGATTGCATACCGCCCTGAACCGACCAAACGCCTGCGGCTTCGGCTTGCCAAATGAGGCTGAGTAAAGCCGGAGACTGGTGCGGCAAGCCGCCAACGTAAGTTGCATATCGGTTGAACAATTGCGCCAGACGCGGGTCGCTGAACCTGTGCGCCAGCTTCCCGCGAAGGCTTCGCATTGGCGCCATTGCCCTAAGCAAAGCGGGGTGCCGAATAAACGTCGCCGCCAGTTCCACTGACGAGGGGTGCGGTGTCTCCATCATCGTCGGGTTCAGGGTGGCAAAGAGGGCCATAGTTTCAGCGTGGAACCGCATGAAATCCGCCTCTGCCCCAGGTCCGGCAAATTCTTTGATCGCTTTGCGGTTTGCATCCAGTCGGTCGTGCAGATCAAGCTTAGTTCCATCGGGCCAGAAATGCCGAGCGATAATGGGCAGCTTGTGGAGCTCAATGTGATCGTCCAGCCGCTCATCCAAATTGGCGAAGACGTCGTCGAATATATGCCTGAGGGTCAAAACAGTTGGGCCCGCATCAACAGCACCACTTTCAGAGGGGAGAGTCCTGACCTTTCCGCCCGGATCGGCCTGTCGTTCGAGAACAGTCACACTGAACCCGGACGCGCACATCCGCGCGGCGCTGCACAGGCCGCCAATGCCCGCGCCGATGACCACCGCGTGGCGCATATGCGTTTGTTTCGCGCTCATAAGGAATTGTTGACTCCGAACGGATAACTGTCCAGTGTAATTTACACTATTGTGTCAATTTAAACTTTCACACTGGGTTGTCAGAGCAAAGGGATGCGCATGGAACTGAAGACAAGGATCGATAGTGCCATACAGCAGAACATTGCTCGCGCAAGGGTTGCCCCAGCACCGGATCAGCTTGCAAGGGCCTTGGACTATGCTTGCTTTCCTGGCGGCGCGCGGGTGCGTCCGACGATCTTGATGTCCGTCGCGCTGGCCTGTGGTGACGATAGACCCGCCGTAGCAGATGCTGCCGCGGCTGCGCTCGAGATTATCCATTGTGCAAGTCTTGTTCACGATGATTTGCCCTGTTTCGACAACGCGGACATCCGGCGCGGCAAGCCATCTGTTCACCGTGCGTTTTCAGAACCTTTGGCGGTTTTGACCGGTGACAGCTTGATCATCTTGGCCTTTGACATTCTGACACGCGCCGCCACGCATGAACCGCAACGCGCACTGGGGCTGCTGTCCTTGTTAGCGCAGCAGACGGGTATGCCGAATGGCATCTGCGCTGGGCAAGGGTGGGAGAGCGAACAGAGCATTGATCTGAGCGCCTATCACCGATCCAAGACCGGTGCGTTGTTTGTTGCAGCGACTCAAATGGGAGCCGTTGCCGCCGGGCACGATGCTGAACCTTGGTATGAATTGGGTGCACGGATTGGCGAAGCCTATCAGGTCGCAGATGATCTTCGGGATGCGCTTTACGATGAAAAGACACTTGGCAAGCCTGCCGGGCAGGATGATCTTCACGGTCGTCCAAGTGCGGTCGAGCAGTTTGGCATCAAGGGCGCAATACAGCGGTTGAATGATATCTTAAGCGGCGCAATCGCCTCGATTCCGTCCTGTCCGGGAGAAGCCATCTTGGCCCAACTGGTGCGCAAACAGGCAGAAGCGTTGACACCAGTTACGCCGGCAGTTGCGAAGGCCTGACAATGGAACGGTCGCCTCTTGTTGCGCGCCCTTTTTCGATCAGCACTAAGCTTGAACGTCTTTTGGGACGGAGTGATGTGCAATCCTTTGCGATGCGCCTTCCGATTGCACGCCGGTATGCCAAGCGGGACGGGGCCGAGATATTCGAGGTTATTCAAGGCTTTGTTTCAAGCCAGGTGCTTATGGCACTGGTTGAGTTTGAGCTTTTCGACCGCTTGGCGGATGGCCCGAAATCGGTACGGCAACTGGCCCATGAAATCGGGGTGAATGCGGAACGTCTGCAGGTCTTTTTGCAGGCTGGCGCGGCTTTGGGTTTTCTACGCCAGCGAAAGGGTCAGTTTGGCCTTGCACGCAAGGGCGCGGCATTGCGTGGTGTTCCCGGCCTTGCCGATATGATCCTTCATCACCGCGCTTTGTATCGCGACCTTGAAGATCCAAGCGCATTCCTGCGCGACAGCACGAGCACCGAGCTTGCCGAGTTTTGGCCCTATGTTCACGACGCATCCAAAGTTGGCCGGGAAGAGGCAGACCGCTATTCCCATTTGATGGCGCGCAGCCAGCGGTTGGTGGCCGAGGATACCCTGCGCAAAGTTCGACTTCACGGTGTAGACCATCTTATGGACATCGGAGGTGGCAGCGGTGCCTTTCTCGCCGAAGTCGCGCGGCGCTATTCGCAGATGCAGTTTACACTGTTTGATCTGCCGGAAACACGCACAGCCGCAAATGCTTATCTTGCGTCCGTCGCGCTGACGGATCGCATCAACTGCATTGCAGGCAGCTTTAGATCGGACCCATTACCAACCGGAGCGGATGCAATCAGCCTGATCCGAGTGCTTTATGACCACGACGATGCGACGGTTCGTGATCTTTTGAATAAGGTGTTCGAGGCACTGCCGCCCGGTGGACGTCTGGTCATTTCTGAACCGATGTCCGGTGGAGAAAGGCCGGACCGGATCACAGATGTCTATTTTGCAATATACACTCTTGCGATGGGCACCGGGAAAACCCGTTCGGCAGCACATATAACTGAATTGCTGGCTGAGGCAGGGTTTGTGGATGTCAGTCATCCAAAGCCGCTTCGAAGTTACATCACAGGGGTTATCACAGCTGTGAAGCCGCAGTAGCGGGAAATCTCTCAAAGTGTCAGTTTTAATTGACAGATACATACGTAAAGTTAAACTGACATAATAGCTCGCCAGGGACTCACCCATCGGGTGTCCCAAGTCGGCGAGGGGAGGGAAGACCGTGAGATCTTCAGCCGTAGTACTGCATGGACCCGGGCATCTGTCTGTTGAGTCTGTGACATTATCCCCGCCATCCGCATCGGATCTGGTGGTTGAAATCCGTCATTCCGGGGTCTCGACTGGAACAGAAAAACTGTTTTGGTCCGGGGAGATGCCGCCCTTTCCCGGCATGGGTTACCCACTGGTTCCCGGCTATGAGGCCGTGGGCGAAGTGGTCGAGGCCGGGTCCGATACGCGGTACGGTGTGGGCGATGCGGTGTTTGTACCCGGAGCCACCTGTTACGAGGATGCGCATGGGTTGTTCGGAGGTTCCTCGCGCCTGATCGTGACGGATGCGGATCGTGTCACGCCACTCGACTCGGGCTGTCAACGTGAGATGACACTGCTGGCGCTGGCCGCCACAGCGCGTCATTCGATGGCCGGTTTGGGCCATCAGGTCCCTGAACTGATCGTCGGCCACGGTGTGGTTGGCCGCCTGCTCGCGCGCCTCACCATCGCTGCCGGAGCACCAGCGCCGCTGGTGTGGGAGACCAACCCCGCCCGACGCGATGGGGCCGAAGGCTATCAGGTTATCGCCCCCGAGGAAGACCCGCGCCGCGACTATGGCTGTATCTACGATGCCTCGGGCGACAGCGCGATCCTGAACTCTCTGGTCTCGCGCCTGAGACGCACGGGCGAGATCGTGCTGGCCGGGTTCTACACCCAACCGCTCAGCTTTGCTTTCCCGCCCGCCTTCATGAAAGAAGCCCGGATGCGCATCGCGGCGGAATGGACGCCCGAGGATATGCGCGCCACCCGCTCGCTGGTCGAAAGCGGGGCTTTGTCGCTGGACAATCTGATCAGCCATATCGCGCCCGCGTCGGATGCCGCAACGGCCTATGCCACAGCCTTTGAAGATCCCGACTGCCTGAAACTTGTTCTTGATTGGGAGATCACATGAAAGACGACGCCCCCAACCTGAAAGAGTTCGACGCCCGGCTCAAGGCCGAGGCCCATGAGGATTTGGCCGACGTGTTGCCGACCGAGGCGGTCAAGAAAACCCAGATCATTGCGATCTATGGCAAAGGCGGGATCGGCAAAAGCTTCACGCTGGCCAATCTCAGCCACATGATGGCCGAGCAAGGCAAACGCGTGCTGCTGATCGGCTGCGACCCAAAATCCGACACCACCTCGCTGCTATTTGGCGGCAAGGCATGCCCGACGATCATCGAGACCTCGACTCAAAAGAAACTGGCGGGTGAAGAGGTGAAGATCGGCGATGTTTGCTTCAAGCGTGGCGGTGTTTACGCGATGGAGCTGGGCGGCCCCGAGGTCGGGCGCGGCTGCGGTGGTCGCGGTATTATCCATGGGTTCGAACTGCTCGAGAAGCTGGGCTTCCACGATTGGGATTTTGACTTCGTTCTGCTGGATTTCCTGGGCGACGTGGTTTGCGGCGGCTTTGGCTTGCCGATTGCGCGAGACATGGCACAGAAGGTCATTCTGGTTGGCTCGAACGACCTGCAATCGCTGTATGTGGCGAACAATGTCTGCTCGGCGGTGGAGTACTTCCGCAAGCTCGGCGGTAACGTTGGCGTCGCCGGCCTGGTCGTGAACAAGGATGACGGAACGGGCGAGGCGCAAGCTTTTGCCGAGGCGGTAAATATCCCGGTTCTCGCGTCGATCCCACAGGATGATGATCTGCGTAAGAAATCAGCGAACTATCAGATTGTTGGCACGGAATCCGGCCAGTGGGGCCCTCTTTTCGCCGCCCTCGGTGTGAACGTGGCCGACGCGCCGCCGGTCCGGCCTGCGCCTTTGGATCAGGACGGTCTGCTGGCGCTGTTCGACGGTAAGGAAACCGGGGCGGGCATCGAGTTGGTTCCAGCCACCGACGAAGACATGCGCGGAAAGAACGCAGCGCCTAAGAAGTCTCTGGAAGTGATCTACGACGACGCATGAACAAAGAAGTCACATATGACGCGTCCGCCGAGGCGCAGGTGATCAAGGGCGAACCTCGCGTGGAAACCGTCGGTGAGCCGCCTGCCTTGGGCTGTCATTCTGGGTCCGAGATGGAAGACGCCGCGCGCATCGCAGGCCAGTCCGAGTTGCTGGACCAATATGCGCGCGATTACCCGCAGGGCCCCCATGACAAGCCGCAAAGCATGTGTCCCGCTTTTGGCTCGCTGCGTGTCGGGTTGCGGATGAAACGGGTGGCTACAGTGCTGAGCGGCTCGGCCTGCTGTGTCTATGGTCTGACCTTTGTCAGCCATTTCTACGGCGCCCGGCGGTCGGTGGGCTATGTGCCGTTCAACTCGGAAACGCTGGTCACTGGCAAGCTGTTCGAAGACATCCGCGCGGCTGTTTACGATCTCGCGGACCCTGAGAAGTACGATGCAGTTGTTGTCACCAACCTCTGCGTGCCAACCGCCAGCGGCGTGCCGCTGCGGCTTTTGCCAAATGAAATCAATGGGGTGCGGATCGTCGGGATTGATGTGCCGGGGTTCGGCATTCCAACCCATGCCGAGGCCAAGGATGTTTTGGCCGGTGCCATGCTGGCCTATGCCCGCTCTGAGGCCGAGGCAGGGCCGGTCTCCGCCCCGGACGGTGCGCGGCAGGACCGGCCTACTGTCAGTTTGTTGGGCGAGATGTTCCCCGCCGATCCGGTGATGGTTGGACAGATGTTGGCGCCGCTGGGTCTGGCAGCTGGGCCAGTTGTTCCCTGCCGCGAATGGCGCGAGCTCTACGCTGCGCTGGATTGCGGTGCTGTGGCCGCGATCCATCCGTTCTACACCTCGGCCATTCGGGAATTTGAGGCCGCAGGCCGTCCTGTATTGGGAAGTGGACCAGTCGGGGTGGAGGGCACGGCTGCTTGGTTGTCGTCCATCGGTGACGCGTTCGGTCTTCCTGCGGAGACGGTAGGCACGGCGCAGAATGCGTTCCTTCCCGCAATCAAGGGCGCATTGGCCGCTGCCCCGATTTCTGGAACAGTGACTGTCTCTGGCTATGAGGGCAGCGAATTGCTGGTGGCGCGTTTGCTGATCGAAAGCGGCGCGAGCGTGCCATATATCGGTACCGCCTGCGCCAAAAGCCAATGGTCCGCGCAAGACGCTGACTGGCTGGAAGCGCATGGTGCTAAGGTGCAGTTCCGCGCCTCGTTGGAGCAGGATTGCGCGGCGATGGAAGGGGTCAAACCCGATCTGGCCATCGGCACAACTCCGGTGGTGCAAAAGGCCAAGCAATTGGGCATCCCGGCGCTTTATTTCACCAACCTGATATCTGCCCGTCCACTGATGGGACCTGCGGGCGCTGGATCATTGGCGCAGGTGATCAACGCGGCGATCGCCAATAAGGACAGGATGGACCGCATGCGCGACTTCTTCGAAGAGGTCGGCACTGAGGATACCGCCGGGATCTGGGAAGGCGATCCGAATCTGCGCCCCGATTTCCGCGCCATCAATCAGAAAAAACTGGAACGGCAGGCCAAGGCCGCCAAAGCGCAGGAGATGATCTGATGCTCATCCAAGATCATGACCGCGCCGGGGGCTATTGGGGGGCTGTTTACGCTTTCTGCGCCGTGAAGGGCCTGCAAGTGGTAATCGATGGGCCGGTTGGCTGTGAAAACCTGCCTGTTACGTCTGTCCTGCACTACACCGACGCTCTGCCGCCGCATGAATTGCCCATCGTTGTGACTGGTTTGGGCGAAGAGGAACTGGGCCGCGACGGGACCGAAGAGGCGATGAAACGCGCTTGGGGAACGCTTGATCCGGCACTGCCTGCGGTGGTTGTAACCGGGTCGATTGCCGAGATGATCGGCGGAGGCGTGACGCCTCAGGGCACTAACATCCAACGCTTCCTGCCGCGCACCATTGATGAGGATCAGTGGGAAGCCGCTGACCGTGCGATGACGTGGATTTTCACAGAATTCGCAATGACCAAGGGCCGTATGCCGCCCGAGAAGAAACGGGACGAGGGCGCAAAGCCGCGCGTCAACATTCTTGGGCCCATGTACGGCACGTTTAATATGCCCAGCGATCTGGCCGAGATCCGGCGTTTGGTCGAAGGCATCGGGGCCGATGTCAATATGGTCATGCCTTTGGGCGCGCATCTGGCCGAGATGCGCAATCTGGTGAATGCCGACGTAAATATCGTCATGTACCGCGAATTCGGTCGGGGCCTGGCCGAGCTGTTGGGCAAACCCTATCTGCAAGCCCCGATCGGCGTCGACTCGACCACCAAATTCCTGCGCAAATTGGGTGAGCTTACGGGATTGGATCCTGAACCGTTCATAACGCGCGAAAAGCATTCCACCATCAAACCGGTCTGGGATCTGTGGCGTTCGGTCACGCAGGATTTCTTTGCCACGGCTTCGTTCGGAGTTGTCGCCAATGAAACTTACGCGCGCGGCCTGAGGCTGTTCTTGGAAGAGGATCTGGGCCTGCCTTGCGGTTTCTCGGTCGCGCGCTGCGCCGGGACCAAGACCGACAATGATCAGGTGCGGACGCTGGTGGCGCAGAAGAAGCCTCTGGTCGTGTTCGGCAGCATCAACGAAAAGATCTACCTCGCGGAACAAAAGGGCGGGTTCGGGCCATCCCCGGCCTTTATTCCAGCCAGTTTTCCGGGTGCCGCGATCCGTCGGGCAACCGGCACGCCCTTCATGGGTTACGCGGGCGCGACCTATGTGCTGCAAGAAGTCTGCAACGGGCTGTTCGACGCCCTGTTCCACATCCTGCCGCTTGGCACCGAGATGGACGCAGGCCCGGCCACGCCTGCCACGCAACGCACCGAATTGCCGTGGGACGAGGATGCCAGCGCAGCGCTGGAACGCATTCTGGAAACTCACCCCGTTCTCACCCGCATTTCCGCCGCGAAATCCCTGCGCGACGCCGCAGAGAAGGCGGCCCTATCCAACGGGGACGCGCGCGTCTTTGCCAGCACCGTTCAGGCGTTGGACCCCGCGCGTTCCAAAACTGATCCAACCGAAGGAGGAGACCTGTGCCAGCAGCAACCCTGAATTCACACAGTGACACGGACAAAAAGCGGACACAGCGCCCGCCCGAGTTCATTTTCTACTTCGCGATCCTGTTCCTGATTTCGATCCCCTTCGCGATGATCGAATGGATCAGGCTGTCCCTGCGCCGCCGCACGCTGAACCTGCGTGGACCTTTGGCGCGGGCCTGGTCCGAGGCCGACAGGATCACGCCAATCATCTTTTCCAGATGACGGCGACCCGAGATCCGGCCCGCACCACGCGGGACGGGGCCCAGCCGCTGGGTAAGCGGCGTCAGCATAATGATCCGGAGGTTCTTTATGGCTGATAATGACGACCTGTCCTTCACAGGTCTTACCGACGAGCAAGCTCAGGAGCTGCATTCGGTCTACATGAGCGGCCTATGGCTGTTCGCGATCGTTGCGCTGGTTGCACATATCGCAACCTACATCTGGGCTCCGTGGTTCTGAGGAGGGATCGACAATGGCAAAATTTTACAAGATTTGGCTGATCTTCGATCCGCGTCGCGTCTTTGTAGCGCAAGGCGTATTCCTCTTCCTGCTCGCCGTCATGATCCACCTCGTTGTGCTTAGCAGCGGTCTCAACTGGTTTGAGAACGCGGCATCAACCGCCGGGTTCTAAACCCGTTCGGCGGCATCGCGTGATGGACTAAGAGACTGCCGCGGGCGGCATGACTCGCCCGCGGCGCAGACCGGGACACTGGCACCCGGCACGGACCGAAAACGTCGGAGCAAGACTATGGCGATGCTGAGCTTTGAAAAGAAGTACCGAGTCCGGGGAGGGACGCTGATCGGTGGCGACCTGTTCGATTTCTGGTTCGGTCCTTTCTATGTTGGCTTCTTTGGCGTCACGACGGTGTTCTTCGCCGCGCTTGGCACGATCCTGATCTTTTGGGGTGCGGCGATGCAAGGCACGTTCAACCCCTGGCTTATCAACATTGCCCCGCCAGACCTCAGCTATGGTCTGGGGATGGCCCCGTTAATGGAAGGCGGGCTGTGGCAGATCATAACTTTCTGTGCAGTGGGCGCCTTTGTCAGTTGGGCGCTGCGCGAGGTTGAAATCTGCCGTAAGCTGGGGATGGGGTATCATGTGCCCTTCGCCTTCAGTTTTGCCATTCTGGCTTATGTCACGCTGGTTGTGTTCCGCCCGCTGCTGATGGGCGCGTGGGGGCATGGGTTTCCATATGGCATCTTCAGCCACCTCGATTGGGTGTCAAATACCGGCTACGCCTATCTTCATTTCCACTACAACCCGGCTCATATGCTGGCCGTGACTCTGTTCTTCACCACCACTTTTGCCCTTGCCCTACACGGTGCGCTGATCCTTTCCGCGGCCAACCCGGAAAAAGGGGAAGAGATGAAAACGCCCGATCATGAAGACACATTCTTCCGCGATTTTATCGGGTACTCGATCGGGACGCTGGGCATTCACCGTCTCGGATTTTTGTTGGCCATCAACGCAGTCTTCTTCTCTGCCGTGTGCATCATCATCTCGGGGCCCGTATGGACGAAGGGCTGGCCCGAATGGTGGAACTGGTGGCTTGAACTGCCGATCTGGCCCTCGCAGGCGGGGATGTGATCCATGATTGAGTATCAGAACATTTTTTCCCAAGTGCAGGTCCAGGGCGAGCCTGAATGGGGCATGGATGACAACCGTCGGATGGGCCGTGAGCGTATCGGCAAGCCGTTCTTCTCGAAACTCGTGGGCTGGCTTGGCAACGCGCAACTTGGGCCAATTTACCTGGGCACCTTCGGTGTTGTCAGCATTGCGACGGGCATCCTATGGCTCAATATCATCGGTCTGAATATGCTGGCGCAGGTCAACTGGTCTATTTCAGAGTTTCTGCGCCAAGGCTTCTGGTTGGCGCTTGAGCCGCCCAGCCCGGAGTATGGTCTTACAATCCCGCCGTTGAGTGACGGCGGCTGGTATATCATCGCCAGTTTTTTCTTGCTGGTCTCGGTCTTGTCCTGGTGGTTGCGCACCTACGCGCTGGCGGCGGAACACAAGATGGGCAAGCATGTGGCCTGGGCCTTTGCCTCAGCCATCTGGCTGTTCTTAGTGCTGGGTCTTTTCCGTCCAATCCTGATGGGGTCGTGGTCCGAAGCGGTGCCTTATGGCATCTTTCCTCACCTGGATTGGACAACTGCGTTCTCGATCCGCTACGGCAACCTGTATTATAATCCGTTCCACTGTCTCTCGATTGTATTCCTCTATGGCTCCGTCCTGCTTTTTGCCATGCATGGAGCAACAATTCTGGCAGTCACGCGATTTGGCGGCGACCGCGAGTTGGAGCAGATCGTGGATCGCGGTACCGCCTCGGAACGTGCGGCGCTGTTTTGGCGCTGGACGATGGGATTCAATGCCACGATGGAGGGTATCCACCGCTGGGCCTGGTGGTTTGCGGTGCTTACCCCGATCACCGGTGGAATTGGCATCCTGCTGACCGGCACGGTGGTCGACAACTGGTTCATCTGGGCACAGGAACACAACTTCGCCCCCGCCTATGACGGGTCGTTTGGGTACGAAGCCTTTGGCACCTACGAAGGCTTCATAGGGCAGGAGAACTGAGATGCTTCCCAAGTGGTTCGATAAGTGGAACAGAGAAAACCCGACGGATGTCTTTGGTCCTGCTATTTTGATTGGCGCATTGGGCGGCGCTATCTTCATCGCTGCGATGCTGGTGGCTTTTGGCCAGCCCTTTGCCACCAAAAGCATCCAGACCGGCCCGCGCGGAACCGGCATGTCGGTGACAGAATTCATCAAGGATGCCGAACGTCCCGATCCAACAATCGAAGAATACCTGACCGAAGAACCCTATCCCCCGCAGCCTGGCGACGTTCTGGCCCGGGATATCTACGAAAACGTGCAGGTGCTTGGTGATCTGACTGAGGACAACTTTAATCGCCTGATGACGGCGATGACCTTCTGGGTCTCGCCCGAGCAAGGCTGCGCTTACTGCCATGGCGATGGGGATCTGGAAACCTATGGCGAGGATAATCTCTACACCAAACTGGTTTCCCGGCGCATGATCGAGATGACCCAGAACATCAATGAAAACTGGGATGGGCATGTGAACGCCAACAAAGAGGTCGGCGTGAACTGTTATACCTGTCACCGAGGTCAGAACGTACCCAGCGACATCTGGTTCCGCATCACTCCAGTCGTCGATGCGATGACGGGATGGGGTGCGGTACAGAACCGTGCGACGGTGCAAAGCCAGTCAACATCGCTGCCATCAGATGCACTGGAAACCTACCTTCTGGACTACGGAATCATCGGTGTTCATGATTTGGAATCCCGCGTTGCCGGTTCGCCCGCAGACGAAGGCTTCCGGTCCATTCAGGACACCGAACGCACCTATTCACTGATGAACTACATCGACAACTCCTTGGGAGTGAATTGCGTGTTCTGCCACAACAGCCGCGCCTTCTACGACACGGCCGAGGTCACCCCGCAATGGGCCACCGCCAGCCTTGGCATCGCAATGGTGCAGGAGTTGAACAACGATTACCTGGTGCCGCTGGGCGAGCTTTACCCGGAAGAGCGACTGGGGCCGATCCATCAGGACGCGCCCAAAGCGGCGTGCCGGACCTGCCACAAGGGCTATCAGCAGCCCTTACAAGGCATGAACATGATCGCGGATTGGCCGGAACTGACGACGTCAGAGGTGCCAGAGTACGAATAGGGCCAGCCGTCTCCCCATGACCGGCTGACGCCCTTACGCAGCACGGACCTGGTGGCTTCCCCGGTCCGCGCATGGGGCACAAAATGCCTCGCAACTGTTCTGTGGCGACAGAACATCTGGCTGGTGATCTGCACGGACGTGCGTTCGGTACCGTGCAGATCGCCGGTCGACTGACCGGAGTAAGGCTATGACACACCCAGATACACCGCTGTTGGACCGCGTTGCCGGGCCAGCTGATCTGCGGATGCTCAGCGATGAAGAGCTTGCACTGATCGCCGATGAATTGCGGGATGAAGTGATCGACATTGTTTCGGAAACCGGCGGGCATCTGGGGTCTTCGCTGGGCGTGGTTGAACTGACTGTTGCATTGCATGCTGTGTTTAATACGCCAATGGACAAGCTGATCTGGGATGTGGGCCACCAGTGTTATCCGCATAAGGTTTTGACCGGGCGGCGCGACAGGATGCGGACCTTGCGCCAAAAGGATGGGCTAAGCGGTTTTACCAAACGCTCAGAGTCCGTGTTTGATCCATTCGGAGCAGCGCATAGTTCTACTTCGATCAGCGCAGCGTTAGGGTTCACGATTGGTCGCGATATGGGCATGCCAACAGGGGATGCGATTGCGGTGATTGGAGATGGCTCGATCAGTGCCGGTATGGCTTATGAAGCGCTGAACAACGCGGGTTGTGAAGGGCGGCGGTTATTCGTGATCCTGAATGACAACGAGATGAGCATCGCTCCGCCAGTCGGTGCAATGTCGACCTATCTGTCGCGGCTCTATGCCTCGGAGCCGCTGGCTCGGATGCAATCCCTGTCCGAAGGGTTCGAGGCCGCCATGCCTCCACCGGTGCGTGCCGGAATGCGCCGGGCGCGACAGCTGGTGTCGGGGCTGCCGGGCGCAGGTACGCTGTTCGAGGAATTGGGTTTCGACTATATCGGTCCCATCGATGGGCATGACATGGACCAGCTCTTGCCCGTGTTGCGCGCCGCGAGGACGCGCGCGACCGGGCCGGTCCTTATCCACTGTGTGACCGTCAAAGGCAAAGGCTATGCCCCAGCCGAGAATAGCGCAGATAAGTATCATGGCGTGTCCAAGTTCGATGTCTCAACAGGGGCAATGAACAAAGCTAAGGCCAACGCGCCCAGTTATACCTCGGTGTTTGGCGACACCCTGACAGACGAGGCCAGCCGAGATCCGTCTATCGTTGCGGTGACCGCTGCAATGCCTGCCGGGACCGGGGTCAAAACGATGGCTGAACGGTTCCCTGGCCGTGTATTCGATGTCGGCATCGCCGAACAACACGCCGTCACTTTTGCGGCCGGGATGGCGGCCAGTGGTCTAAAGCCCGTCTGCGCCATTTATTCGACCTTCCTACAGCGCGGGTATGACCAAGTAGTACATGACGTTGCTTTACAGGGGTTGCCGGTCCGCTTTGCGATTGACCGCGCGGGCCTTGTCGGGGCTGACGGTGCGACCCATGCAGGGGCTTTCGATTTGACCTATCTGTGTAGCCTACCTGGATTCGTGGTCATGGCCCCGTCGGATGAGGCTGAGCTGCGCCACATGATTGCAACTTCGCTGTCCCATGATGATGGGCCGTCGGCTGTTCGCTTCCCGCGTGGGGCAGGGGTGGGCGTAGAGCTTCCCGAACGCGGAGAGATCCTTCCCATTGGCAAAGGGCGGATCGTTCGCGAAGGCGAGGACGTGGCCATCCTCTCACTGGGCGCACATCTTGCCGAGTGTATGGCGGCGGCAGATATGCTGGCTGATGAAGGGCACCAACCAACGATTGCAGATGCAAGATTCGCCAAGCCAATCGACACCGAGCTATTGGCTGAACTGGCGGCCCGCCACAGTGCTATCGTCACGGTGGAACAGGGCGCGCAGGGCGGGTTCAGCGCTCATGTCCTGTCACATCTGGCGAATTCGGGCGCTTTGGATCGGGGCCTGAAGATGCGTACGGCCACGCTGCCCGATAGGTTTATCGAGCAGGCCGCGCCGAGTGAGATGTATGAAGATGCGGGAATGACCGCGCGGGATATCGCAGATGTTGTCCGCGGGCTTTACGCTCGCGAGACAAAGGTCATCTCTTTCCCTGCTGCCCGTTAGGTCTGAGGGCCGACCGAGTTCAGATAGGCCCAGATGTTGGCGGCCTCATCTTCTTTGCGCAGTTTAAAAGTCATTTTTCCACGCGCGCTGGTGTCGTCGAGGTATTCCTTCAGGAATTTGGACGGATCAGCCACATAAGCGGTAAAGTCTGCCTCTTCCCAGACCAGACCGGCTTCTCCTGCCGCGACCATCGAGTCCGAGTAGTTGAAGCCTTCATACGTTCCGGCAGTCCGACCCACGACACCATACAGGTTGGGCCCGGTCTTGCCGCCTTTTACAATTTCTTCGCCAGCGTCATCGACAATGACATGGCAGGCTTTGCATTTATTGAAATTTTTTGCGCCTTTCTCAGCGTCCCCCTCGGCAAAAACGGGGCCCGCGAAAACAGCCAGTGCTGCGCCGGCAGACAGGATTCTTTTCATCTGTATTTCCTCCTCCGAAGTTCTTTTAAGTTAGAGCATCAGTCTCAAAGTCAATTTTGCACACAATGAGATCAGGCAACCGCGTGCGCCAAAGCACACTGCTTCCAAAGTACCATCAACGCCTCGACCAGGCGGTCGATATCGTCATCGCTGTGCAAGGGCGACGGTGTAAACCGCAACCGCTCAGTTCCTTTCGGGACGGTCGGATAGTTGATCGGTTGCACGTAGATGCCGTAGTCGCGCATCAGGATATCGGACAGCATCCGGCATTTGACCGGGTCCTTGATCATCACCGGGATAATGTGGCTGGGGTTGTCCATATGCGGGATGCCATAGGCGTTGAGCTTGTCGCGCAGACGCTTCACTTGGCGCCGCTGGGCCAAACGTTCAGCACTACTGGTTTTCAGATGCCGAATGCTGGTTGTCGCCGCCGCCGCAACCGCCGGCGGCAGGGCGGTCGTGAAGATAAACCCGCTTGAGAAGCTGCGCAGGAAATCACACAGCGCCTCGGACCCGGTGACATAGCCGCCGACACAGCCGTAGGCCTTGCCCAACGTGCCTTCGATCAGGGTGATGCGATCTGCCAGCCCTTCGCGTTCGCTGATGCCGCCGCCGCGCGGACCGTATAGGCCGACGGCGTGGACCTCGTCCAAATAGGTCAGTGCGCCGTGCTTCTCGGACACCTCGACGATTTCTTTCATCGGGCAGATATCGCCATCCATCGAATAAACGGATTCAAAGGCCACGATCTTGGTGCTGTTGACAGGGAGTGCCGCCAGCTTGCGATCGAGGTCTTCGGGATCGTTGTGCTTCCAGATGACTTTCTTGGCCCGCGAATGGCGGATACCTTCGATCATCGAGGCGTGGTTCAGTTCATCACTCAGGATCACCGCATCCGGCAGGCGGCTGCCCAGGGTCGACAGCGACGCCCAGTTTGACACATAGCCCGAGGTGAAAACCAGAGCAGCCTCTTTGCCATGCAGGTCGGCCAGTTCCGCCTCAAGCCGAACGTGATGGTGGTTGGTGCCCGAGATATTGCGCGTACCGCCAGCACCGACGCCGCAGCTGTCGATGACGTCTTTCATCACCTCGCGTACTTTCGGGTTCTGACCCATGCCAAGATAATCGTTGGAACACCAGACAGTGACCTTGTCAGGGCTGTCTTCTACGTGGGATTTCGCGGTCGGGAACGCGCCGCAGAGCCGTTCAAGCTCGGCAAAGATCCGGTAATTGCCTTCCTTTTTCAGCTGATCCAGCTGCGCGTTGAACATCTTGTCAAATTCCATGACGTCCCTCCCTTTCGGTATTCATGGTGAGCGGTTTCGGGTCCGGCAGCATCCAGCGCCACAGCTTGGCGTCGGGCAGCGGCAGAACCAGCAACCAGTGTTCCAGTAAGGCCAGCGCAGTGAGGCTGGCCAACAAGATTTGCGTTGTCTTGATCGGGTCAGTCGCGGCATGTCCGGCGCGCGCCATGAACAGGGCGACGGCGACGGACAGCAGCGATACGGAAATGGGAAAAAACCAGTTCATCCGGGCGATGCGGAAGTGGCTGGGCAAGTGCGCCAGGTGGTCGGGCAGAAACTCGGTATTGAACTTCGGCACGCCGAAAAACAGGTTCAGCTTGGCCGAGATGCGGGCGGAGAAAAGGATGCCGAAGCACCAAGCGCCGACAGTGTTGGGCTGGTTCCAACTGATCAGCGCCAGCACGATAGTTATCAGGACCAATAGCATCTCGTGATAAGCAATGGTGCCCCAGGCGCGGATAAAACGCTCCCATAATGGCGCGTCGGTGGGGCATGGATAGGCGTTTGGGCCGGTGATCATACCGCATAGGAAGGCCAACTCGATCCAGCCCCAAATCGCCAGAGCGCTTGTGAAACCCAGATAGATCGAGCCGGTACTGCCATCGCCCAGCGACAGCCAGAACCCGGCCAGCCCTGCGATGAGTACGGGCAAGGAGCACAGCGCAGTGCGGTTGCGTCCGCCCGCGCTACGGCGGACAACCCACAGGATCGCCCCGGTGGAGAACCACCAGAGGAAAAGCGCAATAGGCGCGGCGATCCAGGGGGCGAGGGTCATCAGTAGCAGGGCTCCAATCTTGTTTGAGCCGGAACTTGATGCTTTTTCGCAGGGATGAAATACAGCGCGGCAAAGGCGCGACCAGCGCGGAGCGAACCCCAAAGCTGAGCGACCTTACCCGCGATGCCACCGCGTTCCTTCGCCTTGGCAATGTCTGCGTTGGCCTGATACAGCGCACGGCAGTTCTTGAGCCAGCGTGGATCGTCGATATCCAGCGTGATCGGGAAGATCTGCTTGCTGAGCTCGCTGGTCTTCTCGAACACCGCGTGGGCATACCAATCCGGATCGACGCCCAATGCCTCATGGAAGGCGGGCCGCTGATGGTCGCGCACGAACATGGTCGCGTAGACGGCGGTCAGGAAGAACTTGATCCACAGCACATTGACGCCCGAGGTCAGCTTTGGGTCGGTCTTCATCAGCAAAGCAAACGCCTCGCCATGGCTGAACTCGTCATTGCACCACTCTTCGAACCACTTGAAGATCGGGTGGAACCGATGTTCGGGGTTGGCCTGAAGATGCCGGAAGATAGTTATGTAGCGGGCGTAGCCGATCTTTTCCGACAGGTAAGTGGCGTAGTAGATGAATTTGGGCCGGAAGTAGGTGTATTTCTTCTTCTGGGTCAGGAAGCCCAGATTCACCCGTAGCCCGGCCTCGCGCAGCGCATCGTTGATGAAACCCGCATGGCGCGCCTCATCCCGAGCCATCAGTTGGAACAGCTGGGTGATGTCCTTGTTGTTCCCACGCCGCTTCATCTCTTTGTACAGCACACAACCCGAGAATTCGGCGGTACAGGACGAGATCAGGAAGTCGATGAACTCTTTCTTCAACTGCGGCTCCATTCCGCCCCAGTCGATCTGGTCCCAATCCTCGTTCTTCTTGAAATGCCCCTTGTTGGGGTCCGAGAGCATCTGGGCGATCAGCCCGTCCCAGTCCTCGCGCACCGAGGAGACATCAATGGCATCCAGCTCATCAAAGTCAGTAGTATAAAAGCGTGGAGTCAGCAGGGTGTTCTGCATCGCCGTCTCGGTCGCCATTTCGTCGTTATAGATCGCGTCCTGTTCGGCTGCGATGGCCAGGCCCTCTTCGACCGTGGTGGCGTCGGCGGTGTGTTTGGATTGCATGTTCATAGCGTGACCTCCTCAGAGAAGGAGAATTCGCACAGCTCCATCACTTCGAAATCGCCCGTAAGGCGGGTCCAGAGACGTTCGAGCAGGCTGGCGCGTATGATCGTCGCTTCGCGCTGTTCGATGACGATCTCACCGAACGGGGCCATGATTTCTGGGCCTTTCACCTGCACTTCGTCGCCGGGATAGATCACGGCACCGTTGTCGAACCTTACATGGGCGTGCAGGCTCTCGAATTTGTGGCTCACCTCGACTGTGCAGGGCGCGCGTTCAAAGTCTTTTGTCAAAAGTCCCATGTTGGCTTCCTTTCAAGGTTGGTCCAGAAGTCTGGCGAAACGACTGGCATTATCAGCGCCAAATCCCATGAGGTCGGCGCTCCATCCCGTTGCGGGATCGGTAATATCGAGACGGCCGTTGGCGCGGCGCGTTACGATGACGGGGGTGTGTGCAGGCAGATCGGCCTGCGCGCGATTGCGGTCGATGACCCGGGCAACACCGGCGACAAAGCCGCCCTGGGTGGCGTCCAGCCGGGCAATGACTGCACCTTCGGGCGACAGCACGCTGACGGCACCGCTGACGCCATCGCTGATCAGGATCATCGCACGCTCATGCGTAATTTCGGCCGCCGGAGGCGTCGCCGAAAGTGGCACATCGGCGATGCGGGCATAGGTGACGATGGCCAGAACAGCACAAACCAACAGCCCCATGGCCCGAAGCAGCGCGCGCGGGATCAACTCGCGGTCTTGGCTATGGGATTGGGTATCGGTCATGCCGTTCTCCTATTCCGCCGCGATTGGGTTCATGGTGCGCTCGACGCGCGGGATGCTGACCTGCGCCTCGGCGGCATCTGCGAAGATGCGCGCGACGTTTTCCGCATCTGGGATGCAGCGCAGGGCAGGCTGGGTGTTGAAACGCCACGGCCGCACATGGGGCCAGCAGAGCAGATAGCTGAACCGCGTCGGACCTTGCAGTGTCAGGGCAATTGTCCCGGTGCCATCCTTGCGCAAATCCAGATCGGCGCTGGCGATTTTCGAGTATGGCAGGTTCAGCGTGATGGTCAGCGCGGCCCCGATCCGCATGGCGACGCGACGGTTGGTCAGCGTGTACATCGTGCACCGGGCCTGAATGACCGAAAACAGGACGAGAAGCGCGCAGGTTACGGCCCCAAGGATCACGAAGGGCAGCGACGCGGCAAAGGCCAGATCCAATGGCATCAGGTCCACCACCGACACAAAGCGCCAGAGCGTCAGGACCGCAAAATAGCCCGCAATCCACAAGACACTGACAGAGGATTTCGCAAGCGCCCACCAGTGCGGGCGACCCTGCCAAAGGATCACCTCACCCTCGGGCGGGCGTTCCGGCAGGCCCGGCACCGGTTCGACTGCGAAATCGTCATGTGACATGCGGGTGGCTCCTGTCCTTAGATCTGCGGCTCTTGTCGGGCTTCGCTGGCGTAAAGCGTGCCGCCGGCGTAGTAGGCGCTGATTTTCTCTTCCTCGAGCAGGGTGACCTGATCGGGGTTCGCGATCTGCGGCACGTCCTTGACATGCTCGGCAAAGATCGAGCGGACCTTGACCCGGTTTGACCAGATGCGCGCCATGGTCAAAGGCACCAGCCGGGTGCCGCCGCCATGTTCCGCGTCCAGTTCGTATTCGAGATAGCGGACCAGTTGCTCAGGTACGTCGACCCACATATCGGTGACGGTGCCGACGGCCTGATTGTCGCCGGTCACAACGGGTTTGCCGCGCGGGTCTCGGCCTGCGGCGTGCGAGAATGCCTCAAGTTTGCGCATTGGCTGCAGTTTGAGGTGTCCATGGCCGTCCAGTTCCGGAATATCGCGTCGCGGAGCCCAGGCGGCGGGCCCCACACCGTCGACCATCGGGTTGCCGGTGGGCTCGAACGGATACCCTCCAGCGGCGTTTGTGCGTTCCAGTGCCAGATCATCGCGATCACCGCGTTGGCCGCTGGGAACAGTCAACTCTCCGCGTCCGTGGGGCAGTTTGAAGGTCTTGTCATCCGGGACCGGGAACAGACCCTGATTGGGCGCTTCCTCACCGTCGTCATCGACCAGAGGAAAACCCTCGCGCATGTTTTCCCGTTGGATGTAGAAGATCAGAAGGGCGAAAAAGACCCAGAAAAGCCAGATCGACAGGCTGGCGAGGTCGAATTCTCCGAAAAAGGTCTGGGTCATGCCGTGATCCTTTCATTCAGTGTTTTGCGCATCATGCCGGGAACTCCGGCAGACCGGTTGGGCCAGTCGCCCGACGTTTGCGCGTCGCCAGCGGCCCAAGCACGATGAGTGTGATGAAAAGCAAAGCGATTTCAGTGTGGTAGACGACGGAATAACCCGTCGCGTTCGAATTCAGTGCGGTGCCGAGGTTGCCCTGCAGCGCTTGTATGTTGACGATGTCACGCAGTGCGCCGCCAAGGGCGATAGCAAGCCCCGAGGCGGTTGCTTGCGCAGCACCCCATGCCCCCAAGGCCAAGCCACGCCCGGCAAAGCCCTGTTCTGGCAGGGACATGGTTGAGATCAGAGTGCAAACGGCGAAGATACCCCCGCCAAAGCCGATCAGCCCGGCGCCGGTGAAGAACAACAGCGGGGCCTGCATCGGGGCCGAGAAGATCACGGCGCTGAACGCGGCGATCCCGACCAGGATGCCACCGCAGGAGAGGCGGATCGGATCGCGACCCAGCCCGAGGAGGCGCGCGGACAGCCCATACCCTGCGAGTGCTCCAGTGGCCCACATGGCCGTCAGAACGGTCGTGGACGAGACCGAAAGGCCAAGAATTTCACCGCCATAAGGCTCAAGCAGCACGTCCTGCATGTTGAAAGCCATGGTGCCCAGGAAGACGACCGCCAGCAGGCGCCCAACTTGACCTCCGCTTAGCAGATCGGACCAGGCATCGCTGAACCGGGGGCGAGGCGCTGCACGTTCTTCGGCGCTCATGGGGCGGACTTTTTCCTGCCGCCAGAGGGCGATCAGGTTCAGTACCATGCCAACCACTGCCGCGCCCTGAACCACGCGGATCAGGCGCAGGTCTGAGAAATCGCGCAGCAGCCAGCCAACGATCAGGGCCGAAGCCCCCATGCCAATCAGGAACATCACGTAAAGCAGGGCGACGACCTTGGGCCGCGTCTCGGGTGTGGCCCGGTCACAGGCCAATGCCAGCCCGGCGGTTTGGGTCATGTGGATGCCCAAACCCGCCATCAGGAAAGAAATCGCCGCCAGCGCCTCACCGGCGTAGGGGACATGCAGCGTGGAATGGCCGCCCAACACCAGCAGTGCGAACGGCATCACAGCCAGCCCGCCCATCTGCCAGATCGAGCCGAACCACAGGTACGGGATGCGTTTCCATCCTATCGCGCTGCGATGGGTGTCACTGCGGAAGCCCAGAAGAGCGCGGAAGGGTGCAATCAGGACCGGCAGGGCGATCATGATCGCAACGACCGTAGCGGCCACGCCCAACTCGACAATCATCACACGGTTCAGCGTGCCCAGCAACATGACCGAGGCCATCCCGACCGACACTTGGAATAGCGACAGCCGCAGCAACTGGCCCATCGGCAGGTCCGCACTGGCGGCATCTGCGAAGGGCAGGAACTCGACCGGTATCCGGGTGAAGGGCGAGGGGCGCTGGCTCATAAAGCAACCTCCAGCGCGTGAGAGATGTAAAAGCCGCAATTAACGCGACCCAGATCGCGGACCGTTCCGGCATCATCGAGCCTACGGGTCAGCACCTTGGTGTTGTGGGGCACCATAGTTGGCGAGCGGTCATTTTTTGGAAAAACCTTGCCTGCGTACCACATGGCGGCCAGCAGAGGCGTGCGCGGAGCCACGGTAAACCGGACGTTTGCGCCGTGACCTGCGAAGCGATCCACCGCGTCACGGATATGGTCGGCGTCATAGTAGATCAGGCTGTCCATGGCGAAGACTTGATCAAACGGGCCATTGGGCTCATGCAGCATGTCGCCCGCGTGGAAATCGACTTGGTCCTGCAGCGCCGCGGGCAAGCGCGCTCGGGCGATGTCGATCAGGGCAGGGGAAATGTCGATGGCCACCACCTCGGCCCCACGTGCAGCAAGGATTTCGGTCAATTGGCCAGTGCCACAGCCTGCATCCAGAACACGACGTCCGGTCAGATCTGCGGGCAACCCCTCCAACAGGCGGTTGCGCATCTGATCGCGGCCTTCGCGCACAGTCTGGCGGATCTTTGAAACAGGCGCATCGCTGGTCAGCCGCTCCCACGTGCGGGTGGCGGTACGGTCGAAATAGGTTTCGACCCGAGCGCGTGTGGCTTCATAGGTCATCAGTCAAACCCCAACAGCTCAAAGATTTCCCGGTCTGGCAGAGGTTCAGGCGCCAATGCCTCAGTCCCGTTCCAAAGCGTCTCAGCCAGCCGGACATATTCAGCACGGCAGCGGACGATGTCCTCGTCATCATCCATCTCGAACAGGGTTTTCTTCTTCAGGCGCGAACGGCGGATGGCGTCGACATCGGGCATATGCGCGATGCGCTTGAAGCCGACCTGATCGCAGAAGCGGTCCACCTCATCCGTGTCGCGGCTGCGATTGGCGACGCACCCGGCCAGACGGACTTTGTAATTGGCGGATTTCGCCTGAACAGCAGCGATGATCCGGTTCATCGCATAGATCGAGTCAAAGTCGTTCGCAGTGACAATCACCGCCCGGTCGGCATGTTGAAGCGGCGCAGCGAACCCGCCGCAGACCACGTCGCCCAACACGTCAAAGATCACCACATCGGTGTCGTCCAGCATGTGATGCTGCTTCAGCAGCTTCACGGTCTGCCCAACCACGTACCCGCCGCACCCTGTGCCTGCCGGAGGACCACCGGCCTCGACACATTGCACGCCGCCCCAGCCTTCGAATACGAAATCCTCTGGGCGCAGCTCTTCGGGGTGGAAATCGACCTCTTTCAGAATGTCGATCACGGTCGGCACCAGGGACCCGGTCAGGGTAAAGGTGCTGTCATGTTTCGGGTCGCAACCGATCTGCAGCACCCTTTTGCCCAAAGTCGAGAACGCGGCTGCCAGGTTCGAACTTGTGGTGGATTTCCCGATCCCGCCCTTGCCGTAGACCGAGAAAACCTTGGCCCCTTCTATCCGCGCAGTCGGGTCCTGATGCACTTGAACCGAGCCTTCACCATCAAGGCCAGTCAGGTTTGGAGGGTTTTTGTCCAATGGGCTCATGATGTGTTCCTCATTCCGCGGCAATCCCTTCCATCCGGTCTTCCAGCGCGTCTGCCGCGCGTTGCAGCGCGTCGAGGGTTTCCGCATCGGGTTGCCAATAGGCGCGATCGCTGGCCTCGAGCAGGCGGTTGGCCATGCGGCTGGAGGCGACCGGGTTCAGATCGGCCAGCCGGTTGCGCATGTCTTCATCCAGCACGAAAGTTTCCGAGATGCGCTGATACACCCAAGGTTCCACCTGACCGGTGGTGGCCGACCAGCCCAGTGTGTTGGTCACATGCGCCTCGATCTGGCGAACGCCCTCGGCGCCGTGCTTCAATAATCCTTCGTAGAATTTCGGGTTCAGCGAGCGGGACCGTGTCTCCAGCGCCACTTGATCGGCCAAGGTGCGCACTTTGCCATCGCCCCGTGTCTGATCGCTGATATAGACCGCTACATCCGAACCCCGTGCCCGGCGCACGGCGCGGGAAATACCGCCCAGAGTATCGAAATAGTGGTCAACGGTGGTGACGCCTAACTCGACGGATTCGAGGTTCTGATACGCAACCTCGACGTCTTTCATCGTTTGTTGCAGCAGATCGGTGTTCTTTTGCGCTTTGCCCTTGGTGTCATAGGCGAAACCCTTGCGGGCCTCGTAGGCGTCGGCCAATTCGTCCTCGTCCACGAAGGCCAGACTGTCGACCAGTTGATTGACGTTCGAGCCATAGGCCCCTTCGGCATTCGAGAAGACGCGGAGGGCGGCCTCTTCCAAGCACACATTCATGCGCTCGGCATAGGCAAGTGAATGCGCGCGGATGAAGTTCTGGTCCAGCGGCTCATCGGCTTGTGCGGCCTTCAGCGCGGCCTCGGCCAGCAGGCGGGTTTGCAGGGGCAGCAGGTCGCGGAAAATACCCGAAAGGGTCATCACCACGTCGATCCGGGGACGGCCCAGTTCCGATAGAGGGATCAGGTCCGCCCCGGACAGACGGCCAAAGCTGTCAAACCGGGGTTTTGCGCCCATCAGGGCCAGTGCCTGCCCGATGGGGCCGCCATCGGATTTGATGTTGTCGCTGCCCCACAGCACCAGGGCCACGCTGCGCGGCAGGGTATCATGGGTTTTCAGCAGCAGTTCCGCCTGTTTCGCACCGTCTTGGCAGGCATAGGCTGTGGGCATCCGGAACGGATCGAAGGCATGGATGTTACGACCTGTGGGTAGAATATCGGGGTTGCGCAGCAGATCGCCGCCGGGAACAGGTGGTGTAAATCGACCTTGCAGCGCTCGCAGCAGGGCGGGGAGTTCGGTCTCTCGGGACAGCGCCGCGTCCATTTCGGCGCGACCTGTCGTGTCCAGATCGAGCAGGTCCAGATAGTCTGAGCGCTCGTGCTCAGCCATCGGTTGGCCGACCACATGCAGACCTTCCGGGATCAACGCGCCTTCGGTATCCAGCAGGGTATGCCACAGGGCCGCTGGGTCTTGTCCGTCCAGATCCACGGCCTCGGCCTGATCCGCAATCAGCGTTTCAAGATCCGCGCGGTCGGGTGCATTCGGGGGCAGGGCGCGCCAGCGGCTGAGGCTGTCTTTCAGTTCAGCCAATCCTTTGTACAGCCCCGCGCAGGAAAGCGGCGGAGTCAGGTGGCTGACGGTCACCGCGCCAGACCGGCGCTTGGCCAGAGTGGCCTCGGACGGGTTGTTTGCGGCGTAGAGGTAGATGTTCGGCAGGTCTCCGATGAGGCGATCTGGCCAGTCCGCGCCGCTGAGACCAGTTTGTTTACCCGGCATGAATTCCAACGCGCCGTGCATACCGAAGTGCAGTACGGCATCCGCACCGAAGCTGTTGCGGAGCCATAGGTAGAACTGAGCAAAGGCGTGGGTCGGGGCAAAGCCGTGTTCGAACAGCAGGCGCATTGGGTCGCCCTCGTATCCGAAGCCCGGTTGCAGACCGACGAAGATATTGCCGAACTGACGCCCCAGAACAAAAACGTCGCGCCCATCCGTCTGAACCCGACCGGGGGCGGGTCCCCAACTTGCCTCAATCTCATCCAGCCATGGCGTATCGCGCACGATGTCATCGGCGCTGATCTTGGCAGCGACGTTGGCCTCTTGCCCGTAAATCTCGGCGCTGCCGCCCAACACAGCTTCGCGCAGGTCTTCGACCGTTTCGGGCGGCTCGAGATCATAGCCATCGGCCTTCAACGCCCGCATCGTGTTCAGCAGAGACGCGAAGACATCCAGATGTGCGGCGGTTCCAGCGGCCCCGGCATTGGGTGGGAAGCCGAAGAGAACAATTGCCAGCTTGCGCTCGGCCGCGCGGGATTTGCGCAGCGCAGCTAACCGAGCCATACGGGCGGCCAAAACCTCAATCCGCTCGGGGCAGGGGGCCATGGCTTTGCTGGTGATGGTTTTGCAGTTCAGAGAACAGCCAGTGCAGCCATTTGGCCCGTGGCGACCGGCGAAAACGGTGGGAACGGTTGCGCCATCCAACTCGGGCAGGGCGATCAGCATAGTGGTTTCAATCGGCCCAAGCCCTTGCGGAGACGCGGCCCATTGATCCAGAGTTTGGAACTCAAGCGGGTGTGCCGATACGTAAGGAATATCAAGGTTTTCCAAAACCTTGATCGCGTTTTCATTATCATTGTAAGCCGGACCGCCCACAAGCGAGAAACCGGTCAGCGACAACAGAGCGTCAATCTTGCGAGCACCATCCTTTTGAAAGAACTGGTCGACGGCAGGCCGCGCATCCAACCCGCCTGCGAAGGCCGGGATCACCCGCAAGCCCTTGGCTTCAAGGGAACGGATAACCGCATCATAATGCGCGGTGTCAGAGCTGAGCACATAGGACCGCATCATCAGAACACCCACGGTCGCACGCGGTTTGCGAGGAGCAGGCAGGTCCTCCACATCAGTGGTGATACGCTGGGGCAAGTCCGGGTGATACAGACCCGCATCGGGATACTCGCGCGGGTCCGGAGCCTCCGCGTTCTGCCATTCCGGCCTGTCAGCGTAGCGGCTGATTAGGAAACGAACCATCGCCTCCATATTGTCGTCAGAACTGCCAAGCCAGTACTGCATGGTGATGAACCAAGCGCGCAAGTCCTGAGCCTTGCCGGGGATGAATTTCAGGATCTGCGGCAGGCGGCGCAGGATTTTCATCTTGCGCTGGCCGGTATCGGAGGATGGCTTGGACGAGCCCCGCAGCCTACGCAGCAGTTTCAGAGCGCCTGAGGTTGGCGCGGCCATATCCAGCGCGCCCATGCGGGTCAGCTTGACGATCTGCGCATCGGCAATGATGCCGATCATCGCGTCGCAACTGTCGCGCCGGGCCTGAAGCGCGGGCAGGATTGCGTTGATATGTTCTTCAAGGAACAGAAGATTGGCGATGACGAGATCGGCCTTGGCGACACCCTGTCGCGCGGCTTCAAGCGCAGTCGGGTCTTCGCCCCATTCCGCAGCGGCAAACACTTCAAGTTCCAAGCCGGGAAAATCGGATTGTAGTCGCGCCAGAACCCGATCACACGGACCGGCGGCGTGGCTGTCCAGCGTCACGATCGCGATGCGATAGGGCCGATATGTCTGGCTGTCATCGCGCATAGTGGGCCTTGGCCTCGTAAAGTGTTTCGACGGAGATTTCGGATTCGCCCCGCGCCTCGGCAAACGCTTCCGTATTGCGCCGCGCCTTGCCGCGCACGAAGAAGGGGACTTTGCGCAGCTCACGCTCGGCGTCATCCAGCCAGATGATATGGGCGCCGGTGGAATCCGCTATTTCTGCAACCTGCTTGGCTCCATGGGCATGATGCGAGGGGCCGGCGGCGTCGTTGAATTCGGGGTCTTCGCGGAACATGTGCAGCAGGTGTTCCTCCAGCCCCATGACCAGCGGATGTACCCAAGTGTCAAAGATCACGTTAGCGCCTTCGATACCCATTTGCGGCGAATAGCGGGCGGGGAAGTCCTGTACATGAACCGGAGCTGAGATGACGGCACAGGGAATGCCCAGACGCTTGCCGATGTGGCGTTCCATCTGCGTGCCGAGTATCAGTTCAGGCGCGAGGTCCGAAATCCGTGCCTCGACCTCAAGGTAGTCATCAGTGATCAGCGCTTCGACACCGATCTCCTTGGCCAGCGCGCGGATCGAGCGGGCCATTTCGCGGTTGAAACAACCGATGCCGACGACTTCGAACCCCATTTCCTCGCGCGCGATGCGAGTGGCGGCAGCGACATGGGTGCCATCGCCAAACAGGAAGACGCGCTTGCCAGTCAAATAGGTGCTGTCGACACTGGCCGAGTACCACGGCAGGCGCAGCCGGTCGGTATCCAGGCTCAGTGCGCATCCGGCGAGCGCGGCCACTTCATTGACGAACTCCTTTGTCGCACCGACGCCGATGGGAATAATGCGTGTATAGGGTTGGCCGAGGTTCCGTTCCATCCAGCGACAGGCGCTTTCACCGGTTTCGGGATACATCAGCACGTTGAAATGTGCGGCCCCCAAGCGCGTAATGTCGGACGGTGTCGCGCCAAAAGGGGCAGTAACATTAACTTCGACGCCCATATCATTCAGTAGGGCTGTGATTTCGGTGATATCATCGCGATGTCGGAAACCCAGCGCGGTGGCACCGATCAGGTTGCATGACACGCGTTTCGTGCGTTCGGTCGGTTTGGCGAGGCAACGCACGATTTGTAGAAAGGTCTCATCCGCACCGAAGTTCTCTTTCCGCTGATAGCTGGGCAGTTCCAGCGGGATCACCGGAACGGGCAGTCCCAAGGCTTCGCCCAACCCGCCGGGATCGTCCTGGATCAACTCGGCGGTGCAGGAGGCGCCAACGATCATAGCCTGTGGCTGGAATCTGTCATACGCAGCCTGACAGGCGTCACGGAACAACTTGGCAGTGTCAGACCCCAAATCACGCGCCTGGAACGTCGTATAGGTCACCGGCGGGCGGTGATTGCGACGTTCGATCATGGTGAACAACAGATCGGCGTAGGTGTCGCCTTGCGGAGCGTGCAGAACATAATGCAGCCCGGTCATCGCCGTTGCGACGCGCATGGCCCCCACATGGGGCGGGCCTTCATATGTCCACACCGAAAGCTTCATTCTGCCGCCACCCCCAAAAGGCTGCGCCGACGCAGTGGGCGGGCAAACAGACCAGCCAGATCACCGGCTTGTTCGTAGAAATGGATGGGCGAGAAGACCAACTCGATGGCCCATTTGGTCGCCAGCCCTTCGGCTTCGAGCGGGTTGGCAAGTCCTAAGCCGCAAACCGTCAGATCGGGCTGCGCAGCGCGCACCCGGTCGAGTTGTTTTTCGACATCTTGGCCTTCGGACAGGGTTGGACCGTTTTGGATTTCAGCAAGGTCTTGGCCGACCAGATCGCGGTGCAGATAGGGTGTTCCGACCTCAACCAGTTCCATGCCGCATTCACGAGACAGGAAACGCGCCAGCGGAACCTCTAACTGACTGTCAGGCATCAGGAAAACGCGCTTCCCTCTGAGCGGTTCCGAGGCTTGCGCAATCGCCTTTTGTGCCCGCAGGCGCGCGGACTGCGTGACCGCGTCCACATGATCTGCCGAAATACCGAAGCGGGCAGCAACGGCATGCAGCCATGCAGTTGTACCCTGCTCACCCAAAGGGAACGGCGCGCGGATTGGTTGTGCGCCCCGGCGCACCAGAATGTCGTGGGTCTCACCCAGGAAGGGCTGCACAAAGGCCACCTGAGTATTCGGTCCAATCCCGAACTCTTGGTCGCTGGAGCGATTGGGGAGCAGCCGGACGTTCGACACACCGATCTTCGACAGCAGGTCCAGCATCTGATCCTGAACAACGTCCGGCAGACCCCCGGCGACGACCAGCTGCGCTGCGTCGCTGTTGGGCATCGCCGCAACCATCGCGGCCAGGCAACTGTCTTCGCCCTGCGTAAAAGTGGTCTCGATCCCCGAGCCGGTGAAGTTCAGCACCCGGATCTTTGGCGCATAGCGCGCGTTCAGCCGTTCAGCCGCTTTGGCAAGATCCAGCTTAATCACCTCGGACGGGCAAGAGCCAACAAGGAACAATCGGCGAATGTCAGCCCGTCTTGACAGTAAACGGTCAACTTCGCGGTCGATCTCTTGCTGCGCGTCGGCCATGCCGGCCAGATCAGTCTCTTCAAGAATCGCTGTGCCAAAGCGCGGCTCGGCGAAGATCATGACGCCGGCGGCGCTTTGCAGCAGATGCGCGCAGGTGCGCGAGCCGACCACCAGAAAGAAGGAATCCGGCATCATCCGGTGCAGCCAGATAATTGATGTCAGACCGCAGAAAACCTCGTGCTGGCCACGCTCACGCAGCAGCGGCGTCTGGGTGCAGCCCGTGGATATGGGAGCAGCGGTATTCATGCGCGGGCCTGCATCTGCAACCGCGCGCGGCGGAGCTTCCAAAGGAACTGCCCAGCGTTGATCACATACGCCAGATACGCGGCCAAGGTCAGCAGCATCAGTTGTGTCGGTGTTAGCCAACCTGTTGAAAGGGCAACCAAATACGCCGTGTGCAGGGCGATGACCAGAAAGCTGAAAACGTCTTCCCAGAAGAAGGCAGGGGCCAGCAGGTACTGCCCGAACACGACCTTTTCCCAGATCGCACCGGTGACCATAATTAGGTACAGAACGAGCGTTTTCAGGACAATCGAAACGGTGGCGATCGTGTATCCCTCACCGGTTGCAAGGTAGCGCAGCACCAACCCAAGCGAGACAAGAAACACCGCAAATTGCAGCGGTGCCAGGATGCCCTGAACGGTCGTCCAATATGTGCTGTCCCGGCGCGCCAGTTGGTCCGGTGTGTAAAGCTGGTGCGTTCCAGGCGTACTCATGGCTGGTCGCGCCATGGTGGCCTCCCTCCTGAACTTCTACACCAGCGTAGAGGGCTGGATTGGAAAGTGTCAATTAAAACTTACACTCTGGAAAAGTTGAAGAGAATCCACGACTTTCTGGATTTGCAACTTGGATGCTGAATTATATTATTGAAATTAAATGATAATATAAAGTTCCGTGTTCATTCCGGATGGAGATATCCACAATATGTCTACTAAGTTTGACAAATCCGTCCACTTGAACCAGACTGATCCGAGGTCAGTTAACCACCCCAATAACGATTCCAGTCGCAGCCCTTTAGCAAGGATTGGATACTCCGATGCCACCTGTCGATCCATTTCAAGGCAATCGACCACTGGATCAAAACCAGCTTGAAGCGTTTGCGAAGCAGGTCTTGAGTTCCCTTGACTCGCAGTCACAGAACCCGTCGTTGCTGGATCTCAATGAGGTGACAGATTGGCTGTTTGCCGAGGTGATGTACGACGGAGACTTTTCTCAAGAAACGGCAATTGATTTCTTGAGGGAAACTGGTGTGTCATCGTCCGAGATTATTGACGTATGCATCCCTGAAGCCGCTCGTCGCGCTGGTCAGATGTGGGTGGATGATGAAGCGAGTTTCGCGACGGTAACATTTGCGTCTTCGCGTCTCTATGCACTGTGCAAGGCCTTGTCAGATAACTGGGACATGCGCCCGCGTCGTACTGGGCAGCCCACGATCCTTGTCGCTATAGCACCTGGTGAGCAGCACATGATCGGATCAGTCGTGATGACGTCGCAGTTGCGCCGCATGGGATGTTCCGTTCAGTTGATCGCCGGAGCCAAACAAAAGGAAGTGGTATCATGCATTCGGCGGGGGCGGTTTGATGCTGCGCTGATCTCCTGTGCTGGAACCCAGGCTCTTGACAATGCGGTACGTTTGATCACACGTATTCGGTCAGAAATAAACCGGCCGCCAAGGCTGGTTATTGGCGGGGCAATAGAGAAGCAGGTGAAGTTGACATCAACAGGAACAGGCGCGGATATTACCACATCCAACTTCGAAGTTGCGCTTGCCGGACTGGCGAACGCCAAGGATCGTGCGGGTCCTCTCGCGGCTCAATGACATGACGTCGGGCAAGCCGAACCCTTGGCAGATCGCCGCACTGCCAATGATCGAACCAGAGTTCTTAGCAGGCGTTCTTTCTGAAGCGTCAGATATAGCATTGATCATAGATGCAGAGGGCGTGGTCATGGCCGCGTTGGTCAGCGAAAACGGTGCCCCTTACGGCGATCTGGATCATTGGGTTGGCAACAATCTGACAGACTATTTGACCGAGGAGTGCCTTCCCAAGCTGGACCGCATACTCAAGCAGACTGCCGAGAGCGCCAGTATTCAGCAGGTCGAATTGAACCATCGGGACAAAATGGCTTGGCAATATCCGGTTCGATATTCGATACATCCGGTCGGACACAGCGAGCCTGCCATCCTGATGCTTGGGCGTGATTTGCGACAAGTCGCTGAAACTCAACAGCAATTGGTTCAGGCCCAACTGGCGTTGGAGCAAGGCTATGAGGAGCGGCGTGAGTTTGACGCGCGCTACCGCATGCTGATGTCGGTCACGCGTGACGCTTTTGCGTTGGTGTCGGTCACAGATGGGCGTATTCGCGATTTGAACGATGCGGCCGCGCATCTGTTAGGGGCTGCTAAAGACCAGCTTCAGGGCCAGCCCTTTGCAAATGAATTCAAGGATCGCGGACGTTCCGAATTTGTTCAGAACATTTTGGCTCTGGCGCTTTCAGAGGTCGACGCTGAGGTGACCATTCAGGCCAAGCGTACGCGCAGTGACATAACGATAACGCCGATTAGTTTCCGGGCCGGCGGGGAGCGTTTGCTGATCTGTCGTCTGGAATCTGGCACAACGGAAGAACACGCCAGCGATCAGCTGTCGGACAATCTGGCTCGGCTGTTCCGGACGGGGACTGAGGCGATTGTTTTCACGGATAGCAAGGGTGTCATTCAGTCGGCAAATGAAGCATTTCTCAGGCTCGTCGATTTTGCCCATCACGTAGACGTGCGGGGAACCAGCCTGGCTGAATACATGTCGCGCGGTCAGATTGACCTGAATGTACTGCTTGATAATGCAATGAAATCAGGTCGCATGTCCGTATATGCGACCAAGTTTTGCAACGACGTGGGCGTTTGGACAGCTGCCGAGGTCTCGGTTTCCTATTTGAACAGCCGCTCTAATCCATCCGTCGCATTTGTGATCCGGGACGCAACGCGGTCCGAGGCGATGCGGGCGCCGGTCAACAATCGTCAGAATCTGGCGGGTGGGGACGTGGTTGATCTGGTGGGTTCGGCGCATCTCAAGGAAATCGTGTCCCAGACCACGGATGTGATCGAGCGCATGTGCATTGAGACGGCGATTGAGCTAACGGGCAATAACCGGGCTGCCGCTGCCGAAATGTTGGGCCTGTCGCGCCAAAGTCTATACGTCAAGTTGCACAAGCTGGGAATTCAGGAAAAACAAGACGGCGAATAGCGCGCGTTTTTCTTGCATCGACTCAAGTTGTCAATCAAGATTGACACATGAGCGCAAATCCTGATTTACACTCATCCTCCTGGCCGCAGCCACTGGCGGCGTTGGAGTTGATCAAGCCCATCACCTGGTTTCCACCGATGTGGGCGTTTTTGTGCGGGGTGGTGTCCTCGGGCGGCGCATTGTCTGGACAGATCGGATTGATCCTGTTGGGCCTCGTCCTTGCCGGCCCGATTGTCTGCGGAATGAGTCAGGCCGCGAATGACTGGTGCGACCGTCATGTCGACAAGATCAACGAGCCCCACCGCCCTATTCCGTCGGGTCGTATCCCCGGTATGTGGGGGGCTTGGATCGCCATCGCGATGAGCGTTCTGGCCTTGGCGGTCGGTTGGCAGTTGGGGCCCTGGGGCTTTGGCGCAACCGTGTTTGGAGTGCTTGCAGCCTGGGCCTATTCGGCTGAACCCGTACGGCTGAAACGTTCAGGCTGGTGGGGTCCGGGCCTTGTGGCCCTGTGTTACGAAGGCCTGCCCTGGTTCACCGGCGCGGCGGTTCTGTCGGCTGGGGCACCTTCCTCGCAAGTCGTGATCATCGCTGCGCTCTATGCGCTTGGCGCGCATGGGATCATGACGTTGAATGATTTCAAGGCGTTAGAGGGTGATCGGCAATTGGGGATCAACTCCCTTCCGGTGACACTCGGACCTGAGCGCGCTGCTCGTTTGGCATGTTGGATGATGATTGTGCCGCAAATGGCCGTCATTGCTCTGTTGACGCTTTGGGGCCAACCGATCTTTGCTGTGGCTATCCTGGCTGCAGTGATCGGTCAGCTGATGGCAATGCGCGTCTTGCTGAAAGACCCCAAAGCAAAGGCACCTTGGTACAACGGCACCGGCGTATCCCTTTACGTCGGTGGCATGATGATCGCGGCCTTTGGCCTGCGTGGATTGGAGGCTTTGGTATGAGCAACTCCGGATATCTCTCTTGGATCGGAATTGTCCGGCTGGGTCTGGTTCAGATGTGTTTGGGGAGCATCGTAGTTCTCACAACATCGACCCTGAACCGGCTGATGGTGGTCGAATTGGCGCTGCCTGCGATCCTGCCGGGCCTTTTGGTGGGTCTGCATTACGGTATTCAGATTTCTCGCCCACATTGGGGCTTTCTGTCGGACGCGACGGGGCGGAGGACCCCATGGGTTATCGGGGGCATGGCGATCCTTGCGTTTGGGGCTTTGGGTGCGGCGTTCTGCATTCCGCTCTTTGGCGAGAGCTTCTGGTTAGCGCTGTTCCTGTCGGTCCTCTCGTACACAGCGATCGGCGTGGGGGTCGGCGCGTCAGGCACGTCATTGCTGGCTTTACTCGCCACTGCCACGGCGCCTCGCCGCCGCGCGGCTGCTGCAACGATCACATGGCTTATGATGATTGCCGGGATCGCGATTACCGCCGCATCTGTTGGTGCGATGCTCGATCCGTATAGCCCGTTCAGACTGCTTGTCATCGTCGCGTGTGTCGGGTTGGGCGCCGTAGTTCTGACGTCTGTGGCCACATGGCGCATCGAGGCGGGCGTAGAGACTGTTACACGGCCATCGAAAGCTAAGCTGCGATTCCGCGACGCTCTGCGCGACGTCTGGGCGGATGATGCGGCACGCAGGTTCACTGTGTTTGTCTTCCTGTCGATGACAGCCTTCTTCATGCAGGAATTGATCTTAGAACCCTATGCGGGACTGGTATTCGGCTTTACGCCGGGCGAATCCACATCCCTGTCTGGGGCACAAAACGGCGGGGTATTCCTTGGGATGCTCTCAGTTGGGATCGCCGTAACCGGGCTGAGGATCGGATCGCTGCGCGGTTGGGTGGTTGCAGGCTGCCTGGGTTCTGCGGTCAGTCTGGGGGTGATCTTCGCGATGGGCCAGATGGGGCCGGGTGCCCCACTGATATGGGCCGTTGTGGCGCTTGGCTTCTTCAATGGCATGTTCGCTGTGGCTGCGATCGGCGCCATGATGGAACTGGCCGGTGAGCATGCCAGTGGACAAGAAGGCACGCGCATGGGGCTTTGGGGTGCAGCACAAGCAATTGCCGCTGGTGTCGGAGGTTTGCTGGGCGCAGCGGCGGCGGATGTATTCCGGTCAGCGATGTCGGATGCAAACGCGTTCGGAGCGGTCTTCCTCGCCGAAGCTGCCCTGTTTGTCGCCGCTGCAATCCTTGCCGTTCAAGTCATTCACGAAACACGGCGTGATACGCACGTCGTTGCGGGAGAATAGCCATGTATGATGTCGTAGTCGTCGGTGGCGGCCCAGCCGGAGCCACAGCCGCCGAAGATCTGGCAAAAGCCGGGCATAAGGTTTGCATGCTTGACCGGGACGGGCGGATCAAGCCTTGTGGCGGGGCGATCCCGCCGCGTTTGATCGAGGACTACAACATCCCTGACGAACAATTGGTGGCCAAGATCAACACGGCGCGCATGATCTCTCCGACCGGGCGGCAGGTGGATATTGCCATCGAAAACGGATTTGTCGGGATGGTCGACAGAGAGTATTTTGATGAATTCCTGCGCCAGCGGGCACAATCCGCCGGTGCGCGGCGCCATACGGGGACGTTCCTGCGGATCGAACGAGACGAACGCGGCCCTTCGGTTGTCTATCGGGAAAAACAGAGCAAGGAAGAGGTGAAACTGCCCACGCGGCTGATCATCGGTGCGGATGGAGCGCGGTCAAACGTTGCGCGGGCCGAGGTTCCCGGTGGTGACAAGATCCCCTATGTCATTGCTTATCATGAGATTATCGAAGCACCGGACGCGGTGCAGGCCTATGATCCGACCCGATGTGACGTGGTCTATGATGGATCGATTTCTCCAGATTTCTATGGCTGGGTGTTCCCTCACGGCCAGACCGCCAGCGTAGGTATGGGGACCGGTATCAACGGGTTCGACCTCAAGAAAGCGACGAAGGAGCTGCGGAGCGCATCCGGTTTGGAGGAGTGCCGTACAATCCGTCACGAAGGCGCACCGATTCCGCTAAAACCATTGGATCGCTGGGACAACGGTCGCGACGTCGTTCTGGCTGGGGATGCTGCAGGCGTGGTGGCTCCAAGCTCGGGCGAGGGGATCTACTACGCGATGGTAGGTGGCACGGTTGCGGCAACCGCTGCGCAAGCCTGCCTTGCCTCATGCAAGGTTTCCGACCTCAAACTGGCGCGGCGACTGTTCCTGAAAGAGCATAAGACGGTTTTCCGCGTGCTGGCTTCGATGCAAAACGCCTATTACCGCTCAGACGACCGACGCGAGCGGTTCGTGTCGCTATGCCATGACATCGATGTGCAGCGCCTGACGTTCGAGGCCTATATGAACAAGAAACTGGTCAAGGCGCGCCCGATGGCGCATGTGCGCATCGGTCTGAAGAACCTTGCGCATCTGACGGGGCTGGTTCGGGCGGAATTCGTATGAACACGATGATTCCCGCTTGGCTCGACGGCAGTCTGCAACCTGTAGAAAAGCTGAAAGCGCATCAGTTGGGTCTGCGTCACAAGGCGGTATCAGTCTTTGTTCTGCGGGGGCCGACCTTGTTGTTGCAGAAACGGGCTGCGGGTAAATACCACACGCCGGGCCTCTGGGCGAATACGTGTTGCACCCATCCGCAGTGGAATGAGGTCTCGCTTGATTGTGCAACTCGACGCTTGCGCGAAGAGTTGGGGATCACCGGTTTGTCGCCACGCTTCACCACTGTGCTGGAATATCGCGCCGACGTAGGGCAGGGGTTGATCGAGCATGAACTGGTCGACGTCTTTTGTGCCGAAGCGCCCATTGACCTGGTGGTGAATGCAAACCCTCACGAGGTCTCGGATACGCGCTGGGTTCATGTGTCTGATCTAAATGCTGAGATCGAGCGCACGCCAGACGCTTTTACACCGTGGCTGCAGATTTACATGCGAAACCATGCGCAGAAAATTCTTGGACCGACCCTCACGGCCGACCTTTTATCTTAGCCATATCTGCTGGTTAGTCTACTGACGGGTTGTAAAGCATCCGTTTGCCGCCCGAAATCACCGAGATTTTTCTGGGCTTGTTCGACAGCAGCTTGAACGGCAGAATCCGCTGCGACATGAAACGTGTCCCAGACATCGCCGAGCGTTTGGTGCGGTGCTTCGTCAGCAGTTTCCAGTGCATCGCCCGCGATACCAGCCCGCGATTTGCGTTTGCATAGGGGTTCATGTCCGGGGTCAGGAATCTGGGATGATCGCGCAGAATTTTCTGACCGATGAACAGGTCCATGTCAGGTTCGTCACGGACATACTGCGTTTCGGTTTCGACCTTTGCCGGCACGCTTTGGACGCTGTCCATGATCTTCATGGCGTTCCGTGCGGCCCCGAACGGGGTGAAAGGCGCGCGCATCACAATCAGTGTTGCCCCGTCTTCTTTCAGCATTTTGGCATAGACGGCTGCAGTATCTTTGGCGACCCGCGCGGCGTGAATTTTACCCGCCAGACCCCTTGCAGCTCCTTTGAAAACGTCGATATTTGCATCGGGATGCCCGGCTTCGCGCAGCGCTGTCCTCACGCCTTCGGCTGTGGTTTCGTCTGCGTATATTCTTGAAATTACAGTCGTCATGATCGCTCCTGTTCTTCAGTTCAATGTCGGGCACCGGTTCGGCGGGTTAGGTCGGTCTGGCTTTCGTCAACTCCATTTGCTTTCAGTTAAGGTAGGCCGAATGGTCAGGCCGGGTAGGGTGCAGGCGCAAGAGCGGCAAAACCGCAACGAGAGCGAAGGCAAGAAAGAGAATCTGCATCGAAAAGACCGGTAGATAGGCGACTTCGGGCGCAAACTGGTGATCACCCTGCAATTGCAGCATCAAATCTCGGATGACGCCGCCCAGTGCAACACCAGCACCAGCGGCTGTCGCCTGAACAGCCCCCCATGCGCCAAGCGCGAGCCCGGTTTGGTTTTTAGGCGCTGATCGCATGGTTGCGGTTAGCGTTCCATGACCAAACAGACCAGCACCGACACCGGTTGCAAAGGTTCCGGCCACGAACAGGGACAACCAATCCAGCGGCGAGGCCAGAATGATCGCGATGTAACCCGGAATGCCGACAAGAGCCCCCATCAGGCACATACGGGTGGGTGAGCCGCCCCGGCCCAGGATGCGCGAGGCAACAGCCAGACCAAACAACGTGCCAAGTGCCAGCGTCGCGGTGAGCTTAGTGGTCGCGGCAACCGACATTCTCAGAACCTGACCGCCATAGGGTTCGATGATCACATCCGCAATTCCGAAGGCGAAGGTTCCCAAAGCGATCACCGTTAGCAAACGTTTTGCTCCGGCCCGATTTGCAAACCTTTCCCAGGCGACTGAAAATGGCGGTGCTGGGACGGCTTTGACATGCCGACCTCTCGGCTCTTGTTTCCAAACTGAGAAACCGTTCAGAAGAACTGTAATGACTGCGGCACCTTGAATGACCTGGATCAGGCGTCCCGGGCTGTAGTTTTCAAGCAGCGCACCAAAGATGAATGCAGATCCAATCATCCCTATAAGCAGCATGACATACATCAGCCCAACGACCTTGGGCTGGTCCTCTTGCGGAACAAGGTCGGTCGCAAGCGCAAGGCCAACGGTCTGAACCATGTGAACTCCCGCGCCGACCAGCAGGAAAGACAACGCCGCCGAAGACAAGCCGATCCAGCGGGGGGCGTCGATCGCCTCGCCATAACCCGATAACACCAGCAGCGCGAAGGGCATGATGGCAAAGCCGCCGAATTGCAGCAGCGTACCGCGGTAAATGTATGGGAAGCGCCTTAAGCCAAGGGCCGAGCTGTGCGTATCTGATTTGAACCCAATCAACGCGCGCAAAGGTGCGAATAAAATGGGCAGGGCAATCATCACCGAAACCAATGCGGCGGAAACACCCAACTCGACAATCATCACCCGATTCAATGTGCCGACGAGCAGGACCAAGGCCATGCCAACAGTGACTTGAAATAAAGACAGTCGAAGAAGCCTTGTCATCGGAACATCATCGCTCGCCACATCCGCGAAAGGCAGATACCGCGTGCTAAGCCGCGACAGCTTATTCAGTGCAAATGATCGAAAGTCGAGCATTGCTCAGTACTTGTCCCAAATCGTCTCATGCCAGCCGATATCCTCAAGCGACTGGTCTGTCCGGTGCCGCTTAGCACCGGACCCGTTCCGTTGTTTTTGCTGGTCTTAGTGCTCCGGAGGCGGAACCGTCTCGGAAGCCGATGCCAGAACAGCTGGTGCCTCGACCGTAGCCACTGCCAGAGTACCATCCGGCATCTCTACCAGGATCCGATCGCCGCTGGACGCAGTGCTGGCCGCAACAAACGATGCTTTCGCGGTCGCTTCGCCATCTTCCTGCGGCAGCATCGCGGTTTCAGCACCACTGCCCAAAGGATTGCCAGACAGGAAATCAGACACCCACGTCGTGTTGCTGAGAACCGCAACATGAACTGCAAACGATCCAACCGCGACTGCCGACAAGAACAGCGGAATACCAACGGTGGGTTTGACGACGAGCCAGATTTTTGAATTGTTCATCTGATCGCTCCTTTCATCCGAGCCAAGGTGTTGCGACCGCAACAAGGATGTGCGCAAGCAGGGCGATGACGCCGAACACGCGAGTCCCGTCGATCAGGTAGCTGTGGACCTCTTCAGCCTCACGTAGGTTGAGACCGGTTGGCCATACTTTTTCTGGGTCGTCAGACATGATTGCCTCCCGTTAATCGGCTGTCGGAAATAACGTGCCAAAAACGTGTGGAACGGGTCCTGCACGGCAAGTTCTCCGGTCGGGTGCGCACAGCCGATATGGAGCGCAATAATGGAAACCGGAGTGTCATTATTATATGACAGTAAAAACTGTCAGGTCAATTAGACACTTTTGAGGCTCGTTTTGTGGGCAGACCCTACCCTTCAACTGCGACCACATCCCCATTTTGATTTATGTCAATTGAAAATGACACTATAGGCGTCTACAATAAGTTACACTGGGAGGCTGCCATGAGAATTGTGTTTGTTCACCCAAATTACCGGTCTGGCGGGGCTGAGATCGCTGGCACTTGGCCTCCGGCATGGGTGGCGTATCTTACTGGGCATCTGCGTCAATCCGGGTTCGAAGACATTCACTTTATTGATGCGATGACCGGCGATGTGTCGGACGAGGACTTATCAATTCGAATCGCCGATCTCAGGCCGGATGTGGTGGGTGTCACTGCGATTACGCCATCGATTTACCGTGCCGAAGACGTGTTGCGGATAGCCCGAGACGTCGCGCCGAACGCGATCCGTGTGTTGGGCGGAGTGCATGCCACCTTTATGTACAAGCAAGTCTTGTCCGAAGCGCCCTGGGTTGACGTCATCGTGCGTGGAGAAGGTGAAGAGATTTGCACCGAATTGATGCAGGCCATCCGCGATGGCCGCTGGCCGCACGACCGGCGCAAGATCAAAGGACTGGCGTTTTGTGACGGCGATGAGATCGTGGCGACCCCGGCGGCATCGACGGTCAAAGACCTATCTGCCATCAAACCGGATTGGACCGTTTTGGATTGGGAGAAATACATCTACATCCCGCTTGGAACCCGTGTTGCGATCCCCAATCTTGCGCGCGGTTGTCCTTTTACCTGTTCCTTCTGCAGCCAGTGGAAGTTCTGGCGTGACTACCGGGTGCGCGATCCAAAGGATGTGGTGGACGAAATCGAAGACCTCGTTGAAAATCACGGGGTCGGGTTTTTCATCCTTGCCGACGAAGAACCGACCATCAACAAAAAGAAATTCGTGGCCTTCTGCCAAGAACTCATCGACCGGGATCTGCCGCGCCGGGTGAAATGGGGGATCAACACGCGCGTCACCGATATTTATCGGGACAAGGAGAACCTGAAATTCTATCGCAGGGCTGGCCTTGTTCACGTGTCATTGGGCACCGAAGCCGCCGCGCAGATGAAACTGGACCAATTCAACAAGGAAACAAAGGTCGAGGAAAACAAGACGGCCATCCGTCTCTTGCGCGAGGCGGATATTCTGGTCGAGGCTCAGTTTATCGTGGGCCTCGACAATGAAACCCCTGAAACGCTGGAAGAGACCTATCGGATGGCGTGGGACTGGCAGCCTGATCTGGCAAACTGGTCGATGTATACACCGTGGCCGTTCACCCCGCTGTTCCAGGATCTAAAGGATCAGGTGCAGGTCTTCGATTTTTCGAAATACAACTTCGTCACCCCAATCATGAAACCCGCCGCCATGGAGCGCGGTGAACTACTGGACGGCGTGATGAATAACTACCGTCGCTTCTACATGAAGAAGGCTCTGTTCCACTATCCATGGCGAGGCACAGGCTTTCGGCGACGCTATCTCTTGGGCTGTCTCTTTGCCTTTCTGAAGGCTGGTTTCCAGCGAACGTTCTATGATTTGGGTAAGGCTGGGTACTGGGGGCCGCAAACCAAGTCCAAGGTGGATTTCCATTTCGACGATACGCGTCAACTGGCCGAAGCTCAGCTTGAAGACTGGGAGGCCGCCGCGGACAGAGCCGCCCGAGCAGCCGAACGGCGCGAAGCCGTGAAAGCCCAGATGAAGGAACGAGCGACCCACCGATCCGAGGCTCTCAAAATGCCAAAGGGTTTCGAGTTGCGCGCCTGTGGCGGTGGCGATCAGCAGATGGAAGATGTCTGAGCGTGCGGCAACAGGCGAGGCGCTGATAGGGCCGAATGCAGTCCTTCAGCTTCTGCCGCAGATTGAAAAAATCTGTGGTGCTTCGCGTCTCTCGCAGATGCTTGCGGAAGCGGGGCTGACGCGAACACCCGACGGTCGAGATATGATCCCGGAAATCCACGCCATGCGCCTGCATCAAATGCTACGACGGGAGGAACCGGAACACAGCCGCGCCATGGCCGCTGCGGCCGGGAAGGGGACCGCCCAGTATATTCTGCAACATCGTATTCCGAAACCCATTCAGCGAATTCTCAAAGCGTTGCCAGCCTTTATGTCTGCCCGGCTCCTGTCAAAGGCCATCGCGGATCACGCTTGGACTTTCGCAGGCTCTGGTAAGTTCCAGTTGCAGGGCTCGTGGACGTTCAAAATTACCGACAACCCAATCGTTCGAGGCGAAACAAGCCAAACACCGCTGTGCCATTGGCACACAGCTGTCTTTGAACATCTCTACCGGGAATTGGTTCATCCAAACGTCAATTGTGTTGAAACGAGCTGCTGCGCGCAAGGCTCCGTCAATGCCTGCATTTTTGAGCTAACGGTGACGATGGGTCGTGGTTAGGGCTTTTGGGATTTCTGGGTCTGCTTGCGGCAGACGAATCTCGGGTGCTTAGGGGGGCGAAAATGATTGATCCTTACGCAGACGTGGCGTCCCTTGACACTGCTCTTCAAGAAAGAGTCGCAGACATCCTGACTGCGCGCGGTCAAGACCCGGCGCACAAAGAGATGCGCAAAGCCTTCTTGAAAAACCTGAACCTCCCACCGCACGCAACAGCGCTGGAACTTGGATCCGGCACCGGTCATGTTACCTTGGATCTGATTGAAACCGCAGGAGCAACACGTGCGCATGGTATTGAGGCTTCTCCGCTTTTGGTGGCGAAGGCGACAGAGGCTTTTTCGCCCAATCCCCACCTCAGCTTCGAAGTCGGAGATGCCAGAAAAACCGGTTTAGAGAGTCAGTCCTACGACTTGATCCTGCTGCACTCTGTTTTGTGTCACGTGCATGATTTTCAGAATGTAGTTCGTGAAGCACATCGTCTTCTGAAACCGGGAGGCGTCCTGGCAATTTGTGATGGCGAGTTCGACAACATGAGTGCGCCAATCTCTGACTACGACCTTTTGGACCAGCTCATTCTCCGGATTTTGACAAGTAACGTAACGAACCTTTGGGTCATGCGTCAGTTGCCAGAAGTCCTCACCGACACAGGTTTCAAGCTCGGGCATCAGACCTTGCACAAACCAGTATCTGAGCATGACGCGAATTTTTTTCTGACAATCATTGAAGCCGGAGCAGATCAATTCGTTGCACAAGGTAGGCTGCTTCGCGAAACTGCCGTAGCTATTAAAGCTGAGGCACGTGTACGCGCCTTACTGCACTGTTTGTTTTGCAATATTTCATACATCAGCCAAATCGGGCACAAACCCAGAAGTGACTGATGGACGCGAAGAGTTTTTTGCGAACTGAAATGTGGGTGCTCACTTCTTGCTTGCATACAAATCTTCCAATCGATGATACGGCGCAGTGTCCCTGAACTGTTTCACGAGTTCAGGATCATTCAAGCGGTACCGCCCGCAGTATTTCAGAAGATGTCGTACATATAGAAGAAGCGCGATCGTCACCCCGGCGGTTGCTATGTTGAAAGTGATTTCCCAAATCGTCATTTCAGTTTCTCCGCACTTTTTTGTTTCGAGCCTGTGCAAATTAACCTTCAATTAAGGCATGTGATGGTTTTGCGCTCGGTTACGTTGACGAAAGCTTGCGACCGGAAGGTCTTCAATCAAATTTCTTGTGGTGGTGTTTCGCATGCTCCTCAAGAGCTTCCGTGTGCTCCTCCAGCCAAGCTCGTTTCCGATCCTCCTTGGTCGCGACAAGTTCCGAAATACGCTTGTCCAGAGCGTCGGTATCTGTATCGGTCAACTGACTACGCTGTTCGAGCAAAAGGTCGATGACGACTTTGCGAGGGAGTTGCCAAAGCAGTTTTTCCAACACCTGAACGTTGTCTTTCAAAAGGTTCGTGTCTGAATTCGTTGAGTCGTTTGTCATCCGTTCGCAATCTACTTTTTGTGGCAGTTTAGCATGGCTCCGCCCATCGCATTTTTACACTGCGCAATTGGCGGAAACGCATTTAGGCCGAACCGATGGCTGCCGTATACACAGAGGCTAACATGATGCTTACTGGTTAGCGGCCTATTTCATCGCTCAAGCTCTAAGGTTTCGGCGATCCAGCGATGCTCATGACGTCATCGCGATCTTCACAAAACCCTATTGATTGTCGTCAGCATATTCATCTTCTCGTGCGCAGAGGCGGGCTCGTCCCTTAACGGGACATCCTTCACGTCGCGGCCCTCCCACTTAATCTTGACACCGACGCGGTTCAGTGCGTCCCTGACGAACGCTTTGACTTCAGACCGCACGCTTTTTTCCGGATGAAATATCGCAAAGGACGACACCGCAGTCAGATCTGCCGCGTAGTGCTGCTCAAACACTACCTTCGCTTCAAAAATGTCCTTGACGATATCAAGCAGTATGCGCAGCTTCGTTGCCCGTCCCTCTACGAGTGACCGATCAAACTCTATCAACGCCAGTACTGCGGCGTCATAGTCGTCTTCCGGAGACGAACGCCGTGGTGTGTTGTCCGATCGAGCCTGCCCGCCTCCGTCGCCATTTTCCACCAGATCTTTCTCTGTCATCTTTCAATCTCCAGTTTAAGTGCGATCATCGCTCGAGATACTGAGACCTCGTGCCGGGGGATATCTTCCCCAAGAGGTCCAAAGTTGGTCAGCCCTTGTGTCGCGCATCCTCCGACATTTGTCGTAACTCGTTGAATCTGGTACACGAACAAGGAACGCTTCGACGTTACTGCGCAGCAATCTCTGTAAAATCCAAAGTGAAGCGGTCCAGCGTCAGAGGAATGTGTTGTCGAGCGCCGATTGACCAAAACCGGAACGGGCGAGTCCGAGCCCACACTGCAACTGAAAGATCATGTCTCAGGATGACCTGGAAAACCTATTGAACTCAATCAGCCGGCCGACGCCGGAAGAAGAAGAATTTTTTGCCAAACGTCGCTCCCTTGGTCTCGGCGTCGGGCTCGATGCGCATGGGAAAAAGGTCTATCCGAAAAAGCTGATATTCATCGACTTCGAAGCATCCTCGTTGAGGCCAGAAAGCTGGCTGATCGAAGTTGGCATTGCGTGGATCGAACATCAGGATGTCGTTGTCGAAAGCAAGCTCATACAGCCAGATCCTGATTGATTGCTCGATGATTGGTCAGAGAAAAGCGCTGTGGTACACAATATCCCTTTCAACGCCTTGAAGACGGCGGAACCCGCGGAAGATGTCGCACGTTGGCTGAAAGAAATTGTAAGCGACAACATCCTTGTCAGCGACGCTCCTGAGTTCGCCCAACGCTGGCTTGACCGTCTTCTCGCAACGCTCGGTGAACCGGCGAGGCAGATCGATGACTTTGACCGCATCGTCAGGGTTTCGTTTTCTCAAGAAGACGGCGTTGTTGCGCCCGGCGCGATCGAGCAAGTCTACGAAACGCGAGCGGAGCGCCTAACAACACATCGAGCAGGCGCAGATGCCGCTGATATGGCCCACGCGTATAGATCCGGGTTACCTCGGCTTTCTTCACCCGACTTTCTCGAGCCAATGTCCGAAGAGGATCTGCAGCGCTGGGAAGGTGGAGCGGAGGACAATGACTAAGTACGCCGAGGGAAGCATATCCTCACCGCAACCGTTACAGCTCAGTCTGTAGATGCTCCGACCCGTCTTGGCTGGCAAGTCTTATATCCGAGGCTTGGCGGACCGGACATTGCGAGCCGTGCACTTGCACGGTTTCAAAGCGACAAGCAGCTCATCATTTCAGGATTCAAACAGGCAGTTTCTCATTTTTTTGAAACAACACATCTTTTGCTAACCAGTAACACTACATCACAACGAGAGCACTATGTCCGTACAGAAATCCTTGTCCGATCTGATAATTGAGACCATTGCAAATGGAATCCTGTGTCTAAGTGAAGACGCAAGAAGGATACGATTTACGCTTATCCACAGAGGCCATTCAGTTACCGGACCGTTGTGTCTCCGTTCCGATTGGACAGACAAACTCGGCCGACCAGGCTTGATGCCGGTAATCGTAGAGACTGCCTTGACTTACGGCGAGGGTGATATTGCCCTTCCTGTACCATCCGAAGAAGACATGGCTTCAGCTTACGATTTGCTGCAGGAGCGCCTCGCACCGGAAAAGATGTTCTTTTTCGACAGCGAGCAGGGCTGGACGTTGACGTCATTTAAGTCGAAACCGCTACGTCGAGGCGGCAAAGAAACTGAGTAAAGCAAGTGGGAACTAAGTTGTTTCTGGAAGCCGGCATCTGCGTAGATGTCGGCCTCCAACCGGGTTTACCAAGCTTTCTTTTGCCTCTTTAAGTGGCGGCTTTGATTGGGCAGCGACAGAGAGTAATTCGGGCTTGAAGCGCTGCCACTTCGTTCGTCAATCATACTTGCCGATCAAAGATTGCGCTTTCACCCGCGCCCGTAGGCGATTTCGTAGAAACTGAAACTGACTCCATGTCAGAATTCGGAGACGTAGCCGCTCCAGTTCGCTGTCGATCAGAACATCTTCTTCAGTGTCCATCTCGAGCACCTTGTTTCCGTAACCCGCGCACCGAGCGTTTGCAGCGGAGACGAGATCCTTGCCGACCATTGCGATACACGCATCGTACCGCTCATCGAGAACATCGCCGCGTTCCAGCCGCTCGAGCATATGCGAAAAGTTGCGCCGCATCAGCCCGCGCGGAATTGGCCCATGCCGTGCGCACTCGTCTGCAAAAGCGGCCGCTTGCGAGATCACGCAAGCACCCAGCTCCTCGAGCGTTTGTTCCCGGCGAATGTATGTGTAGCTCATCACGATCTCCTCACGCCGCCGCTTCAGTCTCAGCCAATACAGGCGTAAGCGTTGTTTCATCAATTCTGGCGATCAAAGCTTCCACCTGGTCAGTCAGCCCGCAGATGACGAGCACCGCCGGATCTTCCGGTGAAATCTCGGCGAAATGCCCGCTCTCGTTGCGGTCTAAATCACCGACGTGTTCGAGTGCGAGAAGGTCGTGCAGCCACTCCAAACCGCGGCGATGCCAGATTGTGTAGGCATTGGCAGATGCGACCGACGCGCGCAGTCGCTGTAGTCGCATCAGGGCGGCGGATCCACCGAGCAGCAACACTGCATGTTGAAGATCGAGATCAGCAGATTCGAGAAATTCGCCGACCTGGGTCAGGATTTGGTTTTTATTCATGGGGAATTACCCTGTGTTAACGCCGCCCCCATCGGACGACAAGCGCGCAGGCGGGGGCGTTCTCCTTTCACCCTGCACGTGGTTTCTGTTGATCTGAGCTCTGAGCTTTCTCTCATCTTGCTGCTCACAAAGACGCAGCAAGATGAGAGGAAGTCAGGGCCGGGTTACTTCTTGCCCATTCGGTAACCAACCTTTGGAAGTGTCGAGGAGCCGAGCACCATTCAGCAGACCGTTCGGGTAACGCATCAACGATCATCAATTGGGCCTTGGTAGTTCAGTTCGAAGATGACGCCGCTCGCGAAGCAGCAAGGTTATCGATTACGCTTCATGCTGCTTGGTGAGAGGCGAAGATGCCGTGCAATTCTTGAAGACAAAACCATTTTGCCAGACGCATCTCGGCCGAGGCGACTTTCGTGTATCGTGTCTTCAGTGACTGTGGCCAAATTGCGTGAGGCAATTCCGACACTCAGGGATGACACGCCACATGTTGCTTGAGGAGCGCGGTGACACGACGGCAGTACTGTATCCAGGAACTTTCTGCCAATCCGACGGTCGCGGCGGGCAATCCTCGGAAATCGCCCATGCGTTCCAACAGTTCACTTGCGGCAGGATTTTCTCCAAGATCGACGCCAGTCATGTGCATAACTTGCCAGAATTTGCTGATGGCAGTTCTTTCGTGCTGCGACGACCCCGCGTGCAGCAGATAGAGGGCTGGTGGAAGCTCGGCTTTTATGGCTCCACTGCTGTCATAGACGGGTGGCGCGCCGATCGGCGAAGTGGGCAGCAGCCCACTTTCTGCTACCTCCCTCACTTCGAAAAGACGGTTAAAACAAACGACCGCCCGACGCAGCCGCTGACGTCTCATCCCCCCCTCAGCCTCAGCTTCGAGTGACCAAACCCAATCTGTGGTCAATTGGGCAGGCGCGAGACCTGCAGCGGTTGCAGGCGTCTTCAAACCGCCCCAATGCAACTCGATCTCCTGCTTGAGGCCGACACGCCGGATCAAGTGGCGAAGAGCTTCCCATGGGTCATCAATATATCCCGCGCAGCTCAACGCGCGGATCACGGCTTGACGACCGCGATGATAGGTTTGGGCGCTGGGGAAAGCGGTCCGAATTTCGGGGTTCAAATCTTCATACCCTTTTGGAAACCGTGACTCGAATTCTGCGCACTTGATGCGGTCGAGGCCACCCATTGAGTGACCGAACATATGCAATATGCCGATGACTTGAGGTGTGGATATAGCCGTGAGATCTGCGAGGGTGTGCAAAGAGAACGTCCTTTTTTCGAATGGGTTCGGTATGGCGGGGGGTGCGTCAGTGGCATCAAATGAGATCCGAGATGTCCTCATTGTGGTCGTAGCTGTCCGCGAATAACGTCTGCGCCGCCTTTACGGCCTGTCGGCGAGCGTTTCTTGAGCGATATTTCTCCACCGTCGCAAAGGAGACGTGGTGGTTCACGGCTGCACCGTATTGAATGCCAAGCTCGCCTTGGGTCGCCAGGCTGTCATAAGCAAGGCTGCGTGCGATGTGTCCTCCTGTATTTGCGACCGCAGACCACATCCGTGAGTACCAGGCGTAGACAGCGGGTGTGCCGTCAAACTGCACGTAGAGAGGGCGTTTGGTCGTGAGTACCCGATCCCGCAGAGTTTCGAGATAACGTGAATCCTGGTCCTGCAGGATCAAAGCGTCGATGAAAGGCGTCCAAAAGGTGTCCAGGGGAATGTCCAACTCGTCGACATGGGCATTGCGGGTTTTGTTCGGGCGGTACGTAAACCGGTACCCATCGCGATCAGCCTCGTAGTAGATTCCCTGTCCAAAGATGTGGTTTCTCAGGACATCTTCCGGACGGGCGGGAACCGCGACGCCAATTGCGATTGCGGCAGCCCGATTGCGCAATGCATGGCGGCGAGAGGGCGTTTCCAAACGGTCTGCCGAGTAGAGCATGGCTTCGGCGGCGCCGATTAAGTCTCGAGCACTTCCAAGCTTCTTCAATTTCGCAAACTTCAATGCCGGTTGTTTCCCTTCAAGCCGAACGAGTTCGTCGTAAGTGCGCGAAAGCATGTCCAAAACGTGGTTGGGCATGCCATGCATCCGTGCGAAACGGCGCAGTTCTTCCCAGGTGCTGCGCAAATAGGCCCAGCGGGGAACGCCATCGTTTTTCTGAGCGGATCGACTGCGTAGATCAGAGTAATATACCTTCAGCGCCGCTTTGTCTGATAGATCAACTGGCAGCCCACGCTGATCTGCCGACCAGGCGAACATGCACAGGCGTGAAGTCATGCGGTTCAATATCGAAAGGGCAAAAGTTCCTTCGAGCCGCAATCTTTGCAGCGTGATTTGCCATTGATCCGGCAAATCTTCGGGCGGAATGGAAACTGTTCGCTTGTAGCTTCTGTTGCGGCCCTTGGTGATGCCCTTGAAATCGACTTTTTCGTGCCGCGTGGTGATTGCAGTATCGATTGATTTGAGGTGGTCCCCCTCAAACCCCAGTTGTTGCAATGCGTTTGCCAAGCTTCTGAGCGCTTCCGGTTTCTGCTCACACAGTTCCGCGTAGGCGTCGATATCCACTCTGTCCGGACTGGAAACGGAATGCTCTGCACAAAACGACATGAAGGTTTCCAGAGAATTCAGTTCGGTGTCTTGCATGCGCATAACGGCTGGAAACCCGCGCAGATGTACCATGTGCGGACGGTTCAGGAGGACGTGCCGAGGGGTCATCACGCTGCACCCCCATGACCATGGACCACCATTTTCTGGCCGTCGCTGATGTTCTTTTTCTTGTCGAGCCATGCATAGTTTCGCGCGCAGACGGGAAGGGTATTGCCGAGCAAGTCTGCGGCGGCTTGCATCGCATTTGGATTGTTCTTGATGAGCAGTGTCGCGTAGCCGTGTCGCCATTTGTGGAAGTTCATGGGTAGTTCAACGAGGGATGCGGCGCGCTGAAACCATGTATCGAACGTGCCGGCATCAAGGGCGGCAGGGCTCTTGACCGCGGGGAACAGGTAGATGCTGTCCTTGGCATGCGGGAACAGGGGGCGGATCTCGCGCAGGTACCACGACAGTACGAGCGGTCCGTGCAGTTTTTGTTGCAACTCGGTTTCCTCTTCGTCTTTGCCGGACTTGGTTTCGTCGCCAAACAGCATGAACTCGTATGCCGTGCGGTGTTGGCCAGGCGTGAAGAAATTCTGTCTCGACCCTGCGATCCTGAGCCCCAGCATGTTTGCCAGCCGAATGGGGCGACCTGCATATTCGATCGCGGAGGCCGCAGCGCAGGTGCCGAGCTGCCTTACCTGCGTAAGTTCCGCGTCGGTCAATTCTCGTCCATCGGCGTTTGCGAGAACCTCCTTCGCCTTTTGCATTACGAGGCGATGGAGGTTTCGAAACCGCCGTTCCCGCTCTGGATTCCGCGCCAGGGACTTGCACCAGGCTTTGTTTTTAGTGCTCATGCCCTGGGCGGCCTGCTTACCTCTTTGCAGGAACTTGCTTGTTTTGATCCTGGTGACGGTCTTGTCTTCGAGGAGGCCATTTCTGCCCAAAGCTACGAGAAGGCGGGAGTAATAGCTGTAGGCCGAGCGCTTAGTCAGCGTGTCGTTGAGATGCTCGACTGCTTCGGTGCGTCGGATCGTGGCCGCGATATGATCGAAGCTGAAGAGCCCTTCGAAGTCGTTGACGGCCTCGAGATCGGACACCGGGGAGTCATAGTTGAGGGCGGGCTCTGCCGGGCAGGACGGAAGGGTGCGCACATGATGACGGAGTGCCGCCAAATACCCCTCTACAGCTGAGTCGGAAACAGCCTGACTGTCCGACCCGGCAACTTCATCACGTTGGCAGGACGCCTTGTGCGCCAGGTCGATCAGCAGCGTGTCGAGTGCCTCGGGGAGTGCCGCTTTCTGTCGCAGGGTTGGCAACACCGGAACACCGGTCTTTGGCAGTAGCTCTGCTACTTCCGGCAGGAAGGCGTAACTGTCGAGGAATTTCAAAGCTCGGCTGACGGTGCTCCTGTCACCGGGGACGGTAATTGCCGCTTCGATCCGTTGCAGGGTCTCGGGCTCGCCGAGCTCCCAGGGCTCAAGCCCTGCCATGCGCGCGGTGTCGGAAAGCTTTGGGAGAGGACTTGCTACGTTCTTTGCAATAATTCCTCCGTTTTCGGTTCCGTGCAATTTGACAGCCTCGTGCAGTAGGGCCCATCCGTCCTGCCGGGCACGCAGTTCTTTCTTCTTCTCGGTAACGCCGGTTGCGAAGTTGACGGCGCGGATGAGGTCAGCACGCCATTTCTTATAAGGCTCCAGTTTCTGGTTCAGGTCCGGGCGAGGATGAATGCCTTTTCTCGCTTTCGGGAAATTGGCTTCAATCCACTTCAGATCTGCCGGGAGCCGGGACAAAGGCTCACCATGTGCGTTGCCAACGAGACGGATCAATGCGGCATTGAGGTATTGAGGACCATTTTCGGCAATCCAGTCCTGGACATCCTGCATTGTGGAAATTCTGACCGTTGAGGGTCGTGGTGCGGGGAAGATATCTTTCATGTTCATGTCGTTCATATTGGCGGTTTGTCGGGAAACCAAAGTTCCGCCTATTCCTGTTTTTTCCGTCTATTCCGCAGGAAAAGCGGAACTGTCGGGTGTTTGCCTGAACCGAAAACGGGCGGCTGTATCGCTTTTTTCCGGCTAATCCACGAACGCCTCCTTTTTCTGAGAGAAAGCTCCAAAAATCGCTTTCTCGAGACCAGAGCCGCCTTCTTTCTTGGCATTTTGATCTTTGGGTGAGGCATCGGTGTCCCGTGCTTTTGGGAGATCGAGCAGCATGCCCTCTTCTCGCCACAACAACACCTCAAGTGGGCGAAACATCCGCTTACGCGGCCCAAGGTTGACGGATGGAAAAGGAAGTGTTTCGCGGCCGTCCGCTATTCGGCGTGAAAGCGTGTTCGGTTTAACACCGAGCAAACCCGCCATTGCCGCAAAGTCGATGAGAGGTGTTTTCAGCGCAGTTTCGAGGTCTTCGATTCCTGCCAGGATGCTCGAATTTTTGTGCCGAAGACGCAGCTCACACAAGTGAGCGAATAATAATGTGCCTTCAATGCCGTGCACGGCCCGCCAGACTTGGTGCCAGGGGTACAGACCGGCAACATTAACCAACTGCTTTCGTCGAGCGATCTGTTTTATCGAGCTTCGCTCAACGGACAAATGCCTACAGAGTTCCGCCTGTGTCAAAGCGTAAGCTAAGGGTGAATTGGTGCAAATCTGCACTCTGGCCTCCTGTCGTTTGACAGGAATTGGGTCCGGATGCGGGAACTCGGAAAAAAGTTTGGGCCGACGCGTTGAAATACCCGTAGTACACTTGGCTTGAGCGACATGTTGTACAAAGAAAGAGGCCCCAAAGTCGTGTGGTGCCTCTTGAACTCTTTCAGTTTGTTCAGTCGAACGCGGCTTCTTCCCAGATTGAAGTGAATTTCTCCTGCGCAGCTGTGAACTGGACGTCAATCAGTCGAGCAAGATCCGTGAGCTGTATGAACTTCTGAGCCTTCTGGCTCTTGTTCTCCACTCCAGTGTAAGGCAAGCGGATGTCGCCGGCGTCAATCTTTTGCTTCAGCGTATCCGGTTTGTAGTTCAAATACTGCGCTATATGTTCCAGCGGGATAATCGGATTTCCACCGAAGTGGGCGAGCAGCATGTCGATGGTTTTCATCTTGGCCTCCTTTGCTTGTGGAGAGGAAATGCGTTTCGGCTTCAAAAGGCGGAAAACTGGTTTGATAGGAGTTTGATGGCCGATGCATATAGCCCGGCCATCGGGGTTCTCAGTGAAGTGTCTTGCATTTCTCCAGGATCAGCTGATGCCAGTCCCAGTTGGCGAATTTGTCACCTTCTTCTTCGACGTGTTCGTAGCGGTAAAGGCATCCACCATTCTTGTGACCTGAGATCTTTCTGACGAACGAGGCAGACTTACCCATCTCGAAAAGCCGACTGATTGCTTCGTGCCGAAGGTCATGGAAACGCAGGTCGACGACTCCGACCTTGTCTCGGTGGCGGCGGTACGCTGTCCCAACCGAGCGCGGATTGTAAGGGAAGATGAACTCTGACGTCCTGGGCATCGCCAAAATGATCTCCAACGCTTGGCACGGTAGCGTACACCAAACGTTGTTTCCCTTCTTTTGCCTGGGGTGTTTCATATCGCGCACGAGGATTCTGCCACTATTTTCGCGCAGATCATCCCACCTCAGGTTGCAGATTTCACTCAGACGACGCGCAGAATAAATCGCAAAGACGACCAGGATTGCGACCGGGATCTTCTGCCGGGTATTTTCCGAGATTGCAGTCAGAATTTTGTTTAGCTCACAGAGTTCCGGTCGACGATCTCGCTCTTCCGATCGAGCCAGGACTTCATCCTCCCAAAGAGTTCGCATGGCGAGGTTGACCACTTCGATGGGGATCAAAGCACCCCGGTCCTTGGACCAGGAGAGCGTTCTCGCCAGGTGAGTCATGTAGTTCGCGACTGTCTGTGGCATTCTTTCACCAGCCGACAACAGGTCTGCATAGTCATATAACTGTTGCTGCGTCAGCGTTGAGACCTTGGTCTTTCCGAACTCGTCGGCTTTGATAAAGGTCAGAACTTGACGAGCCGATCGGCCGAGGGTTTTCCCTCGCTTCAAACGGTCGTCGATGACATCTGAGATCTTTGTCTCCGTTACGATTTGAATTGGAAACCCGTTTGCTTCGATTTCTCGGAGTTTGTTGTTTCGCCATTTTTTTGCGTTTGGCAGGTGTCTGAAGGTTTTCGTGAGGCTGTGCTGTTTGCCATCCACACGCTTGCGGATTTGTACCCGATAGGAGAACTTTCCATTCTTATCTTCAAATCGGGTGATGTTCTGCTCCTTGAACTTTTTCTCTGGGGTCTCCTTGCGAGGTTTCTTTTCTTTCTGCTCGACCGAAGAAACCGGCATGGCGTTTTCTGAAACCCCAGCAGCAGTCACAGCGGTTGCTTGAGAAGGGGAGCGGTGGAAGAGATTCTGGGCAGTAATCGCCGCGAGCACATCTGTTGTGCTGTTCTTGATAGTCGTCATGGAATTCGTCCCATCTTGCTTTCGATGATAAGGAATTCGGTTCGGTCGTCCGAAAAAGATTCCGGGGTTTGATTGCCGAATTCTGAGGGAAACACAGAAGATGGAACCGGCGGCGCCCGGGCCAGAAACCAGCTGCATTTGGGCCGCTGTTTGTATGCTTTGGATGTGCTACACCGTAGCACGCTCGAATCGAGAACCTCCGAAAACCCCCGGGAATACGGTGAAATCAGGGGAAATCGTGCTTCGCGAAGTTTGGAGATGAATGGAGTTAACGCTTTGAAAAATAACGCACAAAAGGCAGCGCGTTTAAGCGTGGCTCCGATGATGGATTGGACCGATCGACATTGTCGGTTTTTCCATCGCCTGCTCAGCGCCGAGACTTTGCTGTATACCGAGATGGTGACGGCCCCTGCGCTTGTGCGGGGCGGGGCGATGCATTTGCTGGAGTATTCTCAAGACGAACACCCAGTAGCTTTGCAATTGGGCGGGTCAGACCCGGAAGAGCTTGCGCAAGCGGCGCGGCTGGGGGCCGAGTCTGGGTATGGTGAGATCAACCTCAATTGCGGTTGCCCGTCGGACCGGGTGCAATCGGGCACCTTTGGAGCGGTTCTGATGAAGGATCCGGGCCGCGTCGCCGATTGCGTATCCGCCATGCACGCGGCGGTGGATGTAGACGTAACCGTCAAGTGTCGCATCGGTGTGGACGACCAAAATCCCGAAGAGGTTTTGCCTGCGTTTTTGGACCAGATCCGCAGTGCGGGCTGTCAAAGGGTGACTATCCACGCGCGCAAGGCCTGGCTGCAAGGGCTCAGTCCCAAAGAAAACCGGGACATTCCGCCTTTGGATTACGATCTGGTGCACCGGATGAAGGCGGCGTTCCCCGACCTTCATATCTCAATCAACGGTGGCATCACATCACTGGACGAGGTGAAGGTTCATTTGGATGCAGGTCTGGACGGGGTGATGATCGGACGCGCTGCCTATCACCAACCAGGAGACATCCTGTCTGATGCCGACCCGCGCATCTTTGGCGTTGGAGACGCGCGGGATCCGATTGCGATCGTTCAACAAATGGTGCCCTATGTCGATCAGCATCTTGCCAAAGGTGGACGGTTGCACCAGATCACGCGTCATATGCTCGGTCTTTTTGCCGGTCGCCCCGGCGCCCGCGCGTGGCGGCGCGCCTTGTCCGAAGGAGCGGTACACAAAGGGGCCGGGCCAGAAGTGATGTTGCAGGCGCTGAACCACGTTGCGCCGATGGCAGAAGCGTAACAAGCAGGGGGAACAATGCCCGAAACGATGTTGCTGGCTCAGATGTTGGGCCTTTTGCTTGTGATCGGGGCGCTTGCAGGCGTTCTGGCCGGGTTGCTGGGGGTCGGTGGAGGTATCGTCCTTGTCCCCGCGTTCTTCTACGCGTTTCAAACCCTTGGCTATGGTGGCCCGCAACTGATGCAGCTGTGTCTGGCGACGTCGCTTGCCACGATCATTGTGACATCGGTGCGCTCGGTTATGGCGCATAACAAAAAGGGTGCCGTGGACTGGGACATTTTACGCGGCTGGGGTCCGGGTATCGTCATTGGTGCGGTCATCGGCGTTCTGGTTGCCTCTGCCTTGCGGACCGAGGCCCTGCAGGCCCTGTTTGGCGTTCTGGGTATGGTGATTGGCGCGTATCTTGGACTGGGTCGTGCTGAATGGCGGCTGGGCGATGTTATGCCGGGGGGGATCAAACGAGCAGTTCTGTCGCCTTTGGTCGGGTTTCTTTCGGTCCTGATGGGGATCGGGGGTGGCAGCTTTGGGGTGCCGCTAATGAGCCTTTATAACACCCCGATCCACCGAGCCGTCGCAACAGCGGCAGGCTTTGGTGTGATCATCGCCGTGCCGTCGGTTATTGGCTTTCTGTTTCTCGAAATTGCGCCTGAACACCGCCCTCCGTTGACAATCGGGGCCGTCAATTTTGTGGCCTTTGCCGTTGTTGTTGCGATGACGATGATCACCGCACCCTGGGGTGTGAAACTGGCGCACGCGATGGATCCGAAACCCCTAAAGCGGGTATTTGCTGTGTTTCTGACGCTGGTGGCACTGAACATGCTGCGTAAGGCAATTGGCCTATGAGTGATTTTTGGGCCAAGGGCTGGGTAAAGTTTGCCTATGACCCATCGCTGGCCGAGTGGGTCAGCCATGCGTTGCCCGCCGCCCGTGCCTCAACGTCAGACCCTGCTCATGCGGAATGGTTGGACTGTGAAGGGACATGGTTCATCGGCGTAGATGCGCTGCCCAATGACACGCAGGGCAGGGTCGGTCAGTCTGCGCCTTTGGCCGGGCAGGCCGTGTCGTTTATTCGCGAACATTATGGCGATTTAACCCTGCACAAAGGGCAGGTGTCGGTCATTTATCCGGGCTACCCGCGCCCGCGTCGTGGTGAGAATGAGGCCGCGACCCGGTATCGCCGGAACCGGGACGCGGCCCATGTGGATGGCTTGCGTCCGATGGGACCAGATCGTCGCCGACGTGTGGATGAGCCTCATGCGTGGATATTGGGCATTCCCCTGACCGAGGCCAGCCCGGATGCGTCGCCCATGGTGTTGTGGGAAGGCAGCCACCACATTCTGGGCGCTGCGTTCAGAGACGCACTGAATGGCACGTCAAACGAGGCGCTGCGCGACGTTGATGTAACCGGCATCTACCAGGCTGCGCGTCGCGAGGTGTTCGAAACTTGCCCGCGGATCGAATTACCTGCCAAGCCGGGCGAAGCCTATCTGTTGCATCGCCATTGTCTGCACGGTGTTGCACCTTGGGCCGACGCGGCGACGGCAGGGCCAGATGGACGGATGATTGCCTATTTCCGCCCCGAATGCGCCGGGGGTGTAGCCGAATGGATCGAATCTGCCTAACCTCCTGTCATTATTTGGCTTTGGAGGTTTTGACGGATGATTACGGTCCATACGAATTCAGATGGCGCACTGATTGAAGTCGAATTGTCGGGGCAGGTTACAAGTGCCGACTATACCAACACTTTGGTTCCAGCGATTGAGGCCGCACTGGCCGAGCATGACTCGGTGCGTCTGCTGGCCATCGTGCAGCCCGAGTTCAAAGGATATGATTTGGGTGCCGCTTGGTCTGACACGAAGCTGGGGCTAAGCCATTGGCGTGGCTTTGACCGGATCGCCGTTGTTGCCGATCAAGGGTGGGTACAGACCAGTATTCGGCTGGCAGCCCCGATCTTGCCTTGTCCGGTACAACTGTTTGACCTTGCCGACCTGGAAGCGGCCCGCCGTTGGATGCGCGAGTCGCTGGGATCGATACACCTGACAGATCTGGGCGGGCCTTGTGTACAGATTAGTCTGTTGGGCAAGCTGGACCCCGAAGAGTACAAGGAGGCAGAGCGTGACCTGGACGTAATGCTTCAGGATCGCGCCGGGTTTCGCTTGTTGATCGACCTACGGGAATTCGACGGCTGGCAGGGGTTGTCAGCTCTGGCTGCGCATTTTCGGCTGGCCAGTCGCCACATCGGTCTGTTGGACCGTGCGGCCATTGTCGGAGACAAAAGCTGGCAGCATATGGCCCAGAAGGTTGCCAGCCATGTTCTGGGCACACGCACTCAGTTCTTCTCGTCTGAAGAGTTCGACAACGCTAAAAACTGGCTGGCGACAGGTTAGGATCTGTCGGGGCTCAAAAGGTAGCGGTCAGCCTTTGACCGCTTTTTTGCCCGCAAATTCCGTTGCGATTCGCAATCAACGGGCGTTTTTTTCTCGGTTCACGCAGGCAGTTCGTGTTTTTTTAAAAAAGCCCAACCAAATTGTGACGTTAGGGAATTTTGCTTGGTTTTAGGTTTTTATTGATCGGCGCGTCAAAAAAGATCAAAACCCGTGTGTTTTCCCCCTAATGGTTACGGGAAACACATTTAGCCACGCCTTGTCGCTGCGGGTCACCACTCACGTAGAACAATCACGTTCAAGAGCTGGAACCCCTCGGAGCTCGAACTCGACCTGCAGCGACATTGTTTTTTTTAGCGGGAATTCTGAAATGGCACTTAAAGGTCTGATAGGAAGATTTCTTAACCGCAGCACGTCGGACAACCGGCGCGTGACACAAAAACGCGAAGCTGGTCGGAACGACAAGGCGACGCGATCAGAGATGACGGTTTTGTTCCGCAAAGAACTGCGCAAACCGATCCCGGTCAGGGGCGGGCACGCTCAAAGCAAAGCGCGAAAAAAAGTGGGCTGATAGCTTAGGAGCTGCTCAGTCGAGCCGCCCGTCCGCCGCGCCGTTTGGCAAGCCGCGGTTTGCGCGAGGGCAGGTCGTCCATGATGTCGGCACGCTCAGAACTGTCCATTTTGGACCAGCGCGTAATTTCGTCAATCGTGCGATAGCAACCCGTGCAGATGCGTTCGGTCGGATGAACAACGCAGATCTGGACGCAAGGGCTTTCGACCTCATTCCGTTTCCACACCATATTCGTCATTGACGGTCTCCGACCTCGTTACAAAAAGCGCAGCCTGTCCAGCGCCCCTTGCAAGATATAACCGGCAGCAACGTGATCAATAACCTGTCCGCGACGTTTTCGTGTCGTATCCGCCTCAAGTAGTGCTTTTTCTGCCGCAACCGTGCTGAGACGTTCGTCCCAGAACCCGATAGGCAGATTCGTCAAACGCGACAAGTTTCGCGCGAAAGCCCGCGTTGACTGGCAGCGTGGGCCCTCGGACCCATCCATGTTTTTGGGCAGCCCCAATAGGATTCCGCCGATTTCACGGTCGGTCACAATCTCAATCAGACGTGCGGAATCCAACGTGAATTTCTTGCGCCTGACAGTCTCCAACGGACTGGCCACGCCGCGCATCCGGTCGGACACGGCGACCCCGATTGTCTTTTCACCAAGATCCAGGCCCATCAATGCTGTCATCGGTTCCAGCGCGGCTGCGAACTCTTCAAAGACGTCATGGATCATTGGGCGATCCCGGCCTGCAATGCCGCTGCGTCAAGGATTTGAAGTGCCTCGGAATTCCCCGCAAAAACGTCTTGCGCTTCTTTGTGAATGTCGATGGCGCGCTGACCCTGTCCCAGAACACCCAAGGCCGCAATCAGGCGGGCCCATTCCTCGGGCGAGCCGCCTTCAGTTGCCAGACGGTCAGACAGTTGGTTCACCATTCCCTGAATCATCTCTTGCCGTTCTTCAGGGGTCAGCTCGGCTGCGGCATTTACGTCGTCCTGGCTTGGACCAGGTGCCGCGCTCAGGTCCGGTGCGTTGAAGACACCTGCACGGAAAGCAAGCTCATCCAGTTGCGCGCGGATGGCCCCGGCCCACGGCGCGCCGCTTGGGGCATCCTGCAAGGTTTGCACCCACATGCGATAGGCCAGATCGGGTCGCCCGACCTGCGCCAGCATTTGCCCCCAATAATACCGGGCAGGCCCGTGGCGTGGATCTCGGTTCAGCGCTTCGGTCAGGGCTTGTTCCGCTTCTGGCGATACATAGCCGCCTGCTGCCAGGATCATCATTTCGGCAAGATCGGCATAGGCATCCGCAGTCGCCGCATCACCGGACAGTTCGATCACCCTTTGCTGTGCTGTGTATCCTGCCTTGAAGTTACCTGCATTGGTTTCGTGTTGTGCCAGCAGCATCTGGCCCTGCAGATCATTTGGGCGGTTGGCAACTGTTTCTCGCAGTTGGTTCAGCAGCGCGGCATAGCTTTCGTCCAGCTGTGCGGGCTGCGGAGGAGTCGCCAGTTGCTCTGCGGCGCTTTGGGGTGGTCGGTTGGCGCGCACATCTTCTGCAAGCTCCAACCGCGCCGTCAGTGGCATGTCCGGTAAACCTACGGCGCCGGTCCGATCATACAGCGCCATTGCGCCACCGATCAGGATCAGTGAGATCACCACCACCGAGACGATGGAAACAGCCCCCGACGGGCCAGATGCGACGCCGCCCTTTTTCATATGCTCGTCGGCTGCCAGAATGCGACGAGAGATTTCGGTGCGAACCCGTTCGGCGTCTGCCTCTCCAATCACGCCGCGTGCAAGGTCTTTGTCGACGCCCGCCAATTGTTCGCGGTATACCTCAAGGTCATATGCGGCTGCAGGCTTTTCCGCGCGGCGGTTGCGCAGCAGGGTGAAGCAAAGGAAAGCCGCAATCAGAAGCGCGACAATGAAAATCAGAACCCAGAACGTCATGGTCCCTCCGAAGATGTTGTCCTGACTTAGACCTACGGGCCGCCCGACAAAAGGGACAAATGGCCGCGAATGAACGACATGTCGCAATAGTGCGATATTGCGGCGTTGCACGGCAGGGGTAAACTGCGCACACACGGCATATCTGCGCCCAATCACCGAACCGGATGGATTCGCACATGAAACACTACTCAGCCTTTGCTGTTGCGCGGGAAGCTCTGCGCTATCACACCGGATGGGAGCGCGCCTGGCGCTCGCCCGAGCCCAAGAAGCGATATGACGTCATCATCATCGGTGCTGGCGGACACGGTCTGGCGACCGCGTATTACCTTGGCAAGAATTACGGCATTCAAAACGTCGCCGTTATCGAAAAAGGCTGGCTGGGCGGTGGTAACACCGGTCGCAACACCACGATCATTCGGTCCAACTATCTGCAAGACCCGTCGGCGGCGCTGTATGAAAAGGCGCGGGGCCTCTATGAGGACCTCAGCCAGGACCTGAACTACAACATCATGTTCAGCCCGCGTGGCGTGATGATGCTGGCGCAGACACAGCACGAAATCCGCGGCTATCAGCGCACGGCGCACGCCAACGCACTGCAAGGGGTAAAGACCGAATGGATCACCCCGGAACGCGTGAAGGAACTGGTGCCGATCATCAACCTTGACGGTCCGCGCTATCCGGTTCTGGGCGCGCTTTGGCAGGAACGCGGCGGCACTGCGCGCCACGATGCCGTTGCCTGGGGATATGCCCGCGCCTGTTCTGCCATGGGGATGGACATCATCCAGCAGTGCGAAGTCACCGGCGTGCGCTCGGATAACGGCCGTGTTGTTGGTGTCGACACCACCAAGGGCGCCATCGATTGTGACAAGCTTGGCATCGTGGTTGCTGGCCATTCCGGTCAACTGGCCGAAATGGCGGGTTTCCGTTTGCCGCTGGAAGCGATTGCACTGCAGGCTCTGGTGTCCGAGCCGATCAAACCCTGTATGGATGTGGTCGTGATGGCGAACACTGTGCACGGCTATATGTCTCAGTCCGATAAGGGTGAGATGGTGATCGGTGGCGGTACCGACGGGTTCAACAACTACACACAACGCGGATCGTTCCATCACATCGAAGAAACCGTCCGCGCTTTGGTCGAGACCTTCCCCATGATCTCGCGCCTGAAAATGCTGCGTCAGTGGGGCGGGATCGTGGATATGACCGGCGACCGGTCCCCGATCTTGTCGAAAACTCCGCTAGGTGGCTGTTTCATCAACTGTGGTTGGGGGACAGGCGGCTTCAAGGCGATCCCGGGGTCCGGCTGGGGCATGGCACAGCTGATGGCCACCGGCCATTCGCCGCTAACCGAAGCCTTTACGCTGGACCGCTTCAAAGAGGGCCGCTTCATCGACGAAAGCGTCGCTGCCGGGGTGGCGCACTAATGGTGGTCGTTCGGTGCTCCAAAAGCTCCACCGCTTGCTCCACCGTGGCCAAGGTGATCAACCGCGCGGGTGTGTTCGGCTTTGGTATGGGGGTCGACTCGTTCGGCCAGGTTCAAGTCATGCTTAAGAAAGTTCCGACCGCGTTTGCGTTCTGCGATAGCAATCAATATGCCGACGACCAGAACGCCCCCGAGTATAATGAAAACAATATCCATACAACGAATGTAGGCATTCAACGCGGTTCGTTCAACTTTGGCTTGATCGAAACCCGTTTTCAGCCTGCCGTCGAAAGGGTGACAAAATGCTGATCCTGACATGCCCATACTGCGGCGTTGCTGCCGAAGAAACCGAACTGGCTGCTGGTGGCGAAGCACATCTGAAACGCTATGGCCCCGGTTCGTCGGATGATGAATTCCACGACTACCTGTTTATGCGTGAAAACCCCAAAGGTGTTCACTTTGAGCGCTGGCGCCATGCCAACGGCTGCGGCAAGTGGTTCCACGCCGCGCGCTGCACGCAGACGCTTGAGGTGTTCGGCACCTATTCCGCGCAGGTCACAGAGCCGCCGCAAGAGATCAAGGACGCCATCACCGCCAAGCGCCCCGGATGGTCATGGAGAGAGTTCTCCGTATGATTCACGTTTTCAAAAATACTCCCGCCGGAGGCTCTGATGCCTCCACCTGCGAAAGGTCCGCACCATGAGCACCCGTCTCGCAAAACAGGGCCGGCTGATTGACCGGTCGAAAAAGGTTACCTTTACCTTCAACGGCACTGCGATGCAGGGCTTTGAAGGCGATACGCTCGCCTCGGCGCTGTTGGCCAACGATCAGATGATGATTGGCCGGTCGTTCAAGTACCACCGGCCACGTGGCGTAGTCGCCAGCGGTGCGGAAGAACCGAACGCTTTGGTTGGTCTGGGGCAGGGCAATCGTTTCGAGCCAAACCAGCGCGCGACAACGACCGAGTTGTTCAACGGTCTGAACGCGATCTCTCAGAACCACTGGCCGAACCTCGAGTTCGACATCGGTGCAGTGAACACGGCTTTGGCGCGGTTCCTGCCCGCCGGTTTCTATTACAAGACGTTCATCCATCCGAAACCGTTCTGGAAACACGTCTACGAGCCCTTCATCCGTCAATCTGCCGGTCTGGGTAAAGCGCCTGACAAAGACAGCCGCGACGCGGACACCTACGAACACTTCTACGCCTTCACCGATGTTCTGGTGATCGGCGGTGGTGTCGCCGGGCTGCAGGCCGCCAAAACGGCCGCGCAATCCGGTGCCAAGGTTCTGCTGGTCGAGCAGACCGCGCATTGGGGCGGTCGCGCTCCGGTTGACGGCGGTACGGTGAATGGCGAGCCTGTGGATAAGTTCGTGGAACAATTAGTTTCCGAACTCGAAACAATGGACAACGTTACCATGCGTGCGCGCTGCATGGGTGCGGGCGTCTATGACCACGGTTATGTACTGGGATATGAGCGTCTGACAGACCACACTCCGGGCGTGCAAGGCCCGCGCCATCGGTTGTGGCGTATCCGCGCGAAGCAGGTTGTCACCGCCACCGGCGCAATCGAGCGTCCGCTGTCATTCGCGGGCAACGATGTGCCGGGTGTGATGCTGGCATCGGCGATGCGCGATTACGTTGTGAACTGGGGTGTGACACCCGGCGAGCGCGTCATTGTTGCCACCAACAACGACGACGCCTATCGCACCGCGATCCTGTTGAAACAGGCCGGTGTTGATGTTCTGCGTGTGGTGGATGCCCGTGCATCTGCCGGCCCGCTGGCGCAAGAGGCGCGGGACCTTGGTATCCGCGTTGATCCTGGCAAGGCCATCGCAAAGGTCAAAGGCGGCAAGCGCGTCAAGAAAGTTGCCATCTGCAATCAGGAAGGCATCGGTGGTGCACGCGAAGAGGTTGAAGCCGACGCAGTTGCCATGTCAGGTGGCTGGTCTCCGGTTGTGCATATGTGGTCGCATTGCGGCGGCAAGCTGATCTGGGACGAGGCGCACGCGCATTTCCGGCCTGATCCCGATCGCCCACCGCTGGGTGCTGATGGAGAAGGCTTTGTTCTGGCTGCTGGCAGCTCGAATGGTCCGTTGGCTCTGGCGGATGTGCTGAAAGACGCAGACGCAACAGGCAAAGCCGCGGGCAAGGCCGTTGGTCACGCGCCCAAACGCACCAAAGCCCCGGTTGGTGAAACCACCGCCGAGGCACCGATGGAAGCTGTTTGGCTGATGCCTGCCAATGCTGAAATCCAACTGCGGGCCAAGTCCTGGCTGGACTTCCAGAACGATGTCAAAGTGTCCGACGTTCAGTTGGCCGCGCGTGAGGGTTATGAAAGCGTCGAACACACCAAGCGTTACACCACGCTGGGCATGGCGACCGATCAGGGTAAGCTGAGCAATATCAACGGCCTGGCGATCCTTGCTGATGCACTTGAGTCAGAGATTCCCAAGGTCGGAACCACCACGTTCCGTCCGCCTTACACGCCTATTTCGATGGGGGCGATCGGGGGCGAGGCGCGGGGTGAAGTGTTCCAGCCGATCCGTCAGACTCCGATGCACAACTGGCACAACAAGAACGGTGCCGATTGGGAACCGGTCGGTCACTGGCGCCGGACATATGCCTATGTTCGCCCCGGGGAATCTGTGCATGACGCAGTGAACCGCGAGGTGAAGAACACGCGCGAGAATCTCGGCCTGCTGGATGCTTCGACGCTTGGCAAACTGATCGTCAAAGGGCCTGATGCCGGCAAGTTCCTGGACATGATGTACACCAACATGATGTCCACGCTGAAGGTCGGCAAATGCCGCTATGGCCTGATGTGTTCGGAAAACGGCTTTCTGATTGACGACGGTGTTGTTGCCCGGATCGATGAGGATACGTGGCTGTGCCACACCACCACAGGCGGGGCCGAGCGTGTCCATGGTCACATGGAAGAATGGCTGCAGACCGAATGGTGGGACTGGAAAGTCTATGTCGCCAACGTAACCGAGCAATATGCGCAAGTCGCCGTGGTCGGACCGAACGCGCGCAAGGTGCTTGAGAAGCTGGGCGGCATGGATGTCAACAAAGAGGCCCTCCCATTCATGGAATGGCGCGACGGTAAGATCGGTGACTTCGATTGCCGCGCCTATCGCATCTCGTTCTCGGGTGAGCTGTCTTATGAGATCGCTGTTCCTGCAAGCCAAGGTCAGGCGTTCTGGGATGCCTTGATGGAGGCAGGTAAAGAATTCGGAGTGATGCCGTACGGCACCGAATGTCTGCACATCCTGCGGGCCGAGAAGGGCTTTATCATGATCGGTGATGAGACCGACGGCACCGTGATCCCGCAGGATCTGGGGCTGCACTGGGCGTTGTCGAAAAAGAAAGAAGACTACCTGGGCAAACGCGCCCATTCGCGCAGCCATATGACCGATCCAGAGCGTTGGAAACTGGTCGGTCTTGAGACTGTGGATGGTTCTGTCATTCCCGACGGGGCCTATGCGGTGGGTGAGGGTGTCAACGCCAATGGTCAGCGCAACATGATCGGGCGTGTGACCTCGACCTATTACTCGGCCAATCTGGGCAAAGGCATCGCCATGGGCCTGATCAAGCACGGCCCGGATCGCATGGGTGAGATTGTCGAGTTCCCGGGCACCGACGGTAAAACCTATAAAGCCAAGATCGTGGACCCGATCTTCTTCGACAAGGACGGGGAGAAGCAGAATGTCTGAACCCATCAGCGCATTGAAACACGCCAGCTATGACGGCATCGCCAAGATTGCGGAATGTGGCCTGCAAGGCATGATCACCCTGCGCGGTGATCTGTCCGACAAGGTGCTGGCCAAAGCCGTCAAGGACGCCACCGGACAGAAAGTGCCGGGCCAGCGCGAGGCATTGGTCAAAGGCGACACAGGCGTGGCTTGGATGTCCACCGATGAACTGCTGGTGCTGGTACCTTACGCCGAGGTCGAGGCCAAACTGGCGGCAATGACCAACGCGCTCAGCGGCACGCATGCTCTGGCGGTCAACGTCTCGGATGCACGTGCGGTATTCAGCATCTCGGGTGCCAGCGCGCGTGAGGTGTTGGGCAAGCTGGCCCCGGTTGAGCTGTCGGCAGAGGCGTTCCAACCCGGCCAAATCCGCCGCTCGCGCCTTGCGCAGGTGGCTGGTGCATTCTGGATGGACGACGCAGAAACCTTCCGCGTGGTCTGCTTCCGGTCAGCGGCGGACTACGTCTTCAAACTGCTCAAGGTTGCCGCGCAGCCGGGCAGTGAGGTTGGGGTTTATTGACAGAAAGTAAAAAGCCCCGGACCATCCGGGGCTTTTGTCAACTTTGGACCGTGCAGGTTCCAACGCCATATGGTTTGTTGGCAGCATTGATGGTGATAAATGCCATGCGCACTTTCAGGCTGTTGTCGTTTGGGTTCAAGTTTGCCTGATAGCGAACACGAACGTTTCCGCCTGCAGCCATGGTTTGGTCTAAGTTCCAAACAAAACGATAGCCTTTCGCGCCTCGATCTTTAAACTGTGCCGCCTCCCATTCCTGGTAAGAGCTGGCTGCCAGTGCCGACGCTTTGGCTGTGTCAATCTTGAACCCGTATTCTGGCGCGATCCAGCCGTGGGCGTCCTGTTTTGTCATCTTACATACATATGTAACGGTTTCAGCCGCTGCCGTTTGTGCAAATGCCAGCGCGGCAATCGTCAATAAAAATCTTTTCATTTCATCCAGTTGTTTTTGATTTCGGATGAGTGAAAACAATCCAATACATCCTGAAGATGCAAGATCAATTCGTTGAAGCTCGTAGAATACCGGCCCCGGTGTTTCTTTATTGCAAGAGGATTGTGCGGTACCGGTTTAACCCCTCTGGCTCCAAAATCTCCGCCGGTTTCAGAGGTTGCATCTTGTCATCCGAGAGAGAGGGGTAAAAATCCAGCGCCTCCAACAATCCGGCCACCCGGTCGCGTCTTTCAGCCTCGGGCAGCAATGGAGCGTGCAGCGACAAAAACAGGGCAGGGCGATGTTCTTTGAGCCAAGGTGCGAGGGTTGGTAAGACAAAGAACTCTGCGCCCTCGATATCCATCTTAACCAACGATACGCCGGACAGATTATTTACGGCCGCGAACTGATCCCAAGCTATCGTTAGCGCATCAGACCCATGCGCCCCGTCGTGCAGAAGTGAACTTGTTGAATCCCCGGGCTCACCCCGAACCGAGGCCATACGCGCCACGCCAAATTGGTCCGACAGCGCGACACCAAAGGCCGAGACATTTTGAATGTCATTCAGATCCAGGTTCCAGGCCAGATGCCTGTACGCGGTGGGGTCGGGTTCAAAACACCACACATGCCGCGCTTTTCGCGCGCCATATAGGACTGTGGGCCCGATCCAAGCCCCGATGTCCAGATAGTCGCTGTCGGGCGACAGGAACCGGTCCAGCACCGCAAAGGTTTCTGGTTCCCAATGGCCCGCAGACGCCTTGCGCCAGAACTTGGAATGATACGGGTCCAGGTGAAAGGGCTCTCCGTTCAGGGTACCTGCATAGTATCCGCGGGCGCGGTAAAACATCTTGCGCGCCTGTGTCAGCATCGCGGACCTCCGGGTTTTATTGTCTCGCCCCTTGACCTGCGGCGGCTGCCACAGCATTTAACCGTTGGGAACCGCAACTTTTATTTAACAGGGGGCCGACATGGCTTTTGAACTTCCTGATCTTCCTTATGCACATGACGCGCTGGCAGCCAAGGGTATGTCCGCGGAAACACTGGAATATCACCACGACCTGCACCACAAAGCCTATGTCGACAACGGCAACAAGCTGATCGCCGGCACTGAATGGGACGGCAAGTCGCTGGAAGAGATCATCGTTGGCACCTATGACGCAAACGCAGTTGCGCAGAACGGCATCTTCAACAACATCAGCCAGCTTTGGAACCACAACCAGTTCTGGGAAATGATGGGCCCCGGCGACAATGCCATGCCCGGTGAGCTGGAAAAAGCGCTGACCGAAAGCTTTGGCTCAGTTGACGAATTCAAATCGCAGTTCAGCGCGGCTGGTGCCGGTCAGTTCGGTTCAGGCTGGGCGTGGCTGGTCAAGAACGCTGACGGTTCGCTGGCCGTGACAAAGACCGAGAACGGTGTGAACCCGCTGTGCTTTGGCCAAACCGCGCTGCTGGGTTGCGACGTGTGGGAGCACTCGTACTACATCGACTTCCGCAACAAGCGCCCTGCCTACCTGTCGAACTTCCTCGACAATCTGGTGAACTGGGAAAACGTCGCATCGCGGATGTAATGAATTGAACCGACGTCGGTTTATCAAAGGCCTGCTGGCGGTAACGCTGGCGGGTCTCATCACGTCAGCCTACGGGTTTTTCATTGAACCCGCGGTGCGGCTGCGCGTGCGCAAATGGCGCGTGCGTCGAGACGATTGGACCGCACCACCTCTCAGAATTGCCGTGTTGTCCGATTTGCATGTGGGCGAGCCCTATGTCGGGTTGGGTCGCATGAATCAGGTCGTCCAACGTACAAACGCGCTGGCACCGGATGTGATTTTGCTGCTTGGGGATTTCTTCGCAAGCCACAAAGGCGTCTCGGGCGCGGTCGACATGCAGGATCTGGCACCTGTATTGGCGGGGCTTGAGGCCAAGCACGGTGTTTTTGCTGTGCTGGGCAATCACGATTGGTGGGATGACAAGCCTGCGCAGCGCCGTGGGGCAGGTCCCAATCGATATGCTGAAATTCTGGAGCAGAATGGTATTTCGGTTTTGTCAAACGGGGCCACTAAACTCCACGCCCCCGGCATATGGCTGGCAGGGCTTGAGGATCAACTGGCGATCTGGCGCAACGGTAAACCGCAGGGATTGGACGATCTGGAAGGGACGCTGGCGCAGATCACCGACGATGCTCCGGTTGTGTTGATGGCGCATGAGCCAGATGTGTTCCCTAAAGTGCCAGACAGGGTGGCCCTGACCCTTTCGGGGCATACACATGGCGGCCAAGTGCGTCTGTTTGGTTGGTCGCCCGTTGTGCCGTCGAAGTTCGGCAACCGTTACGCCTATGGCCACATACGCGAAGGCAGGCGCGATTTGGTTGTTTCGGGCGGTATCGGGTGTTCCATCCTGCCAGTTCGGTTAGGCGTGACGCCTGAAATCACTGTCGTAGAGATGTCAGCCTAAAGGAATGATGATCCGCCGGTGAAAACCCGCCGACGGGCTTTTTTTCGGCACAACTGCATCTTGTTTGCCGTTCCGCAATGCACATCTTTGTAGGGCGGATGGAGAGAACCGCACACCAAATCAAACAATGATCGGGCTGCGCACCGCTGGTGCGTCAAAGAATCCGTATGCCCGGCAGGTCGAGGGATACCCAGAGAACAACCTTAACAGGAGATCGCAATGGTCGCACTTACACAGGGAACTTGGGTTATTGTTGCAGACGGAGAAAAAGCGTTGGTGATGGAGAATATCACCGATGCGGACGACCCCAATCTTGTCGTAGTCGCTGTCGAGGAACAGGATAGTTCGGCCGCAAAGCCGACTGACCGCGCTGGTCGCCGGAATGACGGCGGGCCAAAGCAGAAATCGGCCCTTGAGGACCCAACGTGGAAGACCCATGCAAAGTCCCTGTTTGTGCAGGATCTGGCGAATTTGCTAAATCGCAAAGGGCTGAAAGGCGCTTATGACCGGTTGGTTCTGGTGGCCAGCCCACATGTTCTGGGTCTGCTGCGCCGCCGTTTGCACAGCGAAGTGCTGGGCAAGGTCGTGGCTGAGGTCAACAAGACCCTCACCAATCACCCGTTGCACAAGGTCGAGCAGGTTGTGCGCCACAGCCTGCAACCCAAGGCCCGACTGGCCTGATCAGCAAGGCGGGCGGTTTTGCCGCCCGCACCGTTTCTGGTGTCAGTTCAGCTTGTCCCGCAAAGCGGCCATGGCCGTATCTGCATCTTCTGCCCATGTGATGAAATCTGCCAGCGACGCGTCGGCAAAGCCTTGTCCGATTACCTGATCCAGCAGTGTCCGCAACGCATCCCAATAGCCGTTCACATTCACCACGACGATAGGCTTGTCGTGCAGTCCCAGCTGACGCCATGTTAAGGCCTCGAACAATTCATCCAATGAACCCGGCCCTCCGGGCAGAACGACCACGGCGTCGGCGTTCATGATCATGACCTTTTTGCGCTCGTGCATCGTCTCGGTGATCACGAAATGGGTCAGATCGGTCTTTCCGACTTCCCGCTGAACCAGATGCACCGGAATGACGCCAAAGGTTTCACCTCCGGCATTCTGCGCGGCACGGGCCACTTCGCCCATCAATCCCACATCCCCGGCACCGTAAACCAGCCTCCAGCCTTCCTGAGCCAGCCGCAGGCCAAAATGCTGCGCAGTTTCAGAATAAGACTTCTCGGTACCATTGCGTGACCCGCAATACACACAGACTGATTTCTGAGACATCAAACAAGGGCTCCGGGGTTGTGTCAGAGGTTTTGACCCGTGATAGCGGGATTGATAGATTGCCTCAACTGTCCGCCGGAAAGCTTTTCAACGTAAAGCTTTTGCGCGGCGGCGTGAAAGGAAAAGAATGGACGCCAAGTCGGGAAACGGAAGCTCGGGCAACTTCATCTGGGGGGTGATTGCGGGTCTTGTTGCGGTATTGGGTGCGGGGGGCCTGTATCTTTCGGGTGTCTTCACCACTGCACCAGAACCTGATGTGAGTGCGCCGCAAGAAACAGCTTCTGCACCTGTCGTTGCGGAACCGTCTGAACCAGCGCCGGACAATGCCGAGGTGACGGAAGAGTCCGCAGTCACTGAACCGACCGAGCCAGATGCCGAGAAGCCAGAAGAAGCATCTTCGCCAGAGGAAGATACGGTTGAGCAGGTTGAGGCACCGGTAGAAGCGGAGGCGACTGAGGTTGCAGAGGAAGAAACCGCGCCCATGCCAGCATTGCCTCCGGTCCTTGATCAGATTTTCGTTGAAACCGACGGAACCGCGCTGTTGTCGGGCGACGCAGAACCCGGCAGTCAGATAGAAGTTCTGCTGAACGGCGAAGTCGCGCATTCCTTTACCGTGGATGGCAGCGGGCAGTTTGCTGAATTTGTGACGATCCCCTTCAGCGATTCAGCGCAGGGACTTGTTTTGCAAAGCACAGACGGGGTGCAAGCAACGCGATCCGACGACTATCTGATTGCCGCCTTGCCCAAGCCAATCGAAGAAGAACCTGTTGTCGAGGCATCGCCGGAACCCGAGCCGAACACGTCAGAAGATGAACAAGTCGCGGAAGTCTATGAAACAGAGCCCGACGCGAATACAGCAGCACAGGTTTCAGAACCTGAAACTACAGAACCCGAGGCTGAGACAGTAGAAACCGCTGATCTGCCCGCCGAAACGCCCGAGCAGGACCAGCAGGTTGCGGTGCTGCGGTCCGGGGAAGAGGGTGTTGAGCTTGTGCAGCCTCCGGTCGTGCGCGACACACCGCCCGAGCAGGTCGCCCTGGATACGATCGGATATTCTGACACTGGCGACGTGCAACTGACAGGCCGGGTTCAGGATGGGGCCGCTATTCGGCTGTACCTGAACAACCGACTGGTCGCAGATCTTGCCCCGGAACAAGATGGATCCTGGCGTAGCGATCTGGAAGGCATTGATCCCGGTGTCTACACGCTGCGGGTCGACGCGGTGAACACGGATGGTACGGTTCTCAGCCGGGTTGAAACCCCATTTAAACGTGAACCGATTGAGGTGCTTCAGGCCGCTACCGAGGCGGACCAGACAGGCGCGCCGCAAGAAACCCCATCAATTCGGTCTGTCACAGTTCAACAGGGTGATACACTGTGGGCCATTTCGCGCGACCGGTTTGGTGATGGGGTGCTTTATGTGCGGCTGTTTGAGGCCAATCGTGACTTGATACGCGATCCGGATCTGATCTATCCCGGGCAAATCTTTACAATCCCGGAATAATCAGCCCTTCTGGCCTTTTATGGGCAGGGGTCTATCTCTGACCGCAGACAAGGCACGAGATGAGACGCACAGCTCCTATGACTTCAGATGACATGGTGTCGGATGACGAACGCAGATCGGGCTTGCGGACAATCCGCAAGGTTGCCCCTTATCTCTGGCCCGACGACGAGCCGTGGGTAAAGCGCCGCATCGTCATCGCCATGGCGATGCTGGTTATGGCCAAGCTGATCGCGGTTTATACACCCATTCTGTACAAGGGAGCTGTTGACGCGCTGGCGGGCGAGGGTGTGCCGCCATTGGCGCTGGGCGCAGTTGGATTGACTGTGGCCTATGGCGTTGCGCGTATGATGACGGTGGGTTTCCAGCAGTTGCGGGATGCCGCCTTTGCCCCCGTCGGGCAACGAGCCCTACGCGCGCTTGCGCTAGAGACGTTTCAACACATCCACAACCTTTCCATGCGCTACCACGTGACGCGCCGTACCGGCGGGCTGAGCCGTATCATCGAACGGGGTGTCAAAGGGGTCGAGTTCCTGCTGCGGTTCCTGCTGTTCTCGATCGGACCACTTATTCTGGAGCTGCTGCTGGTCGCCATCATCCTGATGTGGCTGTTCGATGTCTGGTACCTGGTTGTCGTCGCCGTCACCATTGGTCTGTACATCTGGTTTACTTTTGCCGTGACCGAATGGCGCGTGAAGCTGCGGCGCGAGATGAACGATCAGGACACCGAGGCCAACCAGCGCGCCATCGACAGCTTGCTGAACTTCGAAACCGTCAAATATTTCAACGCCGAAACCCGCGAAGCTGAACGGTACGACGTGTCGATGAAGGCCTATGCTGGGGCGGCGCTGAAGACAGCCTATTCCCTTGCCTTTCTGAATTTCGGACAATCGTTCCTGATCACCTGCGGTTTGATTGGGGTGATGGTACTGGCCGCAATCGGGGTACAGAACGGCAACCTGACTGTGGGCGACTTTGTCATGGTAAACGCCTACATGATCCAGATTACCGTACCCCTGAACTTTCTTGGGACTGTCTATCGGGAAATCCGGCAGTCATTGGTCGATATGGGGCAAATGTTCGACTTGCTTGAACAACCCGCCGAAGTCACAGACAAGGCCTGCGCGCCGAACCTGAAGGTAAACGGCGGCGAAGTCACGCTTGAGGACGTGCATTTCGGCTATGACCCGGACCGCGAAATCCTCAAAGGTGTATCCCTGACCGTACCTGCGGGGAAAACCGTGGCCATCGTCGGGGCAACGGGATCTGGAAAATCGACCATCGGGCGGCTCTTGTTCCGGTTTTATGATGTGACCAAAGGGGCGCTGAAGATCGATGGTCAGGACATTCGCGACGTGACCCAGACCAGCCTGCATGCTGCTATCGGAGTTGTCCCGCAAGACACGGTGCTGTTCAACGACACGATCCGCTACAACATTGCCTATGGCCGCGACGGCGCCTCCATGGAAGAGGTGGAAGCAGCGGCCAAGGCGGCACAGATTCACGACTTCATTTCCTCACTGCCCAAAGGGTATGACACCAAGGTGGGTGAGCGGGGCCTGAAGCTTTCGGGTGGTGAAAAGCAGCGTGTCGGAATCGCGCGCACCTTGCTGAAGAATCCTCCGATCCTTCTGCTGGACGAGGCGACCTCGGCGCTGGATACGGATACCGAACAGGACATCAAAGATGCCCTGGCACGCGCGGGTGAGGGGCGGACAGTGATCACAATCGCGCATCGTCTGAGCACGATCGCCGAGGCCGATCAGATTGTGGTTCTGGAGGCCGGCGAGATCATCGAACAGGGTACGCATGATCAACTGCTGGCAAAGTCCGGGCGCTATGCTCAATTGTGGAACCGCCAGCAATCAGACGGTGAAGCGGCTTGAACCTCATTTGTCATTGCAAACTGTGATAGGATGCGATGAGTGAAAGAGGTGGCTGCGATGATAGGAAGATTGAAAAAACGGCTGCTGCCGATTTTGATAGCGGTTTTTCTTCCTGTTACAGTTGCAGCAGATCCCATCGTTGGGGTCTGGAAAACCGAACCGGATCGAAAGAACCTGACCTCACACATCAAAATCTCGTCTTGCGGAAACAAATTTTGCGGTCAAATCCTTTCGGCTTTTGACGCCGCGGGCAAAGAAGTCCAAACGCCAAACATTGGTAAAAAGCTGTTCTGGGATGTTGCCAGCGAAGGTGACGGAAAATACGGCGGCGGAGAGTTCTGGGTTCCTCTGATCAACGTGGATGCTGTGCCGCAAATGACTTTGCAGGGTGACAAGTTGTTGGTCAAAGGGTGCGAGCATGAGATTTGCGCGCATCAGACATGGTCTCGTCTGTGAGCTCAGCCAAATAGAAAAGGACCGGAAACTCCGGTCCTCTTGTTTATTCAGCGGCCTTCAGCGGCGGGCCCGAAGGGTGATCAGGTCGATCCGATCCGCTGTCCTGTTCCGGCCGTCCTGATTGCGTTTCATCCTCCCACACAATCTCGGTTGCCTGCATTTGACGGGCGGAGCGCCCAATGGCCATATCCTGCGCAATCTGGCTGGATCTGCCTGCGGTCACGCGCGCCAGCAAGCGGCTGAGCCACACCGCATAGGTCGTCACCCAAACACGCAACGCCAAAAGCGATGGTGTCACGATCAGGGTCAGTACAGTGGCAATACCCAAACCAAAGACCACCGCCGTCGCCAGCTGTTTCCACCACAGGGCAGTGGGGCTGTCGATGGAATAGCCGCCATTGATAAAGTCCAACGACAGGCCAAACATCATCGGCGTCAGACCGGCCATTGTCGTGAGTGTGGTCAGCAGAACCGGACGAATGCGCGATTCCGCGGTGCGGATGATCGCCTCGATCCGGGGCATGTACGTGCTGTATTCCTGATAGGTATCGATCAGGACGATGTTGTTGTTCACCACGATCCCCGCCAAAGCCACGATGCCTGTGCCGGTCATGATAATCGAGAACGGCTGTTCCATCACGATCATGCCGATCAGAACCCCCGTGGTGGACAGAACAACAGCTAACAGCACCAGCACCGAATTGTAGAACGAATTGAACTGGGCCAGTAGGATCACGAACATCAGCCCCAGCGCGCCCATGAAGGCGTTCACCAGGAAGGCACCGGATTCTGCTTGTTCTTCCTGATCGCCGGTCCATTCCCAACTTATGGAATTGGCAAAGGGGCCCGTTTCAAGCCATTCGGTCAGAACCGCGATCCGTTCATTCGGGTTGATTAACGCAAACTGAGCGTCTCCGCCCTCAACCGTGCTGACGAGTTGATCCACGCTATCGGCGCCAGTCAATTGAACCAACTCGTAGGACTTGCCGCCCCCGCTGTTGAGGACCGTGCCGGTGGGGGTATAGCCTTCGGCAACTTCCCGAACCACGGCAAGACGGATGAGTTCACCATCAGGGCCTTCAGTCGTAACCTTGCTCAAGCCTGGTTCAACGTCGGCTTTGACATCGTAGTACCGTTGTTGGTCCACTCGATTGATCTCGGCCAGTTTCGCCACCGGCTTACGGCTCACGAAATTCGACAATGGCACCAAACCGTCTGGGGTACGAACCTTGAGCGTGTCCAGTGTGGACAGAACGCGATCTTCTTCGGGCAGGCGAACACGGATTTCAATCTCTTCATCATTGCTGTCCGGGCGCATCTCGCCCAGCAGAATACCGCGTGTCACCAACTGCACCATGGCCCCAACCGTCGCCACGTCAGCTCCGAACCGACCGGCCTTGGCGACGTCCACATCGATTTGCCAATCGATGCCGGGCAAGGGCAGGGTGTCTTCGATCTTGATCAGTCCCGGCGTGGTGTCGAAAACCTCGCGCGCGGTGAGCGTCGCTGAGGTCAGATCCTCCCACCCGTCACCCTTTATGCGCAAATGCACAGGCTTGGCCGAGGCCGGGCCTTGTTCCAATGGCAGGATCTCGACAACGATGCCGGGGATCTCAGCCAGTTGCGCGTTAAGCTCGTCAATCACGAAGTCGCCGTCAAATTCAGGCGCAACAAAGTGGCGATCAAACAGGCCCCACAGAACGGATTCCGAGACGTTGGGGCGGTCTTCCCAAGGGATGATCTCGAACTGAACACGGCCCACTGTATCGGCAGGTTCCTGAGCGCCCCCGTTGTTCTGGTTCAGACCGCCTTCGCCCGCGAACGAGAACACGTTGATAACGGCAGGGTGGGCGGCGATCACATCCTCTGCCGCCAGGACCATGCCATCTTTTTCTGCAAGCGAGATGTTCCCCCGCGCGCGGACATAGGCAGTGGCCTGTTCCGGTTCGCTTTCTACAAAGAACTCAACGCCACGGGATTCTTGCGGGAACCAGACGAAGGCCACCGAATAGACCGCAAAGAAAACTGCAGCCAGAGACACGATGGGCATGATCGGATTGCCAACAAGGAACTTGACCACATGGCCAAAAGGTGTGTGCTCGTCAGCTGTATGAACGCGCTCTTCCGCTTTGCGTTCGATCTTGGCCGCGCTCAGGGTCACGGATCCTGCAAAGGCCCCGAACAGGAACAGAAGTGCACCAGAAATTGAACCGCCCGGCAGCAGATAATCCGGGTTCAGGGTCTGCATCGCGCCCAGAAAGATCATGTACAGCGAAGGAGGCACCAACACAGCCCGCAGCCACCAGGGCGTGCGTGCGCGCAACCAGATCGACGAGCGGTCGAAGATGCGGCTCAGCCGCCCTGACACGCCGCCCATAACCGGCAGATAAATCAGCGCCACGATCAGTGACGCCGACAAAACAAAGATCAGAGTAACGGGCAACATTCCCATGAACTCGCCCGGTACGCCGGGCCAGAACAGCATGGGCAGGAAGGCGCAGAGCGTTGTCGCAGTCGACGACACGATGGGCCAGAACATCCGCTGTGCAGCCTCGACATAAGCGTGCATCGGCCCGACGCCCTGCTTGATGCGCTTATCGGCGTATTCCACGACGACGATGGCACCGTCCACCAGCATACCGACCGCCAGAATAAGACCGAACATCACGATATTCGAAATGCTGACACCCATGACCGCCAGGAAGGCAAAACACAGCAGGAATGAGGTAGGGATCGCAAATCCAACCAACAGTGCAGCTCGCGTGCCTAGCGAGGCTAGCACCACGATCATCACCAGTGCAATCGCGGTCAGAACCGAGCCTTCCAACTGGCTGACCATCGAACCCACGATGCGGCTCTGGTCGTTGGACGTGCCGAGATCGACGGCGGCCTGAAGTTCAGGTGGCCACTTTGTTTTGGCTTGCTCGATGGTCTCTTTGACCTGAGCAACAGTATCGATCAGGTTGAAGCCCTTACGCTTTACCACTTGCAGGGCAACAGTTGGTTCACCGTTAAACCGGGCCGTACCGGCACGGTCTTCGAAGGTGTAGTTGATTTGCGCCAACTCACCCAAAGTCACAACCCGGTCGCCATTGACCTTGATTGGCAAGCCATACACGTCCTGCGCGGTTTTGAACGACGACGGGATCTTGACCGAGAATGTACCCTGCGCGGTTTCAACCTCACCCGCCGCAATCAACTGGTTGTTGTTGCGGACCACATTGATCAGCTCATCTGCGGTGACGTTGTATGCCTCAAGCCGCAGTGGGTCGATCACGACCTCAAGCATCTCGTCACGGTTGCCCGCGATGCCTGCTTCGAGAACGGAATCCAATGCCTCAAGTTCATCCTGCAAGTCTTTGGCAACGCGCGCCATTGTGCGTTCAGGAACCGCGCCGGTCAGGTTCACGATGACGATGGGAAATTCGGAAAAGTTGATCTCGGTCAGCGAATACTGTTCCGCACCTTCCGGGAAATCCGCCTGCGCCGAATTCATCGCGTCGCGGACGTCGGCCATGATCGCGGTTTTGTCCCAGCCGAAATCAAACTCCAGCGCGACCCCTGCATAGCCTTCGGCGGCGGTCGACGTCATTTCCTTCAGACCATCGAGATCCGCCAGCTCGGTCTCCATTGGCTTGATCAGCAGGTTTTCGGAGTCTTCTGCCGAAATGCCGGGAAACTGAACCGAGACGAACAGGGCAGGAATTTCAATGTCCGGCTCACCCTCTTTCGGCAGCGAGACATAAGCAAACCCGCCGATGACCAGCGAGATGGCGATAAACGCCAGGACCATGCGGGCTCGATGAGCGGCCCAAGCAACAACACCCGTCATTGTGATGCTTCCCGATAGGTGGGTTTCACAGTGACGCCGCGGGTCACAAATTCTTGCCCGACCACGATGATGTCAGCCGTTTCCGGGAGCCCACCGATCCAAACGCCTTCTGCGGTGTCGCGCAGAATCTGGACTGGCTTGAAGTCGACAATGTTGCCTGCGCCCACCGTGCGCACACCCAATTGACCCTCATTGCTGAGCGTCAGCGCGGATTGCGGCAGCAGATGCGCCTTGGCCCCTTCGGCGGCGATTTGAATGGTTGCGGTCTGGCCGTCACGGATGGTCAGATCCGGGTTGGGGACAGTGATCTCTACCTCGAATGTCCGCGTTGTCTCATCGGCCGAACGGCTCAGGAACGTAACCCGTCCAGTAAGTTGCCGTCCAGTCACAAGCGTGGCGGCTGCCTCGGAACCGACCACCACGCGGTTGACCTCGGTTTCGGGCACAAAGCCCACCAGCTTGATCGGATCCAGCTGAATGACCGTCGCGCAGAGCGATCCGGGTTGCATCAGGCTGCCAAGTTCAGCGGTGTCGCTTTCCAGCAGGCCCTTGAAAGGTGAGGTGATGACCACGCGACCGGCCTCGCGTTGCGCAGCCTCAACAGCGGCGGCTGCGGCTTCAATCCCGGCTCGGGTAGCTTCCAAACCGGCCTCAGCCGACTTCACCCCGGCTTTCGCGGTGCTCATCGCGGCTTCGCTGGAAATCCGGCGGGTTTCCGAGGCAAAGCCGGTTTCAGCCAACTTACGTGAAGCGGTCAGGTTGATCTCGGCCTCGGCCACCAGCGCATGGGCTTCTTGCAGGCGGGCTTCGGCTTCGGGGATGCGACTTTCGGCCTCGAGCTTGCCCGCCATGGCTTCGGCCAGCTGGGCCGGACGCGTGCCGGGGTCAAGCTCACACAGAATGTCACCAGCCTCGACAAAAGCACCCTTGCGCTTGGGTTCAGAGATAACGGTCGAGGTTGTTTCCGACAGAACTTCTACTTGCCGGTTTGCCTTGGTCTGGCCACGCAGCAAAACGGCGCTGTCGATCTCGCGGGCTTGCGAACGCAGGGCAACAACGCCCACTGCCGCAATTTCAGAATTCTCGGGTGCAGCGGCTTCACCTTGTGCGGTTTCTTCGCCCTCACCACGTCCAGCGAAGGCAAACAACGCATCACGCTCGAATACAAGAAAATACAAAGCAACAATGACCAGAATGGCGTTGATGAATGAAATCAAACGCATACGGGGATTCTCCTAGAATTCTTTGCCCAAGAACACGAGACGTTCATGCCTTGAAATGGGGCTTTGGCTATGTCTTTTCTACACTGAACTGAATAGTTTGGTTCACTTTTTTTCGCAAGAGTGATGCCTGTGGGTTAAAATGTGCAAATTCGGACCCTTGGCTTGGCGTTGGTGCCGGGGTATGACATGGCGCACCAAGACAAGATATACAGCCCAGGGGGCAGGGAATGAGCGACACAGACAGTTTCATTGATGAGGTCACGGAAGAGGTACGCCGCGACCGCATGTATCTGCTGTTGCGCCGCTGGGGCTGGGTTGGTGTGGTTGCCGTCGTACTCATCGTTGGCGGTGCGGCCTTTAATGAATACCGCAAATCCCGTGATACCGCACAGGCGCAAGATTTGGGGGACTCGATTCTTGCTGCCCTGACCCAGAATGGTTCCGATGCGCGGGCCGCTGGATTGCAGAGCATTGAGACAGTATCGCCCGGCGGAGACGCCGTTTTGAACATGTTGCTGGCGACCGCGCAAATCGAGGCCGGATCGCGCGAAGAAGCGGTTAACAGTCTGAATGCAATTGCGGTACAGGGCGATCTACCCGAGATCTACCGTGCCATCGCAAGCTTCAAAGCCTTACTGCTGCAAAGCGACACCTTGCCCGCAACTGACCGTCGGCAGCAGTTCGAAGCGCTTGCGGCGCCGGGTGCTCCGCTGCGTCTGCTCGCGGAAGAACAGCTGGCGCTGATTGACGTGTCCGAGGGCAATGTCGAGGCGGCACTGGATCGTTTGCAAGCGCTGCGGCAGGATGCTGAAGTTGGCATTGATCTGCAGCAGCGCGCGGCGCAATTGATTGTCGCGCTGGGCGGCGAACCAGAACCCCTGGTGGCGCAACAGGGCTGATCGGGCGGTGAAAGAATACATATTTGACAGGCGAGTTCGGAATACCATGGTAACAAGACTATTCTCCCGCGTGGGACTGCCGGTCGCGGCATTGGCTTTGACTGCATTGACCGCCTGTGAACAACCAGAACCCATTCTCCCCGGTGAACGCGAAGACATCCGACCCTTGTCGGATTTAGAGACAGTTGAAAAAAGCGGCTCTCAGCCGATCAGCCTGCCGTCGCAGCAGGCGAATGCCAGCTGGTCGCAAAGCCCAGGAACGCCCGCCTATCGGACGACAAACGCCGCTCTGCGCGCGACGCCGCAGCGGATCTGGTCCACTTCGATAGGGCAGGGTGACTCGCGCAAGCAACGTATCACCGCTGAGCCAGTCGTTGCAGGAGGGCTGATCTATACGCTGGATGCCGGAGCAATCGTTTCGGCGGTAACGCCTCAGGGTCAGGTTGCCTGGGAAACGGATCTGATCCCTGCAACTGACGGGGATTCCGATGCTACGGGTGGCGGCATGGCCTATGCTGACGGTGTTTTGTACGTCTCGTCTGGCTATGGTCGCCTGACTGCGCTTGACGCTAAAACAGGTGCCGTTCGCTGGCAGAAACGTTTGCAAGCCACCGGAAGCGGCGCACCGCTTGTCAACGACGGTCTGCTCTATTTGGTGGCCGGGGATGAAACCGGATGGACCATTGCAACCAAGGATGGCCGTATCGCGTGGCAAATCGAAGGCACGCCCAGCGTCGGTAACGTGCTAGGTGCACCTGCGCCTGTGATCGCCTCGGATTTGGCGGTATTTGCTTTTGGTTCGGGCGATGTGGCCGCAACCTTCCGCCGGGGTGGCATTCGCCGTTGGAACGCGTCGGTTGCCGGTGGACGCCGGGGGCGGGCCGCTGCGCAAATCGTTGATGTGACCGGCGGTCCTATGGTGTCCGGGGACACGATCTATATCGGCAACCATTCGGGCCGGACTGTCGCTTTTGACGTGGCAACAGGCGAACGTCGTTGGACAGCTGACGAAGGGGCCGTGGACGCCGTATGGCCCGCTGGCAACAGCATCTTCCTGATCAGCGACCGCAGCCAGTTGGTACGTCTGAACGCGGCAGATGGCTCTGTCGTATGGGCGCAGGATCTTCCGGGCTTTGTAAAAGACAAACGTGGTCGTCGTGGCCCGATCTTTGCGCATTACGGTCCGATCCTGGCTGGCGGTCGTATTGTGATTGCATCCAATGACGGATATCTGCGGTTCTTCAATCCGGTCGACGGAACGCTGGTTCATCAGGTCGAAGTACCCGGAGGCGCGACTACAGCGCCGGTTGTTGCGGGTCAAACTCTGTATGTCGTTTCGACCAAGGGTGATCTACACGCTTTCCGTTGACGGAAAGATGCGCTAAAGGGCGCATCTTGAGTCTTGAAAGTTGAGTATCATGTCGCTGACCCTCGCCATCGTGGGGCGCCCGAACGTGGGCAAATCCACTCTGTTCAATCGCCTTGTGGGCAAACGCCTGGCCTTGGTCGACGACCAACCTGGCGTGACACGTGACCTGCGCGAAGGCGAAGGGCGTCTGGGCGATCTGCGCTTTACCGTGATTGACACGGCGGGTCTTGAGGATGCGACCGATGACAGCCTTCAGGGCCGGATGCGCCGCCTGACCGAGCGCGCGGTGGACATGGCCGATGTATGCCTGTTCATGATCGATGCGCGTACAGGTCTGACCCCAACGGACGAGATGTTCGCTGAGATTCTGCGCAAGCGCTCGAAGCATGTGATTTTGGCGGCCAACAAAGCCGAAGGTTCTGCTGCGGACGCGGGGGTTCTGGAAGCCTACAATCTGGGTTTGGGTGAACCTGTGCGCCTATCTGGTGAGCATGGTGAAGGCATGACGGACCTTTACGCCCAGCTCATGCCTTTGGCCGATGCGGCCGAAGAAACACAGGCCGAAGAAGCCCCGGAAACCGATATCGAACTGGATGAAGAGGGCGAGGGCGAGACGCCTCTGATCACCTCAGCCAAACCGTTGCAAGTGGCTGTCGTCGGGCGACCCAACGCGGGCAAGTCGACATTGATCAACAAGATCATTGGTGAAGATCGCCTGCTGACCGGGCCCGAGGCCGGAATCACCCGCGATGCCATCAGTCTGCGGATTGACTGGGCCGACCCGGACGGTGACAGCACGCCCATGCGCATCTTCGACACAGCGGGGATGCGAAAAAAGGCGAAGGTGCAGGAAAAGCTTGAAAAGCTTTCGGTCTCTGACGGTCTGCGCGCCGTGAAATTCGCTGAAGTTGTTGTCGTTTTGCTGGACGCGGCCATTCCGTTTGAACAACAGGACCTGCGCATTGCCGATCTGGCCGAGCGCGAGGGCCGGGCCGTTGTCGTTGCGGTCAACAAGTGGGACGTTGAAGAAAATAAACAGGAAAAACTGCGTGAACTCAAAGAGTCCTTTGACCGTCTGCTACCGCAACTGCGTGGCGCGCCTTTGATCACAGTGTCTGCCAAGACTGGTCGGGGGCTCGAAAGACTGCGCGCAGCGATCCTACGCGCCCATGACATCTGGAACCGCCGGGTGCCGACCGCTGCACTGAACCGCTGGCTGACTGCGATGCTGGAACAGCACCCGCCTCCGGCACCGCAAGGGCGTCGGATCAAGCTGCGTTACATGACACAGGCCAAAACGCGCCCGCCAGGCTTTGTTGTAATGTGCTCGCACCCTGACAAGGTGCCAGCCAGTTACACGCGCTATCTGGTCAACGGGCTGCGTGAAGATTTCGACATGCCGGGCACTCCGATCCGTCTGACACTGCGTGGGCAGGGTGACAAAAACCCCTACAAGGGCCGCCGCAAGAAAAACGCCGGCGCGCTGGCCAAGCATCTTAAGGGGCGCGCGTAACTGCGCCAATTTTCAGCATTTTCGGCGCAAGGACGTGACAGCGCCCTTTCTGCGCGCTAGCATTCGCTTGCGTGCATCTGTTTTCGTGCGTGCGGCTTGCACCTGTTCAATCAGGTCATATTTTTAGTTCAAATTTAACCGGGCCATCGTGGGAGAGGGCTGGATGGATCTGAGGGAATATACGCGGCAATACGCTGTTCAGGACAACAGGCTTGCAGCGCTGAGCTATTTTGGAACTTTCGCGGTGTATTTTGCATCGTTGGCGCTGGCGATTGGATATGTAGATCGCTGGTATGTCATGATTCCGGCGGGTGTGGTTTTTGCGTTCTCGGCGGTGCGGCTTTATGTGCTGCAACATGATTGTGGCCATCATTCGCTATTCGAGACACGCCGACAGAATGAATGGGCCGGGCATGGACTGTCTCCGTTTACCTTTGCGCCGTTTGAGGTGATGAAGCAGAACCACAACCTGCACCACGCAGGGATCGGCAATCTTGAGCATCGCGAGACAGGCGAAATTCACACAATGACCCTGCGCGAATGGAACGAGGCCGATTGGAGCAAACGCCTTTTCTATCGGCTTTATCGCAACCCGTTCGTCCTGGTGCCGGTGGGGGCATTGTTCACCTATTTCATCCGGTATCGCTGGCCCAAGAACACTTTGCGGTTCGGATTGAAAGGCGTGTTGCTGCACAATCTTTCGATCGTTGTTTTTCTGGGGCTGCTATATTTGATTGCCGGCAGTACCGGCATTCTGGTCTGGCTTGTATTCTCACTTCTAGGTGGGATGCTGGGTGTGTTCCTTGTTTATCTTCAGCACAACTTCGAGGACACCTACTGGGACCGCCGCCCTGATCTGGACCCGCAGCTTGCGGCGCTGCAAGGCTCGTCCGCTCTCGACTTTGGTTGGTGGTTCGATACGGCAGTGGCATGCATCACGTTGCACGACATTCACCATTTCAACGCACGCATTCCGTCTTATCGCCTGCGTGCCTGCCACTACAATCTGCCGCCCGAGTTTACACCGCGTCGGATCAAGTTCCCCGAGGCGGTTGCAGCGCTGAATCTCAAGCTTTGGGATGAGGATGCCAAACGTTTGGTGCCGTTTCCGAAGAAAGGGCGCACGGCGGACTTGGCCCATAGTTGAACAAAGCCTCGCGGTTCGGTGCCGCGACTTGAAGCACCGTATATCTTGTGTATATACGTTGATGCAGGGAGAAAGAGAAAGGATCCGGAATGACCGCAGTGACCGAAGTAAAAGGTGTGGGGGAAGCGCTTGCTACTGCTTTGTCCGCGAACGGCTTTAAGACAGCTGAAGCGATTGCCAAGGCCAAGCCCGAAGATCTGGTCAAGGTTCCCCGGATTGGTCTGGCGCGCGCTGCGGTGCTCATAGCTGCAGCGAAAGTGGCTACGACTTCAAAACCCGCAGCCGCTAAACCTGCTGCGCGTCGGGCGCCAGCCCGTAAACCTGCCACTCAGAAACCTGCGGCGCGTAAACCTGCAGCGAGTAAGCCTGCAGTACGACGCCCGGCCGCCCGCAAGACCGTTGCAGCCGCGGCCGCTGAAAAGCGCGCCGAAGAGGCAGCGAAGAAAGCAGCAGAGGAAAAAGCAACCGCTGAGGCCGCCGAAGCCAAAGCCCGCAAAAAGGCAAAGGCCAAAGCCAAGGCTGAGAAAGCCGCAAAGAAACGTGCCGAAATGGAAGCTGCGTTTTCAAAGGCAAAGGACAAGGTGAAAGCCAAGTCCAAAAAAGACAAAAAGTCCAAGAAGGACGATAAAAAGAAAGACGTCGCGAAAAAGGGCGACAAAAAGGACGGCAAGAAGAAAGACAAGAAAAAAGACAAGAAAAAGGCGAAGAAGTAAGCCTTCTTCGCCTTGTTATCACGTTCGACCGGCGTCTTTTGGGGCGTCGGTTTTCTTATGCCAGCGTGCCATCCAGTTGCAGCGTCAGTTTGCCACCCAGATAAGGGCTGAGAGCTTGCGGCAGGGTTACGCTGCCGTCCGCGTTCTGACCGTTTTCTAACACCGCGATCAGGCAGCGCCCAACGGCCAAACCTGAACCGTTCAGCGTATGAACGTATTCCGGTTTTCCTCCGCCTTCGGGACGGAAACGGGCGTTCATGCGGCGTGCCTGAAAGGCTCCGGTGGTCGAGACCGAGCTGATCTCACGATACGTGTTCTGACCGGGCAGCCAGGCCTCGATGTCGAATGTACGGCGTGCACCGAAGCCCATATCGCCGGTGCACAGAACAACGGTGCGGTAGGGAATGCCCAACTGCTCCAGCAGGTCCTCAGCGCAGCGCAGCATGCGCTTTTGTTCGTCATCCGACTTGTCGGGATGCGTGACCGAGACCATTTCGACCTTTTCGAACTGGTGCTGACGCAGCATACCTGACGTGTCTTTGCCCGCGCTGCCGGCTTCGGAGCGAAAGCAAGCCGTGTGCGCCGTCATGCGGATGGGCAGGGCAGCTTCATCCAAAATGTCACCCGCGACCGAATAGGTCAGCGTTACCTCAGACGTCGGGATAAGCCACCAACCATTGGTCGTCTGATAGCTGTCATCACCGAATTTCGGCAGCTTGTCAGTCCCGTACATCGCCTCATCACGAACCAAAACCGGGGTCTGCATCTCGGTCAGCCCGTTCTTGTCGATGTGAGTATCCAGCATGAACTGGGCCAGCGCACGATGGATACGTGCGACGCCTTTCGATAGGTTCACAAAGCGGCTGCCGCTGGTCTTGGCGGCCGTTTCAAAATCCATCGCGGCGGCAACGGCGGGGATGTCGAAATGCTCTTTCGGGTCAAAGTCAAACGCGCGCGGGGTGCCCCAACGGTTCACCTCGACATTGTCGTCCTCATCCGCACCTTGCGGCACGTCTTCGGCAGGCAGATTGGCGATGCGGGCCAGTTGATCGGTCAGTAGCGCGTCGAGGTCCTTGGCCTCGGTCTGCATTTGGGCGATCTCAGCCTTCTTCTGTGCTACTATTGCGCGCAAACGCTCGAACTCTGCTTCGTCGCCACGACCCTTGGCTGCACCGACCTCTTTGCTGGCTTTGTTCTGTTCAGCCTGCGCGGTCTCGGCGGCCAGGATCTTGGCCCGGCGACTTTCGTCCAGTCTTAACAAATCTGACGACACCGGCGCGTCCCCACGGCGCGCAAGGGCGGCGTCGAAGGCGGCTGGGTTTTCGCGAATGGCGCGGATGTCGTGCATGTCTCAGATCCTTAAATGCGTGAATCACTGAAACCGCTTATGCACCATCTGTCGGGCGGGGTGTAGCACCGGTTACGACTTATCGTCCGCGTCGTGGATTTCATGCGCCAAGTGCCCATCCCATTCCTCAACCGGGATCTTTGGTTCCGGTGGGTCGGCCATGTAGGACGGCGTCATGATCTGCACGTTGTTCTCGTTGAATACGGCGACGATGTTGCGATGCAGGTCCGAGCGGATTTTCGGAATGATACTGCCGCGCGTGGTGTAACCGTTGATCTGATAGTTGATCGCGTAGTCAGCCAGTGCGGTCCACAGCACGAAGGGTTCAGGCTTGGCCTTGATTCCTTTTGTGCGATTGGCGGCCTCAATCAACATCGCTTCGACCTTCTCGGGTGGCTCTTCGTAACCGATGCCGACTGTAGTGTGCAAAAGCAACCCGCTGCCATCGGTCTTTTTCGAGAAATTCACCACGTCCGAATTCATCAGCTGCGCATTCGGGATTGAGATCAGTTCGTTCTTGATCGACTTCAGATGCGTTTCCATAAGCTTGATCTGAACCACGTCTCCGATGTGATCGCCGATTTGAATGCGGTCGCCGATTGAGGTTGACCGTCGGTAAATTACGAATAATCCCGCCAGCATGTTGGACACGACCGAGTTCGCTCCCAGCGACAGCATCGCGCCGACCAGAATTGTCAGGCCTTGAAACGCCGCTGAATCCGACCCAGGGATATAGGGAACAGCAAAAACCAGCGCGATCAGAATGACGACGACGCGGGCGATGTTGAACGTCGGGTTGACCCAGTGCTTTTCAAAATCGCCCATTTCGAAAGAGCCCGCTTCGACCGCATCGAAGAACACACGCATGCCCTTGATTACATACATCGTGACCCATGTGATCAGGCCCAGCATGATCATGTTGGGGATGTAGCTGAGGATGCCTTTGAAGATCAGAAGGACAGGCTCTGTCAGGTAAGTAAGAAGAAGCTGCGCGAAATAGCGTGTTTCGGCAAAAGCCAACAGCACAAAGGATAGATAGTAGTAGAAACCCAGAAAGAAGATCACCAGCAAAACGAAGTTAAGTCCGTACCGGACCAAGGCGGCGATTGCCTCGGCTTGAACGCTTTTCGCGGTGGCGGTTTCCACGTCCTTCAAATACCGCTTTACTAACTTCAGAGTGCGCCGTCTGATCCGCCGATGCAGCCAAAGGATAAGCAGAACGAAGACGACAAATCCTATGGTCCATCCCGCGGCCTCAATCGCACCTGACACGCGTGCCTGCTCCGTGCGATTAGAACGATAGTTGAGGATGGCTTCTTCGATAGCCTGACCATGGAGGAAGCTAAGAACATCCAGCTCCATTTGGTCCAGCTCTGCATCCGCAACGGTCACAATGGAAACGATTACGCCGTCGGCACGGATGCGTATGCCCAAGTCGGTGTCTTCGAAAGTGATATCAACCGCAGGGTTTTCCGAGGATTCGGCTACCTCGATAATCTTGTTTTGAACGCTTTCTGCACGCTCTGGCGCGGGTAGGGCGCTGGAACCGCGCAAGAAAAACAGCATGTCGCCATCCACGATGACGGGCGCTTTGAAACTGTCTGTTTCTTCTGACTCGGGCTCGACTATTTCAGCAGGTGTTTCCTGGGCCATTAGTGGCGCTGCCAACCACAAAACAAAGGTCAGCACGGACAGCAAAAGCGTTAAAGATTGGAAAGGCTTGTAACGAACTCTCATTGTCCCCCCTGATGCTTGACTATAGCCAAATAGAGACACCTGCATAGGACATATCTGCAACGCTTTGTCAGCGGTTGTCGCGGCTTGGACGGTTTAAGGTGGGACACATCACCGCCTTTGCTTGCAAACACGCATTTCAAAGCATAGGTTCCGGCCAAATTTGCGGAACGGTGCCGCAAGGTCTGAACAAAGGAATATCCCATGGAAGGTGGCGCAATCGCCCAGTTTCTCCCGCTGATCCTGATTTTCGCGATCATGTATTTTCTGCTGATCCGTCCGCAGCAGAAGAAAATGAAAGAACACCAGGCCATGGTCGAAGCCGTGCGCCGGGGTGATCAGGTGATTACTCAGGGTGGGGTGATTGGCAAAGTTTCCAAGGTCAAGGAAGGCGAGAACGAGATCGAGGTCGAGATCGCCGAGGGCGTCAAGATCCGCGTGGTCAAGTCGACCATTGCTCAGGTTCTGAACAAGACCGAACCTGCGAAGTAACTTCGCACGACAATCCCTTGAAAAGGCAGGGTAATGCTGCAAATTGATACCTGGAAGCGGGTTCTGATCTGGCTGGTCTGCGTGACCGGCTTGCTCATGGCCCTGCCAAACGCGTTCTACACGCGGGTCGAACAATCCAACGACGCAAAAGTTGCCATCGAGTTGGGCAACGACACGCCCGAGATGCAAGCTCAGGCCGCGGAATGGCCGACTTGGCTACCGTCTTCTCTGGTCAATCTGGGCCTGGATCTGCGTGGCGGGGCACATCTTTTGGCCGAAGTCCGGGTTCAGGACGTATACGAATCTCGGATGGAGGCCATGTGGCCCGAAGTCCGGGATGCCCTGCGTGACGAACGTGCCACGGTTGGCACAATCCGCCGGCAGGACTCGGCCCCGGATGAGATTCGTGTTCGGATCAGTCAGCCCGAAGGCATGTCCCGAGCACTGGAGGTGGTGCGCGGACTGGCCCGTCAGGTGCAAACCCTGACCGGTGTCGGAGCCACGGATATTGAGGCCCGCGCAGACGGCGACACTATCGTGGTTCAACTGTCCGATGCGGAAAAGCTGGCGTCGGACGACCGGACCGTGCGTCAGTCGCTTGAAATCATCCGCCGCCGGATTGACGAGGTGGGTACTCGCGAACCCACCATTCAGCGCCAGGGGTCGGATCGTATCCTGATTCAGGTGCCGGGTATCGGCAGCGCCGGAGAACTTAAGGAAATCATCGGAACCACGGCTCAGTTGACTTTTAATCCCGTCGCTGGACGTGGAAGCGACCCGGACGCCTCTGTCGGGATTGGTGAAGAGGTTGTGCCTTCGATTGACGAAAACGGCGTGTTTTACACCATTGAATCCGCTCCGGTTGTGACAGGTGAGGAACTGGTGGATGCACAGCCTTCGTTTGATCAGAATGGACGGCCTGCGGTTAGTTTCCGGTTCAATACTTCGGGTGCGCGCAAGTTTGGCGACTATACCCGCGACAATATCGGCGCGCCTTTTGCTATTGTGCTGGATGACGAGGTGATTTCCGCCCCAGTGATCCAAAGCCATATCCCGGGCGGGTCTGGTATCATCACCGGCAACTTCAGCGTTGAGGAAAGCACCAACCTTGCCATCCTGCTTAGGGCGGGCGCGTTGCCTGCCGGGCTGGAGTTCCTGGAAGAGCGCACCATCGGCCCCGAACTGGGGCAAGACAGTATTGATGCAGGTAAAGTAGCCACTATCGTGGCCTTTGCGGCTGTTCTGGTTTTCATGGGCCTCAGCTATGGACTGTTTGGCATCTTTGCTAACATCGCGCTTATCATCAACGTGGGTCTGCTGTTCGGGTTGCTGTCCCTGATCGGAGCCACGCTGACCCTACCGGGGATCGCAGGGATCGTTCTGACGGTCGGCATGGCCGTTGACGCCAATGTGCTGATATTTGAGCGGATTCGAGAGGAACTGAAATCTGCCAAAGGCCCGGCGCGGGCGATTGAGCTGGGATATGAAAAGGCGCTGTCGGCCATTTTGGACGCCAACGTCACCACATTCATCACTGCAACCATCCTGTTTGCCATGGGCAGTGGTCCGGTGCGCGGCTTTGCGATTACGCTGGGGCTGGGCATTTTGACGTCGGTCTTTACCGCGATCTTCGTGACGCGCCTGATGGTCGTCATGTGGTTCGAACGCCGCCGTCCGAAAATGATCGAGGTTTGACATGAGACTGAAACTCGTACCCCAGAACACCTCGTTCGATTTCTTCAGCCGCTGGAAAATCTGGCTGGGCATCTCGGGCCTGATGATGGTTGTGGCGTTTGCTTCTTTCATGTTGCAGGGCCTGAATTTCGGTATCGACTTCCGCGGCGGTACAACGATCCGTACGGAAAGCGCGCAGCCGATTGATGTGGGGCTTTACCGCGACGCGATTGCGCCTTTGGAGCTTGGTGATGTGACGATCACTGAGATTTTCGACCCCACCTTCGGCCCGGACGAAAACGTCGCCATGATCCGAATTCAGGCGCAGGCCGATGCTGAAGCGGTTGAGGCCGCCACGATCACCGCCGTCGAGGGCGCATTGCAAACCGTCGTGCCTGACATTCAGTTTGTCTCGGTCGAGTCGGTCGGGCCAAAGGTATCTGGTGAGTTGATCCAGACTGCGGTTATCGCCGTTGCGTTGGCCATCGGCGCGGTGCTTGTCTACATCTGGCTGCGCTTCGAATGGCAATTCGCGCTGGGGGCCGTGGCTGCCCTTGTGCATGACGTGATCCTGACCATCGGTATCTTCTCGGAACTTCAAATCCGGTTCGATCTGGCGATCATCGCGGCGCTTCTGACCATCGTGGGCTATTCGCTGAACGACACGGTGGTTGTGTTCGACCGCGTGCGGGAAAACCTGCGCAAGTACAAAAAGAAAGACCTCAAAGAGGTTCTGAACATCTCGATCAACGAAACCCTCAGCCGGACAGTCATGACCTCGGTCACCACTCTGTTGGCGCTGATTTCACTTTACGTGCTGGGTGGAGACGTAATCCGAGGGTTCGTCTTTGCGATGATCTGGGGTGTTATCGTCGGGACCTATTCGTCCGTCTTTGTGGCCTCGACCATCCTGTTGTGGCTGGGGGTCAAGCGCGACTGGTCCAAACCGTCGAACACGGCGGGCAACCAGTTTGCCAACATTGATGCCTGAACTTTTTGGCCAGCCCCCTCAAGGGCTGGCCATTATCCTTTTTGCGGCTTTTCTTGGCGGCGTTGTGCGCGGATTTTCGGGCTTTGGAACCGCGCTGGTCTTCCTGCCCCTTGCCTCCCCCTATCTTGGCCCATTCGGTGCGCTGATCGGGTTGACGATCATGGACATTTTTGGCCCGCTGCCCAATCTGCGCCGCGCGTGGAGCCATGTGGACAAAGGCGATCTTGCACGCTTGACCGGAGGTTGCGCTTTGCTTCTGCCGCTGGGCCTGTGGGTGCTGACTCGCGTAGACCCCGATGTGTTTCGATATGCGGTCAGCCTGCTTGCGCTTTTCACGCTCGCGGTTCTGATATTGGGGTTGCGGTATAACGGCCAAGTCACTCGAGTGATGGTCTCGGGCATCGGCGCCGCTGCTGGGTTTCTGGGCGGTGTCGCAGGGCTTCCGGGGCCGGCGGTAATCCTGTTTTATATGTCCCGTCCGCTGTCGGTGCAGGTCATCCGCGCCACGATACTGTTGTTTCTCTTCGCGTTCGACTTTCTCATTATTGGTTACCTGACTGGGATGGGTCGTGTTACATGGGCGGCTGCAGCGCTGGGTCTTGCTCTGGCAATCCCGAACCTGGTAGGGAATTGGCTGGGCGGATGGGTGTTCCGCCCCGAGCGTGAGAGGCTTTATCGCGCGGCAGCTTATATCGCCATCGCACTGGCGGCCTTGTCGGGCCTGCCGCTTTGGGGATAGAAAGCGCATATGCGCCTGAACGAGATCACCTACACCAGTGCAATGCCGGTCGACGGCTACGGCCCCGGCTTCTTCCGCGTCGGCGGGCAAGTCCACGAAAGCCCGGTTCTAATCGGCCCAACCGGAACGACAAGATGGGGCGGCTATGATGACCCAGTGCCGCTGCTGAACCTTGCTGACGACATCGACGTCCTGTTCATCGGCACTGGCAAGGACATGGCACATATTCCCAAAATACTGCGCACCGCCTTGGAGAGCGCCGGAATCGGCGTCGAAATCATGAATTCGCCCGCCGCATGCCGCACCTATAACGTGCTGCTTTCGGAAGGGCGTCGGATTGCGCTTGCGTTGATACCTGTTTGACAGGCTTCCCCTTTCGGCACCGGGACTCGGCAAAGTCACGACGACCCTGCGGCAAATCTTGCCTTTTGCCCCTTCAAACAATCCGCTAAGCGGGTTTCATGACTTTGACTGTATCCGACTTGTCGATCACCCGTGGTGGCATTCCTGTGCTGGAAGGTCTCAGCTTTCAGCTGCCGCCCGGCAAGGCGTTGATCTTGCGCGGGCCGAACGGGATCGGCAAAACGACCCTTCTGCGCACTTTGGCAGGTTTGCAGCCACCGCTTGCAGGAACAATTGAAGGTGCCGAGGATCAAATTGCCTACGCGGCGCATTCAGACGGGTTGAAACCGACCCTGACCGTGACCGAAAACCTGACCTTCTGGGCCTCGGTCTTTGGGACAAGCGGTATACAAGACGCATTGGATGCGTTTGATCTGAACGAGTTGGCCGATCGCCATGCCGGCAATCTATCAGCTGGTCAGAAGCGACGGCTGGGGCTTGCCCGGATGCTGGTGACAGAACGACCGATTTGGATGCTGGACGAGCCCACCGTATCGCTCGACAAAAACGCGGTGCAGATGTTTGCCGGTGCGGTGCGGGACCATCTGGGGCAGGGTGGGTCGGCCCTGATTGCGACCCATATCGATCTTGGCCTGGACGGAGAGGTTCTGGACGTAGGACCCAACAAAGCCAAACCCAAACCCATTGACGATTTCGACGGAGGCTTCCTGTGATCGCCCTGTTGCTGCGCGACCTGAAACTGGCCTTTCGCGCAGGCGGCGGGTTTGGACTGGGACTGGCGTTTTTCCTGATCGTGACGGTGATGGTGCCGTTTGCGGTGGGCCCACAATCCTCACTACTCTCAACCATCGCTCCGGGTGTTCTTTGGCTTGGGGCGTTGTTGGCCTGTTTGCTGTCGCTCGACCGGTTGTTGGCCTTGGATTGGGAAGACGGGTCGCTGGACCTGTTGGCCACAGCACCGCTGCCATTGGAATCAGTTGTGACCATCAAGGCTTTGGCGCATTGGCTGACCACAGGATTGCCTCTGGTTCTTGCAGCGCCGTTCCTGGGGGTACTGCTCAATCTTCCCGTACCGGGTTTTTTTTGGCTGGTGATTTCACTGTTGATTGGCACCCCCGCGATGAGCGTGATCGGAACCTTTGGCGCGGCTTTGACCGTCGGCTTGAAGCGTGGCGGCTTGCTTTTATCATTGCTGGTGCTGCCGCTATACGTGCCCACACTGATTTTCGGGGCCGAGGTTGCGCGGCGCGGTGCAACTGAAATGGAGGTACAGACGCCCTTGCTCATGCTGGCAGGTATCACGGCGGCAACCATTGCGCTGCTGCCCTTCGCCAGCGCGGCAGTGTTGCGGATCAATCTGCGGTGAACCGTCTCAATATTGACCGAGGTCAATTGAGAACCACCCCAACTCGGACTAGATAGGGCCCATGTCTATCGCAGCCAAAGCCAATGCCCTCTGGGAATATGCCAACCCGCGCAAGTTTCTTGCGACCAGCGAGCGTGTCCTCCCGTTTTTCTGGATCACCTCGATTGCCTGCATCGTCGTTGGCCTGATCTGGGGCTTTTTCTTTACGCCGGACGATTACAAACAAGGGTCGACGGTCAAGATCATCTATCTGCATGTGCCTGCGGCGCTTATGGCGATCAACTGTTGGCTTATGATGCTGGCGACGTCGCTGGTTTGGCTGGTAAGACGTCACCATGTCAGTGCGCTTGCGGCGCGGGCGGCGGCACCGATTGGGATTGTCATGACCCTGATCGCGTTGCTGACAGGCGCGATCTGGGGCCAGCCGATGTGGGGCACCTGGTGGGCCTGGGATCCGCGACTGACATCGTTTCTGATCCTGTTCCTGTTCTACCTTGGATATGTCGCCTTGTGGGAGGCGATTGAAGACCCCGATACGGCGGCTGATCTGACGTCGGTCCTGTGCCTTGTGGGGTCTGTTTTTGCGATCCTCAGCCGCTATGCGGTGAACTTCTGGAATCAGGGGCTTCATCAGGGGGCATCTGTCATGCGCGCAGCGGCTGTGACCGGAACAGACACCGAAGAAAAGGTCAGCAACATTTTCTTCTACCCACTGCTGGTTTGCATCATCGGCTTTGTTCTGCTGTTCATCGCATTGGTGCTGTACCGCACCGGCACCGAAATTCGCGCTCGCCGGATCAAGGCGCTGATGGCGCGGGAAAGGGTGGGCGGATGATTCCCGATCTTGGAAAATACGCGGACGCAGTTCTGTCGTCTTATGCCGTGTCTATCGTGCTTTTGGTGGCCTTGGTTGCGTTCAGTGTGATGCGTGGGCGCAAAGTGCGCCGTGACATGGAAAAGGTTGAACAAAGGATGTCGCGCAATGGCTAAGATTTCGCCCTTGATGATCGCTCCGCCGCTGATTTTTGGTGCCTTTGCCGTATTGGCCGGAATCGGCATGTTCCGCGACGATCCAAATGCCCTGCCATCCGCGCGTGAAGGGCAGCCCGCCCCGCCTGTGATCCTAAGCGAGTTCCCCGGCAAAACCCCCTTCGATGACGCAACCCTGCGCGACGGAGAGGTCAAGCTGGTCAACTATTGGGCCAGTTGGTGCGCGCCTTGCCGGGCCGAACACCCCAATCTGGACGCTTTGGCGAAAGAAGGCATTCCGGTCTATGGAATCAACTACAAGGACCAGTTGGCCAACGCAGACGCATTTCTTACCGAGCTTGGCGATCCTTACACCGCGATGGGACGGGACGAGCAAGGCCGCATGGCGCTGGATTGGGGCCTTTACGGCGTGCCTGAAACCTACGTGATTGACGGTGATGGCACCATCATCCTGCGCTTTGCCGGGCCTATTACACAGCGCGTGATCGAAAGCACAATACGGCCTGCACTGGAAAAGGCTGCGGGCGGATAAATCCCTTTGTCTTGTGGCAACAAGAACTACAACCGATAGCCCCCGGTAACACCTAGGACTTCGCCGGTTATGAACCCCGCTGCGTCCGAGGCTAGAAAGCGCACGACTTTTGCGATGTCTTCCGGCGCGCCCACCCGGCCAAGGGCGGTGTCTTTGACAAACAATTCTGTCAGATCATCCGGGCGCGGTGCCTCGGGGATGTTGATCGCGCCCGGGGCAATCGCATTGACGCGGATACCCTTTGGGCCCAGTTCTTTGGCCATGGCACGGGTCCACAGGTTAAGCGCAGCCTTGCTGGCCCCATAGGTCGCGGCATCGCGCGGTGGGAGGGTCGCGTTCATGGACGAGATGTTCACGATGGATGCCCCGGCTTGCAGATGGGGCAGGGCGGCGGTCAGAAGGGCCACGGGTGCAAGCAAATTCAGGTCAAGGATGTCTCTGTGATCCTGCAAATTGAACGCCTCTTTAGGCGTTGGGCGGACAAGCCCGGCATTGTTCACAATAACATCCAGCCGTCCGAACTGTGCGATGACCTGATCAATCACGCGAGTGGGCTGATCTTGCTGCGTCAGGTCTGAGCGTATCGCCAGAACGTCGCCGTCCAACACATCCAAATCGGGGGCGCTGTTCAACCATGTGAACGCGATTTGGTGATCACGGCCAAGTTCTTCGACTATTGCCCGGCCAATCCCTCGGGCACCGCCGGTTATCAGTGCAACTGTTTCCATATGTGTACGAAACCTGCAAAAGGGATGCGTTGCAACGCGAATTCAGTTTGGCGATAAACGTCGTCACCTCCGCAGCAATATCCAGATCATCGCCGCGATGAACGCGAAGGTCACAAGGTTCATCAGGGTGTCTGTCAGATCACCGATCAGCATTGTTTTGACCCTCCTCTCTGAGACCGCGGAACAAGCAGACCATCAGCAGGACAGAGATAAAGACAAAGGGCAAAGCACCAAGCGAGATGAGGATCTTAACTGAATCCACTGACCCAGAAAGGATCATCGCAACGCTCAGTAATCCCAGTAGCGCCCCCCAGATCAGGCGTACGCGGGGGGGCGGGTTCTCGTCGCCACCGGTCGAGAAGGTGCCAAGAACAAATGCCGCGCTTACGACGCTGGTCACAATGAACAAAAACGCAGCCAGTACCGTTGCAAGCGTTGTCATCAGGGACAGCGGCAGCCGGTCGAGCAGGGCAAAGGTCACGCGTTCAATGTTTGTCTGCGTGTAGGCCAGCAGTTCGCCCGCCCCGTTAAGGGCCTCGAAAAGTCCGATACCGCCAAAAGCGCCGAACCAGAGGATTGAAAACAAAGTGGGGGCGAACAGTACCCCGATCACGAACTCTCGTATCGTCCGACCGCGAGAAATACGGGCCACGAAGACGCCGACAAACGGCCCCCAGGCGATCCACCAGACCATGTAGGTGAGGGTCCAGTCGCTGAACCATCTGGTGACGTCGTCGCCAAAAAACGTGAAAGTTTGAAAGCCGCGTGGGATGACATTGGTGACGTAATCGCCAAACCCCTGCACCACGGTATTCAAAAGATATTCGGTTGGGCCAAGAATGATGGTGTAGGCAACGAGGCCGATCGCAATCAGCATTGCAGCGTTAGATAAGCGCGCCATGCCTTGCCCCAGATCGATCAAGAGTGCTGGGATATACGCCCCAACCATTGCCAGGAACACGACGGTAATCAAAAATGCTCCGACCGTTTCCCGACCTCCCAACACCGCGATTCCGTCTGCGACCTGAAAGACTCCCATTGCCATTGAGCCACCCACGCCAATGGCAATCGCGATGATCGCCATGAAGTCTGAAAGCCATCCGACACGTTCGGCCCAGCGTTCTCCGGGAAGCAGGCTTTTTATCGGCGCGCTGACCATCATCCCGGTGCCGCGCCGGAAGCTGAAATAGGCAATGGTAAGCGCAGTTGATCCGTATATGGCCCAAGCGTGCAAACCCCAATGGAAGTTGGTCGCCAGCATGGCCTGCTGCGCCGCGATGTAATCGGGTGCCATGCCTGAGATGAAATTGAAGTGGGTTAACGGTTCGGCCACCGCCCAGAACAACAGACCGACCCCCATCCCGGCTGAGAACAACATCGAAATCCACGTGGCGGTCGAGAATTCTGGTTCTTCGTCATCGCGACCAAGACGAATGTTCCCGTATTTCGAGAACGCCAGAACCAGACACCCGATCAACATGCCCGAAGCGGCGAGCATCACGAACCATCCCCGGCTGTGGAAGGTTTGCTGCACAATTCCACTGGCCCAGCTCACCAAGCTCTGAATGTCGATGACACCCCATATTCCAATCACGGCAATGACGCTGAGGGAACAAACCAGCAGGGCGTTTGGTTTTTGCATGGCGCATGGCTTCCGTGAATGACCTTGCCCAACAGTTTCAGGTTTTCGAATGGATGACCAGATAACAAAGAACCCCCGGCGCTAAGCCGGGGGTTTTAGTTGCACGCAACACTAACGGTTTACGATGCCTTTGCAAGGTTGCGCAGCACATAGTGCAACACGCCACCGTTTTCGATGTATTCAATCTCGGGCGCTGTATCGATGCGGCATTTCAGGGTGATGGTTTTCTCACTCCCGTCGCCGTAAACGATTGTGCAAGGCACCTCTTGCAGGGGCTCAACCGAATCCAATCCGTGGATTGAGACGGTTTCATCCCCTTTCAGGCCAAGCGTCTTGCGTGTGTCACCCCCCGTGAATTCGAACGGAATGACGCCCATTCCAACCAGGTTTGACCGGTGGATACGCTCAAAGCTTTCGGCGATGACGGCCTTCACACCCAGCAGCGCAGTGCCTTTGGCCGCCCAATCGCGGCTTGAGCCCGCGCCGTACTGCTCGCCACCAAACACCACCAACGGCGTGCCGTTCGCCTGATAGGCCATCGACGCGTCGTAGATCGAGGTCTGTTCGCCATCCGGACCCTTGGTGTAACCGCCTTCGACGCCCTCCAGCATCTCGTTTTTGATGCGGATATTGGCGAAGGTGCCGCGCATCATGACCTCGTGGTTGCCACGACGCGAGCCGTATGAGTTGAACTCACGCGGTTGCACCTGCCGTTCGATCAGATACTGGCCAGCGGGCGAGGTCGTCGCAAATGACCCAGCCGGAGAGATATGGTCGGTTGTGACCATGTCGCCCAGAATTGCCAGTACCTTGGCCCCTTCGATATTCGAGATTGTGCCCGGTTCGGCACCCATGCCCTGAAAATAGGGTGGGTTTTGAATATAGGTCGAGGTCGGCGGCCAGTCATAAGTTTCCTGTTGTGGAACCTCGACCCCGCGCCATTTCTCGTCGCCTTTGAAGACATCAGCGTATTTTGACTGAAACGCTTCGCGGGTCACAGTGGCCTCGACCAGTTCTGCGATCTCGCTTTGGGTCGGCCAGATGTCTTTCATGAAGACGTCATTGCCGTCTTTGTCCTGACCGATCGGTTCCGAGGTCAGGTCAACATCCATCGTGCCGGCCAGTGCATAAACCACTACCAGCGGCGGCGAAGCCAGATAGTTGGCACGGACGTCCGGTGAAATACGCCCCTCGAAGTTGCGGTTGCCCGACAAGACCGACGTGGCGACCAGATCGCCCTCGGCAATTGCTTCGGATATTTCTTTCTGGATAGGACCCGAGTTCCCAATGCAGGTGGTACAGCCATAGCCAACAAGGTTGAACCCGATGGCGTCCAGATGCTGTTGCAGGCCGGCGGCCTCGAGGTATTCAGACACAACCTGCGAACCGGGGGCCAGAGACGTCTTGACCCAGGGTTGACGGTTCAGGCCCAGTTCATGTGCTTTCTTCGCCACCAAACCGGCACCGATCATCACATATGGGTTCGAGGTGTTGGTGCAGGAGGTGATCGAAGCGATCACGACCTTACCCGACTCCATGCCGTATTCCTCGCCTTTGACTTCGACCTGTTTGCCCATAGGGCGTTTGAATGTCTCGGCCATTTCCTTGGTAAAGGCCGCCTTGGCGTCGGTCAGGGCAACATAGTCCTGCGGGCGTTTCGGGCCCGAGATCGCCGGAACGATCGTGCCCATGTCCAGCGTCAGGGTATCCGTGTAGATCGGAGCATAGTCTGCATCGCGCCAGAGGCCGTTTTCCTTGGCATAGGCTTCGACCAGCGCCAGACGGTCCTCGTCGCGGCCGGTATTGCGCATGTAACGAAGGGTCTCTCCGTCGATTGGGAAGAAGCCGCAGGTCGCGCCGTATTCCGGTGCCATGTTGGCGATGGTCGCGCGGTCGGCCAACGGCAGGCGGTCCAGGCCTTCGCCGTAGAACTCGACGAACTTACCAACAACGCCCTTTTCGCGCAGCATTTCCACGACCTTGAGAACAAGGTCAGTACCGGTGGTGCCTTCGACCATTGACCCCGTTAGTTCAAAACCCACAACTTCGGGGATCAGCATCGAGATCGGCTGACCCAGCATCGCAGCCTCGGCTTCGATGCCGCCAACGCCCCAACCCAGAACGGCCATGCCGTTGACCATGGTGGTGTGGCTGTCGGTGCCAACCAGCGTATCAGGATAGGCGACCTCATCCCCGTTTTGGTCTGTGTCTGACCAGACCGTCTGTGCGAGGTACTCCAGATTTACCTGATGGCAGATACCGGTTCCGGGGGGCACGACACGGAAATTGTTGAACGCCGACTGGCCCCATTTCAGGAACTGATAGCGTTCCATGTTGCGTTCGTATTCTCGGTCCACATTCATCTGAAATGCGCGGGGATTGCCGAATTCGTCGATCATGACCGAGTGGTCGATGACCAGATCAACCGGATTCAGCGGATTGATTTTCTGTGCATCTCCGCCTAGTCCCTTGATGCCGTCGCGCATCGCTGCAAGGTCCACAACCGCCGGAACGCCAGTGAAATCCTGCATCAGCACGCGGGCAGGGCGGTAGGCTATCTCACGCGGGTTCTTCCCACCGTTCACGCCCCATTCGGCGAATGCTTTTATGTCTTCGACAGAGACTGAAAAGCCGTCATCTTCGAACCGCAGCATGTTTTCCAGCACGACTTTCAGTGCCGCTGGCAGTTTCGAGAAATCGCCCAGACCAGCCTCTTGGGCGGCGGGGATGGAATAATATGAAATGGATTTGCCGTTCACGCTTAGGCTGCGGCGTGTCTTGGCAGTATCCTGTCCGACTCTGATGGGCATCAGTGGCCTCCCTCTCAAATGACTTGGGCAATGGGATTCGCTGTCTGTTATCTGTATCACCAAACCCCTTCGTTCAAGGAAGAACAAGAACAAAGGGATCAATTTAGTATACCATTGCACACATTCTTGAGGCAAACGCGCACTTGCGCCTCAAGAAACCTTGATTGGTCGTTGAACAGCGAAGCAGCTATTGCTGAGACCCAACCGCCGAAATCGAGAGTTCTTATGTTCAGACCCGCCATTTTAACTGCCCTGATGTCCTGCTTTTTGGCTGCCTCTGTCGCGGCCGAGGATGATCCTGTGGTGGTTGAGTTGTTTACGTCACAAGGCTGTTCCTCTTGTCCCCCGGCGGACCGGCTGATGCATGATCTGGCCAAGCGGGATGACGTCATCGGTTTGGCGCTGCACGTGGACTATTGGGACTACATCGGGTGGAAGGATGAATATGCTGACCCGGACCACACCACGCGGCAGCGCGCCTATGCCCGGGAAGGGGGGCGCTCGATGATCTATACGCCGCAGATGGTGATCAACGGGCAGCATGACATTGTGGGCGCTCAATCCCGTGAGCTTGACCGCCTGATCAATGCGCATCTTAAGGCGGTGCCCGAGGCGTCGGTGAGCGCAACCCGGACAGCAGATGAAGTGACTGTGGATGTAATGCCCGTGGAATTGCCAGAGGGTGAGACTTATGACGTGCGCATCGTACAATACTCGCCCATGCGCCATGCCTCGATCCGTCGTGGAGAGTTGGCTGGGCACGACTTGGACTATGCCAATGTGGTGGAAACCTGGCAGATCGCCGGGCAATGGGATGGCGTCGCGCCACAAACCTTTTCAGCCCAACTTGGATCAGACCTTCCGGCGGTTGTTTTGGTGCAACGCGCAGGCCACGGCCCTATTGTTGCGGCAACGCGTGTGAAGTGATCAGGGCATCTCGTCCGGGGCAATGCCAAGCCCGTTCCAGTGCTTCCAGCGACGGTGAATCCAAAACCATTGTCCCATATGCTGGCGAACCATCTTCTCTAGGTCATCATTGGTGAACTGGGTCATGGTTTTCGGGTCGGTATGCGGAACCGGATCGTGCAGAATGATCTCAAAATCTATGCCGTTGGGTTGGCGTACCGCATAGCAAGGGATGAGTTCCGCCTTGTATTTCATCGCAAGCTCTGCGTTCAAAACAGACGTCACGGCGGGTTTGTCGAAAAACATAAGCTCTTCGCCCCCCATCGCATGAAGATCTGACACGATGGCAATGATCCCACCCTTTTTCAGCGTGCGCACCATTTCTACCATCCCCCGACGTCCTTGCTCGAACATGGGAGCGCCGGTCTTGTAGAAGGCTTCAACGTAAGCGTCGTTGAAATAAGGGTTTGCCATCCTGCGATACAGGCAGCCTATTGGTTGACCGCTATGTTTTTGCAGGGCAATGCGCGCGGCCAGATAGTGGCCAAAATGCGCAGTAATCATCATGACCGGGCGCCCTTCGGCGACTGCTGCATCAAAGGCGGCAATGCCTGGGCCTGAAATCTTCGCTGTGCTCTGACGCTCGGTGAAACCCTCTGGCGAAAAATGCTCCATGATCGCCCGACCTGCATTGTCCGGAACATCACGGCAGATCTTTTTAACCTCGGCGTCGGACAGGTCAGGGCAGGTGAGCTTCAGATTGCGGCGGATTCGTGTGCGAAAACCAACCACTGGGGCCAGTGATCGCATGATCGCGCCCATGGTCGCGATGCGCCGCTCATAAGGAAGCAGGCGCATTGCCCGGATAATCCCCTGAAGGACCAGATTGGTGACATAGTATTTTCCAAGCTCAAACCGGCTGAGCTCCGACTTCTCGACGGGCATGGAGGCGTCTCACCGCGTGTTGCGTAGTTCTGGGCCAGACATACAGGCCGATTTGGGTAAGCTCAAGCGTTCAGCAGGATGACACACAAAGTGGATGGGTTGAGATGCCTATACTTGGCTTAAGTGCTATTCGACTTCTTCTTCGGGTTCGACCAAAGCGATTGTTCCTGCATCAGCCAATGTCCGAATGGCACCAACCACCTGTGTCATCGCGTCTTCAGCTTCAGATTGCTTGACGCGTCCACGCTCGCCCATCTCTTCGCGCAGATTGTCTGCCATGCGGGACGAGATGTTGGACAAAAGAAACTCGACCGATGCTTTGTCATCATCTGCGGCCGCCCCGGTCAGAGCGGTCACCAGAACGGGTTGGTCGACTTCACGCAGTATGGCTGGGACATCGCGGGCTGCGATACGGCTGGAGATGTGGGCGAAGGTAAAGATTGATTGACGCACAAGATCGGCAAAGGCAGCGTCATCCTCGTCCAGCGCATTCAATAAATCGTCACGCGTCGCAGCCGCAGACTGGTTCAAAATCGCGCCAACACGCGCGCCCGGGCCGTCATCGAACGCCTGAGCCGGGCGCTGATCCAGTTGCGCAGCCAAAGACCAGCCAATCCGCTCGACCGCATCAGGTGTGACGTTTGCCGTCTTTGAAACCGCGTATGTGATCCGACGGGCCACCGGGCCGGGCATATGACCCAGCATTTGAGCAGCCTGAGCGGTGTCCATTTTGGATAGCATCACAGCTGCCACTTCGGTGCTTTCCGCCTGAGCCATGACGGCAAGATCCTCGGCTGCGATGTCGCGCAGCCTTTGCCATGGATCGCCAACCTGACGAACACCCGCCACCTTGCGCAGGCGGGCGGCTGTTTTGGGGGCAATCTTTCCGGTTACTGCATCCAGTGCCCCTGCCAGCCCGTGCGGAAAAGCTAGCCCAAGGTTATCCAAAGCCTCGCTGAATTCCTGCGCCACGGCATCCAGAGTTACGCGATCCACCAGACCCATCTCGCCAAGCTGGTGTGTCAATTTTTCTTGCAGGTCATCTGGCAGTTCTTCAAGAGGAAGATCCGCGCCTTCGTTGAGCAAAAGGCGTACAACAACCGCGGCTTTCTGGCGGCTGGTCAATGTCCTGGGAACAAGCCGCGGTTTGTTGTCATTCCCTTCGGCAAGCGGAGCGGTTGCGCCGGGTGCCGCTTGTATTAATGCGTTTGTGTCCTGCATCTGCCTGTGGTGCCAAAATTTCTGAACCACAGGCAGATTACGGAGAATCGGGTTAAATAACCTTGAAGTTTAGTAGTTATAGGTCAGCCCGGTGCGGATGGCTTCGCGCAGCGATGCCTCGGCCCAGGTTCCTTCACCGCCACGTGCTTTGATCTCACGCCATTGCTCGATCGCCAGATCGGTTCTGCCCTCGGCGACAAAGCCCTGTCCCATGTAACTGCGGGCGAGGATGTTGTCGGGATTGGAGTCGATGGCGTTGGTGTAGAAGACGTTTGCCAGCTCAAGCTCACCCATTTTGCGGTAAGTGAAGCCCCAATACGTCAGGACGCGATCATCGTCCTGATCCATGATGCGAAGAATGTTCTGAGCGTTCTCGAATTGCCCGTCATAGGCCAGCTCGCGCACGGCGTCATAAAGTTCATCATCGGTGAAATTGGTCTTGTTCGGTTTAACACAACGCCCCGCGTCCTTGTCGTAGACGCGGCCAAAAAGGCACTTCTTGGTCGTATTCGTCGGTTTTGGTGGGGTCGTGGTGCTGCCGCCGCCGCCGGCTGCATACAAAGCCGGTGCGAAGGCAAAAGCCTGAAGGGCAATAGCTGAAACTAAAACAAGGCGCATTTTCCTACTCCGTTCTCTGGGCTGCTCTGATCAAGCATAGCGCGATTTGATAAAAGGCTAACAATTGCGCTGTCGCTTTTATTCACAAGTAGGAAAGAAAAACCTTAGCTATTAACAATTTTTACGCAGCTATGGGCCTCGGCGTCCCATTGAGTTCCCGGCGCGCAGGACTGCGTTTGTTCAGTATGGGCGCTGCAGGCCAAGGCGACGGAGGCTGAGCAGCCAAGGGCCAATGCGCAAATCAAAGTCCGGATCATCAAGCTTCTCCTGTTGGGGAATGCGCGGACAAGATAACCGATTTTTGATGATCTGGCAAAAGAACAAGGCCCGGATCGCTGTGCGCGAACCGGGCCCCAGAACTGCTTGATCGGCTTAAGAATTATTCGCCGAACACTCGGGCAAAGATCGTATCGACATGCTTGGTGTGATAGCCAAGGTCGAATTTTTCTTCGATTTCTTCCGGGCTGAGCGCAGCGGTAACATCGGCATCTGCCAACAACTCTTGTTTGAAGTCGGTGCGATGTTCCCAGACCTTCAGCGCGTTGCGTTGGACCATGGCGTAAGCGTCTTCACGGCTGACCCCGGCTTGGGTCAGCGCCAACAAAACCCGCTGGCTCATGACAAGTCCGGGGAACTTGTTCATGTTCTCCATCATGTTCTCGGGGAAGATCAGCATCTTGTCGACAACGTCTGTTAGACGGGCCAGCGCAAAGTCGAGCGTGATCGTGGCGTCCGGCCCAATCATGCGTTCAACTGACGAATGCGAAATATCGCGCTCATGCCAGAGCGCGACGTTCTCCATCGCAGGGATCACGGCCGCGCGGACCATGCGCGCCAGACCTGTCAGGTTCTCGGTCAGAACCGGGTTCTTCTTGTGCGGCATGGCCGAAGAACCCTTCTGACCCATCGAGAAAAACTCGGCCCCTTCCAACACCTCGGTCCGCTGCATGTGACGAATTTCGATGGCGATGTTTTCGATGCTGCTGGCGATAACACCCAGAGTCGCAAAGAATGCGGCGTGGCGGTCACGCGGGATGACTTGCGTGCTGATTGGTTCAGGCACCAACCCCATCTGGTCGCAGACATGTTCTTCGACGCGCGGATCGATATTGGCGAAGGTGCCAACCGCACCGCTGATCGCGCCGGTGGCGATTTCAGCGCGAGCGTCCCGCATGCGCGACAGGTTGCGGTCCATCTCAGCATAGAAGCGGGCAAAGGTCAGGCCCATCGTGGTCGGCTCGGCATGGATGCCGTGGCTACGACCGATGCGTACAGTGTCCTTATGTTCAATCGCGCGACGCTTGAGGGCGGCCAGAAGACCTTCAAGATCCGCGATCAGGATGTCAGCTGCGCGGGTCAGTTGTACGTTCAGGCAGGTGTCCAGCACGTCGGAACTGGTCATGCCCTGATGCACAAAACGGGCTTCTTCGCTGCCCACATGCTCGGCCAGATGGGTCAGGAAGGCGATGACATCGTGCTTGGTGACGGCCTCGATCTCATCAATACGGGCTACGTCGAACTCCACGTCCTTGGCTTTCCAAACGGCCTCGGCATTTTCGCGCGGGATGACGCCCAGATCGGCCATGGCATCGCAAGCATGTGCCTCGATCTCGTACCAGATGCGGAACTTGCTCTCGGGCGACCAGATGGCGACCATGTCAGGGCGGGAATAACGAGGAATCATTGGCGGCAGCACCTTTTTGTGATTGGGATGAGGCGTTGGCGCGGGGTTTAGCCCTGTGTGCAGCAGGGAACAAGACGAGAGAACGCCTATGAGACGGTTTGCCCTGATTTTAGCCCTTTGGCCGGGTGTTTTGGCCGCAGATGGCTTTCAGAAATTGTCGGGGGACGAAATACTGGCCGCGTTGACGGACAAGAAGCTGGAATATGGTGCAGGGGTTTGGCAAACCTTCGAGGCCGGCATGAGCACGCAGTACTTCTCGGGCGGGCCAAGCGCCGGGCGCTGGGCGGTGCGCGAGGATCAGTATTGTTCGATCTGGCCGCCTTCAGACTTGTGGGCCTGCTACGACGTCTATCGCAATGAGGATACGATCCGGTTCGTCGATGATGCAGGCGGCCAGACAGACGGCGTTTACGTGCAATAAAGATGCTAGCGCATTTAGCGATCTGAAGACCCGTTGGCGATGGCTACAGCGCTTTGAAAGCTGCCATGGGGCGTTGCAACCCACCCGGCCGATAAGTGCCGGTACTGGACAAACTGCATCTTGAAGGGTCAAGCTGCGTTTGAGGAAATCATCAGGTTATTGAGATATGCGTTTATTTTCAGGTTCATTGCTTGCCGCATTTGCTGCTGTTTGGCTGAGCGGGGCAGGGTCAGTGACGGCCGATACTCCGGTGACCTACACCGAAGATGGTCGTTCGTTGTTTAGTTTTAGCGTCCCTGACTTTTGGGTGCTGCGCACTGGCGGCCCGCGAGAGATCGAAGATTCAGAGCTGGGTGATACGCGTGGAGTGTCCCGCGTCATGGGGATGCGCCCGGTGACAGATGATACAGTCTGGATGGGCTTTGTTTCACCCGAAGGGGTTTCATCCATTCAGGATGGTGTCCGCTATTTGCAGGATATTGACAAGTTTCTGGTCAACGACCCCACCATCACAAGCACCAGCGACACACGCATCGGAGGATTGCCGGCAAAGGTGTTCCGGGGCACCGGACGCCGCGAAGGCAGAGGAGTGAGCTTTACAGCGACGCTCATTGATCTGCCACGAGGCCGCGTTGCAGTTGCCGTGGCCATCCTGCGCGATGGTGCGAATCCGGACTATGCTGACGATCTGAACGCAGTTTTCGCGTCGTTCCGGTCGCTTCAGTAGGGAGAAGGTGCGATGAACTTACAGATGATCAGACGAATTTCTCTTGCACTTGGGCTGGGGGCAGCAAGCTTTGGCTTGTCGGCCTGTGACGGCGTCTCGGTTGGTGTCGGATATGGATATGGGTACGACCCGTTCTACGACTCGATGCTTTGGAACGATTACTACCGCCGAGACGTTAATATCAACGTCGACCGCCCTGATCGACCAAACCGGCCTGATCGCCCGGTTCGTCCTGAACGTCCGAAACCGCCGGTTGCCAAACCGCCTGCACGGCCAAGGCCGCCAACGGCGCGTCCACCTGCGGCACGGCCGCCCATTCATCGGCCATCACCGCGCCGCTAAAAATCAGGGCCGCCAGACAGGCGGCCTTTTTTATGACAGAAGCTCGGTTGTGATATGGGCGGAACCTTCCAGCGTTCGGTGCACCGGGCATTTGTCTGCTATCTCAAGCAAGCGCTGTTTTTGCGATTGATCCAGCGGACCGGTCAGCCGGATTTTCCGACGAAACTGATCCACTTTGCCCTCGTTGGCCAGACCTGCATCCTGCGCATGCACTTTGTCATGACAGACATCAACGCTGACATTTGTCAGAGGCCAGCGCTTGCGCCGCGCGTACATCCGGATCGTCATGGATGTGCAAGCGCCCAGACCAGCGGAAACAAACCCGTAAGGGGACATGCCCTTGTCTGTACCTCCATACGAGACCGGCTCATCCGCGACTGCGTGGTGGAGTGGTCCTGCCTGAATATCTTGCATAAAGCCACTTGGGTCAGCCTCGGTGACACGCACAACACCTTCCGGGGCCCCGGGTGGTGGGGCGGGTGGGCATAGCTTTACGTAACGCGAAACCCAAGCGGTTATCACATCAGCCGCATATTCGGCATCCTCAGCACGTGTGATCAGGTGATCGGCATCGTCGAGGGTCACAAAGCTTTTGGGATGTTTTGCCGCCAGAAAAATCGTGCTGGCGTTATCGATGCTGACGGTTTCATCCCGCGGTGCGTGAAGGATCAACAACGCTGCTTTGAGTTCGGCAATCGACGCCGACAAGGCAGATTGCGCGATGTCATCTACAAAGGCTTTGCCAATGCGGAAAGGACGTCCGCCTAATGTGACTTCGGCACTGCCGTCCTGTTCAATCTGCGGCAGAGCGTCTTCGAAATGATGCGAGACATGGCTTGGGTCTGCCGGTGCCCCGATTGTCACCACGGCTTTAATCGACGGAATGCCCGCCCGTGCACGCAGAACCGCTGCGCCGCCCAACGAATGTCCGATCAACAGGGCCGGGGCCATGTCCCGCCCAGCGAGGTATTGTGCAGCGGCAATCAGGTCTTCGACATTTGAAGAAAAGGTCGTGTTGGCGAACTCACCCTCGGAATGGCCCAGCCCGGTAAAGTCAAAACGCAGAACCGCTATACCCATGGCAGCCAGTCGGGCAGATATGCGCCGGGCTGCCGGGATATCCTTGGAACATGTAAAGCAATGGGCAAAGAGCGCTGTCGCCAGCACCGGACCGTCCGGCAGGTCAAGACGCGCGGCCAGTTGGCTGCCGTCATGTCCGGCAAAGGTAATGCGTTCCGTGGGCATGTCGGCTCCTTGAATGGGTTGGGGGAACACCGACAATAGTGGGTTTATGTTGGTCCGGTCTCAACCCTTATGTCAGTCGCGTCACGTGAAGGTGAGAACTTTGTGCGTGTTTTCTGACCTGTGAAACATCATCTCGCGGAGCGCCAAGTTTGAGGGGGCGGTCACGCAGGATTGCACTTAAATCATCACGTAATGTGAAGTTACATAGTTCAAACATTCATTTTACTTATAGTCTAATTGGGCACATCTAAGGATCGAAGTTGTCGACCAAGGAGATACCCATGTCACACGCAGAACTCGCCGCCCGCACCCCTGTGATGCACCCGCTGTGGATCATTGCGTTGCTACTGGCCGGTTTAGCAGGCTTTGTCGCTGGACAGTCCTGGCCCGCAAACTTGAGCGGGCCACAGGTTCAAGACGAACCGATCCTGGAAGACTGGCACGGCAATGTCCGCCGGTCGCATTGGTCAAAGTGAGGCGTTGGCCTCACTCACCCCCCATTAGACGGGCATCGAACGGGTACTTTGTCAGGTTCTCATAGCCGTCTTCGGTAATGAGAACCTGATCTTCAAGCTTGATGCTGAAGTCACCGCCAACCTCGCCAACGCAAGCCTCGACACACAGAACCATTCCGGGTTCCAGTGCATAGTCGTATGACCCTTTGACAGCTTGATCGGGATAGGCCACCAGCGGCCACTCGTCGCACAGGCCCACGCCGTGCATCAGGCAGCCGTATTTTTGCGCCTGAAACTTGTCGTCCAGCCTGTGGGAGTTTGCCGTCAGTTCCGGGATCATCACGCCGGGCTTGAGCATCTCCATATTGGTCATGATGTGTTCATGTGCGTGCTGCATGGCGTAGACCATGTCTTCACGCGGCTTCTGATCACCAATCCACCAACTGCGGGAAATGTCGATACAAATTCCGTAGGATCCAATCAAATCGGTGTCGAACGAGATGATCTCGTTCTGCTGAGTGATCCGTGGGCCGCATTCCTGAAACCACGGGTTCGTACGTTGACCCGAGGCCAGAAGGCGCGTTTCGATCCATTCCCCGCCGCGCTTGATGTTTTCCGCATGCAGGACAGCCCATATGTCATCTTCCGAGGTCTTCCCATTGCCCACATTGGCACGGGCAAATTTCTCCATTTCAGCTACAGCTGTCTCGCATGCATGGCTGGCGCAGCGCATCGCAAGGATTTCGTCCGGTCCTTTGATGGCACGGGTCTTTTCGGTCAGCTCTTCGCCTTCCATGATCTCAAACCCCTGCGCCTCAAGCGCGCGCAGGCCGTGTAGCATGATCTTGTCGACGGCCAGGCGTTTGTTGCCGCCGCTATGCTCTTCGATTAGCACCCGCACTTCATTCGAGAACACATCCGCCGCCACGTCGACCTTGTCGCCCCGGTCGAAGTAAAACAGATCAGCGCCTGAGCGTTGTTCACGCACCAAGGGGTTGAAAGTGCTGAGGAAGGGAGAGTTCTTGTAGTCCCAAATCACCATGTACCCATCGGCACACAGCAACACAGCACGGAACGGGTTGTGCGTATTCCACAGCTGCATATTTGTGCTGTCGGTCCCATAGCGAATGTTCAACGGATCGAACATCAGCACGCCGCCGTACCCACGATCCACAACACCTTGTGTCAGCCGCTTCCAGCGATGTTCCCGCATACGGGTCAGGTTGGGCAATTCCAGCCCCGCAGCGGCCCATTCGTCAAACGCCAGCTGCGTCGGTCCGATCTCAATCCGGTCATTGTCGTTTGGAGTACCGTCACCCAAAGTTGCGCCTTTGCTGGGATCGATCTTGCGCGTGTCTCTGTAGTGATGATTCATGGCTGGCCTCGTTATGTGCTTTGGCAAAACTAATGTGCCGATCTACAGCGTCTGAAAAAAATGCGACCGCGAGGTTGTCGTTTTCGACCGACACGTTGTCTGGGGCATGATAAGCCTTTGTCATGAGGCAGATTCTGCAAAACACAATTCCGTACGATGTCCGAAACACGCGTGCCTTGCCGGGCATACAACCGACGACATTAGAAAACTGGCTGCATCGCGACGAGGCATTTTCTGGTCAGATGCAACGACGTGAAGAGCTGCTTTTAACCCACCGAGACGATGTTTTGGCACTTGATCCTCAGGCCGAACCCGCCGCGCGCGAGTTGCTGGATCTGGTGTTGGCCCAAGTCTACCCTTCTGCCAGCAAGACGGTTGTCAGGTCCGATGGTGCGATGGTTCCCATCGACTACAGTCAGCCGTTGGATACGCTGTGCAAGCTGGTGCAGGAAGACTTCTGTATTCTTCAAAAACACGGGGATGAGCATGTTCTGACCGGCGCGATCCTGTGCTTTCCAGCCAGTTGGCGCTTGTCGGAAAAATTCATGCGGCCACTGATCGACATTCACGTGCCGGTCGAAAGCTATGACAGCAATATCGCGAAGCGGGTACAGCGGCTGTTCGATGGTATTCAGCCCGGTCGTCCTTTGTGGCGTTTCAATGCTCTCTGGTATGAAGATCCCGAGCTGTTCCAGCCCCGCAGTGTCCACGCACCGCGGGAAATTCGGGACCGGCAACAAAACTCTTATCTACGGAGCGAGCGGCAAACTCTATTGCGCCTGCCCAAGACGAATGCGGTCGTATTTTCCATTCATACGTATGTTCTGGCCGCGCACGCGGTTGCAGAAATGGAAAACCCCGCCTGACGGCGGGGCCTCCAAGGAGGGTCTTGGTAATTTGGTTACATGCCCAAGGCGTTTGCTACGTCGGCAAACGCATTGCTGGCGTTCAGTGCGACAATGGCAAACGTGAACACGAGCACTTGGGTGTTGAGACGGAAATCTTCGCCCCGGATCAGGTTGACTGCGGCCATTGACAGGGCGATCGGTGCAGAAACGCTGGCTAGAACGCCTGTCATGCACCAGCTGCTGAGACGCAGAATGTCGCTTGGTCGTTCGTCGTCTGCCGCGGCATCAGCATCCGTTACCGCCCGATCAGACGGAGCGGCATCTTCGCTGCGGAACGCGATGCTGAGCAATTGTTCATCCGTAAGCTGGATCGGCCGAGCCGACGGAGCATGCAGGGCAGTGACATTGTCATCCAGTTCAGGCATTTTGACGTCGGCGAACTGACCGGTCAGGGACTGAAAAATCTGTTTCCTGTCTCGCGTTTCGCGACTTGGGGTCAGGGTGTCAAACGCGCTCATGAACTGTTCGACAGTTAGAACCGTATGCGGCGACAGCCATTCAATCCGCCGGGTCGAGCAGATATCGACCATGCGGTACAAAATAACCACAAGCATCAGCTCTGAGATTTCGGAATCATCCAGCAACGGCGACACGGGGGTGACTGACAGCACAAGCCGGTTCTGAGGATGCGAGACGCGGGGCTTTGTTATGGTTTTTAGCCCCGCGGCGCGATCCATGCGCTCGTAACGGTCTTCCTGCTCGGGTGTGCCTGTATCCAGCGTCAGCCGAACCAGATATTGGCTCGAGACGATGCTGGCCTCGGAATAGCTGAGCAGCGCTTTGCGCTCGACCAGATGGCCGTAGTCTTCAAGCGTTGTCGCAACGATGGTTCCAAAACGCTCAAGCGCGTCAGTTGCGTCACCATCAAATTGCAGACCGCCATGGTAGCTATGCTTCCGAGCCACTGCTTTGTCCTTATTCAAGCTTTGTTCGAAACTCACTCTAGCAACCGTTCTGGGGGAGAATTTGGCGAAAAATGCAAAAAAACGAAATTTTCCCGCGATTGATTACGCTTTGGAAACCAAGAAACTAAAGGCTTTTGTTTGTCACTGTGGCGGAAATGTGGCGAAAACGAGAGCGGTGCGTGTTTTCCGTGCGGCGACGCTATTGATCGATTCGGGCGGCCATGATGGCAATGGATTGCTGATACACAGAGGCCGCGTTCCACTGCTGCAAAACGCGAAAATTTGGTTCGCCGGGTTGGTAGCCACGACCCGGTTTCCACCCTTTCTTACGAAGAAAATTCGCGGTCGAGGCCAGAGCATCCGTCATATTGTAGAAATCCACTCGCCGGTCACCGGTGGCATCGACACCATAGGTCAGGGCGTTGCCGGGCAGGAATTGGGTATGGCCCAGTTCGCCATGTTTTGCCCCTTTTGTCGCCATTGTGATACTGCCCATGTCGACCAGTTTCAGTGCCCCAATTGCGTGAGGAATAAAGAACTCGGATCGGCGACAATCATAGGCCAGAGTGGTTATTGCGGAAACAATCTGGCTGTCACCCATGAAGTTGCCAAAGCCGGTTTCCATGCCATGAATGGCGATCAGCACACCAGCTGGCACACCGTACTGGCGCTCGAAGGCTGCATAATAATTGGGGTTGGCGGCTTTGCGTTTACGTCCTTGCGCCACGATCGTGTCGGCTCCTCTGACCCGCATGAACTTGTCCAGCGAGTATTTGAAGCTTTTCTGATTGCGATCTGCCGCAATGGTGCGCGTTGCGTATTGTGTCTGGGACAGCGCTTGCAGCCCTTTCTTTTTGACCCCGGCCTTACGCGCCTGTTTGGCAAAGTCGGCTTTCCACGCTTCAAACCCGGCGCTGGTGTTACCGCATGGAGCTGCCAAAACGGGTGAGGTCATTGACAAAGCGAGGATAGCAGCAAAGCGAAACATAGGCACAATCCGTTTGAGGTGAAATCTGAAGTCAGCGTAGCGTGGAGCTTAAGTTTGGAAAAGAAACTAGTAGAGGTCCAACTCACCTTTTTTCTTTAGTGTTTCGAACCATTCGTCCGGGGTGGCCTTGATGCGGGCATGTTTCACCATCATGGCGTTCATGTTCGGCAGGTTCGACGCATCCGGCCACGCGTCGGGCTGCCACAAGTTTGAACGGATGACGCATTTGGGGCAATGGGCAAACACCGTATGAACGTGGATCAGCAGCGCCAGTTTGGGAGCGTGGTCACCAACTGCCATGGTCTGCAGTAACTCAGGGTCCGCGCAGATCCGGGCGTCGCCCCGAAGTCTGAGTGTCTCCATCTTGCCGGGAACAAAGAAAATCACGCTCACGCGCGGGTCTTTGAGAACATTGTGGAAGGTATCCACGCGCTTGTTCCCCGGACGGTCCGGGATTGCGATCAGTGTTTCGGACAAGACCTGAACAAAACCGGCAGGATCCCCCCGAGGCGAAATATCCAGATACCCGTCGGGGTTGGCCGAGGCGATCAGGCAGAAGGGCGAGGTAGCGATGAAGTCGCGGCACATCTGGTCCAGTTCAGAGAGCTCTTTGGCAATGATCTGCGGGAGAGGGGCGCCGGAAATCTGAAGCAGTTCTTTTTCGGAGGTCACGATATTTGAGTATTTCGAAAAAGGTGAAGTGCTGAAGGCCATACTGTTGTCTCCGGTTGGGAGTGTCCTCTTGAGTTTGTTGAAACTCAGGCGACGCGTCAAATCATACCGGTAGAAAAGACAAGGGCGCCCGATTGGACGCCCTTGCAGATGTAAACCCAAATCCGGTTTAGCAGCTGTAATACATACCGTATTCAACCGGGTGCGGGGTATGCTCGTAGGTTTCGACCTCTTCCATCTTCAGTGCGATGTAGCCATCGATCTGGTCTTTGGTGAACACGTCGCCCTGCAGCAGGAAGTCGTGATCCGATGCCAGAGCTTCCAGAGCTTCGCGCAGGCTGCCGCAAACGGTTGGAATGTCAGCCAGTTCTTCGGCAGGCAGATCGTACAGGTTCTTGTCCATGGCTTCGCCCGGATCGATCTTGTTCTTGATACCGTCCAGACCGGCCATCAAAAGTGCGGCAAACGCCAGGTAGGGGTTTGCAGCCGGATCGGGGAAGCGGGCCTCGACGCGCTTTGCTTTCGGGCTCTCGGTCCACGGAATACGAACACAACCCGAACGGTTGCGGGCCGAGTAGGCGCGCAGAACAGGTGCTTCAAAGCCCGGGATCAAGCGCTTGTAGCTGTTGGTCGATGGGTTGGTGAAGGCGTTCAGGGTCTTGGCGTGCTTCAGAACACCACCGATGAAGTACAGTGCTTCGTCCGACAGGTCGGCATATTTGTCACCGGCGAAAAGAGGTTTGCCGTCTTTCCAGATCGACATGTTCACGTGCATGCCGGTGCCGTTGTCACCCGCGATCGGCTTCGGCATGAAGGTGGCCGATTTGCCGTAGGCGTGGGCCACGTTGTGAATGACGTACTTGTATTTCTGCAGTTCGTCGGCCTGTTTGGTCAGGCTGTCGAAGATCAAACCCAGTTCGTGCTGGCACGAGGCAACCTCGTGGTGGTGCTTGTCGACCTTCATGCCCAGACGCTTCATGGTCGACAGCATTTCCGACCGCAGGTCCTGTGCTTCGTCGATGGGGTTTACTGGGAAGTAACCGCCCTTGACGCCCGGACGATGGCCCATGTTGCCCATCTCGTACTCGGTGTCGGTGTTCCACGACGCGTCAGTTGCATCAACTTCGTAGGATACCTTGTTGATACTGTTCGAAAAACGAACATCATCAAACAGGAAGAATTCGGCTTCAGGGCCCATGTAGGCGACGTCACCAATACCCGATGATTTCAGGTAGGCTTCGGCTTTCTGAGCGGTGCCGCGCGGGTCACGCTCATACGCTTCGCCGGTGTCGGGCTCAACAACCGAGCAGTGAACGCAGATGGTTTTTTCTGCGTAGAACGGATCGACATAAGCACTGTCGGTGTCGGGCATCAGTTTCATGTCGGATGCTTCGATCGACTTCCAACCGGCAATGGAAGAACCATCGAACATGAAGCCTTCTTCCAGAAAGTCTTCGTCGACCTGATCGGCCATGATGGTCACGTGCTGAAGCTTGCCGCGCGGGTCGGTGAAGCGGATGTCGACGTATTCTGCGTCTTCGTCCTTGATCAGCTTAAGAACTGCGTCCTTGCTCATTCTCTAGATTCCTCTGACTTGAAGATTGGAGGGTTATAGTGCGTCCGAACCGGTCTCGCCGGTGCGGATACGGATGGCTTGTTCGACGGGCGAGACGAAGATCTTGCCATCACCGATCTTGTCGGTCTTGGCGGCCGAAACGATGGCTTCGATGGCGGCATCTACTTGATCATCGTCCAGCACGACCTCGACCTTCACTTTGGGCAGGAAGTCGACGACATATTCCGCGCCGCGATACAGCTCGGTATGGCCTTTCTGACGACCGAAGCCTTTGACCTCGATCACGCTGAGGCCCTGGACGCCCACGTCCTGCAACGCCTCTTTCACTTCGTCCAGTTTGAACGGCTTGATGATCGCTTCGATCTTTTTCATCCCGGCTCACCTTGAATGGTTGTCTCAGGGGCAGTGATCACGTCTAAGATCGGGCGGCAATGTGATTGCGGATTTGGGCAGGTTGGGATGCATCGAAATCGGGCGGCATGCTAATTTATGAGCATGTTGCTCAAAAACTAATCAGAATTGAATCGAGTGAGGGTTTGGGATGACGGAATTGCTGACAGCGGCGCAGATGCGGGCCATCGAGCAGGCTGCCATCGAATCCGGTGAGGTGACAGGTCTTGAGCTGATGGAGCGGGCCGGGCAGGGCGTTGTTGAGGCGATTTTCGAGGAGTGGCCAGAGTTGGACAGGCGAGGGGCCAGCCCCTCGCGCTCCCCGAGGTATTTGGGGCCAGATGAAGGGGATCCGCTGCGTGCGGTGGTGCTGTGCGGGCCGGGGAACAATGGTGGCGATGGCTTTGTTGTCGCAAGGTTGTTGCGAGAGCAGGGTTGGGACGTTGAGGTCTTTCTGTACGGAGACCCAGAGAAGCTGCCGTCCGATGCACGCGTGAATTATGAGCGGTGGCTGGATGAAGGCGGAGTTAATGTGTTCGCCATCGATGCTGATCCTATTGACGCGGACTATCTTCAGCTTCCGAAGGACACTGATCTGATTGTCGATGGAGCGTTCGGAACTGGTCTTACCCGACCGTTTACAGGTGTGTTTTCTTTATTGGCGAATACAGAGACAAGGACGTTGCTGCGGGATCAAGGCGTAAAGGTCGTCGCAGTTGATACGCCAAGTGGCTTGTGCGCTGATAGTGGCCGCGTTCTGGGTAACGCCATTGCTGCCGACTTGACGGTCACGTTTCACAGCAAAAAGGTCGGGCATGTTTTGGGCGATGGTCCAATGTCCTGCGGTAAGGTGCAAACAAAATCGATTGGGCTAGAAACAGCGAAAAGCAACCAGATTGTCCAAATAGCTGCTGCCGACTGGGGGAGTTTGTCGAAGGACACAGAAGGCCACAAGTACTCTCATGGCCACGCTCTTATCTTGTCCGGAGGGGTCGGTAAAACCGGTGCGGCGCGATTGGCGGCGCGTGGGGCGTTGCGGATTGGCGCGGGACTGGTGACATTGGGTGTGCCGCCTGCGGCGGTTTTGGAAGTGGCCAGTCAGATCACGGCGCTCATGTTGCTGCGCGTTGAGGGAAAAGATGGCCTGGTCGAGGTTCTGACTGACCCGCGCCTCAATGCCCTCTGTCTTGGGCCCGGGCTGGGAGCGGAGCGCGCGCGTGAGTTAGTGCCGGTGGCCTTGGCGGCGCGCCGGGCGACGGTGTTGGATGCCGGTGCGTTGTCGGCCTTTGCGGGCGACCGGGATGCTTTGTTCGCGCTGTTACACGAAAACTGCGTGCTCACACCGCACGGGGGAGAGTTTGCGCGACTTTTCCCCGACATCGCGGACAAATTGAAAGCCGCGCCGACAAAGGGCCCGGCCTTTTCCAAGGTTGACGCAACGCGGGCGGCTGCAAATCGCGCTGGGTGCGTGGTTCTGTTCAAGGGGTCGGATACGGTGATTGCCGCACCTGATGGGCGATGTTCGGTCAACTCGGCCTCGTACGAAAGGGCGGCTCCGTGGTTGGCGACCGCTGGATCTGGCGATGTGCTGGCGGGATTCATCACCGGGTTGCTGGCACGTGGGTATCCACCGTTGCAAGCTGCGGAGACTGCCGCGTGGCTGCATGTGGAATGCGCACTGCAATTTGGGCCCGGCCTGATTGCCGAGGACTTGCCGGAACAACTGCCTGACGTGTTTAGAAAGATGAATATTTGAGTGTGTTGGCGGGGAATGGCCCATTCCACACCGGATCGGCAGACTTCCGCCGATAGAACTTGCGTGCCTGCAGAGTGAGTGTTTGCCAGACGCACAGACGGACGGCAAAGTTTTTTTGAGCACCTCCGAAACGGGCTGGCGGTGATGTGTTTAAGCGAATGAAATACATTAAAAAATTCTCTTGGCCTCTGCGTTCTGTGTTGCGAATTTGCAATTCCTTTACGAGACAGTGCGCGGGCATCTGGAACGTCGGTGCTCAATGATCAATTGGACGGGGTGTAACGCCCGAACCATTCATGGTGAGTGAAATGACTTCTAAATTCAAAACCCTTTCCGCTGCCGCTGCGCTAACTGCAACGGCGGCAATTCCTGCTGCAGCAGAGCTGAAATATGAAAACAACACCGGCGGTTATGTGCTGCTTTATGGACAGCTGCACCCAGCCCTGATTTCGGTCGATGACGGGCAGGACACCGAGACACGGGTCCTCGACAACGACCTGTCGAACAGCCGAGTTGGCCTGCGCCTGATGCAGCCTTACGGTAGCAATGAGTTCCAGTTTTGGTTTGAAACAGGGCTTGGCCTGCCAGGTTCGGCGTCTGCTGATCAGTTTGGAACCAACGCGGATGGCTGGAATCGCGAAGATATTCGTCACGTGGATTTCTCGCTGAAAGGTGGCTACGGCAAGTTTTCGGCGGGGCAAGGCAGTATGGTCGCTGACGGTGCCGCTGAGGTGGATCTGTCATATGTCGGAACAGCGCTGTATTCGTTTACCAACGATGAAAACGCCGGGTTCTTCTATCGAGACACGACAGGACTGCTGAGCGGTATCACGGTTGGTGACAGTTCCAGCAACTTTGACGGCTCGCGCCGTGGGCGCGTCCGGTATGACACACCAACTTTCAACGGGTTCTCGGCCGGCTTCGCGTATGGGCAGAACATTCTGTCCAGCAGCGATGACGATGACTATTATGACGTAGGTCTATTCTATGAAAACACCTTTGCCGGTGGTGTGGAATTTGCGGCAGCTATTGCTTATTCGGTGCGCGACCGGGACGACAATTCCGGCGATCGCAAAGACACGATTGGCTCTGCGTCTGTTCTTCTGCCCAGTGGGCTGGGATTTACAATTGCTGGCGGTACGCGTGACGACGATCAGGCTGGGGCGACGGATCCGAATTACTGGTATGGCAAGATCTCATACGAAGGAAATTGGATCGCCTGGGGTAAGACGGGTGTCGGTGTAGACTACTATGATGGTTCGGATTTCAACAGCAACGGGTCGGACACCAAGGCCTGGGGTATCGCAGTTGTTCAGAAGGTCGAAGCGATCAACACAGATGTTTATCTGAAGTACCGCAACCACGACTTCGATGACGGTTCATCCTTTGACAACAACGAAGCATGGGTTCTGGGCGCACGCTGGAAGTTCTGACTGCCAAGACTGGTTTAAACACGAGCGCCCCGGTTTCCGGGGCGTTCTTTTTTGGTGGATAGACGATCAAATACAGGTGGATTCCGCCTTTGCCCCTTGCACGTACGCTGCTGGGCAAATAGAAGGCGTCAAATTTGCCCGGCGCGCCCTTTTTGCGCGCCCCGAATCCTATGGGGACTACCATAATGCAGGTTACAGAGACGCTGAACGAAGGTCTGAAACGCGGCTACAACATCGTTGTGACCGCAGCCGAACTGGACGACAAGGTCAATGAAAAGCTGACCGAAGCGCAGCCGGAAATCGAAATGAAAGGTTTCCGCAAAGGTAAGGTGCCGATGGCGCTGCTGAAAAAGCAGTTCGGTCAACGCCTGCTGGGCGAAGCGATGCAGGAAAGCATCGACGGCGCGATGAACAAGCACTTTGAAGACAGTGGTGACCGCCCTGCGCTGCAGCCCGAAGTCAAGATGACCAATGAAGATTGGAAAGAAGGCGACGACGTTGAAGTTGCCATGTCTTATGAGGCACTGCCTGCGATCCCCGAAGTTGACCTGAAATCCGTCGAGCTGGAGAAGCTGGTGGTCAAGGCGGACGACGCGGCTGTGGAAGAAGCGCTGAACAACCTGGCTGAAACCGCACAGGACTTCAAAGCGCGCCGCAAAGGCTCGAAGGCGAAAGACGGCGACCAGATCGTTTTTGATTTCGTTGGCAAGGTTGACGGCGAAGAATTCGACGGCGGTTCGGCTGAAGAGTATCCTCTGGTACTGGGCTCGAACAGCTTCATCCCCGGTTTCGAAGAGCAGTTGGTTGGTGTGAAGGCCGAGGAAGTCAAAGACGTCAACGTGACCTTCCCCGCGGAATACGGTGCAGAGCACCTGGCCGGCAAAGACGCTGTTTTCACCTGCACCATCAAAGAGGTGAAAGAGCCGGTGGCAGCAGAGGTCAATGACGATCTGGCAATGAAGTTCGGTGCCGAAGACCTGGACGCTCTGAAGACGCAGATTTCGGAGCGTCTGGAAGCAGAATATGCAGGCGCATCGCGTGCCGTCATGAAGCGTGCTCTGCTGGATGTCCTGGACGAGAAAGTGTCGTTTGACCTGCCTCCGTCGCTGGTTGAAGCTGAAGCCAAGCAGATCGCACATCAGCTGTTCCACGAAGAAAACCCTGACGTGGAAGGCCACGATCACGGCGAGATTGAGCCGACGGAAGAGCACACCAAACTAGCCGAGCGCCGTGTACGTCTGGGCCTGCTGCTTGCCGAGCTGGGTCAGAAGGCCGAGGTTGAAGTGACCGACGCGGAAATGACTCAGGCGATCATGAACCAGGCGCGCCAGTACCCGGGTCAAGAGCGTCAGTTCTTTGAGTTCGTGCAGCAGAATGCTCAAATGCAGCAGCAGATGCGCGCGCCGATCTTCGAAGACAAGGTTGTCGACTATGTATTCGAGCTGGCTCAGGTCAGCGAAAAAGACGTGAGCAAAGACGATCTGCAAAAAGCCGTTGAGGCACTGGAAGAGGAGTAATCCTCTTCCGCCCATTCCCGAAGGGCATAAAAAAACGGAGCCGCCTGCTAATCAGACGGCTCCGCATGGGTGGCTTTTGTACCTATGAGGTGAGGGGGTCAGGCCTCATGAGCAAAAGCACGGGGGGTTTGTAGCAGAGCAGTCTTCTGCTCTGGTGTGAACGTGTTCGAGAGCGTTTCGATCAGCCTCAGCACATCATGCCGTTCAGCTTCTGTCTTGGCGGCGCTCATCTGTTCCACAAAATACTTTTCAAGATCAGTCAGTGGTTTGTGATCCTGATTGGCAGGGCTTTGTGCTGCGGCTTTCTTGGCTGCAAACAGGGCCAGTGCCTCGTCTTCGTCGATGAAGACATCGTTGTGAATGTCTGCAAACTCACGCAGTCCCGCGATGCGTTCGTCGGTACAATCGAGCAGAGCGGCCAGCGCATGAACTTTACCCATCGGGACAGTTTTGCCGACATAGTCATACGGTGCGCAATTCGACCGTTTCAGGACCCGATCCATGACCGGATCAATCACGGTGATGATGTCCTGAATACCGGCGTTCTTGGCATACTCCAAAGAGCCGATCATCAATTCGCAGGTTGCGTAGGAGACCGAGTTCTTTTCTTTACCGCGAGTGAGGCGCTGGGTGTCAACGCAAAAGCGGGTCGATTCCCACATGGTTGCGCTGCGCAGTGGTGCTTCGCCGCAAAGGATCGCCGAGAAGACATCCGACAACATGTGAGGGCCGGTGGTCTGGAGGGCACGCACGGCTGCGACGACATTCCCCTCATCGTCGAGTCCGATTACATATGCCGGGTCCAGATGATCGAACTCGTCGATTTCTTTTCCGTCTTCTATTTTGACGTCCCATCCGAGACGTCCGCCAAATACACGCGCTCTCAACTCGAACATTTCGTCAAGAACTTCGCTGAACATATGTCTGTTCAGGCCATCTACCACGATGATCATTTCTTCCCCCTTCGAGTGGTTGTTCGGTAAATACGACGTTACCGGTCCTAGGGGATTTTTCTATTGGGGGTTTCCCGTATTTTGGCGAAATTAAGCGCTTTTTTTGATTAACCTGGGGTAATTAGCCCAATCGCAATCGCGCGTCCGACGGCCTGCGGGGTGGTCAGGGCACTAAGCTTTTCCCGACTCGAACGCAAGTGAACTTCTACAGTCCTGTGCGAAATCGACAGAATATCGCCGATATCCTGCTGAGATTTACCGGCCGCGACCCATTGCAGGATCTCTGCTTCGCGGGTCGACAGGGTTGGATGGTAGAGTGCGCTGGTCAGCTGATCCGACGAAACGACGTTGTCGTGAATGTGTACTGCCATGGATTGCAGGTCGCTTATCACGTGGGTGTAGAGCTTGCGCCACTCTTCCTTGCTGCAGTCGCGGGTTGCGCTGAGCAGCCCAATATCTCCATACGGACCGCGCACAGGAATTGTAACACCTTGACTGGGCAGGCCAAAATCATGGGCGTCCCGGAATACACGCTGGAAATCGGGGCTGCGTTCAAGGCGGCTCCAGTCCACCGGAGCAATGCTGCGGCGTGCCATGTGGATGGTTGGGTCGATCATGATCAGACCCTGGTTCTGGTAATGCTCTGTCCACTCATCGTCATACGTGACGAAGCCAGCCACAGATCCAGCGGCAGGGTTCATGCCTGCATAAGCAGCATGGTCCATTTCATGCTTGTCACAGATTTGCCTTAGAAATTCGGTGTAGCGAACTTCTGAATCCGGCAGAGTGCTCAGATCGACAATTTCCATGCGGCGCCTACCAACTGCGGCCCATCTTACTGCCCGATGGTGTCGTCGAGCATACGTATAAAACAGAGTGGAACCCGGTTACCTCACTCAACCAGAACATCATATTTTCTTAATCCTGACAAGCAGAGGCATCAATTGTCTGCGCTATTCAGGATATTGTGATATTCAATAGAACATTTTTGTCACTATCCCGCCGTAAGTGCTAATTTTCAGGCGAAAACTGACGCTAACTACCGTCAGGGCGCAGGTTTGAGCCCGGTTTCTACCAGCAATCCTCGTGCTTTGGCTTCGGGCCAATACCCTTTCGCATACAGAAAGATCGCGCGTTGCTGGTCTCCGTCAGACAGCAACCACGCGCCGCGCAGGTATTTGCCCGCGAATTCCAGGTTGGTATCCGCGTTTAAAAGTCCCTCGGCGTTACCTTTGTACCCCATCGATCGTGCGGTGGCGGGAAGGATCTGCAACAGCCCGTAATAGGGGCGGTTCACGGCCCAAGGCCGGTGTGTGCTTTCGCGAATGGCCAGCTTGTGGACAAGCTCGCGCGGAAGCTCGTAGTGATCGGCCCATTTGTTGATCGAGGCTCTGAGTTCTGGCGTCTCATTTGGATAGAGGGGCGGATTGAACTGAGTGGTGTCGGCTTTGGAGACTTCACCTCCACCGCACGCGAGCAGCGGGGTTGCGAACAACAGGGCAAGAAAGCTGCGGCGGGGGAAAATGGGCATCATGAATCTCCGGTCAATAAGGCGGTATGATATGGAACGTCTGTTCGGTCGCAACTCTAGCGATCAATTTGGGCCGAAATTTGCTGGTCTGGCTGCAATATGAAAAAGGCCGCACAAAATGCGCGGCCTTTGTCTTGATCAAAGTGTAACCAGATCAGGCTTTGGCTTCGTCTTCCTCAGCCGGAGCAGCTTCGACAGCCAGGTCATCGTCTTCCGATGCGGCCGAGCCGATGTCGTCGAACAGTTCGGCGATTTCGAATTCAGCGGCCGCTTCTTCTTCAGCGGCCAGTTCCTGGATCGATTTGCCCGATGCCTGCAGTTCGGCTTCTTCTTCCGAACGGGCAACGTTCATCTTGATTTCAACTTCGACCTCAGGGTGCAGGCGAACCGCAACGGTATGCAGGCCCAGTTCTTTGATCGGGGCGACCAGAACGACCTGTTTTTTGTCGACTGTGAAGCCTGCTTCGGTTGCAGCGTCTGCGGCGTCACGCGGTGTGACCGAGCCGTAAAGAGCGCCGGCATCCGACGCCGAGCGAATCACGATGAACTGCTGACCGTCCAGCTTTTCAGCCAGAGCTTCAGCTTCTTTTTTAGTTTCTAGGTTGCGGGCTTCCAGCTGCGCTTTCTGGGCTTCAAACGAGGCGATGTTCGACTCGGATGCGCTCAGGGCTTTGCCTTGGGGCAGCAGGAAGTTGCGGGCGTAGCCGGGCTTGACGTCAACGACGTCGCCCATCTGACCCAGTTTCGCAACGCGTTCCAGAAGGATAACTTGCATGTCAGTCTCTCCTTACTTCACGGCGTAGGGCAGCAGGGCGAGGAAGCGGGCGCGCTTGATAGCACGGGCCAGTTCACGCTGCTTTTTCGCCGAAACGGCGGTGATGCGCGAAGGTACGATCTTGCCACGCTCAGAGATGTAGCGCTGCAGCAGACGGGTGTCTTTATAGTCGATTTTCGGCGCGTTCTCACCCGAGAACGGGCAGACCTTACGACGGCGGAAAAATGGTTTTGCGGCCATGGCTTAGTGTCCTTTCCTCAGGCAGTGATCAACGACGCTCGCGGCGGTCGCCACGTTCGTCACGCTTCTGCATCTGAACCGACGGGCCATCTTCGTGGCCGTCGACCTTGATGGTCAAAACGCGCATGACGTCGTCATGCAGGCGCATCAGGCGTTCCATTTCCTGAACCGCACCCGAGGGGGCATCGGTCTTCAGGAAGGCATAGTGGCCTTTGCGGTTTTTGTTGATCTTGTAGGCCATCGTCTTGACGCCCCAGTACTCGCTATCGACGAGGCTGCCGCCATTGTCGGCCAGTACGGTGCCAAAGTGTTCCACGAGGCTTTCCGCCTGCGCGTTGGACAGGTCCTGACGCGCGATCATTACATGCTCATACAGTGGCATGTGCACTCCTGTTTATATCAAGGCGCATTTCATAGGCGGGGTCATTTCGTCCTTCGCGACCCTGCCACGAGAGGCTGCGCGATTCATACGACTGCGAAGGATGGCCCCGTATACACGTTTGAACCGTAAGGGCAAGACCCGCCACATATGCCTTGGTGAAGTCGCCCAATTTCCTTTGGGGTGCCCAATTGCTGACGCTTTTCGGCTCAAAGTTGTTTTTCATACCGGACGTTACCCGGAACCAACAAAACACCGACAGTAACCTTATAAAGGGTGAAACGTTATGACCGCGACAAACACAAACACATACCGGGAAGAAGCAGCTGGATCGCGCTTTGAACATTCGGTTCCGGTAATGATCGCTTTCGCGCCGAACTGGAAGGCGCGCTTGATCCTGGCGCGGATGGTAGGCGCATTCCTGATCGTGTCGGCGTTCTCAATGTGGCTGATGCCGGGGTCGGTCATCGGTGCGGATGTCTGGCCGATCAAGATGGTTGCTTCGATGCTGTTTCTGATCGTTGGGGTCAGCCTGCTGACGATCGAAATTCTGGATCCACGGCCAGATGCCTATTTCGATCCTATTCGTCGTGAGGTGCGGGTATTGCAGAAGAACGAAGACGGACGCCCACAGACTGTTTTGCGTCGCAGCTATGACTCCTTGGGTGGTGCGCGCTTTGAAGAGAACGAAGTGCACTTGTTCGACGTGGACGGCAGCCTGTTGATGAAGCTGCCACTTGAATCGGCGGATGTCAGCCGAGCCCTGAAAGGGCAATTGAGCAAAAGCGTAACAATTTTCGGCTGAATTTTATTCTGTTCAAAAAGGAACAGAAATTGTGAGCCAAAAGAGGTTGTGTGCCGCCCTAGGGCGGCACATCTTGTTTGTGAGCAACCCCCATCGGCTTGCATTCAAAAAAACGCGGAGATTGTTATGAAATCCACCCTTCTTGCTGCGGCCTTGGCCGTTTCGGCAACTGCTGCATTCGCCAGTGCTGAGAAATATGTACTGGATCCCAGCCACAGCCAGGTCATCTTCAACTATGATCACCTCGGCTTTTCGACCACTTACGGCATGTTCTCGGGCTTTGAGGGCGAGATCATGTTCGATCAGGAAAACCCCGCGGCATCCAGCGTCACGGTTTCAATGCCGGTCATGGAGATGTTTACTGGCTGGAAGCCTCGTGAAGACCACTTCATGACCGAAGATTTCTTTGGCGCTGCCGAGGGTGATCTGATCACTTTCGTCTCGACCGGGATTGAGGTGACAGGCGATGACACTGCCAATATCACCGGCGACCTGACCATGAATGGCGTAACCAAATCAGTTGTTCTGGATGCCAAGTTGAACAAAGTGGACAATCACCCGATGGCCAACAAGCCTTGGGCGGGTTTCAACGCAACCACAACGCTGGTTCGCAGTGAATTTGACCTGGGACAATTTGCACCGTTCGTAAGTGACGAAGTGCAGGTTCAGATTTCGGTTGAGGCTCAAAAAGCCGAGTAAATCGAAAAAAGAGAATAAAAAACCGCCGGTGAGTATCTCACCGGCGGTTTTTTTGTTGGCGTTACTGGCTGCGGCTGGCGGTCAGGTCGACTGAAACAGAGACGGCAAAGCCTAGGGACTCCTCGGTCGGCTGTGACGTGCCGACGTTGAAATCCAACCGGTTCAGTTCAACAGAACCCGCCATGGTGGCCGTATCGCCCTGAAGATCCAGCGAAAACGGCAGAACGATATCCATCGTTTTGTCGCGGATGGTCAGCGGGCCACGGGCTTCGTACCCGGTTTCGGTCTTGAACAAATCTGCGGTGAACTGCGCCGTAGGGAATTGTGACGTGTCAAAGAAGTCGGAGCCCATAGCCTGATCAGTGACCGAGCCAAGGCTCAGAGAGCCAATGGCTATCGTAACGTCCACAGATCCCGCAGGTCCCACTTGTGCAGGTTCGTCGAAGGTGATGGCTGCGGTCCAGTCGGCAAAAGATCCGGTGACGGCGCTGCCCAATTGAGAAATTGTTATCGACAAGGTTCCGGTTTGCACCCGCCAGTCAGATTGAACTTCGGCGAGTTCGACGTCGGCATCGCCGGCTTCGCGTGCGAATTCACCTGTGACCCAGCCGCCAGTCAGAACCACGGCCCAGACCGCCACGGCGGCAAACGCAGGGACAAGTGAATGGTGTTGCTGCGGCGGCTCTGGTGCGTCCGAATGACCAGGCAGCATTCTTCGCAACGTGCTGTCCTTGTCGATGACGTGATGTTTCAGCGCGCCAACAATGTGCAGGGCTAATGAACCTACCAGGACCCACATGAACAGCCAGTGAAGGACACCGGTCATCTCGGCCACGGCTTCGGACTTGGGAACAAACGGCAGGTTTTGCCCAAAAGGCCAGAGGATAGGAGCGAAACCTTCTGTCGCGGCGTGGTGGATCCAACCGCTGAGTGGAACAAGGACCAGCGACCCGTATAAAAGCCAATGAACGGTTTCCGCTGCAAAGGCCTCGGGCTTGTTGTCTGCATTTAACAAGCCGGGCTTTGTTTGTGTGAAAGCCCACAAAATGCGCGCCAATGCCACGAAGAAGACAACGATCCCTACAGTTTTATGCAGCGAAAACACGCGCGCGGCGCGGGCGATCTCGGCCTCGGTCGGGGCGGTGTCTGCATGAAGAACCGCGTATGCCAGGTTATCTGCGATCCAGCCAAGCGGCAGGGCTGTCAGGATCAGAAGGGCTGTGAGCCAGTGAAACGTTTTTGCAACGCTTCCGTAACTGGAAAAGGAATTGGTCGCGGCCATGAAAATAAGACTCCGGGATTCTCTGTCGCGTCCAACGTAAAGACGCGTGAGACTGACACAAGTAAGCGCGGACGCACAGCAACGGTGCCAGAATGCAGAATGCAGGCAGCGCTTGTGCCAGACGAGCAGTCAGTTTACACCCCGCCGCAACCTAACAGTATGCATGAGGTTGCAATGACACTCGCGTTCGTTTTTCCAGGGCAGGGCGCCCAGACAATCGGTATGGGCAAAGCTTTGGCCGAGGCTTATCCGGCGGCGCAAGCCATATTTGATGAGGTGGACGACGCTCTGGGTGAGAAACTGAGCAGCCTTATCTGGGAAGGCGATATTGCCGAATTGACGCTGACTCAGAATGCGCAGCCAGCATTAATGGCAACGTCAATGGCCGCGATGCGCGCCTTGGAGGCCGAGGGTGTTTCGATCAGCAAAGCCGCATTTGTGGCGGGGCACTCGCTTGGTGAGTATTCCGCTTTGGCCGCTGCTGGAGCGTTGTCGGTCGCCGACACCGCGCGCCTGTTGCGCACGCGCGGGCAAGCCATGCAAAGCGCTGTGCCTGTAGGCGAGGGTGCGATGGCTGCCATTCTTGGCTTGGATCTTGAAGCCGTGCGCTCTGTTGCCGAAGAGGCCGCGCAGGGCGAAGTGTGTCAGGCGGCAAATGACAACGATCCAACACAAGTTGTCGTGTCTGGTTCAAAAGCCGCCGTTGAGCGCGCTGCCGAGATTGCCAAAGAAAAAGGTGCAAAACGTGCGGTAATGTTGCCTGTAAGTGCTCCATTTCACTGTGCGCTGATGCAACCTGCTGCAGATGTAATGGCGGAAGCCCTTGCTGCGGTCGAGATCAAGGCGCCCGCTGTGCCCTTGGTGGCGAACGTACGTGCCGAGGCGGTCAGTGACCCGGATTTGATCCGGCAGTTGCTTGTCGAACAGGTAACGGGATCGGTCCGCTGGCGCGAGAGCGTGCAGTACATGGCGGCGCAGGGTGTGACCGAGACATGGGAGATCGGCGCAGGCAAAGCGCTGTCTGGTATGATCCGCAAGATCGACCGTGCCATTGCGGGTAAGGCCGTGGGCACGCCGGAAGATGTTCAAAAGGCCCTTCAGGCCGAATCGTAAGCGAAATGCGCGTCGTTGCCGACGCACCAAGAGGGAAACTGTATGTTTGATTTGACAGGTAAGAATGCGCTGATCACCGGTGCATCGGGTGGTATCGGTGGCGACATTGCACGTGCACTGCACGGCGCGGGTGCAACGGTTGGGTTGTCCGGTACGCGAGTCGAACCACTGCAAGCCCTGGCGGATGATCTGGGTGAGCGCGCGCATGTGCTGCCCTGTAACCTGAGCGATCCGGAAGCTGTGGAGGCGTTGCCAAAGCAAGCGGCCGCGGCGATGGGATCGGTGGACATTCTGGTCAACAACGCCGGAATCACACGCGACAACCTGTTCATGCGCATGTCCGACGAAGAATGGCAGAGCGTTATTGACGTGAACATGACCTCGACCATGAAACTGTGCAAAGGTGTGATCCGGGGCATGATGAAATCGCGCTGGGGCCGGATCGTGAATGTCTCGTCCGTGGTGGCCGCAATCGGCAACCCCGGGCAGGCGAACTACGCTGCGTCAAAGGCCGGAATGATCGGCTTTTCCAAGGCCTTGGCCCACGAAGTTGCAACGCGCGGGATCACGGTGAACGCTGTGGCACCGGGTTTCATCACGACAGCAATGACCGAGAAGCTGACCGAGGAACAGAAAAAGGGTCTGCTGGTCAAAGTTCCGGCGGGTCGTATGGGCGATCCCAAAGAAATCGCTGCGGCTGTTTTGTACCTTGCCAGCCCTGAGGCAGGCTATGTCACTGGAAGTACCTTGCATGTGAACGGCGGTATGGCCATGTTGTGACCGCGACAGGGGCGAATGCGAAAGCGTTTGCCTCTTGCGTCGACTATGCTATAGGCGGCGCATCTATGCGGGGCCGGTCTTTCTGGTCGGCCTTCTACTTTCCCGGTTTCCCGGGACCCAAACCGCCCGAAACGGGCAAATCAAGGCCAACCCGTGCGGGCAAGGGCAGAATCGGGCAGACCGCCCTGTAAAGGAATGAGGAATAGACATGAGCGACGTCGCAGATCGCGTTAAGAAGATCGTTGTTGAGCACCTGGGTGTTGAAGAAGACAAAGTCGTGGAAAACGCGTCTTTCATCGACGATCTGGGCGCAGACAGCCTGGACACCGTTGAGCTGGTTATGGCGTTCGAAGAAGAGTTCGGCATCGAGATCCCCGATGACGCAGCCGAAACCATCCAGACCTTCGGCGACGCGGTCAAGTTCATCAGCGAAGCGTCCTAAACGTTTCTTTCTGATCAAAAGCGGCGCTTCCGGGCAACGGAGGCGCCGTTTTTTTATGTCCACGCAAAATTCGGGCTTGCGTGGCCATTTTCCACTGCGCACTGTTTCCATTGAGGCAAAACTCAAAGTGGACAGGGCATGATAAGATCCACTCCAATGATAAATACCGCGCGTTTGACGCTCTGCGCCATGCGCCCGGAGGACTTTGAACGGTTCGCCGAAATCTGGCGTGACCCATGCGTCGTGCAGCATATTGGTGGGACGCCCCGATCGCGTGGCGAAGCGTGGGACTCTTTTCTGCGTAATGCCGGGCACTGGCAAATGGCTGGATTTGGCCAATGGGGCGTGATGCAGCAATCGACGCGCACGCTGATTGGGCAGGCGGGTTTTTTTTATGGCAACCGACGTTTGGGCGAGGATTTCGATGGCTTCCCCGAAGCCGGATGGATTCTGGCCCCCGAAGCACAGGGTCAAGGGTTGGGATATGAGGCGGCCAAGGCGGCTCATGACTGGTTCGACCGTGTGATTCCCGGGCCTTTGGTCGCGATGGTGAACGCGTCCAATTTGTCCTCCCAGAAGCTGGCCAAAAAGCTTGGCTATGTTTTGATGCGCGAAGGGGTGTATAATGAAACCCCGGTGCATTTGTTACGGCGCAACGGTCCACCCGCCCGCGCGTAATCTCGCCACTTCGCCGATATGCCGCAAAATGGCCAAACTGTGCCGATCCCGGTAAATCGGGTTTGGAACGGTCGACCTATGCTACCGGGGATTTTCAGAGCGATTGAGCGGAGGAACAAGCTCATGAGGATTTACCCCACGATGGAACTGCAGAACGGCCGGTGTGTCACGCTGGACAAAGGCCGTCTGGATAACGCTATGATCTGGCACGTGAATCCGGTTGAAACCGCGCGGAGCTGGGCCGAGGCGGGTGCCGAATGGATGCATCTGACCGATTTCGACGCGATTGAAGGCAAAGACACCAACGTCGCACTGGTCGAGGAGATCATTCGCGGAGCAGAGATTCCCGTGCAATTGGCCGGTGGAATGCGCACGCGGGAACAGGTGGAGTACTGGATCGACAAAGGCGTAGGGCGCGTTGTGATCGGCACTTTGGCCGCGCTGGAGCCGAATCTGGTTAAAGAACTGGCCAAACTGTACCCGGACCAAATCGTGCTGTCTGTCGACGTCTGGCAGGGATTTGTCATGACGGATGGCTGGCGCAACCAAAGTGCATTCACGCCAGAAGCGTTTATCGACGCATTCGAAGGTGTACCATTTGCTGCGATTGTCGTGACGGATATTGACAGTGATATGGAAGATGTAGACGCACAGCTTGGTCTGATTTCCGGAATCGCCGGGCATTCGAGGACCCCAGTGATTGCGAGCGGTGTTGTGCGCACAGCGGACGATATTTCCCGTCTGGCGTATATTCCGAATATCTCGGGCGCAATTGTCGGGCGGGCGCTGTTCCGTAAATCGCTGGAATTGTCAGATGCACTGGAGATGGCCAAAGCCGCACACGAGCCAGTGGCACAGTTCCAATAGGCCAACTAGACAAACCATTCCGCCCTTTCTGCTGCGTGCGTGAAAGGGCGGTTACCCCATTTTCCCTAAATTACGCGTTTCTCTGGGTGATCGGCGGCAGGATGCCGGCGCGGAAGTCGCCCTTGCTCTTGCCCCCGCACCCCGGGCCGGGGTATGAGCGGTTCTCATAACAGGAAGCAGGCAAGAGGCACTTCATGCGCAGAGTCGTTGTAACCGGTCTTGGATTGGTCACTCCTTTGGCCAGTGGGGTCGAGGAAACCTGGTCGCGGCTGCTGGACGGAGAGTCCGGCGCAGGCCCCATCACGCATTTTGATGCCGTCGGCAGCGGGGTCACAACGACCTATGCCTGCGAGGTGCCACGCGGCGATGGTACCAACGGAACGTTCAATCCCGATGATTGGATGCCACCGAAAGAACAGCGCAAGATCGAAGACTTCATCCTGTATTCGATTGCGGCCGCGGAAATGGCCTGCAAGGACGCGAACTGGTTGCCGGAAGATGAGGAAGACCGTCTGCGGACAGGTGTTCTGATTGGTTCGGGTATCGGTGGGCTGGGCTCGATTGCCAACACCGCCAATCTGATCCGCGATAAAGGCCCGCGTCGGGTGTCGCCTTTCTTTATCCCGGGAGCTCTGATCAATCTGGCCTCGGGTCAGGTGTCGATCCGCCACGGGTTTAAGGGGCCGAACCATTCTGTTGTGACAGCTTGTTCGACCGGCGCCCATGCGATTGGCGATGCCAGCCGTATTATCCGTGCGGGTGATGCGGATGTCATGGTTGCAGGTGGCGGTGAAGGCTGCATCTGCGAGATCGGGATTGCAGGTTTCAACGCCTGTAAGGCTTTGTCGACGAAATATGCAGACGACCCGAAGAAAGCCAGCCGTCCCTATGACGTCGACCGCGACGGGTTCGTCATGGGCGAGGGCGCGGGCATCGTGGTATTGGAAGACTACGAACACGCCAAGGCGCGTGGTGCCAAGATTTACGCCGAAGTTCTGGGTTATGGCATGTCGGGTGATGCGTATCACATTACCGCGCCATCAGAGGATGGCGATGGGGCAGAACGTTCGATGAAAGCCGCACTGCGCAGTGCCGGGCTGGAGCCGAAAGATCTGGACTATATCAACGCGCATGGCACCTCGACCATGGCTGATACGATTGAGCTGGGTGCTGTGGAACGCCTGTTGGGTGAGCATGCGGCAAACGCCACAATGACCTCGACAAAGTCTGCCACCGGGCACTTGCTGGGGGCTGCGGGCGCGATTGAAGCGATCTTCTCGATCCTCGCAATCCGGGATCAGGTTGCGCCGCCGACGATCAACCTTGACAACCCAGCTGTCGAAACGCCGATCGATCTGGCGCCCAACGCAAAACGCGAGCGTGAGATCAACGTGGCCCTGTCAAACTCGTTCGGGTTTGGCGGTACCAATGCCAGCGTAATCTTCGGAAAGGTCAGCTAAATGTGGCGGGCCATTGCTTCGAACGCGCTGACCATGTTGGTGGTCGGTTTGTTCCTGATGGGTGGTCTGATCCTATGGGGGCAATCTCAGTACAAAGCGGAAGGCCCGCTTGAAACCGCAATCTGCCTGCAGGTCAGAAGCGGATCGAATATGACGCGTGTCAGTCAGGAACTGGAAGACCAGGGCGCGATCCGCAATGCAACATTGTTCCGCATGGCTGCGGATTACACAGACCGGGCGCAGCAGCTGAAAGCCGGTAGCTTTCTGGTACGCGAAGGTGCGTCGATGGAGCAGATCATCGCTGAGATTACCAGCACCGGTGCCAGCACCTGCGGATCCGAGATCGAATACCGCATTGGCGTGACCCGTGCCCAGACACGGGTGCGCGAGCTGAACCCGGCGACGTTGGATTTCGATGAAATCGCGTCTTTCGATGCGTTGGAGGAAGAGGCGCCAGAAGCCTATACCGAAAAACGCAACGAGGCGGACACTCGGTATCGTGTGTCGTTGGCCGAAGGCGTGACCTCGTGGCAGGTGGTTGAGGCGTTGAAGTCCTTTGAGGCGCTGACCGGAGAAGTGACTGAGATCCCAGCTGAGGGCATGTTGGCCCCGGACAGCTATGACGTTGTGGCCGGTCAGGACCGCAATGATGTCCTAAAGGCCATGCAAGACAAACAGCAGCTTCGGATCAACGCGGTCTGGGAAGACCGTCAGGATGGCTTGCCGCTGGAAAGCCCCGAAGAGATGCTGATCCTTGCTTCGATCATCGAAAAAGAAACCGGAGTTCCAGAAGAGCGCGGACAAGTGGCCAGCGTCTTCGTGAACCGGCTGAATCAAGGGATGCGTCTTCAGACGGACCCAACGGTGATTTACGGCGTGACCAAGGGCCAGGGCACTTTGGGTCGGGGTTTGCGGCGCAGTGAACTGAATCGCCCGACGCCGTGGAACACGTATCAAATCGATGGGTTGCCGCCGACTCCGATCGCGAACCCCGGCTTGGCAAGTCTTGAGGCCGCCGTTGCGCCGGATGACACCAGCTTTGTGTTCTTTGTGGCCGATGGCACGGGAGGTCACGCTTTTGCAGAGACATTGCAGGAGCACAACCGTAACGTAGCCAAGTGGCGCGAGATAGAAGCCGAACGAAACTCGGGCAACTAAACCGAACCGCCAAAGTGGCGAAAAGAAACGCCGACGTCAGAGGGATATCTGACGTCGGCGTTTCTTTTTGCATTGCGTTTTGGTGTTAAGCAGCGGGACGTCTGCGACGGGGTCGACGACCCTTTCCCGCCGAAGGCTTTCCATCGCCATTGGCTGGTTTGGGTTTAAACCCGCGACGGCGATTGTTTTGGCGGCGCGCTGGTTTTTGGGGCTCAACCCCTTCGGGCATGGTGCCGCTTGCCACCGGAATTTCGATCTTCATCAGCTTCTGTATCTGACGCAGCAGATCGACTTCTTCAGGGGCGCAGAAAGCAATAGCCTCACCTTCGCGCCCGGCACGGGCCGTGCGGCCGATGCGGTGAACATAGTTGTCCGGCACTTCGGGCAGGTCGAAATTGATTACATAGGCAACGCCAGGGATGTCGATGCCACGCGCGGCGACGTCGGTCGCCACCAGAATGGTTACCTCACCTTCGCGAAACGCCTTGATCGCGCGGTCCCGTTGGCCTTGGCTTTTGTTGCCGTGGATCGATGCAGCGTTGTAACCATCGGCAACCAGACCCTTCATCAAACGTTCAGCCCCGTGTTTAGTGCGGGTGAAAACCAATGTCAGCGCATCGCTGTCTCGTGAGAGTATTTCACGCAGCATTGCTGGTTTTCCGGGTTTCGAAACGAAGTGCAGCGACTGCGTGATCTTGTCAGCGGCCTTGCCTGGAGGCGATACCTGAACCCGTTGAGGGTTGGTCAGATACGCGCGGCTGAGCTCTTCCATCTGTTTTGGCATGGTAGCGGAAAACAGCATGGTTTGACGCGGAGTGCCCAGAGCTGGCGCAATTTTGCGAAGGGCGTGGATAAAACCCAGATCCAGCATCTGGTCAGCTTCGTCCAAAACCAGATGGCGAACCGAGCCGAGATCGACTGCGCCACGGTCCATCAGGTCAATCAGGCGACCCGGAGTGGCGACCAGAATGTCTGTGCCACGCGCCAGGAACATGATCTGCTTGTTGATTGACTGTCCGCCCACAACTGTCCCGACGCGCAGCTTGGTGCCTTTGGTCAAGACCCGCAGACTGTCGGCGATCTGGTTCACCAGTTCGCGGGTCGGTGCAAGGATTAATGCCTTGGCTGTCTTGGGATCAGGTTTTCCAGGCTGAGCCAACAAGTGATCAATCAGAGGAAGGCCAAATGCCAGTGTCTTGCCGGTACCGGTTTGGGCAAGACCCAGAATGTCGTGGCCGTTCAGCGCAAGCGGTATGGCCTGGTTCTGGATCGGGGTAGGTTGCGTGAAGTTGGCGTTTTTCAACGCCTTGTTAAGTGCCGCGGCGAGGCCCAGCATATCAAAGTCGAACAAATAACTATCCTTTACAGCCCGGAGCATTGGCCTACGGGCAGGTCAAACGAGGTCGCGCTCTGGCGACCAGCAGGGGTTGTGCGAGACCTCGGGACGAGCAGGTGAATCCTGCGCCATCCGGCCGTCGCGTCAAGAACCCTGCGTGATGGGGAACTATGGGTGAGTCGGGCGCTGTGGGGCGGAAAAGGTCCGCTCAGGCTCACGCTGCAGCGCTTGGTTTTGTGGGCACATGAGGGTTGAGGCAGGGATTGTCAAGCTGGCATTTGAAAATGGAGCCGGGCGTTGGCAGCGAGGGTGTCAATTTTAACGCGATTCTTAATCCGGTTTTTAGTGACGTCCTGAAACGCGAAGGCGGTTTAATGGTTTTTTTTGAAAAAGAGGAACTCTCGAAAAGCAGCTAAGCTGGGGGCTAAAAATCTTACTTCTGCGTACGCTCCCTGTTGCGTTCGTGTTGCGTAACTAGTTGACATTGCGTACTTAAATACGTATGAATTGTGTCATGCTAGAAGAAGTGGGCAACGGCCACGGGGAAACCCGGCGGCCGTTTTTCGTTTCTCTCGTGCGGAGAAAACTCACGCATGAGGTCACAAGCAAACATGACTTTGATTACCCCGGAAGAGCGGATTTCCCAGACGGCTGACTTGTTGCAGTCGCTTGAGAGGTCCATTCGCGATCTGCGGCAAGCGGCGGAAGACCTGCGCAAACAGATCGGTGCCGGGGAGGATGCAGATCTTGCTGGTTCAGCCAGGCAACTCGGGCAGTTAGAGGGGCTGATCCGAAGTTGTCAGAAAGTGGAGACAAGCTTTGTCGAACAACATCACAGACAAGCCGGAATTGCCCAAGGGGGCTATGCGCTCGACCTTGAGCGCGCTCGATTTGAAATCGGGTGCAGGTTGGCTCGCCTCCGCACCTGTTGCGGTGCAGAACAGATTTCTAAGTGAGATCGGGGAGGGGGGGCTGTGTGCCCTCCCTTTCCTGTTTGAGTTCTGGGCGCTGCCGCATCAATTGCCACCCGAAGGTGATTGGCGGTCCTGGGTGATTATGGGCGGGCGTGGTGCCGGGAAGACGCGGGCCGGGGCTGAATGGGTGCGGTCGATGGTTGAGGGGTCGAAGCCGTTGGATCGCGGAGAAGCCAGTCGTGTGGCGTTGGTCGGCGAGACCTTTGATCAGGTGCGCGACGTGATGATCTTTGGCGATAGCGGGATATTGCAGTGTTCACCGCCAGATCGTCGGCCTGTGTGGAAAGCATCGGAACGGAAACTGATCTGGCCCAACGGGGCCGAGGCGCAGGCGTTTTCGGCGCATGATCCTGAGGGTCTGAGGGGTCCTCAGTTTGATGCGGCCTGGGTGGATGAGCTGGCCAAGTGGAAGAAGGCTGGGGAAACTTGGGACATGTTGCAATTTGCGTTGCGATTGGGAGAGCAGCCTCGGGTCTGTGTGACCACGACGCCGCGCAATGTGAAGGTTTTGAAGGATCTGTTGGTGTCTCCCTCCACTGTGCAGACCCATGCGCCAACCGAAGCAAACCGGGCCAATCTGGCGGACTCGTTTCTGGCCGAGGTCCGCGCGCGCTATGCTGGCACGCGGCTGGGGCGGCAGGAGTTGGACGGGGTGCTGTTGTCGGATGCTGAGGGTGCGTTGTGGACGGGGTCGATGCTGGATGCTGCGCGGGTGGATCGGGTGCCTGCATTGGATCGCATCGTCGTGGCGCTGGACCCGGCGGTGACATCCGGTTCAGGCGCGGATGCCTGCGGGATCGTTGTTGTGGGCGCTCAGGTGCAGGGCCCGCCCGAGGAGTGGCGCGCCTATGTGCTGGCTGACCGGACGGTGCAGAGCGTCGGCCCGGCGGGCTGGGCGCAGGCGGCGATTGACGCGATGGATGATTTCGGGGCCGAACGGTTGGTGGCTGAGGTCAATCAGGGCGGGCAGTTGGTGGAAGAGGTCGTGCGGCAGGTGGACCCTCTGGTCCCGTTCCGCGCGGTGCGGGCCTCCCGCGGCAAGGTCGCGCGGGCCGAGCCTGTGGCGGCGTTGTACGAGCAGGGGCGGGTAAGCCATGTGGCCGGTCTGGACGCGTTGGAGGAGCAGATGTGCCAGATGACCACGCGTGGGTTTGAGGGGCAGGGCTCGCCCGACCGGGTCGACGCGCTGGTCTGGGCGCTGCATGAGTTGATTGTGACGCCTGCGGGGGCATATCGGCGACCTCGGGTGCGGAGTTTGTGAGGTACTTCAGAAACAGCGACAGGACTAGTTTTCCGATCCCTTAGTGTATGATCTAACTTTCCCAGTACCCGTCATTGAAGCGGTTAGGAAGGCGCGATCCCGCAGTTTCTGAGCTCTGTAGTCTTTACAGAGAAGTTTTTGTTTTTAGAAAGTAAAGTCAGGCCATAGTGCGTTTTTTGTACTGTATCGACTGCAAATTTGCCGGTTTGGCCCGACTTTGCCTTCACTCTAAAGGTTGAATTGTTGATTTGGGTTGTCTTTGAGGAGATGACAAGAGTCACGCCATCGGCATTGCGATAGGTGTAAGTGCAATCTCCGACGATACCAAAGCAACTGTAGGGTTCAAATTCCTCCCACTTGTTGCCGCTCCAAGGACTACGCGTCATCAAGCCACGCGCGTTGTATTCGGTTGTCTTTACCTTTTCCTTGCTGCCGAACTTGTTCTTGGTCGTGACGATGTATTTTCCTGCCTGCTTTCCTCGAAACGTGTTTACCCAAACATTTCCATTTGAATATTCCGTGGTCCAACTGCAGCCTTTGGGCATTTCCCAGAAACGGACTTCGCCGGCAGGCGCGGTTATTGGAATGAAGGTGGTCACCGAAAGCAAGACCGCCAGAAAAATACGTGAGTTCACAGAAACATTTGCTTTCACTAGCCTACCTTTCAAAACTTATGAGCGGTTTCTAAGGCGAAATCTCCCCCGTCGATCACGCGGGTTCAATTGAAAGAATAGAAGTAAGCCAAAATTTTTTCGAAAATGAGTTGTGCGAGTTTCGGAGCCAAGCGAACGCTTGCAAAAAAGCTCACATACCGACCGTTGCCCACCCCCCGTACGCCCCATTCCCAAGCTTTAAACTTCTTTCCGTCATAACTCCTTTCAACAAGCCGGGCAGAGCGGCGGCAGAAAGGAGCACAGATGGTATTCGATTTCTTGCGTCGTGGATCGGCTGGCGAGGCGCCTGAGGCAAAGGCGAGCGCGGCGGGACATGTGGTGGCGTGGCAGACAGGCGGGCGCGTGGCGTGGAGCCCTCGGGACGCGGTGTCGCTGACGCGGACGGGGTTTTCAGGGAACCCGGTGGGGTTTCGCTCGGTCAAGCTGATTGCTGAGGCGGCGGCGGCTTTGCCTCTGGTTCTGCAAGATCAGGCGCAGCGCTATGATGTGCATCCGGTCCTGAGCCTGATGCGGCGTCCGAATGCGGCGCAGGGGCGGGCAGAGTTGATGGAGGCCTTGTTCGGGCAGTTGTTGTTGTCGGGCAATGCCTATGTCGAGGCGGTTCAGGCCGAGGAAGGGCTGCCGGTAGAGCTCCATGTCTTGCGCTCGGATCGGATGAGTGTGGTGCCGGGGGCAGATGGGTGGCCCAAGGCGTATGACTACGCCGTCGGGGGAAAGAAGCACCGGTTCGCCGCGGAGGCGATCTGCCATATCAAGTCGTTCCATCCGCAGGACGATCACTATGGGTTCTCGCCGATGCAGGCGGCGGCGATGGCGATTGATGTGCATAACAGCGCGTCGCGGTGGTCGAAATCTCTGCTGGACAATGCGGCGCGACCTTCGGGGGCGCTGGTGTGGAAGGGCGATGGCCATGGGGTGATGGCCGAGGATCAGTTCCGGCGTTTGTCGGATGAGATCGAGCAGAACTATCGCGGGGCGCGCAATGCAGGTCGTCCGATGGTTCTGGAAGGGGGGCTGGATTGGAAGCCGATGGGCTTTTCGCCCTCGGACATGGAGTTTCAAAAGACCAAGGAAGCCGCCGCCCGCGAGATCGCGCTGGCCTTTGGGGTCCCGCCGATGCTGCTGGGGATCCAAGGCGATGCGACCTATTCGAACTATCAGGAGGCCAACCGGGCGTTCTATCGCCTGACCGTACTGCCCCTGGTGACGCGGGTGGCGGCGGCGGTGTCAGAGTGGCTTTCGGGCTTTTCGGGCGAAGACCTGATGTTGAAGCCCGATTTGGATCAGGTGCCTGCGCTGTCGGCGGAACGCGATGCACAATGGGCGCGGGTCAACGGGGCTGATTTTCTGACGGACGCTGAGAAGCGAGCGCTGCTGGGGCTGCCGGAGCGTGCCGATGGCTGATGGGTATCCCTCGTTCGAGTGCGCGCCGGGCTTGCGTCTGGCCGCGCATGAGCGGGTGGCCGAGATCCAGCACGCGCATCTGTGCAGGCGGCTGGACCAGATCGAAGAGATGATGGAGCGACTGGAACGTCGGTTGTGGCTGACGGTCTACGGTGTGGCGGCGGTGATCCTGGCGCAGGCGTTTCAGTCGTTCCTTGCGGTAACACCGTAAGGTCAGTGGGTTACATGGAGAAGCTCATGGATTTAGAGCATAAATTCGCACGGTTTGGAGACAGTTTGTCGGTGTCTGAAGACGCGGTGATCGAGGGCTATGCCAGCCTGTTCGGACAGGTCGATCAGGGCAGCGATGTAGTGCAACGGGGGGCGTACAGTGGCTCGCTTGAGGGGCTGGCCAAAGCGGGTCAGCGGGTCAAGATGCTGTGGCAGCACGATCCGGCGCAACCCATCGGCGTTTGGGACGAGGTGCGTGAGGATGACACCGGCCTTCGCGTCAAAGGCCGACTGCTGGAGGCCACGCAAAAGGGCCGTGAGGCAGCGGAACTGATCCGGGCGGGGGCATTGGACGGTCTGTCGATTGGCTATCGCACCAAGCGTGCCGTGAAGAATGACAAGGGCCAACGGGTCCTGACGGAACTGGAGCTGTGGGAGGTGTCCTTGGTGACTTTCCCGATGCTGCCCAGTGCGCGGGTGGCGGCGAAAGGTTTTGAGCCTGACGCTGAAAACACTTGGCGCAGTATCGCCGAGGTGTTCCAGGACGCCCGGCAGGAGCTGGCGCGGATCTAGCGCGCCTCAAATCCCACCCAATAAGGAAGTGCTGATGAGCAAGACCGAGACCCCGGCCTTGACCGGAGAGGGTGCGCCCCTGGTTCAGGAGGTGAAGCAGGCGATGGCTGGCTTCGTGAATGAATTCAAGGGCCTCAAGGCCGAAGTTAAAACCAAATTGCAACAGACAGAAGAGCGACTGACCATGCTGGATCGTAAATCAACCATCGCGGCGCGCCCGCATCTTGCGGCGTCCATCGAAGACGGCGCACCGCATCAGAAGGCATTCGACGCCTATGTGCGATCTGGCGAGGATGACGGGCTGCGCGGTCTTGAGATAGAGGCCAAGTCGCTTTCGACTGCGGTAAACAGCGATGGTGGCTATCTGGTTGACCCGCAAACCGCTGAAACAATCAAGTCGGTGCTGAACTCGACTGCTTCGATCCGTTCGATTGCGTCGGTGGTGAATGTTGAGGCGAACTCGTTTGACGTGCTGATCGATCACACAGACGTCGGCGCGGGCTGGGCGGATGAAAACGCGGCTGCGGCGGAAACCGGTACTCCTTCGATTGACCGTATTTCAATCCCGCTGCACGAGCTAAGCGCGCTGCCCAAAGCATCGCAACGTCTTCTGGATGACAGCGCGTTTGATGTCGAAAGCTGGCTGGCCGGTCGTATTGCGGACAAGTTTGCCCGTGCCGAGGCCTCGGCCTTTATCAATGGCGACGGTGTCGACAAGCCGAAGGGTCTGATGATCCATCGCGCGGTGCCAAATGACAGCTGGTCCTGGGGAAGTCTGGGCTATGTCGCGACCGGCATTGACGGTGGCATCGATGCGGATGCGATTGTCGATGTTGTTTATGCGCTCGGTGCGCAGTACCGCGTCAATGGCACCTTCGTGATGAATTCGAAAACCGCGGGTCTGATCCGCAAGTTGAAGGATAGCGATGGCCGCTTCCTGTGGTCGGATGGTCTGGCCGCTGGCGAACCTGCGCGTCTGATGGGTTATCCGGTGCTGATTGCCGAGGACATGCCAGACGCGGCCTCGGACAGCTATGCCATTGCATTTGGTGACTTCCAGGCGGGCTACACCATCGCCGAACGCCCCGATCTGCGCGTGCTGCGCGATCCGTTCAGCGCCAAGCCACATGTCCTGTTCTACGCGACCAAGCGCGTGGGTGGTGATGTGAGCGACTTTGCCGCGATCAAGCTGTTGAAATTCGGCACTGCCTAAGCGGTGACGGATCCGGGGGGCCTGTGGCCCCTCGGGCGGCGGGCGCGGGCTGGGGTGAGATCCCCTGCGTTGTCTAGCTGCTCCCCTCCGTCCGAGCAACGTGGGGCGGCGCGTGCCCGTCATTTTCCAAGGATACGGCCCCGGAGGGGTCCGAGATTGCGGAGTGAATGGATGATGTTGATCGAAGAAACCGCCATCGCGGATGTGGCGCTGCCGGTGGATCAGTTCAAGGCGCATCTGCGGCTGGGCACGGGCTTTGCCAAGGACAATGTGCAAGACGAGGTGTTGAAGAGTTTCTTGCGGGCGGCGATTGCAGCGATTGAGGCGCGCACGGGCAAGGTGCTGATTGAGCGCGCTTTTTCCTGGAACTTGAATGGTTGGCGCGAAGCGGCGGGTGAAGTTCTGCCGGCTGCTCCGGTTCGGTCCATTGCAGCAGTGACAGTGACCGATGCGGTCGGCGGAGACAGTATTGTTGATGCGAGTGAATATAGGTTGGAACGAGACAGTCAGCGCCCTCGGTTGCGACCGGCGGGGGCTATGTTGCCGAAGGTGTCGACAGGTGGTCGGGTGAAGATCGATTTCACCGCCGGAATGGCCGCGGATTGGGCCGGTCTGCCGGCAGATCTGGGACAGGCTGTTCTGCTGCTTGCCGCGCATTATTACGAGTACCGCGATGAAACGGCGCTGAGCGATGGTTGCATGCCGTTCGGTGTTACCAGCCTGATCCAGCGCTACCGGATGGTGCGTTTTGGCGCAGGAGTGGGCCAATGACCTCGCCGCGCTTGAACCGCAAACTGGTGCTGGAAGAGCCAAAGCGGCTGTCTGATGGTGCCGGTGGATTTTCCGAGATCTGGCAGCCGATTGGTGCCTTATGGGCCGAGGTTACCGCGCGTAGCGGCTCTGAACGTTCCGTTGCGGGAGTTTCGGTATCGCGGGTGGGGTACCGGATCGTGGTTCGGGGCGCGCCCGAAGGGTCTTCGATGCGGCCATCGCCTGATCAGCGTTTTGTCGAGGGGACGCGACGGTTTGTAATCCGCGCCGTCGCGGACCGTGATCCGCGCGGTCAATACCTGACATGTTTTGCCGATGAAGAGGTGGCGGCATGAGCTATGGCGTAGCGGCCGCTTTGCAAGCGGCGGTTTTTCAACGGCTATCGGGCGACGCGGATGTCAGCGCCCAATCCGGCGGAGCGATTTATGACGCCGCACCCACGGGTACTGTTCCCAAGACCTATGTGACATTGGGCCCAGAAGAGGTTCGGGAAGCCTCGGACAGATCGGGTGCAGGAGCCGTGCATCGGTTTACGATTGCGGTTGTTTCTGAGGTGGCCGGTTTCACCACTGCCAAGGCCTTGGCTGGAGCGGTGTGCGACGCACTGGATGGCGCGGACTTCAGCCTGGATCGTGGTCGCCTTGTAGGGCTTTGGTTCGAGCGCGCCTCGGCCAGGCGCACTGGAACGGGCGGCGCAATCCGCCAAATCGACCTGAGATTCCGCGCCCGCGTGGAAGATGACTAAGCAATCAACGGAGTGAGCACATGGCTGCCCAGAACGGAAAAGACCTGTTGGTCAAAGTGGATATGAACGGAACAGGCTTGTTCCAAACGATCGCGGGCTTGCGCGCGACGCGGATCAGTTTCAACGCGGAAAGTGTCGATGTGACCAGCCTGGAAAGTCAGGGTGGGTGGCGCGAGCTGCTGTCAGGCGCGGGGGCCAAATCGGCCTCGATCTCGGGCTCGGGTGTGTTCAAAGACGAAGGGACAGATGAGCGCGCACGTCAGTTGTTCTTTGACGGGGAAACTCCTGGTTTTCAGGTGATTATCCCTGATTTCGGTGTTGTTGAAGGACCGTTTCAGGTGACCAGCATCGAATACGCAGGTTCACACAATGGTGAGGCGACCTATGAGATGAGCATGGCCAGTGCTGGTGCCCTGACCTTTACGGCGCTTTGATCTGATGGCCAATCCTTGGACGGGTGAGGTGGCACTGACCATCGATGGGGAACAGCGGCTGCTCAAGCTGACGCTGGGGGCTTTGGCCGAGTTGGAACAGGAGCTGCGCACGGGGTCGCTGGTTGAACTGGTACAGCGGTTTGAAGGCGGGGCCTATTCCAGTGCGGATGTGCTGGCCCTTATCGTTGCTGGTTTGCGCGGCGGCGGTTGGGACATTACGCGGTCCGATTTGATGCGTGCTGAGATTGAGGGCGGCCCAATGATGGCAGCCAGAACCGCAGCCGAGCTGCTGGCGCGCGCCTTCATGGTGCCGGAGGACACATGAGCGGGTTCGACTGGCCCGCTTTGATGCGGGCCGGAATTCTGGGGCTGCGTCTGACGCCGGAGCAATTCTGGCGCCTGACACCGGCAGAGTTGCGACTGATGCTTGGGCAGGACGCCGGTATACCCGCGATGAACCGAGCGGGGTTGGATTCACTGCTAGCGGCCTATCCGGATGAGACTAAAGGAGAGCGTGATGACGGATCGTGATGGGTTTGATGATCTGCAAGAGCAGGGCGAGGCGCTGGGCGACTCCCTCGGCGATGCTGCGACTATGGCAGCGGCGTTTGACAGTCAGATGAAGCGCATCAGTGCTGCGTTTGAGGAAACGGGCAAAGATGTTGCAACGCTGGAACGCGGTATGTCCAGCGGTTTGCGCAAAGCCTTCGACGGTGTCGTTTTGGACGGCATGAACTTGTCGGATGCGCTGGACATTTTGAAGAACTCACTGATCCAAACAGCTTACGCGGCAGCGATAAAGCCAGTAACGGACCATTTTGGCGGGATGTTGGCGAATACAGTTGGGGGGCTAATGGAGGGCATCCTGCCTTTTGCCAACGGCGGCAGTTTCAGTCAGGGCCGGGTGATGCCTTTTGCCAATGGCGGTGTTGTGAGTGGCCCGACCATGTTCTCGATGCGCGGCGGGACCGGTCTGATGGGCGAGGCGGGCCCCGAGGCGATCATGCCGCTGGCGCGTGGCGCCGATGGCAAGCTGGGTGTTCGGACGCAGGGGGGAGGCCGGGCTGTGAACGTCGTGATGAATATCTCGACCCCGGACGTGCAGGGATTCCGTCGGTCTCAAGGTCAGATCGCAGCACAGATGAGCCGGGCTTTGGGCCGCGGCAATCGGAACAGGTAAGTCAGGGAGCAGGTCATGAACTTTCACGAAGTAAGATTTCCCGCCAGTTTGAGCTTTGGTTCAGTCGGTGGACCCGAGCGGCGTACGGATATCGTGACGTTGGCCAACGGGTTCGAAGAACGCAACACGCCTTGGGCGCATTCTCGACGCCGTTACGATGCGGGGCTGGGAATGCGATCTTTGGACGACATCGAAACGCTGATTTCGTTTTTTGAGGCGCGGCAGGGTCAGATGTTCGGGTTCCGTTGGAAGGACTGGTCGGATTTCAAATCCGGCAAGGCCACGCTGGACGTCGATTTCTCGGATCAGGTGATCGCCCGAGGGGATGGTGTCACCACCGAGTTCCAACTGATCAAGACATACAGCTCGGGCGGGGTCAGCTATGCGCGCCCGATCGTCAAACCGGTATTGGGCACGGTGCGATTGGGGTTGGATCAGGATGAGATGCGTGAAGGTGTGGACTTCGAAGTGGATCTGTCGACCGGCAAGATTGTGTTTGGTGATCCACCTCCGGAAGAAATTGATATTTCAGCCGGGTTCGAATTCGACGTACCGGTCCGGTTTGACACCGACAAGATCCAGACAAGTGTAGCCAGTTTCCAGGCCGGTGACGTGCCGAATGTTCCGGTGGTCGAGGTGCGTGTCTGATGGCTGACGATATTCAGGGCCTCCATGAGCATTTGCAAAGCGGCCTGACAACGGTTTGCCGGTGCTGGGCGATCAGGCGCACGGATGGGCAAGAATTCGGTTTTACCGATCACGATATGGAGCTGACTTTTGAAGGATTGACCTTCAAAGCCAGTTCCGGGTTGACGGCGGCTGCTATCGAACAGGCGACTGGTCTTTCGATTGACAACACAGAAGCTATGGGTGCGCTCTCGGATGCATCAATTCGCGAAGAGGATATTGAGACAGGGCGGTTCGACGGAGCAGAGGTGCGGGCCTGGTTGGTGAATTGGGCCAACCTTGACCAGCGCGTGTTGCAGTTCCGGGGCTCAATTGGTGAGTTGCGTCGCGCGGGCGGTGCGTTTCATGCTGAGCTGCGGGGTCTGACAGACCTGCTGAACCGGCCTTTGGGGCGCATCTATCAGAAACCTTGTACGGCTGTTTTGGGCGATCAAAGTTGTCGGTTCAATATGGACACGCCCGGGTACTGGATCGACGGTAATGTCACCGGGTTTGACGGCGGAACCGTTCTTTTGGTTGAAGGTGGGGCATCCGTTGCGGACGGCTGGTTTGAACGCGGTCGGGTGGATGTTGTGACCGGCAAAGCAAAAGGCTTGTGGGCCTCAATCAAACAAGATCGTCCAACGGCACATGGGCGCGAGATTACACTGTGGTCAGGGTTTGGTGAAACCCTAGCCGCAGGCGACACCGTTCGGCTGCGGGCCGGGTGTGACAAACGCATGCAAACCTGCCGTGTGAAGTTCAACAACATTCTGAATTTTCAAGGCTTTCCGGATCTGCCGGGGGAAGACTGGGTCATGGCCGTTCCCAAGAAAGGTAAAGCCAACAGCGGAGGGAGCCTGCGGTGACACTGTACAGACAGGAAATTGTTGCGGAGGCACGTAGTTGGCTGGGAACGCCTTACATTCATCAAGCGTCGTTGAAAGGGGCAGGAACGGATTGTTTGGGATTGTTGCGTGGCGTGTGGCGCGCGTTGATCGGGCAGGAACCCGAAGCGGTTCCGGTCTACAGTCTGGATTGGTCCGAACCGCAGGGCGAAGAACGCATGTGGGCAGCGGCGCAGCGACATTTGGTTGAAAAGCCAACTTCGCGTTTTGCCCCCGGTGATGTGCTGTTGTTCCGGATGCGGGCGGGCAGCGTCGCCAAGCATCTCGGTATCGTATCGGCAATCCTGCCTGAACCGCGTTTCATCCACGCTTATTCCCGTCGCGGCGTTGTCGAGAATGCTCTGAGTGCTCCGTGGCAGCGCCGGGTCGTTTCCTGTTTTGAATTCCCGATGGAGGATCGCTGATGGCTACCATTCTTCTTTCCGCAGCAGGCGCGGCACTGGGCGGCGCGATTGGTGGCACGGTCGCTGGTTTGTCTTCCGTTATCATCGGACGAGCCGTCGGTGCAACGATCGGCCGGGTCATTGACCAGCGGTTCTTCAGCCAATCGGTCATGGGCAGCGGTAGCGAAGTTGTCGAAACCGGGCGCATGGATCGCTTCAGGCTCACCGAAACCGGCGAAGGCGCACCGGTCAGCACCGTTTTTGGACGGATGCGCGTGGGCGGTCAGGTCATCTGGGCGTCAGACTTTCTTGAAACCAAGACGACGACGACCGAAGGGGGCGATGGCGGTGGTAAAGGAATGCCTAGCACTCCTGAGGTTACTACGGTCAGCTATAGCTATTCGATCTCTTTGGCGATTGCTGTAAGTGCTGGGGAAATCGCGGATGTGGCGCGCGTTTGGGCGGACGGTGAAGAGCAGGAACGATCCAGCATAAACATGCGGATTTACCCTGGCAGGCAGGACCAGTTGCCTGATCCGCTGATCGAAGCCATCGAAGGGACCGGAGCCGTGCCAGCCTATCGAGGCACTGCTTATGTGGTCATTGAAGATTTCCCGCTTGGGGCTTTTGGCAACCGCGTACCGCAGTTCTCTTTCGAGGTGGTGCGACCCACGCAACGCGACATGCCGGACTATGAAGGTGCGGTTTCTCAGATTGTTCGCGGTGTCGCCATGATTCCGGGCACCGGGGAATACGCTCTGGCCAGTTCACAGGTCAATTTCACTGATACGGGCAGAAGCTGGGCCGTAAACGCCCATTCCGCATCTGGGACCACAGATTTCTTGTCTTCGACCCGCGCGTTGGAAACAGAGTTGCCCAATTGCGATGCAGCGGCGTTGGTCGTGTCGTGGTTCGGCGATGATCTAAGATGTGGAAACTGCAAAATCCGTCCCAAAGTCGAGCAAAGGGACATAGACAGCAGGGACATGCCTTGGGTTGTGTCCGATCAGAACCGCCGTACGGCGGACCTTGTGGCGAAGCAGAATGACCGCTCGATTTATGGTGGAACTCCAGCTGATGCCGCTGTGGTCGAAGCTATCCAACACCTCAACCAATCTGGCAAACGGGTTATGTTCTATCCGTTCATCCTGATGGAACAATTGGCTGACAACGGGTTGCCGGACCCGTGGTCCGGCGCGCCGAGCCAGCAGCATCTGCCGTGGCGCGGGCGGATCACCCTTGATGTGGCACCAGGACGTGCAGGTTCGCCTGATAAAACGGCTGTGGCAGACGCTCAGGTGGCCGCTTTCTTCGGGACGGCCCGTGCACAGGACTTTGCAATCGCCGCAGATACAAACGGGTCGGGGTTGTTCAACGGTGGCTTCCGGCCCAAACTGGGAGATCGCCTCGCTGAGGGCGGGTTCGCAGAACTGCAGGGGTTGAACGGGGGCGATACCTTTCGCGAAATGCTGAACGGTGGCCGTATCAACGCGAAAGACATAATCTCTTACACTGGACCGCAGGAGTGGGGCCTGCGCCGGTTCATCCTTCATTACGCTATGCTGTGTAAAGCAGCGGGCGGTGTGTCGTCCTTTTGCATCTCGTCCGAGATGCGCGGCCTCACCCAGATCCGTGGTGCTTCGGGGTTTCCCGCCGTTGCTCAGTTGCAGGCCTTGGCGGCAGAGGTGCGACAGATTTTGGGGCCAGAGACGAAGATCGGCTATGCGGCCGACTGGTCCGAGTATTTCGGGTATCAGCCGGAAGGCAGCGACGACAGGTATTTTCACCTCGACCCTCTTTGGGCTGATGACAATATCGACTTTATCGGCATCGATAACTACATGCCCCTGTCCGATTGGCGCGACGGTGAGCGTCATTTGGATGCCGAGGCCGGTGCAGGGTCTATCTACGATCTTGAGTATCTACGGAGCAATATCGAGGGCGGTGAAGGCTATGACTGGTACTACGCGTCGCCAGAAGAGGCTGACGCGCAGATCAGAACCCCCATCGAAGATGCAGAGCACGGAGAGGAATGGGTCTGGCGCTACAAGGATTTACGCAATTGGTGGTCGAACCCGCATCACGAAAGGATCGGTGGCGTGCGACAGCTCAATCCGACAGACTGGGTGCCGGGTTCAAAACCGATCTGGTTCACGGAACTGGGCTGCGCGGCAATCGACAAGGGCACAAATCAGCCGAACAAATTCCTCGACCCCAAGTCTTCGGAGTCGCTGTTGCCGGCTTATTCGAACGGATTGCGGGATGACTACATTCAGGCACAGTATCTGAAGGCGACCCTAGGATATTGGAACGATCCCTCGGTCAACCCTGTGTCGCATATCTACGGCGCGCCGATGCTGGATTTGTTGAACGCCTATGTCTGGGCATGGGATACCCGCCCGTTTCCAACATTTCCAAATCTGCAGAGCCAGTGGGATGATGGAGAAAACTATGCCAGAGGACATTGGCTGAACGGGCGGTCCGGGTCACGTACGCTTGCTTCGGTTGTGACCGAAATCTGTCATGGGGCAGGGGTCACAGACATCGATGTTTCGCGACTTCATGGTGTGGTTCGGGGTTATGTCATCGAAGATGTGACAAACGCGCGGTCCGCCTTGCAACCTTTGATGCTGCGCTACGGGTTTGATGCGATTGAACGGGGTGGCCAGTTGGGGTTTCAGATGCGCGACGGCTACGGTGCGGTCGCACTGAAACCTGATCATCTGGCGATCAGCAGCGATCTGGAAGGTGCGGTTGAACATCGGCGTGAGGCCGAGGCCGAGATGACCGGCCGGGTTCGCCTGCGCTTTGTGCAGTCGGACGCGGACCATGATCTGGTCGCGGAAGAAGCCGTTCTTCCAGAGGACAAAACCCATTCTGTTTCGGTGAATGAAATGCCGTTGTCGATGACGCGTACAGAAGGTCGTCAAACAGCGGAGCGCTGGCTGAGCGAAGCAAGGGCCTCGCGCGATACTGTGCGCTTTGCGCTGCCGCCGTCACAGATACATTTGGGTGCCGGGGATCTGGTGCGATTATCGGATCTCGAAAACAGCCCGATCTACCGCATTGACCGGCTGGAATCGTCGGACCTGCAACTGGTCGAGGCTGTTCGAGTTGAACAAGGTGTCTACAAAGCCTCGGATCTGCGCGAAGAAGCGCCAACAGTGAAACCTTATGCAGCGCCGACCCCTTTGCTGCCTGTTTTCCTGGATCTGCCGTTGTTTACTGGCGCAGAAACTCCCCACGCTCCTTATCTGGCCGTAACGGGCGACCCGTGGCCAGGCGCCGCTGCAGTTTATACCTCGTCAAGTGACGAAGCTTATGCGCTGGGCGATATAATCCAGGGGCAAGCGGTTGTTGGCGTCACCGAAACCCCACTGCACAGGGCCAGCGCGGGTGTCTGGGACGAAGGTCCGGCGCTGCGGATCAAGTTGGTCTCGGGTCAGTTGGATTCCCGCCCACGCGATTCCGTTCTGAACGGCCTTAACCTGGCCGCTATCGGCGATGGGTCGCCGGGCAATTGGGAGGTTTTTCAGTTTTCCGATGCGGTTCTCGAAGCGCCCGGTGTCTACGCCTTGTCCGGGCGTCTCAGAGGGCAGTTGGGCACGGACGGGCTGATGCCGGATGTCTGGCCGGATGGCTCAGTTTTTGTTCTTTTGAACTCTCAGGTCCAGCAGACCAATTTGTTGCGCACTGAACGTCGGATGGCCAAACACTATCGCATCGGGCCGGTGAACCGCAGTTACGATAATCCGTCTTTCCAACATTTGATCGCTTCTTTCGATGGTAACGGATTGCGTCCTTACGCTCCGGCACACCTAAGGCTTCAAGCCGGTTTGTCCGGCGACGCCTTTACATGGATAAGGCGCGCGCGTCTGGACGCGGATGATTGGTCGGGACTGGAGATTCCCCTGGGCGAAGAAACCGAATCCTATCTGGTGCGCGTCCGTGCAGATGGAACATTGCTGCGCGAAGACCTGATTGCGGAACCACGTTGGACCTATACTGCAACAATGAAGGCTGCGGACGGTTTGACAGGCGCGTATGAGGTCGAAGTGGCGCAGGTGTCGGCCATTTACGGCCCTGGTCTGGCAGCCCGCCTTTTGGTGGGACAGTCAGTCTAATGCGGCCGGTCCTGCACGGAGATGTCAGTGCCGCAGCGCGTGCGTTACTGGCAGCGCCTCAGGTAGACCGGACCCGTCTATGCGTTCGGATGATTCATGAAGCAGAACTGGCCGACAGGCATCTTGAACGCACGGGGCGACTTCATCCCGTTTACGGCAACGGCTCGCTGATGGCCGTTGCTCGGAACAGAACCCTGGCGAATGAGCCGGGGTTCGACGATCTGCAATATTGCCAATGCTTTGAGACGGTTCTGCACCATCTTTCCAAATTCTTAGTCACCCGGCAGCGCAGCTGACACATCTGTTGGCGGCCAAATCCAGTGCCAACCGCGCGTCTGGAATTCGGTCGCCGCAATCCTCGCAATACCCGTATTCCTCCTCTTCAATGCGCACCAATGCGGCTTGAAGACGGCTTTTTTCAATATCGCGATTGGTTTGCTGCGCCTTTGCCATGGCCTGATTTTGTAACGCATCCATGCGACTCAATCGGCCAACCGCTTGTTGATCCAGTTCAACGACAGCCTGAGCCCTTTGACCTGACGCTGAAAGCTGTTCCAACTCGGCCAGTCGCTCGCGAATTTTTGTTTCAAAATATGAGCTTTCGAACTCATTCATTTTTGTTGCATAGCAGATCACGGGTTTGCGTTTGGTCTTTTTACCACTAAATGGCATTCTAGGCGCAGCAAAGGATGAAAAGCCATGTTTGAAAAGCGCAGTCATGTAACGCCGGTCGATCCGGTTTGGACCCGCATCACATCCGAGGCCCACGCGGCCGTTGAAAAAGAGCCACTTATGGGTGGTCTTGTGCACGCCTGTATCCTGCATCACCGCAGCCTTGAACGCGCGCTTTCCTATCGGATTTCGGCCAAGCTGTGCTCGAACGAGATGTCGATGATGGTCTTGCGAGAGATTGTCGACGAAGCATATGCCGATGATCCGCATCTAATCGAAGCGGCGCGGGCCGATCTGATGGCCGTTTACGAGCGTGACCCTGCATGCCACCGCCTGTTGCAGCCGATTCTTTACTTCAAAGGGTATCAGGCGATGCAGGCCTATCGGGTTGCGCATTGGTTGTGGAAAAAGGGCCGCTATGATCTGGCCTATTTCTTCCAGATGCGTTCATCCGAGATTTTCGGAATCGATATTCACCCGGCTGCAAAGATCGGCAAGGGCATCATGATCGACCACGCCCATTCCATCGTCATTGGCGAGACGGCGGTTGTTGGCGATAATGTTTCGATGTTGCATTCGGTGACGCTTGGCGGGACCGGCAAGGAAGAGGAACAGCGCCATCCCAAGATCGGAAACGGGGTTCTGATTGGGGCCGGGGCAAAAGTTCTGGGTAATATCGAAGTGGGCCATTGCAGCCGTATCGCTGCGGGTTCGGTGGTTCTGCAACCTGTTCCGGCTTGCAAAACCGTTGCTGGAATTCCCGCGAAAATCGTGGGCGAGGCGGGATGCGATCAGCCCGCGATCTCGATGGATCACATGCTGGGCAAAGACCAGTAGTAAAAATCACTTCAAGCGGTTGGTGCGTTTCTCCAACCGCTTGCGCTTGCGTTCTTCTCGTCTCTTCTGACGCAGTTCTTTGCGCAGCTTTTGTTCGGCTTTCTGTTCGGCAATCGCCTCAGGATCGTTGTTTTTGAACTTCGAGTGCTCGCCCGGATAACTGTTCGGTTTCGCAGAGACCTCGCCTGGTGTCGTTCCAGTCAAAAGGACCAAAACTATCAGGCTTTGAACAAGGTTCTTGCGGACCACAATACACCCTCCTTCTGCCTTGGTTTTGAAGAAGAAGGTGGGAGGTCAATTCGCTTTAGGCAATTGATACACCAATCACATGGGTTCAAATCAGCGCCAAATGATCAGATGACCCCCGCCCAACACGAGCTTGGGCGAGGGTATGTTTCAGTGCCTCAGGCCAGCATGACCATCGGATTTTCCAGATTGTCGACAATGGCCTTGAGCAGTTCTGCCCCCAGCGCTCCGTCGATGACGCGGTGATCCACGGACATTGTGACAGACATCACAGTTGCTACGGTCAGTTCTCCATCATCTCCGACAACCGGTTTCTTCACGCCCGTTCCTACAGCCAGAATACCGGCATGAGGCGGGTTCACGATGGCGTCGAAATTGTCGATACCGAACATACCCAGATTCGAGACTGCAAAGGTGCCGCCCTGATACTCATGCGGTGCCAGCTTGCGTTCGCGAGCGCGACCTGCAAGGTCCTTCATCTCGGTCGACAGGGCGGACAGGGATTTCATGTCAGCATCTTGCAGAACCGGGGTGAACAAGCCGCCCTCAATCGCAACAGCAACGGCGACGTCCGAAGGCTTCAGTTGCAGCACGCGGTCACCCGCCCAGACTGCATTGCAGGCCGGAACCTGTTGCAGTGCGTTGGCAACAGCTTTGATGATGAAATCGTTGACGCTCAGCTTAACGCCACGGCCTTCCAACTGCTTGTTCAACTGGCTGCGGAACTTGAGCAACGCGTCCAGCTTGATGTCACGACGCAGATAGAAATGTGGGATGGTCTGTTTGGCTTCGGACAGGCGCGCGGCGATGGTCTTACGCATACCGTCCAGCTGGATTTCCTCGTACTCGCGCCCTTCGTACATCCGAGCGACCATGTCTGCCGACGGCCCAGCTGGTGCCGCAGGCGCAGACGGAGCAGCGGTAGCCGGCGCTGGAGCAGCTGTAGCCGGTGCGGCGGTGGCACTTTCCACATCCGCTTTAACGATCCGTCCATGCGGGCCAGAACCGGCGATCTGCGATAGATCCAGACCTTTTTGCGCCGCAATGCGACGGGCCAGTGGTGAGGCGAAAATACGTCCACCATCGGCCTTGACCGGAGCAGCCGGGGAAGGGGCAGAGGCTGGCGCCTCGGATGCCGCTGGCGCTGCAGTTTCTGCTGCGGGCGTGGCCGCAGGCGCGGCGGCAGGCGTCGCACCAATGTCATCTGCGCTTTCACCATCTTCCAGCAGAACAGCAATCGCGGTGTTGACCTTAACGCCTTCGGTTCCCTCGGCGATCAGGATCTTACCGATGGTGCCTTCATCAACGGCTTCGAACTCCATCGTGGCCTTGTCGGTTTCGATCTCGGCCAGCAGGTCGCCAGACGATACGGTGTCGCCTTCCTTGACCAGCCATTTGGCAAGCGTGCCTTCCTCCATGGTGGGCGAAAGGGCGGGCATCAGAATTTCGGTGGGCATCTGTCTGTCGCTCCTTACCGGTAGGTCACTTGTTTGACGGCCGCAATCACCTCATCAGTGGTGATCAGGGCCAGCTTTTCGAGGTTCGCAGCGTAGGGCATCGGTACATCTTTGCCGGTGCAGTTGATGACCGGGGCGTCGAGATAGTCGAACGCTTCCTGCATCACGACCGAGCTGATGTAGCTGCCGACCGAGCCTTGCGGCCAGCCTTCTTCCACAGTCACCAGACGGTTCGTCTTCATCACCGAGTTGATGATCGCGCCAGTGTCCATCGGGCGGATTGTGCGCAGGTCGATAACTTCGGCGCTGATGCCTTCTTCCGCCAGTTTGTCGGCGGCTTCGAGTGCGTATTGCATGCCAATGCCGAAGCTGACGATGGTCACATCCGAACCTTCACGCCAAATACGCGCCTTGCCCAGCGGGATGGTCAGGTCATCAACCTGCGGCACGTCGAAAGAACGCCCGTAGAGGATTTCGTTTTCCAGGAAGACAACCGGGTTGGGGTCGCGGATCGCCGATTTCAGCAGACCTTTCGCATCGGCTGCCGAGTAGGGCATCACAACCTTCAGGCCTGGGATCTGCATGTACCACGCAGCGTAGTCCTGAGAGTGCTGCGCAGCCACACGGGCGGCGGCACCGTTAGGACCGCGGAACACGATGGGGCAGCCCATCTGACCGCCTGACATATAGAGCGTCTTGGCGGCAGAGTTGATGATCTGGTCAATCGCCTGCATGGCGAAGTTGAAGGTCATGAACTCGACAATCGGTTTCAGACCTCCAAAGGCTGAACCAACGGCGATGCCTGCAAAACCGTGTTCGGTGATCGGCGTATCTATGACACGCTTGGGTCCAAACTCGTCCAGCAGGCCTTGCGAGATTTTATACGCGCCTTGATACTCGGCGACTTCCTCACCCATCAGGTAGACGTCTTCGTCACCACGCATTTCTTCGGCCATCGCGTCGCGCAGCGCTTCGCGTACGGTTTCGGACTTCATCTCTGCATCAGCAGGCCAATCCGGCGACAGGTCGACCACCGGCGCAGCGGGTGCAGCAGCGGCGGGAGCAGAGGCAGGAGCTGCCGCAGGTGCGGCCTCTGCTGCCGCTTCTGCTGCAGGTGCAGCTGCGGGCAGGGCAGAGGCGTCTTCGCCTTCTTCCACCAGAACCGCGATGGGGGTGTTTACTTTGACCCCTTCGGTACCTTCAGCGATCAGGATTTTGCCAATGATGCCCTCATCAACGGCTTCAAACTCCATCGTCGCCTTGTCGGTTTCGATCTCGGCCATGATGTCGCCCGAGGATACGGTATCGCCTTCTTTGACCAGCCATCTGGCCAGCGTGCCCTCTTCCATTGTGGGCGAAAGGGCGGGCATGAGAATTTCGGTTGCCATGTCTTATTCGTCCTCTCAGGCGTAAATGTCAGTCCAGAGCTCTTCGACGGAAGGCTCGGGGCTTTCTTTCGAGAATTCGGCGGCTTGATTGACGACCTCTTTGATCTCTTTATCGATCGCCTTCAAATCATCTTCGGTTGCGTGTTTGCCGGTCAGCAGCAGCTCGCGCACATGTTCGATCGGGTCGCTTTGTTCGCGGACCTTCTGAACCTCTTCGCGGGTGCGGTACTTGGCCGGGTCAGACATCGAGTGGCCGCGATACCGGTAGGTTTTGACCTCAAGGATGTAAGGGCCTTTGCCCGCACGGCAGTGGGCCACAGCTTTCTCACCTGCGGCCTTAACCGCCAACACATCCATACCGTTGACGATCTCGCCGGGGATGCCAAAGGCCTCGCCGCGGACGTAGATGTCCGGCGACGATGTCGAGCGCGCCTGTGCGGTACCCATGGCGTATTGGTTGTTTTCGATCACAAAGACCACTGGCAGATCCCAGAGAGCGGCCATATTGAACGTCTCATAGACCTGACCCTGGTTGGCCGCGCCATCACCGAAATAGGTGAACGTCACGCCACCGTTCTCTTTGTATTTGTCAGCAAAGGCCAGACCTGCGCCCAGCGGAACCTGTGCACCAACGATGCCGTGGCCGCCATAGAAATGCTTCTCTTTCGAGAACATGTGCATCGAACCGCCCTTGCCTTTGGAAAGGCCGCCTTCGCGCCCGGTCAGTTCGGCCATAACGCCACCCGGATCCATACCGCAGGCCAGCATATGGCCGTGATCGCGGTACGAGGTGATGCGTTTGTCACCTTCCTTTGCGGCGGCTTCGAGGCCGACAACAACCGCTTCCTGTCCGATGTAAAGGTGGCAGAAGCCGCCAATCAGACCCATACCGTAAAGTTGACCGGCCTTTTCTTCGAATCGGCGGATCAGCAGCATCTCGCGGTAGTAGGTTTTGAGCTCTTCCGCAGAAACGTTTGGTTTCTTTGTGGTTTTTCGCGCAGCCATTGTGGCGATCTCCCCCTTTCGGACAGATAGTTTAGCGTTAAACTATCTTCTAAAGCATTTCGGGCGATCTGGCGAGTGTTAATGTGACGCAGCGTCGGATTACGCTAAGCCGCGCCTATCGAAACACAGTAAATTGCTGGAAGAGAAAGATTTTCCAACGAAAATCTCAGTCGATTTAGCGAATGACGATCTCGTCCGCGCGGATCATCCCCAGAACCGAGCGTGCTTGCTGGTCCAGAAGATCGAGATCAAGGTAGGTGTCAGACAGCCGCAGTGTCAGGTTTTCCATTTCGGCGATCTCGGTGTTCAGCTTGGCCAGATCGCGCGACAGAGCGTCCCGTTCCGCTGCAATCTCGACCCGCCGGAACAGGCCATAATCTCCTTGTACGGCGGCAAAGGTGAAATAGACACCCAGCATGAAAGCCACCGAGAAGAAAGCAACTGCGCCCAAACCGGGCCGATGGGAACGGGACACTCTGTTTACCGCCGTATGAAAACTCGCCTCAATAACGGGTCCTTTTCGAACCTCTTTCAACACTATGACACAGGTGATTCGGCTTGTGAATCCCCTGATTCCCAAAAATCAGGGGATGAGTCAGAATGTCTCGTAAGGTAAGCGAAAGCTCACCGCGACAGGACGCACTACTGTTCCAGAGCGGCTACACCGGGCAGGGTCTTGCCCTCCATCCATTCCAAGAACGCGCCGCCCGCAGTGGAGATGTACGAGAAATCATGCGCCGCGCCCGATGCGTTCAGCGCGGCTACAGTATCGCCGCCACCGGCAACTGACACCAACTGGCCCGAACGTGTCAAAGCCGCCGCTTTCAATGCGGCCGCATTGGTCGCTGCATCAAAGGGTTCCAATTCGAACGCGCCAAGCGGACCGTTCCAGATCAGGGTTTGGCTTTTTGCAAAGATCTCGGTGATCGCGTCGACGCTCTCAGGACCTGCATCCAGGATCATGCTGTCTTCGGGGCATTGATCTGCGGGCAGGACCTGATGCGGAGCATGGGCTTCGAATTTGTCTGCAACTACAATATCCGTGGGCAGAACAATTGTGCAGCCCGAGCTTTCGGCTTTGGTCAGGATTTCGGCAGCGGTATCCTTCATGTTCCGCTCAGCCAGCGATTTGCCGACGTTCAGACCTTTTGCGACCAGAAAGGTATTGGCCATGCCACCGCCAATGACAAGATAGTCCACCTTGTCGATCAGATTGCCCAACAACTCCAGTTTGGTGGACACTTTTGCACCGCCTACAACAGCAGTTACGGGCCGTTTAGGGGCACCCAGTGCGCCTTCCAGCGCTTGCAATTCGGCTTGCATCAGGCGACCTGCACATGCGGGCAGAAGGCGCGCCAAAGCCTCGGTCGAACTGTGGGCGCGGTGCGCGGCTGAAAACGCATCGTTGCAATAGACGTCGCCCAGTTTGGCCATGCCTGCCGCCAGATCAGCGTCGTTCTTGGTTTCGGCTGCGTGAAAGCGGGTGTTTTCCAACAGTAGTACCTGACCCGGTTGCAGCGCATCCGCTGCCAGTTCGGCCTCGGTGCCCACGCAATCGGCTGCAAACAGGACCGTGACGCCAAAAGTACTTTCCAGTGTCGGCACCAATTGCTTGAGCGACAGGTTTTCGCGCCGCTCGCCGCCCGGGCGACCGAAATGGGCCAGTAGGATCGGCTTACCACCGGCGGCCAGAATATCGCGTACTGTCGGTGCGATCCGCTGGATACGGGTGGCGTCGGTCACAACACCGTCAACGACTGGCACATTGATGTCGACGCGCACCAGCACGCGTTTGCCGTTCAGATCCATTTCATCCAGTGATTTCCAGCCCATCGTGCAATCCTTCTCAGTGGCAACCGATTTAGGCGGTTCTTTTCCTGCATTTTGCCCGCAGGTCAATGCGTCACTTGGCATTCACGCGCTTGCGGCATAGGTATTTGCGCAAGACAAACGACAGGAGGGCCACATGGCCGAGATCAAAGATCCAGAAAACACAATCATCATCGAGCTGAAAGGCGGCAACGTCGTCATCGAGCTGCTGCCCGACGTGGCCCCCCAGCACAGCGCGCGGATGAAGGAACTGGCCCGTGGCGGAGAATATGACAACGTGGCCTTTCACCGTGTGATCGACGGCTTCATGGCGCAAACCGGCGACGTACAGCACGGCGATATGGAAGACGGTTTCAACCTGCGCATGGCGGGCACAGGCGGGTCCTCGCTGCCGAACGTTCCGGCCGAGTTCTCCAAGCTGCCGCATGACCGCGGTACTCTGGGCGCGGCACGATCGCAAAACCCGGATTCGGCCAACTCTCAGTTCTTCATCAACTTCAAGGACAACCACTTCCTGAACGGTCAATACACCGTTTATGGCCGTGTGATCGATGGTATGGAGCATGTGGACGCCATCGTTCGTGGCGAACCGCCAGCGAACCCGGATCGCATGATCAGCGTCAAGGTGGCCGCCGATGTATAGGCTGGCCGCAGCTTTTGCGCTGTTGGTCAGCCCGGCGCTGGCCAGCGGTCTGCAGATTGAGGTTGAAGGGGAAGGGGCCAATGGCACCATTTCGATCGACCTTTTCGATGACGTCGCACCCAAGCATGTAGAACAGATCACTGCTCTGGCCGCAGATGGCCAGTATGATGGCGTCGTGTTTCACCGTGTGATCGACGGCTTCATGGCACAAACCGGCGACGTGCAATATGGCAACTCCGGCGCTGACGGATTTGACATGCGCTACGCCGGGCGCGGCGGATCCGACCGTCCTGATCTGCCGGCCGAGTTCTCCGACGTCACCTTTGACCGGGGCGTGGTCGGCATGGCCCGCTCGAACGATCCGGATTCGGCCAATTCGCAGTTTTTCATCATGTTCGAACCCGGCCCGTTCCTGGACGGGCAGTACACTGTGGTCGGTCAGGTGACCGACGGCATGGACGTGGTGGATGCGATCAAACGCGGGCATTCCCAGACCGGAGCGGTCACGGGCCAGCCCGACGTGATGAAAAAAGTCACTGTCACCGAATAAGCAGTGAAAGCCCGGCGCGGCCCAAAGCGCCGGGCTTTTTCGATGGTTTATTGATCGATAAAGTCACGGATAGCTTGCGTATAGGCATCCGGCTTCTGAAACGAAGCAAAGTGACTGACATCTTCCAGAACAAGTAATTCTGCCCCCGGAATAGCCTCGGAAATTGCCTGCGAATGCGCCATCAGAATGGCTTCGTCATGCGCGCTTTGAACGACCAGTGTCGGGACAGTGATCGACGATAGCGCCTCCAGTCCTCCGGGTTTTTCAGTGCTCCACATGGCAGCTACCCCTCCCAGGAACGCTTCGAACCCATCTGGTGTGGGGGACATCGCCGCATAATCCTCGGCCATCATACCGACATAGGCACCAAACACTTCGTTGGTTTCCACTGACGGATCGATACCATCCAGCGTCACGTTACCTGCATGGGCAAAATGACTGGCCAGCCGTTCCGGGTTGGTGCTCGAAATCGAATAGCCGATGTTGGCACCGTCGGACCAGCCAACCAGATGCACCTGATCGATCTCCAGATGATCCAACAGTGCCAAGTAATCCTGCGACAGCAATCCGTAGGAATAGGTGCTGCCATCATTGGTTGATCGCCCGTGCCCGCGTGTGTCGGCAACGATAATGGTGTGATCCGTGGCAAGATCGGTAACCTGCGCTGCCCAGATGTCACCATGGGCCAAACCACCGTGGATCATTAAGATCGGTGTGCCCTCACTGTTACCATAGATGGCGTAGTACATATTGATCCCATTGATTTCAGCAGTGCCCGACGTGTTGGCTGGCGGCATCTCAGGGGCTGGTGGGATGCTCAGCCACGGGTCGGCAGCCCAACTGGCGGTGGCCAGGCATCCCAGTACAAATGTAGTCTCTGTAACTTTCATGGTATCCTCCCGTTGATCCCGAGCCTTGGTTCTGCCGGGTTTTACGGAAGGATACGCATATTTTCGGCTGACAGGGAAAAAACCCGTGTCCGCTCAGGTTAATCTTCAGAGGCAGTTACCTTCCAGATCAACGCACCGACCGCGCCGCCGATCAGCGGAGCCACCCAGAACATCCAAAGCTGTGCCAGCGCGGGACCGTCTGCGAACAGGGCGACTCCTGTGGACCGGGCGGGATTGACCGATGTATTGCTGACCGGAATTGACACCAGATGGATCAGTGTCAGCGCCAGACCAATGGCAATCGGTGCGAAGCCGGCCGGTGCCTTGTCTGAAGTTGCGCCCAGAATGATGAAGATGAAAAAGGCGGTCATCACGATTTCGATCACCAGAACCGACATCATCGAATAGCCTTGCGGGGATGCGTCTCCGTATCCGTTTGATGCGAACCCTCCAACCCCTTCGAAACCGGGCGCTCCGCTGACGATCAGATACAATACAACAGCAGCCGCAATCGCTCCGATAACCTGAGCGACCCAGTAGGGCAGCAGATCTTTGGCTGGAAACCTCCCGCCTATCATCAGACCCAAGCTGACCGCCGGGTTAAAGTGCCCGCCCGAGATTGGGCCGACTGTGTAGGCCATTGTCAGAACCGTCAGGCCGAAGGCAAAGGACACGCCAAGCCACCCGATGCCAACATCTGCAACACCTGCGGCCAATACGGCACTGCCGCAGCCTCCGAGAACCAGCCAAAAGGTGCCGAAAAACTCGGCAAGTAATTTTGACGACATGAAATTTCCTCCACAATGCGATGAGGTTAACTGTAATTCAAAAATTAACTTTTGTTAAACTGAGGCGAACGGGGAATTTCCCAGACACCCCCTCACCAAAGGCGACAACTGACTAATGCCACTGTGCAGGGTCCAGATGAAAGAGTTTTGACAGCTGCTCATAGACCTCAGGGTCAGAGTTGCGCAGCGCCTTTGGGCGTTCAAAGAACACTTCGACCGAAACGGCAAAGAACTCCTCATGACCTTCAGCGCCGTAGGGGTCAATCACAGTTGGTCTACCCATTTCAACGGCCTGTACGTGGGCGTCATAAGCTGTCAGAAACGCGGTCTCCCACTCGGAAAAGCTCTGGTTTGCGCTGAGTACGGGCACACCATTGGCCGATCCTGTCAGATCGTCGATCTGGTGGGCGAATTCATGAAAGACAACATTTTGCCCGTCATGATCGTTCATCGCACCACGCTTGCTGTGGGCCCAGGACAGGATGACCGGGCCGCGGTTCCAGCTTTCTCCGGTACGCACGATTTCTTTCTCTGTGACGACATAACCGCTGTGTCGGCTCTGTCTGGATTTGAAAGCACTGGGATAGATCAAAACGGTGGTCAGGTTGTCGTACCAAAGTTCGGTATTTACAACCAGCAGACAGGCTTGTGCGGCGATGGACATTTGCATGTCTTCTGTGACGTCCAGACCGTCACAGCCTATGAACTCGACCTGATCGAGAAACAGGTTGATTTTGCCTTCCAGCTTTGCACGCAGGTCTTGCGGCACCTTCTGCAGGATCGGGACCTGAGCATCGACAAGCTGTCGTTGCTGATCGCTCAGCGGCGCGTCCAACAGGGCCTGGCGGGCCTGTTGCTTTGACCAAAAGTAATACGCCACACCACCAGCGATCAGGGCGACGAGTATCAAAAATACCAACATGGCCCGACCCTAACGTGATCTCAGCGGGATCAAAACCAGTTTCACAGGCAAGCAGTTGCTACAAAAAAAAGACGCCGCAGGTGTTTCTGCGGCGTCTCGGGTCCGACCTGAAAGGTCGAATTATTGTTTGACGTCAGCCGCCGGGTTCGATCCCCCTTTGGCGCTGCGGCCAGGGTTCAGCGGATCGTCCTGACGCTGTACCGAACCTTCGAAATGCGCACCGCTTTCGATGGCGATGGTCTTGTGGATGATGTCGCCTTCGACACGTGCGGTCGAGGTCAGGCGCACCTTCAGGCCACGTACCCGGCCCACGATGCGGCCATTGATTACGACGTCGTCTGCGGTGACTTCACCCTTGATCGTCGCCGATTCACCAATGGTCAGAAGATGCGCGCGGATGTCGCCTTCGACGGTGCCTTCTACCTGAATGTCACCGGAGGTTTTGATGTTGCCGGTGATGTGCAGATCCGAGGACAGAACCGACGCAGGCGGCTTTGGCTTAGGCGCAGTGGCAGGTTTCGACTCGGTTGGAGCAGGGGCCGCTGGGGTCGCCGGAGCGGCAGGTTTGGCCGCCTCGGGTGCCTTGGATGCGGGCTCGTTGATTTTGCTTTTAGAAAACATTTCTCGCAGCCTTGATGTAAGTCATTGGGTTCACGGGCTTTCCGTTCACGCGCACCTCATAGTGCAAATGCGTGCCGGTGGACCGTCCGGTGCTACCCATATCAGCAATATGATCCCCGCGCGAGACCCTTTGACCAACCTTGACGTTGATCTTGGTGTTATGAGCGTAAAGTGTCTCAATTCCAAACGCGTGCTTGATTTTTACAAGCCGTCCGAAACCCGATTGCCAACCTGCATGAGTGACCACACCGTCCGCTGTCGCGAAGATATCAGTGCCGTGCGCACCAGCGAAATCCGCACCGTTATGCATCCGGCGACCACCGGTTTTGGGGTCGCGGCGTGTGCCAAATCCGCTGGTGAAACGCACAGCACTGTGGACCGGGCTGGCGAAGGGGGCCTTTTCCGCAGCAATCCGGTACAGGTTCAACTGGTCCATCTGTTGAAGCAAAATGTTCGCACGGGCTTCGTCGGCGGACAGTTCGTCCTCCTCGCCGCGCGTGCTAAGGGATAAAGGGGTCAGCGGACCGCCCATACCGCTATATCCGCGCCGGACCTCTTCGATGATGCGATCGGTGGGCATCCCGGCCTGACGGAACATTTTGTCCAATGGCTCGACCGAGATCACCATGGCGTCTTCCAACTGGCGGAAGATGGCGTCGCTGCGCTCTTGCATCAGACGGATTTCCAGCTCCAGCTCGTCCCTCTGAACCAATGCATCTCTCGCGTCCGAAGCAATCTGATCCCGCTCTTCGGCCGTGCGCGCCAGTGCGTCCGTCATAAAGGCCATCTGCACCGGGGTGCTGGAGGCTGTCATATACATGTCGGTGTCACTGGTTTCCCGCTCGAGCGCCGCCAGTTCAGTCCGCGCCTCTTCCCGCTGCTTCATGGTACTGCGCAGGGTGGTCTGGATAACCTCTATGCCGGTTTCCAACTCGCGGCGGCGGTTTTCAGACGCCAGAAGTTCGGACTGCATAGCGGAAATCTGCTCAAGTGCAGCGTTAAAGCGGTCTTGAGCTGCCAGTGCTTCCTGCGCGCGGGCGTCCCGTTCGGCTGACAGAATGTTCAGGCGTTCCTGATAGGTCGCCTGATCGCGCTTGGCTTGTTCTCTGAAATTGCCAGACCCGATGCTATCCATCAGAAGAATGGCCGTTGCGACCGCCGTCCAGCCGACCATGACGGCAACGCCGGCAACCGCAATTACCTGCGTTTCCGAACTAAGCCGGATGAAGCGTGTGTCCTTGTCAGATTTTAGAAAGACCCGGCGTTCCGGGAAGTGCCGTTCAAGCAGCGAGTGAAACTTTATTGCCAGACGTGTTCGCACGCGTCCTACCTCTCATCCCCAAGATCGGGACCGGTCGTGGTGCAATAGCCGTCCCTTGGGCCGATTGCATAAACGGCTCGTCGTGAACGGGCAAGTTTGTTGACCAATCTGCGTCAAACGGCGCAAAAATCCCCCCGAGATCGGCGAGAATTTGCCGAAAACAACTAAAAAGTGTCAGTTTGTGACTTCGCCGGGCGCGGGCAGGTCTTCGGTCAGGGGCCAGTAAAAATCGGGGGGCAAGCCGGCTTCGGCGCGCTTTTCCTCGTTAAAGGGTGGCTTCAGGACACCGTGAAAGTATCGCCGGACCAGCGCGTGGAACACATCCTTTGGGTCGGCATTTTCGCGACCGCACAGGAAATGGAACCATTTGGAGCCATAGGCAACATGGCCGACCTCTTCGGCATAGATCACCTCAAGTGCCGCGATGGCTTGGTCCGCCTTGGCCTTGCGGAAGATCTCGATCATACCGGGGGTGACATCCAGACCGCGTGCCTCAAGCACCATGGGAACAACGGCCAGCCGCCCCATCAGATCTTCGGCAGTGTCTTCCGCCGCGCGCCACATGCCTGCATGGGCGGGCAAGGCGCCGTAATAGCTGCCCATGCTTTCCAGGCATTCGCAAACCATCTCGAAATGGCGCGATTCTTCTTCCGCGCATTTCACCCAGTCGTCGTAGAACCCGATGGGCATGGGCACGTGACCAAACCTGGCAATGATGTCCCAGTGCAGATCGACGGCGTTCAATTCGATATGGGCCACGGCGTGCAATAGCGCGATACGCCCGGCCTCGGTCCCCGGTTTCCGCTTTGGCACCTCGCGGGGTGACAAAAGCTTCGGCTTATCCGGGCGGGCGGGGTTCAAGGGGGGCGCTGCCGTGCCAATCTCGATTGGGTCGGCTTCGCCCTTGCGAGCAGCGAACCATGCCGCGGCGTGCGCTTTGGACAGGGCGGTCTTGGCCCGCCCGTCCGCAGTTGTCAGAACCTCGGTTGCCATCTGTGTCAGTGTCTTGGTCACGGGGTCGCTCCGCTTCGGTCGTGTCGAGGCGGGTCTTAAACCGGATGGCATGACAGGTCGAGAGGGGGCTACAGCGCCTTCACCGCCTCAAGCACTTCGTCCACATGACCGGGCACTTTGACCTTTCGCCAAACCTTTGCAATGCGGCCCTCGGCATCGATCACAAAGGTCGAGCGTTCGATGCCCATCGACTTGCGGCCATACATGTTCTTTTCGACCCAGACGCCATAATCCTCGCAAACGGTCGAGTTCTCATCCGACAGAAGCGGCGTCGTCAGCCCATGCTTGGCCACGAACTTGTCATGCTTTGCGACGCTGTCGCGCGAAATGCCGAAAACGTGAGCACCCGCATCCGCAAACGCCTGAAGCTGTTCTGAAAAACCGATGGATTCCTTTGTGCAGCCCGGCGTATCATCACGAGGATAGAAGAATAAAACCACGGTGCCACCGCGCAACGCCGAAAGCGTCACCTCGCCACCGCCGTCGCGCGGCAAAGTGAAGTCAGGGGCCATGTCAGAAATATCGGGCATTGGAAACTCCGCTAAAGGTTTTTAAAGGCTGCCTGATATCATAGGGCGACACGTGCGGGTTGGAAGGCGTGAATAGCAAATTGAAGCAACGCGAGGACGACGAAGGGGAGGCGCCGAACAAACCGGTACGCCGCCGGTCGCGCCGTCGCGCTGCCGGAATTTGGGCCATGCGCGGGGCGATCATGCTGGTGCTGTTGGCGATGTTCACCGGTTTCATGGTCGTCGGTCAAAGGATGCACGCGCCAGCCTGGCTGAGGGATAGGGTCGAGACGCGGCTGGAACAGGCATTGGGCGGGCTGCAAATCCGATTTGGCGATGTCAGTTTCATCATCCATGAGGGCTGGCGGCCCCGGCTGCGCCTGACCGATGTGTCCATCAGCGACGCTGCGGGCCAACAGATTGCGCAGGTCTCGGATATGCGTGCCAGCCTTGCCATGCGCCCTTTGCTGCGTGGGCATGTCCGGCCGAAACGCATCATCCTGAGCGGTGCGCAGATCGCCCTGACCCGCGACACGGATGGGGCTTTGATCCTGACCGTCGGATCAGGCAGCGCACCGGTGCAAGAGGCACCAAACCTGGCAGAGTTGATCGAGGCGTCCGATCAGGTGTTCCTGTCTCCGGCCCTGTCGGCACTAACCTCGGTCGAACTTGACGCAATCACACTGGATTACCGGGATTTGCGGCAGGGGCGGTCCTGGGTGTTGGACGGCGGGCATATTCAGGCAAACCGCAGCGACAACGAAGTACGACTGGCCACCGGGTTTTCGGTTCTGGCCGGGCGGGATTACGTCAGCGCGATCGAGGCCAATTACACCAGTATCCTGGGCAGTCCCGCTGCACAGTTTGGTATTTCGGTCTCGGACCTGCCCGCAGAAGACATCGCCGGTCAGAGCCCAGTGCTTGCGTGGTTGCAGGTTCTGCGGGCCCCGATCTCGGGCGCTTTGCGGGGCAGTATCGACGAAAGCGGTGCTATCGGTACAGGTTTCGCGACCCTCAACCTTGGTGCGGGGGCTGTGCAACCCAATCCCGAAACTCGCCCGGTGCCGTTTGAATCTGCCCGCACTTATTTCACCTATGACCCGAAATCCCAGGCGTTGGATTTCAACGAGGTTTCGGTGGTTTCTGCCTGGGGTGAAGTACAGGCGGACGGCAAGGCGTTCCTGCAGGGCGTGGAAGAGGGCGTTCTGGACAGTTTGACCGCGCAGATGCGTTTGTCCGGCATCAACGTGAACCCTGCCAATCTGTTTCCCGAACCAATCCAACTGTCGCGCGCCAGCGTGGATTTCAAAATGGTGTTGGACCCGTTCGAGTTGCAACTGGGGCAGGTCACCATCGAAGACCCGGGCCACATCATACGCGCCTTTGGGGTCCTGAGCGGTCGTCCTGACGGTTGGGCGGTCAAGCTGGATGCCCATCTGGATCAGATGACCTCGGACAAGGTGCTCAGTTACTGGCCTGAACGCTTGGCGCCCAAGCCGCGTGAGTGGGTCACCGAAAACCTTTATGAAGGGGTTCTGTCCGACATGGACTTTGCCCTTCGGCTTGAACCCGGATCGAAACCCGATCTGTATTTGGATTTCGGATTCGAGAAGGCCAAAATCCAGTTCGTTAAAACCCTGCCGCCAATCGAAAACGCTCAGGGTCAAGCTAGCCTGCTCAATCAGCGCTTTACCGTTACCGCACAGCAGGGGGTGGTGGTTGCCGATGAAGGTGGTGCCGTGGATGCCTCGGGCACGTCCTTCATCATACCCGATACGGATATCAAGAAATCGGCCCCTGCGATCGCGCGTATTCGGGCCAAAGGCAGTGTGACGGCGGCCTTGTCGTTGTTGGACCGTCCGCCACTTGAATTGTTGACCAAGGCGGGGCTGCCGGTCGACCTTGCAGAAGGAACGGCATCCCTGGCTGGCACATTATCGTTGCCGCTGAAAAAGGGGCTCAAATTTCAGGACACCGAGTTTCACTTTGACGGCCATCTGGCCAACCTGTTGAGTGATCGTCTGGTTCCCGGATTCACGGTCAGCGCCGCTTTGCTGGATCTGTCCGGCAACCAGTCCGGCGTTCAGATTGAAGGGCTGGGACAATTCGGAGATGTCCCGCTTGAGGCGCTTTGGCGGCAACCGATTGATGGAAAAACCGCACAGCGCAGTACATTGACAGGCCAGATCGAATTGTCGCCACGCCTGATGGATGAAATCGGCGCAGGGCTTCCGCCGGGGATGCTGACCGGGTCTGGGATTGCGGACATCTCCTTGGGGCTTGGCGCGGACGAACCACCGAAATTGTCCGTTTCGTCAGACTTGCAGGGCGTTGCGCTTGCGATACCGGAACTTGGTTGGCGCAAAGCGGCGTCCGCTTCGGGATCTCTGACGGCCGAAGCGACCTTGGGCAAACAGCTGAAGGTAGACAGCCTGCGCATTGAAGGCGCTGGCCTGCGAACCAGCGCCTCCATCACCTTTCGGGACAACGGCGATTTTGACCGCATCCAATTCAGCTCATTCGATCTTGGCAATTGGTTGGCCGTTCCCGCTGTGATGATCGGACGCGGCGATGCTGTCCCGGATATACGCGTGCTGGGCGGTGTGCTGGATATGGGAAAAGCGACGTTTGGCGAAAGCAGCGGTGGTGGCGGGGCTGGCCCCAAGCTGGATGTTGCATTAGACCGCCTGCAAGTCACCGAAGCCGTGGCGCTGACGGGTTTTCGCGGCTCTTTTCAAACAACCGGGGGTGTGAACGGGGGATTTACGGCGCAGGTCAACGGCGGGGCAGCGGTTTCAGGGCAGGTGACCCCGCGTGGAAACCGCAGCGCAGTGACGCTGACTTCGAAAGATGCGGGGGCCGTTTTGCGTTCTGCCGGGGTGCTGACCCAGGCGCGCGGCGGAGACATGACCCTGAACCTCGAGCCGGTAACAGCGCCCGGCAACTACGACGTCATCCTGAAGATTGTGAATACGCGCATCACCGATGCCCCGGCCATGGCGGCCTTGCTGAACGCGATCAGCCTTGTTGGCCTGCTGGATGAGATGGCGGGACAGGGCATCTTCTTCTCGGCCATAGACAGCCGCATGAGAGTCACGCCCACCGAAATCAAAGTGCTCAGCGGCAGTGCAGTCGGACCGTCCATGGGCCTGTCATTTGATGGCACCATCGACACAGTGAATGAGATGCTAAACCTGCGCGGGGCCATTTCGCCGATCTACTTGCTGAATGCGGTCGGCAGCGTCTTTACCCGCAAGGGCGAAGGGGTGTTTGGCTTTAACTACACACTTACCGGACCACTTGCGTCACCAAAAGTCTCGGTCAATCCCTTGTCCGGCCTTGCCCCGTTGTTTCTGCGCGACCTGCTGCGCCAGCCCGCCCCAAAGGTGTCGGACGGCCCCAACGCTGTTCCCCTGAAACCTGACGAACCGAAACCCACCTTTGGCTCGCGTCCCAGCGACCGCTGACAGCATATGGCCGAATCCTTTTCGGGGATGTATGGCGCGCGCATGAAACTCAGCGATTTTGATTTCCATCTGCCCGAAGACCTAATTGCCACGCGCCCCGCCAGTCCGCGCTCGTCTGCGTGTTTGCTGGTGGCACAGGGTGATGTGACGACGGACAGCCATGTGTTCGACCTGCCGGATTTCCTGCAACCAGGCGATCGGCTGGTGCTGAATGACACGCGGGTTATCCCGGCACGGCTGAACGGTCGCCGTCATCGGGACAGTGCGCAAGGCCCGGTTTCGGCAGGCATCGAGGCCACATTGCTGGACCCTCAGGCAGATGGCACATGGTCGGCACTGATCAAGCCGCTGAAAAAGGTGAAGATTGGGGAAGAGATTGTCTTTTCGGACGATCTGAGCGCAACGCTGTGCAAGGTTGAGGACGGTCAGGCGTATCTGAGGTTCAACCTGAGCGGAGAGGACTTTGATGCCGCCTTAGAGCAGGCCGGAGCGATGCCGTTGCCACCTTACATCGCGGCCAAACGTCCGGCGGATGAACAAGACAAGACCGATTACCAGACCATCTGGGCGCGAAATTCAGGCGCGGTTGCTGCCCCGACCGCCTCGTTGCATTTCGATGATGCGCTGATGAACGCGTTGGCCGACCGTGATGTGAATTTCACACACGTGACCCTTCACGTGGGCGCGGGCACGTTCCTGCCCGTCAAGGTAGAAGACGTGACCACCCATAAAATGCATGCAGAATGGGGGCAGGTGAGCCCGGAGGCAGCAGCCGAGATTCAGGCAACCAAAGACGCAGGCGGGCGTGTCATCCCGGTGGGCACCACGGCCTTGAGGTTGATCGAAAGCGCCGCGCGGTCCGGTACAATCCAACCTTGGGAAGGGGAGACCGATATTTTCATCTATCCCGGTTTCAAGTTCCACGTCACCGACGCGCTTATGACCAATTTCCACCTGCCGAAATCAACGCTATTGATGCTGGTGTCGGCGCTTATGGGGCAAGACCGGATGCTCAAGGTGTATGATCACGCGATTAAGCATAAATACCGTTTCTTTTCTTACGGCGACGCGTCGCTTTTAATCCCGTGAAGGGCGCAGGCGAAGCATCAAAACAGTTCAATGTCGTAGACAAGCGCGACAGAAGCGGTCTTTGATCGCAGAACACCTCACACTTTAGGTTGGCATCAGTCGGAGACCCCAATGATTCAGGTTCTTTCCAGCGCATGGGCGTTGCTGCTCGGCATGGGGTTGCTGATGGTCGGAAACGGCCTTCAAGGCACGCTTCTAGGTGTTCGTGGCGAAATCGAAGGGTTTTCGACGCTACAGATGTCCTTTGTGATGTCAGCCTATTTTGTCGGTTTTCTCGGCGGCTCTCGTCTTGCACCTGAAATGATCCGACGCGTGGGTCATGTGCGCGTCTTTGCGGCGCTGGCCTCTTTCATCTCTGCTGTCATGATTATGTACCCGATGCTCACGGACCCAATAGCCTGGGTTCTGGGGCGGGTGGTGATCGGCTTCTGTTTCTCAGGCGTGTATGTCACCGCCGAAAGCTGGCTGAACAACGCGGCCAATAACGAGAACCGGGGGCAGGCATTGTCCCTGTATATGATCGTTCAGATGTCAGGGATCATTGGTGCGCAAGCCCTGTTCCTGGTCGGTGATCCTGCGGGATATGAGACCTTTGTCATCGCCTCGATCCTGGTATCTGTGTCTTTTGCGCCAATTTTGCTGTCCATTTCGCCAACACCAGCCTTTGACACCACCAAGCCCATGACCCTGCGCGAGTTGATGCAAAACTCGCCGCTGGGATGTATCGGTTTGTTCCTTCTGGGTGGGGTATTCTCTGCTCAGTTTGGTATGTCGGCGGTGTACGGGGCACAGGCGGGGCTTAGCCTGGTTGAAATCTCGACCTTCGTGGCTGCGTTCTATGTCGGCGCGGTTGTGCTCCAATATCCGCTGGGGTGGTTCTCAGACCGTATGGACCGGCGTGTTTTGATCTTTCTGGTCGCAACGGTAGGGGCTGTCGCGGCCCTCGCAGGAATGCTTTACGGGGTGACTTTCGAGATCCTTTTGGTCTCAGCCTTTTTGATCGGCGGTATGTCCAACCCGTTGTATTCATTGTTGATCGCACATACCAACGACTTTCTTGAACACGAGGATATGGCTGCGGCGTCCGGTGGTCTTGTGTTCATCAACGGCTTGGGTGCCATCGCAGGCCCATTGATCACCGGTTGGCTGATGGGCGATGCCGTGTTTGGCCCGCCCGGCTTTTTCCTGATCATTGCTGTGCTGCTGTTCTTTCTTGCGGTGTATTCCGCATACCGGATGACGCAGCGCGCCTCGGTTCCCGTGGACGAAACCGGCACAATGGCGACATTGTATCCAACTGCGTCACCAGTTGCGTTCGAAGTGGCGCAAGAGGTTGCAATTGAAGCAGCCGAAGCAGAGGCCGAAGAAAGCGCGCAGGAAACCGCTTAAGACACGAATTTATGTCGAATATGTTGCAATATGTTACTGTAACAGTTCTGTAAAACGGCCTTAAATGACCTTACGTCCCTTTTTGCGGGCATAAGACGGAGTTTAAGGCAATGGCAACGCCTGAAGAGGTATTGAGTTTTTGGTTAGATAAGGTTGGTCCGAAAGGCTGGTACATACAGGATGAGGCGCTGGATGCAGAAATCCGCGATCGTTTCCTGTCAACTTGGGAGGCAGCGGTAGAGGGCAAGTTTTCGCTCTGGCTGACATATCCCAGCGGCGCACTGGCTTACATTATTTTGACGGACCAGTTTCCACGTAACATGTTCCGGGGTCAGGCGCGTGCTTTCGCGACAGACCGGGCGGCTTTGGCGGCGGCGAAATGCGCGGTCGACAAAGGTTGGGACAAAAAGATCGACGAACCGGCGCGGCAGTTCTTTTACCTGCCTATGATGCACTCGGAAAACCTGTGCGATCAGGAGCGCTGTGTGCGGTTGATCTGCGAAAACCTGAGCCGGGATACAAGCAACCTGCTGCACGCAAGGGCGCATCGCGAAGTGATCCGCAAGTTCGGCCGGTTCCCGTATCGAAACGAAGCGCTGGCGCGCAATTCGACCCCGCACGAGGTCGCATATGTCGACATGGGTGGATACGGTTCCACTGTGCGCGAACTTCAAGCGACCGTTTGACGACACTCAACGTTGTGGCAGACCGTGCAAAACTTTGCGCGGTGCCACTTTATGAGTCTGGCTCGCATCCTTTGAAGTCCAGTACGCGCTGGGACACGACGTCGGCACCTTTTTCGATGGCCTGAGCAATCAAAACTTGAGGCTCGTCCGACAGGTTGCTCAATCGTTCCTGCGCTGCCTGTAACTTTTGTTCCAAGCTGTTCAGGCGGGTCAAAGCTGACCGGAGCTCTTGCGCAGCTGCACTATTCGCCCCAGGATTTTCCAGCGACAAATCGGCCAGGTCGGCACGCAATGCCGCAAGCTCTGTTCTCGTGCCATTCACTTCATCCCGGATAGGGGCAACGGCCTGCACGGTTTGGGAAAACTCTGCTGTGATGCTCTCGACCTTGGACGCAAGTTGCCAGCCCAGAAACAGGCACAGCGCCACAAGGATCAATGTGGCGTTGAGCAGAGCAAGCAGCAGGTCTTTAAGGGTTTTCGCCATGATCAGCCTCTTGAATGTCATTTGTTTAGAAATGCTCGAACGGTGTCGGCGGTTCTGTTCTAGCCACAGAGAGAGCTTGGGTATAGGCTGAATCCCGCACATTGAGGCATTGCTTACCCTGCGTCGCTTTTGTCGCGGGGGCGACCTGTTGATGTGTTTCGAAAAGTAGTTTAATGGTAAACTAATTTTTCAACACCTGCGCCGAGAGGGACACATGGCTGCACAATCTTATGATCTGATCGTAATCGGGGCTGGCCCCGGCGGCTACGTCGCTGCAATCCGCGCAGCCCAGCTGGGGCTGAAAACTGTTGTTGTAGAACGCGAGCATCTGGGTGGTATCTGCCTAAACTGGGGCTGCATTCCGACCAAAGCATTGCTGCGCTCGTCCGAGGTGTTTCACTTAATGGAGCGCGCTAAGGATTTTGGTTTGAAGGCCGACAAGATTGGCTACGATCTGGATGCGGTGGTGAAAAGGTCACGGGGTGTGGCCGGGCAACTGTCTGGCGGGATTGGCCACTTGTTGAAGAAGAATAAAGTCGCAGTGGTGATGGGCGAAGCCACGATCCCTGCCAAGGGCAAGGTCAGTGTCAAAACCGAAAAAGGCACCGAAGAGCTCACAGCCAAGAGCATCATTCTGGCCACCGGTGCGCGGGCGCGGGAATTGCCGGGGCTTGAGGCAGACAGTGATCTGGTCTGGACCTATAAACATGCGCTGCAACCGCCGCGGATGCCAAAGAAGCTGTTGGTCATTGGGTCCGGCGCCATCGGTATCGAATTTGCCAGCTTCTACAACACGCTGGGTGCCGATACGACCGTGGTAGAAGTGATGGATCGCGTTCTGCCCGTCGAAGACGCCGAGATCAGCGCCTTTGCCAAGAAAGCCTTTACCAAGCAAGGCATGACCATCATGGAAAAAGCCATGGTCAAGCAACTGGACCGTGCCAAGGGCAAAGTAACGGCGCATATTGAGGTCAAGGGCAAGGTTGAGAAACACGATTTCGATACCGTGATCTCGGCTGTTGGCATTGTCGGCAATGTCGAAAACCTCGGGCTTGAGGCTTTGGGGGTCAAGATCGACCGCACGCATGTGGTGACGGATGAATACTGCCGCACCGGAGTAGAAGGGCTCTACGCCATCGGTGACATCGCCGGCGCGCCTTGGTTAGCGCACAAGGCCAGCCACGAAGGTGTAATGGTTGCCGACCTGATCGCCGGTCAACATGCGCACCCGGTCAAACCCGAAAGCATTGCAGGATGTACCTACTGCCAGCCTCAGGTCGCGTCCGTGGGCTACACGGAAGCCAAAGCCAAAGAGCTGGGCTATGACATCAAAGTCGGTCGCTTCCCCTTTATCGGCAACGGTAAGGCGATTGCCTTGGGTGAGCCGGAAGGGTTGATCAAAACCGTCTTTGACGCAAAGACCGGAGAGCTGCTGGGTGCGCACATGATCGGCGCGGAAGTCACCGAGCTGATTCAGGGCTATGTTGTCGGACGCCAGTTGGAGACCACAGAAGAAGACCTGATGAACACGGTCTTCCCACACCCAACCTTGTCGGAGATGATGCACGAAAGCGTTCTGGACGCTTATGATCGCGTGATCCATATGTAAGGGACGGGGGCGCTGCCCCCGCCGCGGCAAGCCGCGACTCCCCCGAGGTATTTATAGCCAGATGAAGCAAGGGATCCGTACTTCATCTGGTCCAAAATACCTCGGAGCGCGAGGCAGAGCCTCGCAAAAAACTTACTTGTTCAAAGCATCCAGAATTCGGGCCCATGAGCGGATGCCCTTGTGGAAACTTTTGACGTCATATTTCTCATTCGGAGAATGGATGGCATCATCTTCGTTTGCATAACCAACCAGCATCGAATCGAGCGCCAGCACGGTGTTGAAATACCCGACGACCGGGATTGACCCGCCCATGCCTGTAAACACTGCCTCACGCTCCCACTCATCAGAAAGGGCCGCGCGCGCAGCTTCGAATTCTGGGCGGTTGATGTTCATGACAGAAGCAGGCGAGCCTTCCGAGTCATTATCCCAAACGACTTTAGCATCCGGAGACAGGCGTTCCTCAACGTGATTGCGGATTTTCGTGCGCAGCGCATCGGGGTTCATATCGCCCACAAGGCGGCAAGTAATTTTGCAATGGGCTTCCGACGGGATCACGGTTTTCGAACCCGCGCCATTGTAGCCGCCCCATAGGCCGTTCACCTCCAGCGTTGGACGTGCCCATTGCTGTTCGAGTGTCGAATAGCCCTTTTCACCATGCGGCTGGGTGTAGCCGACCGAGTTCAGGTAGTCTGCTTCGTCGAAACCGCAGTTTTGCCACTGGCGCAACTGGTCTTCGGATACTTCGTGCACGCCCTCATAAAACCCTTCGACCGCGACGCGCCCGGTTTCGTCATCGTAGAACGAGGCGACGATTTTTGACATTTCCCGCAGCGGGTTCAGGCCGGGGCCACCATAGTGGCCGGAATGCAGATCGATCCGGGGGCCTATGATTGTGAACTCGTCCTTCAGCATTCCGCGCAACTGGGCGGCAATCGAGGGAACGCCGCGTGACACCATCGAGGTGTCACAAACCAGTGCCAAATCTGCTTTAAGCTCGGCCGCATTTTCCTTGAGGAAAGGAACGAGAGAGGGTGAGCCGGATTCTTCCTCACCTTCGAAGAAAAAGGTAATGCGACAGGGCAGGGACCCATGCACGGCCTTCCAGGCCCGGCAGGCTTCGACAAAGGTCATCAATTGTCCTTTGTCATCAGATGCGCCGCGCCCGCGGATCACCGGACCATGTGCTGTTTCTTCGATCGCGGGATCGAAAGGATCGCGGGTCCACAGGTTCAAAGGGTCGACTGGCTGAACATCGTAATGACCGTAGAATAGAATATGCGGGGCTTCTGCGTCCTCTCCCACATGTCCGACGACCATAGGGTGGCCTGGAGTTTCCCGCTTTTCAGCAGCTACTCCAATGCTGCGGAGGTCATCGACAAGCCAATCTGCGGCGCGGCTCACTTCGTCCTTGAATGCGGGATCGGTTGAAATGGACTGGATTCGCAGCAATTCCATCAGGCGGTCGATCGACGTTTGCAGATCATCGTCAATCCGGTTCAGCACGGTGTCTAGTGACATAGGGGGCTCCTGCTTTTCTAGGTTGGGCGAACCCTAACAGCGTCAACCGCGCCGTCCAGTGCGGTTGTGACGAAAAGTTGAGCGGTCCACTCAGCACTGTCGCGCAACGGCGCCTGCGTCGTTTCCACGCGTTCGATGGCCGTAACTTTACTTGTCGTAGGAGGCGCAACCTTTTATTTGATGCAAATCAAAGTTGGGTTCACCTGTTCGGCTGTAACCAGCTAAACTAAAGAACGCAAAGCTGCTGAAACAGGTTAGACTGTGTAAGGTGGCAGACTATTTGCCCAAGGGAAACCGTTTTGGGCGCTCAAGGAGGGTCCGTTGGACTATACTGCTCAGCTCGATTCAGCGATTGCCAGGCTGCATGACGAAGGACGTTACCGGACCTTCATCGACATCGAACGTCGCAACGGACATTTCCCTCATGCGGTACGCACGCGTCCGGATGGGTCGCAGCAGAACATCACCGTTTGGTGCGGCAACGATTACCTGGGCATGGGGCAGCACCCGGTGGTTCTGAATGCCATGCACGAGGCGGTTGATGCCGCAGGTGCAGGGTCTGGCGGGACGCGCAACATCTCGGGCACCACGGTCTTTCACAAAAGGCTTGAGGCCGAGCTGGCTGATCTGCATGGCAAAGAAGCCGCGCTGCTGTTCACAAGCGCTTATATTGCCAATGACGCAACGCTCAGCACTCTGCCCAAGCTGTTTCCTGGTCTGATCATTTATTCCGACGCGCTGAATCATGCATCGATGATTGAAGGTGTGCGCCGCAATGGTGGTGCCAAGCGGATCTTCCGGCACAATGACGTGGCGCATCTGCGTGAGCTGCTTGAAGCAGACGATCCTGCCGCGCCTAAGCTGATTGCGTTTGAGTCGGTTTATTCGATGGACGGCGATTTTGGCCCGATTGAAGAGATCTGCGATCTGGCCGATGAATTCGGAGCTCTGACCTATATCGACGAAGTTCACGCGGTTGGGATGTACGGCCCGCGTGGCGGCGGCGTGACCGAGAGGGATCGTCTGGCCCATCGGATCGACATTATCAATGGCACGCTCGCCAAAGCATATGGCGTTATGGGGGGCTATATCGCCGCCAGCGCCAAGATGTGTGACGCTGTGCGCTCTTACGCGCCGGGTTTCATTTTCACCACTTCGTTGCCGCCTGCTGTCGCTGCGGGCGCCGCCGCTTCAGTTGCGCATCTGAAAACTGCTCAGGATCTGCGCGACCAGCATCAGACCCAGGCAAAGATCCTCAAGCTGCGGCTGAAAGGGATGGGCCTTCCTCTGATTGATCATGGCAGCCACATTGTGCCCGTGATCGTTGGCAACCCTGTGCACACGAAAAAGCTCAGTGATATGTTGCTGGATGATTATGGCATTTACGTGCAGCCAATCAATTTCCCGACTGTCCCGCGCGGTACCGAAAGGCTTCGGTTTACCCCGTCTCCGGTGCATGGACCCGACGAAATGAACCGTTTGGTGCAGGCGATGGACGAACTTTGGTCACATTGTGCGCTAAATCGCGCCGAACTTGCCGGTTAACCTCACGCCAAAGTGTGCAACGTGATTGCCGCGTGTTAAGCTTAGGTTAACAAAATTGGCAGACGAATCATTGTGGGGATGATTCGCCGCTAACGCGAAATACGCGACAGGCAGAATGGGGCAGCAGGGATGATTGGGCGCAGATCTCAGCGCGAGTCCGAAGAAGATGTAGACGTCAGGCCAAAAGGTTTTGACGATTACGAGATTCGTTTAGGCGACAAGATGCGCGGTGAACGCGCAACGATGGGCAAATCTCTTCTGGATGTTCAGCGCGAACTGCGGATTAAAGCCAACTATATCGCCGCAATTGAAAACGCCGATCCTGATGCATTTGATACACCCGGCTTCATAGCCGGGTATGTGCGTTCTTATGCACGATATCTGGGCATGAACCCGGATGAGACTTTTGCGACCTTCTGCCAGGAAAGTGGGTTTGAAGTGGCGCACGGCATGTCGGCCGAGGCATCTGTAGTCCGCAAACCTACGGGCGGTCTTCCGGCACGCGGCCCGATGGGGCGTGACCCGTTCATCTCGCCCAACACGCCCTTCATTCCGGGCAAGGAACCTCTGGTCAGCCAGATTGAGCCTCGGGCCATCGGGTCTTCGCTGGTCTTGTTGGCGGTAATTGGCGGCATCGGCTATGGCGGCTGGGCTGTTCTGAACAAAATCCAGCAGGTGCAAGTCAGCCCGGTGGAACAAGCCCCCGTCGTTCTGTCTGATCTTGATCCTCTGGATGCAGCGCGCAGCACAGTTTCGGACAGCCCTGTCGAGACGGCAAGCGCCGAAGCACTCGACCGGCTTTATCGTCCGCAGGCTTTGGACGTTCCGGTTCTGGTGGCACGTGACGCGCCGATCTCAACTCTTGATCCGCGTGAGGTCGGAACGTTCCGCCCGCCGGAATTGCCGCAGTTCGAAGTGGCAGATGTACACACAGTTGAACGTCCTGCATTGCCACAGGTGGTCGAGCAGATCGACACCACGCTAAAGATCGTGGCCGTTGACCCGGCTTGGATGCGCGTGACTGCGGCTGACGGCAGCATCATCTTTGAAGGCACTTTGGGCACGGTTGAGCAGGGGAGCGTTTTTGAGGTGCCCCTGACAGAAGAACCACCGCAGTTGCGGGCCGGGGCGTCTGGGTCGGTTTACTTCTCAATGAACGGTGAGCATTACGGCCCGGCCGGGGCACCGGGTACGGTTGCCAAAGGTGTCGTCCTGTCGAAAGATGCCGTGTCCGAGACTTATGCCGTTGCCGATCTTGAGGCCGAGCAGAACAGCGCGCTCAAGCAACTGGTGGCTGAACTGCAGACCGAGGCGACAGAAGCGCCCGCCGAGTGATCTAGCCATTGCGGTGACCCCGTTGCCGAACTATCTACAGTCGCAACTCTGGCAGACGCGGATCCGTCCTTATGTCCCTCAATCACGTACGCCCCTGGCGCGACATCTATCGCCGTAAATCCCGTCAAATCATGGTTGGCAACGTCCCGGTTGGCGGCGACGCGCCCATCGCGGTGCAGACCATGACCAACACGCTGACCACCGATGTGGCAGCGACGGTGGCGCAGGTTCAGGCCGCGGCCGAGGCGGGCGCCGATATTGTACGCGTTTCGGTTCCGGATGAGGCATCTTCCAAAGCGTTGAAAGAAATCGCGCGCGAAAGCCCCGTGCCGATTGTGGCAGATATTCACTTTCACTACCGCCGTGGCATCGAAGCAGCCGAGGCAGGGGCCGCCTGCCTTCGCATCAATCCCGGCAACATTGGCGATGAAACCCGTGTGAAGGAAGTGATCCAAGCTGCGCGCGACCACAACTGTTCGATCCGCATTGGTGTGAACGCAGGGTCTTTGGAAAAGCACCTTCTTGAAAAATACGGCGAGCCATGCCCCGAGGCGATGGTGGAAAGCGGGTTGGAACATATCCGTATCCTGCAAGACAACGACTTTCACGAATTCAAGATCAGCGTGAAAGCCAGCGACGTTTTCCTGTCTGCCGCTGCTTATCAAGGTATTGCCGAGGCTACTGACGCGCCCATTCACTTAGGTATCACCGAGGCTGGTGGGCTGGTCAGCGGCACCATCAAATCGGCCATCGGTCTGGGGAACCTGCTGTGGATGGGAATCGGTGATACGATCCGCGTCAGCCTGTCCGCTGACCCGGTGGAAGAGGTCAAAGTTGGATTTGAAATCCTGAAATCTCTGGGTCTTCGCCATCGCGGTGTGAACATCATTTCGTGCCCGTCCTGCGCGCGGCAGGGCTTTGACGTGATCAAAACCGTGGAACAGCTTGAGCACAGGCTAGAGCACATCAAGACGCCGATGAGCCTTTCGATCATCGGCTGCGTCGTGAACGGTCCGGGCGAGGCTTTGATGACCGACGTAGGCTTTACCGGCGGCGGCGCGGGGTCTGGCATGGTCTATCTGGCGGGTAAGGCAAGCCACAAGATGTCCAACGATCAGATGATTGATCACATCGTCGAGCAGGTAGAAAAGAAAGCGGCTGAACTGGACGCACAGGCCGAAGCGGCAGAGTAGCCCTGCACACGGTCGGGGTCTGCTTCGCGTCGTAAATGGCAAGTCTGCAAAAGGGGCTAAGGAATGATTTCCTATATCACCGTAGGCGTGGACGACATCGCACGCGCAGAGCAGTTTTACTCTGCTTTCCTGCCGGCCTTGGGCTATGAACTGGAGAGCTATCACGGCGATTTAAGCTATGCCTTGCCGGCCGAGCCGCGCCAGTCCGTTGCCTTGCCAGAATTTTATGTGAAATCGCCGTTCGACGGGCAACCTGCCTCAGCTGGTAATGGAACGATGGTTGCATTTGAGGCACGAAACCAAAAGCAGGTTCGTGATCTTCACGCGGCAGCGATTGCCGCGGGCGGGGCTGATGAAGGTCAGCCAGGCTTTCGGGACGCATACGGTTCGCATTTCTATGTTGGGTATCTTCGCGACCCTCAGGGAAACAAGATCGCGTTGTTTTCCAGCAATCCAAACGAACCTGGACGAGACGGGTAGAGCGAGCGTTTTCAAAGTTCCTCATGCGAGTGGCTTCGAAATCTAAATGGGTGCTTGTGATCTTCTGCTCAATGTCGACTGTACACTGAAACGGACTTGGGGCGGGCAAAGCCGCCCCATCCTTCGTTTAGCCACGTTCAGCCCGCACACCATCCGCGATCTGTTGCATCTGATCGGCAGGCAGGAAGCCGCGCAGCATTTCGGTGCCCAGAACAAAAGAAGGCGTACCCGAGATTTGCATCCGTTGCGCCAGCGCTCGGGTGCGAGTGATTTCATCTGTCACCCGATCGCTGTCCATCGCGGCGATGATTGCATCGCTGTCCAGACCCAATCCATCCGAAATGCGGCGCAAAGAGATTTCACTTGGCTCGCCGGTGAACTCCAGCAACGCGTCGTGCACTTGTTTGTAAGCATCGTCTCCGGCCACATGTTTGGTCGCAACCGCAAAGCGCGCAGACAGGACAGACGCGTCACCCAGAATGGGGAACTCTTTGATAATAAGCCGGATATTACCGTCTTCGGCCAGCAGATTGGCAACTTCGGGTACGGCACGGCGGCAATAGCCACAGCGGTAGTCCATGAACTCGACCAGCGTGATGTCCCCGTCCGGGTTGCCACCCACCCAGCTATAGCCATCGTTAAAAAGCTCGTCTTCGTTGGCCGCGATCAGTTCCTTGTCAGCCAGCGCTTCGGCTGCGGCGTTGCGCTGTTCCAGGATGTTAATCGCTTCGACAATGACTTCGGGGTTTTCAAGCAGGTATTCCCGTACCTGCGCGCCGAACTCAGCCTTTTCGGCGTCGCTCATCGCGTTCAGGTCCAACGCTTGCGCCGAAGTCGCAGCCATGGAAAGCCCCAGAAGGGCGGGTGCAGCATGTCTGAGGATCATTTCCGTTTCCTTTTCTTGAATCGTTCCGATGCAATCAGCACGTCTTGTGCCCTTTGCCAACCCGGAGAACCTTCGGGCAGTCGCGCCACAGCGCGTTTTGCGTGAATTCCGGCATCTTCCAGCCGCCCCTGCAACGCATATCGCTCGGCCGTCACGGTTGACGCCATACCGTTGTTACCCACTTTTGCATAAGCAACACCCAGGTCCTGCATCAAACGCGCGTTCCGAAAATCGCGCGCGCGCGCTTGTTCCAAGGCAGTAAGGGCCTGTTCCGTCTTGCCTTGTGCCAGCAGCGCTCGCCCGTAACCTGCAAGGATCAGGGCATTGTTAGGGGCCATTTCAACGGCACTTGCATACGCTTGAACAGCTTCGTTCACCTGTCTGTTTTCCAACAGAATTTGCCCCTTGAGTTCATAGTAGAACGGGTCATCCGGGCGGATAGCCAACGCTCCATCAATTGCGGTTCGGGCTTGGGACAGGTTGCGGTTTTGATGATGTGCCGAAGCTTCGCGCATCAGGCGAATGTCTCGATCGGTCTCTTCTTTGGCGCGCCGTAATGTCCAGTTGGGCGACCGCAAAAACGCCGAGAGTTTGCCTTTGATGCGGGCAAACCAGTAATCGGCGGTCGGATTGGGAACGGCCTTGTCTCCAAATTCGTCCAGAAAAGCTTCGGCGGCGCGCAGGCGTTCGCGGCTGGTGGGGTGCGACCGCATGTAGGGGTCCTGATTGGCAACGCTCAGCAACTCCTGCCCCGCGAATTTCCTGTGTAGTTCCACCATGCCGCTGGGTGAGATCTGCGCCCACCGAAGATAGCTGGCGGCACTGCGGTCAGCCGAAGCTTCTTCGGCGCGGGTATGGCCCAGAAAACTGCGAAGGGCTGCGCCCTGCGTGCCGGCAGCGATGCCAAGAGCAGCCTCTCCGCCGCCCGCTGCAGCCGCAAGCAGAGCCAGGGCTGTGCCGAGGCCCGCATTGCGCTGAGCCGCCTTAAGGTTTTCGGCGCGGCGCGCCAGATGACCATTGGCGATGTGGGCGGCTTCATGCGCGATGACGGCCTGCAACATCTCCGGGTTCTCTACGCTGAGAATCAGACCGTAGTTCACGTAGATTGCGTTGTAGTCGATGACAAAGGCGTTGAACGTGTTGTCGTTGACGACCAGAATCTGAACGCGATTGGTGTTCAACCCGGCTGCACGCAACACGGGAAAGGCCAGTTCACGCAGACCATGTTCGATATCGGGGTCGCGGATCAGGCTTTGCGCATGGGTTTGCGCCGCAGCCGCCAGCCAGACGACAGCTGCAAGCATCAGAGCCGGGATTGACGCCAGCCTGGATACGCGTTCAAAAGCCATGGCTGCAACATGGGAGATGGGCATGAGAAACTCAACCCGGTCCGGGGTCGATCCGTTTATTGTGATGGACGTGATGGAGGCCGCGCGTAAAGCGGAAGAGGCCGGACGCCATATCATCCACATGGAAGTCGGCCAGCCGGGAACAGGAGCGCCAAAAGGGGCAACGCATGCTCTGGCAAACGCCATGGAGCAAAACCCCTTGGGCTACACGGTGTCCTTGGGTCTGCCTGCGCTGCGCCAGCGGATCGCGCAGCTTTACGGGCAATGGTACGATGTCGACCTGAACCCCGAGAGGGTGGTGGTCACACCCGGATCTTCTGGCGGATTTCTGCTGGCGTTTACGGCGCTTTTTGACAGCGGGGATCGGGTCGGTATCGGCGCGCCCGGTTATCCCTCTTACCGCCAGATCCTCAAGGCGTTGGGTCTGGTGCCCGTCGATCTGCCCACTGCCCCTGAAAACAGGTTGCAACCTGTCGCCGATGACATTCGCGGTATGGACCTGAGGGGGCTGATGGTGGCCTCGCCTGCGAACCCAACGGGCACTATGCTTAATCACGCGGCCATGGGGGCGCTTATTGACGCGGCGCAGGGGCAAGGGGCTTCGTTCATCAGCGACGAAATCTATCACGGGCTGGAATACGAAGCGAAAGCCGTGACTGCGCTGGAACTGACGGATGAATGTTATGTGATCAACTCATTCTCCAAATATTTCTCGATGACAGGCTGGCGCGTCGGATGGATGGTGGTGCCAGAAGATCAGGTGCGTGTGGTCGAGCGGATTGCCCAGAACATGTTCATCTGTGCCCCCCATGCGAGCCAGGTTGCGGCAATAGCCGCGATGGATTGCGAAGACGAATTGCAGGCCAATCTGGACGTGTACCGCCGTAACCGTGCGTTGATGCTGGAAGGTTTGCCCAAGGCCGGGTTCACAAACATCGCCCCGCCTGATGGCGCGTTTTATGTGTATGCCGACGTTTCTGACCTGACCAATGACAGCCGTGCCTTTGCGGCAGAGATTCTGGAAAAGGCAGGCGTTGCGGTGACCCCGGGTCTCGACTTCGACCCTCAGCGTGGTCACACAACCCTCCGTTTCTCGTATGCCCGTGCGACGGCAGATATCGAAGACGGTCTTGAGCGTTTGCGCCTGTTCATGGCCGAACGCGATGCGATCACGGAGAAAGCCTGAGCCGTTCACAAAACGCAGCTAGTGTTATAGGCTGCCGTCCAAACGATCTCGGGAAAACTTGAGGCTATGAGCAGGATCTTCTTTTGCATCGCCCTGATATGGGCGCTGGCGAGCGGTGTGATGGCGCAGGATTTCAGCGCGCTGGCGCGTATTCAGCCAGACCAAAGCCGCATTACAGATGTTGGGCGTACAGGGGTGCAGGTGAATATCGGTCTCAGCCAAGGGGTACCGTACCGGATCTTCACCTTGCAGGATCCGTATCGGATGGTTCTGGATTTTAACGAGGTCGACTGGACTGGATTGAAGTCTCAGGATTTTCTGCAATCTGATCGCATCAGCGGGGTTCAGTTCGGGGCTTATGTTCCAGGCTGGTCGCGTCTGGTGCTGGAGTTGGGCGCGCCGATGGCGGTTGAAACGGCGCAGTTGTCAGTTGCCGAGGATTCGGGCGCAGCCGTGTTGTCCCTGAACCTCAAGGGCACGGATTTCGATACGTTCAACGCAACCGCGGGTGCGCCGCGCAATCCAGGCTGGGATCTGCCGGAACCCGCCAACCTGCCGCAAGTGGAACCACGCAGCGCCGACCGGCCCCTACGCGTCATGCTGGATCCGGGTCATGGCGGGATTGATCCGGGTGCCGAAGTTGGCGATGTGAATGAGAAGACGATGATGCTGACCTTCGCGCGTGAGCTGCGTGAAGTTCTTTTGCGTTCAGGCAGATACGAGGTGGTGCTGACGCGGGTTGAGGATCAGTTCGTGTCACTTGAGCGTCGGATTGCTTTGGCCCATCGGGCAGGGGCGGATCTGTTCATTTCGCTGCATGCCGATTCCCTGTCCGAAGGGCAGGCTCATGGCGCGGCGGTCTATACTTTGTCCGACGATGCCTCGGACGTGGCAAGTTCAAAACTGGCCGAGCGACACGACCGGGGGGATTTGCTTTCTGGTGTTGATCTCAGCGGCTCGGACGATCAGGTAGCCGATGTTCTGCTGGATCTGGCGCGGCAGGAAACCAAGCCGCGCACACGGTCGCTGGCTTCGGCAATTGCCAACGGCATGGCGCAGCAAGGCGGTCCAATGAACCGCAAACCCCTGCGCACGGCGTCTTTTTCGGTGCTCAAGGCGGCGGATATTCCTTCGGTTCTGGTCGAGCTTGGGTTCTTGTCCAGTCCCAGAGATCTGAAAAACCTCAAGGATCCGGAATGGCGGTCGAAAATGGCTCTGGGTATTTATCAGGGGCTTGAGGATTGGCGCCAGCAGGATGTGATCCGGAAATCCCTGATTGGCCAGTGACCTTGCGGCGCAAACCGGCTAGAATACGCTTGGTGTTTTGACCCTCAGGCGGCGCATCACTATATAGGCGGCACCGCGAGAAAAAGGCAGTAACGTGATCCGGTTTATTCTTTCGTTTTTCGGGGCCATCTTCAGCCTCGTAACTTTGGGTATCTTCATGGCCGCACTGGTAGTAGGTGCGGTGTTCTGGATGTATGGGCGCGACCTGCCCAGCCATGAATCGCTGGCACAGTACAAGCCTCCGACCATCAGCCGGATATATTCGGGCGAAGGTCAGCTGATTGACGAATTCGCACAAGAGCGACGTCTGTTCACCCCGTCCGAGGAAATTCCGGCTCTGGTAAAGCAAGCCTTCATCTCGGCGGAAGACAAAAACTTTTACACCCATCAGGGATATGACCCGCGCGGCATTATTGCGGCCGGGGTTGAGGCTGTGCGGACCAAGGGCGAAACCGTGCGCGGGGCGTCGACCATCACCCAGCAGGTGATGAAGAACTTTCTGCTGTCGGGTGACCGTCGGGCCGAACGCAAGATCAAGGAAATCATCCTCGCCACACGGCTTGAGGATACCTTGGACAAGGAACAGATCCTCGAACTTTACATGAACGAGATCTTTCTGGGTCAAAATTCTTATGGTGTGACCGCGGCCGCGCAAACGTATTTCAACAAGACTTTGCAGGAACTGGCTCCGCACGAGGCTGCAATGCTGGCCGCGATGCCCAAGGCACCTTCGGACTACCACCCGGTTCGCCAAAAAGAACGTTTGCTGGCGCGCCGCAATTATGTGCTGCGCGAGATGAATCAGAACGGTTATATCGATCAGGCGACCTATGAGACCGAAGTCGAAATGCCGCTGCGTTCGGTTCAGAACGGTGACTTTGAAAGCTTCCGCACCGCTTTGCCCCCACGTGACTATTTCACTGATGAAATCCGCCGCCAGCTGAGCGAAGATTTCGGCGAAGGTGAGTTCTTTACCGGCGGCTTCACCGTCCGCGCCTCGGTTGACGAAGAGATGCAGGTGGAAGCTGCCCGCGCACTGCGTGAGGCTTTGCAGAAGTATGACCGTTCGCGTGGCAGGTGGCGCGGCACGGGAGAAGTGATCCCGGAAGAAACCCTGGCGGATGAGGCGCAGTGGCGCGAAGCGCTTTCGATCATGGAAATTCCACGCGATGTAGTGCTGCCGACCCGGTGGTATCCTGCGGTCGTTCTGAATGTCGCTGACCAGCAGCTCACGGTCGGGATCGAAAACGGGCCTGCGGATGGTGTTATCCCACGCTCGGACATCAAATGGATGCAGGGCGATTTTGCAGCGAACTTCAAACGCGGTGACGTGATCCTTGTCATGGCTGGGGAAGAGGGGCAGTGGTCCGCGCGTCAGGTGCCTGAAGTGCAGGGCGGCTTTGTTGCGATGGACGTGAACTCGGGCCGTGTTCTTGCGATGCAGGGCGGGTTCTCATATCAGGATACTGTGTTTAACCGCGCCACACAGGCGCAGCGTCAGCCCGGATCGTCCTTCAAACCCTTCGTCTATGCCGCCGCGTTGGACAGTGGCTATAGCCCCGCAACTATCGTTGTGGATGCCCCGATTGAAGTAAACACGCCACAAGGTCTGTGGCGTCCAAAGAACTCGTCGAACAAGTTCTACGGACCGACACCGCTGCGCACCGGGATCGAGCAGTCGCGGAACCTGATGACCATCCGTTTGGCGCAAGAAGTCACGATGCCGGTGGTTGCAGGCTATGCGGAACGCTTTGGCGTCTACGACCGGATGGGGGCATTCCTTGCCAACTCGCTGGGGTCCGAAGAGACGACGCTTTACAAGATGGTGGCCGCCTATGCGATGTTTGCCAACGGTGGTCAGCGGGTCGAGCCCACTCTGGTCGACCGTATTCAGGACCGTTTCGGCAAAACCATTTATCGCCACGACGACCGACAGTGTCTGGATTGCGATTCTACGTGGATGGCCGCTGATGAATCTCCGACCCTTGTGACGGACCGCCCTCAGGTGATGGATGCGATTACCGCGTATCAGTTGACCTCAATGATGACAGGCGTGGTGGATCGCGGTACGGCCTCGCGTTATGTCAACCTGCCGGTGCCCACGGCGGGAAAGACCGGAACCACCAACGAATCCAAGGATGCGTGGTTCATCGGATTTACCTCGAACATCGTGGCGGGATGCTACATCGGGTATGATCGCCCGCGTCCGATGGGGCGGGGGGCTTACGGCGGCACAATGTGCGGCCCGGTGTTCCAAAGCTTCATGGAAAAAGCTGTCGAGAAATACGGCGGTGGCCCGTTCGAAGTGCCGGAAGGCGGTCATTTCATCAAGATCGACCGGTTCAGCGGCGCGCGACTTCCTGACGATGCCAGCGGTGATTATGTCGTGGCCGAATTCTTCCGCGATGGCGTCGATGGATTCATCGACCGTGTCTATGATGGTGGTTTTGCCATTGGCTCGGATCTGCCCTTGTTCGAGGAAGTACAGCGCGCAGGCGTTCAGGTTCAAACCTCGACAGGTCAGACAGTGACGGTGGGGCCCAAAGCGACGCAGGGTGATCTCAGTACCGGTGGTCTTTACTGATCGGCGTGGCGTAACAGCAATTGAAGCAGGTCGGCCTCTGGATCCGTTGTGATCGGGTCGCCTGATCTCCAATTAATCGACAAGGCGCATTTTGCTGCGGCCCATTTGGCCAGCTTGTGCTTTGGTACGTTCATTGCGTTGGCATAAAGTGTTAGGCAGTGCCTGATCTGTTCGGGGTTTCGCACAAGGACAGGCATCCCCTTTGGGTGACGCAAGGCGTTCGCAAGCTCAAAAGCCGGGTCACCAATATAGCCTTTGGCGTCGATCACCTTGGGACCTTCTTGCGTCAAAAGGATGTTGTCGGGGTGTAGGTCGCCGTGCAGTGCTATTTGTTGAGGTTGGTTTTCAAGCAGCGCGCGGGCCAGTGTGGCCGCTTTTTCAATGTCCCGTCGAAGAGACCACGGGCAAGTGTCGGCATATTGGACCGTGAACAAAGGCTCAAAAACGCTTTCCAAGGGCTTCAACCCCTGCAAGCGGACCCGGGGTGATTTATGTAAGCTCTGTGCCGTCTGTGCCAAAAGCGCGACCGCGCGATCCGGATTTCCGTTGCGGGCGATGTCGCCCAAGGAAGGACCATCCAACCACTCCATCAGCACAGCATCGGCCGTCTCGTTCAAAACTCGAACAACCCCGCGACCTTGCCAAGCAGCCATCAGGCGCGCGCCGGGGGCCTCGTTCCCCCTGTCTGCGCGGCGATAGACTTTCAAAGCCTGATGATCGCCAGCCTCGGTTTGAACCTTCCAAACGCGTGCGTGCCCGGTCTCTGCCACCAGAGAGATTGGGGTCAAACCCCATCTTTCCAAAATCTCAGCCGGTGTAGCCTGCATTCCGGTCCTGCCTGTCTTGTGGTGTCTTGCACCTCTTGCTATCACGCAGGCCTGATTGAGCAAGTTGGGACAAGACCATGCGCGCCGAAACCCAGAATATCGTGGCGGAAATCGAAAAGTCGCTGGAGCTGCTGGCGCAGCGTATGGACTATGAAACCGCGCCGCATCGCCTAGAGGAATTCAATGCGCGTGTCGAAGATCCGAACCTGTGGGACAACCCCGAGAACGCACAGAAACTGATGCGCGAACGGCAGATGCTGGTCGACGCGATCGAGACCTATGAGACCATCAAGACCGATCTCAGCGACAATGTCGAGCTGATCGAATTGGGTGAGATGGAAGAGGATGAAGAGGTCGTTCAGGACGCCGAAGCCGCGATCAAGGCGCTGCAGGGCAAAGCCGCCAAGAAAGAGCTTGAAGCACTGCTGGACGGTGAGGCCGACAGTAACGACACCTTCCTCGAAATCAACTCAGGCGCAGGTGGTACCGAAAGTTGTGACTGGGCTTCGATGCTGGCGCGGATGTACGTTCGCTGGGCCGAGAAAAAGGGTTATACGGTCGAGCTGCAGTCCGAGACCGCAGGCGAAGAGGCGGGCATCAAATCTGCCGCGTACAAGATCTCGGGCCATAACGCTTATGGCTGGCTGAAATCGGAAAGCGGCGTGCATCGGCTGGTGCGAATTTCGCCTTTTGACTCGGCGGCGAAACGCCATACCTCGTTCAGCTCGGTTTGGGTTTACCCGGTGGTGGATGACAATATCGAGATCGAGGTGAACCCGGCCGACATCCGCATCGACACCTACCGGTCCTCCGGTGCAGGTGGTCAGCACGTCAACACCACGGACTCGGCGGTTCGGATCACGCACATTCCAACCGGGATTGTGGTGACTTCGTCCGAGAAATCGCAGCACCAGAACCGCGATATCGCCATGAAGGCCCTGAAGTCGCGCTTGTATCAACAGGAACTGGACCGTCGGAACGCCGATATCAACGCCGCGCACGAGGCCAAAGGCGATGCAGGTTGGGGCAACCAGATCCGGTCCTACGTGTTGCAGCCGTACCAGATGGTGAAGGATTTGCGCACGAACCATGAGACTTCGGACACCAAGGGGGTGTTGGATGGTGATCTGGACGGGTTTATGGCAGCAACGCTGGCTCTGAACGTGGCAGGTAAAAGCCGGTCCGAGGCACAGGGCGACAGCTAAGGTGAACCGCCAGAGCTCTTTTCTGAACCTGCTGAAAGGGCACTGGCAGCTTATCCTGATCACCACATTGGTGTTTCTGCTTTGGAACACACCCGTTGTGGTTCCGCTGAAAATTCTGATCGTCTTTCTGCACGAGCTGTCTCACGCCGTGACGATTGTTTTGACCGGTGGCTCGGTCGAGAGCTTCTCGATCTCACCACAGCAGGGCGGAATGGTTGTTGGTCGGGGTGGCAACCGGTTTCTCAGCCTGTCCGCCGGGTATCTTGGCTCGCTTTTGCTGGGCATGGGCCTTTTGATCATTGCTTTGCGCACGCGGGCTGACCGTGCCGTTCTGGCGGGTTTTGGCGGGGTCATGTGTTTGGTGGGTGTGCTTTACATCCGCGATCTGTTTGCACTTGTGTTTTGTATCGGCGTCGGGTCGGCGATGATCGCCACCGCCTGGTATCTGCGCCGCGAGGTCAGCGACCTTGTGCTGCGCGTCATCGGGTTGAGCAGCGTGATCTATGTGCCGTTTGATATCTTTGACGACACGATCCGGCGCTCTGGGATACGCTCTGACGCGTTCATGTTGGCCGAGGAGTTCGGCGGAACAACAATGATGTGGGGCGGGGTATGGTTGGTGCTGAGTGGCATCGCGATTTATCTGTGCCTGCGTCATTGCCTTGGGTCGGACAGCAACCTGCATTTTGGCCGTGCACCTAGGTGAAGTGTTCCAGGGGTGTGCTGGGAAAAGATACATTTAAACAGTGGGTTTAAATGAGTTGAACCGCTCGCTAGGCTGTTGAAGACGAACAACAGACTGGCGTGTTATGGACCTGACCCGGATATCGGCTGCAGAGCTTTTGAAACAACTGACAACCCGGCAGGTTTCAGCGACGGAGGTTATGCGCGCCACACTTGATCGTATCGCGGCGGTGAATGGCGATGTGAACGCCATCGTTGCGCTGCGCGATGAGAGTGCGTTGATGGAAGAGGCGCGGAAGCACGACAGTGGCCCAATCACCGGCCCGCTGCACGGGCTGCCAATTGCGGTCAAGGATTTGGTCAATGTGGCCGGTGTGGTCTCGTCTCACGGATCGCCTTTGTTCAAAGGTGTCGTGCCGGACAGTGACGATTTGATTGCCGCCCGGATGCGGGATGCGGGGGCGATCCTGATCGGAAAGACCAACACGCCGGAATTCGGATTGGGATCGCACACATTCAACCCGGTTTATGGTGCGACGCGCAACCCCTATGACGCTGACCACACCTGCGGAGGTTCGTCCGGCGGGGCGGCGGTGGCCCTGGCCACTGGAATGGTGGCGCTGGCAGACGGGTCCGACATGATGGGCAGTCTGCGTAACCCAGCGGCCTGGAACAATGTCTACGGCTTTCGCCCAAGCTGGGGCAGGGTGCCGTCTGATCCCGTTGGCGACAACTTTCTGCATCAATTGTCGACACTTGGTCCCATGGCCCGCAGCCCCAAGGATTTAGGCATTTTGCTCGACGTGATTTCAGGACCAGACCCGCGCGTGCCTTTGGCGTCTGAAAGCGCTCCGGTGTCGCCGGTGACACCGGCGGACATGCAGGGGCTGCGGATCGGTTGGCTTGGGGATTGGGGCGGGGCGTTCCCGATCGAGCCTGGCATTCTCGACCTTTGTAAAGATGCGTTGGCCGTGTGTGAAAGCCTTGGCGCTGATGTGCAAGACGTGGATCCGCCCTTCGATGCTGAGCAGCTTTGGACCAGTTGGATCACGCTAAGGTCGTTCAGCGTGGCAGCGGGGCTGGAGCCTTTGGCCGCACAAAAGGATCATCTGAAAGATACCGCACAATGGGAACTGGATCGCGGGTTGGCCATGCGTGCGATGGAGGTACAGCACGCCAGCGTCATCCGCTCAGACTGGTTCCGTCGTGCGGCGGACCTGTTCACACAGTTTGACGCACTGATCCTACCATCAGCGCAGGTCTGGCCCTTCGGGATCGAGACCCCGTACCCGACCAGCATCGCGGGTCGGGCAATGGATACCTATCACCGGTGGATGCACGTAACAGTGCCCGTCAGCCTGATTGGATTGCCCTGTTTGGCTGCGCCTGCTGGCTTTGGATCAAACGGCTTGCCGATGGGATTCCAGCTCTTCGGGCCACGGGGCTCGGACAAGAAACTACTGTCAATTGGGGCGGCCTATCATGCCGAAACCCACTGGCCAAATAAGAGACCGGCGAAGCCATAACGCCGGACAGGGAGGAGAGGACAACATGGATAAGCCTTTTGGAGTGCCAGATATGCGACCGGTCGATACCGACATGTTGCGCACGGCCTTGCAGCGCGCATGGGCCGATTTCCGTCGCGCACCGCTTTTCGGGCTGATCTTTGCGGGTTTTTATGTGCTGGCGGGATGGGCCATGGCGTGGGTAACCGTTCAGACAGGGACAACGTTTTGGCTGGTGCTGGCGGCCATCGGGTTTCCGTTGATCGGACCGTTTGCGGCAGTCGGGCTTTACGAGGTCTCGCACCGGCTTGAGCAGGGTGAGCCCTTGGATTTTGGTGCAATCTTTGGTGTGGTGGTACAGCAGAGCCGCAGGCAGTTGCCGTCGATCTGCGCAATCATCGTTGTGATGTTTCTGTTCTGGTTCTTCCTGGGGCACATGATCTTTGCCCTGTTTCTGGGGCTGGCCACGATGACCAACATCTCGACCTCGACCGAAGTGTTCTTCACTCTGAACGGCCTGACCATGCTGGCCGTTGGAACGGCGGTTGGGGCGATCTTTGCGACCGTTCTGTATATGATCACCGTTTTGTCGATCCCTTTGTTGCTGGATCGTGAGCTGGATTTTGTCACGGCCATGATCACAAGCTTTTCCTACGTTAAGGAAAACCTGCTTGTCATGCTGGGCTGGGGCGCCTTTATCGCGGTTGTAACGTTCGCGGCGATGGTGCCGTGGTTTCTGGGGTTGTTGATTGTTCTGCCATTGCTTGGCCACGCTAGCTGGCATCTTTATCGGCAGATCACGCAGAGTGATGGTTGACCGGAAGCCCCAACCGAGACCGACTAAAAATGCTGCGCAAGATTGTTTGTGGACAGGCGCGCAGCGGCAAAAATCGCGGCCGAGTCGTGCCCTAGATACTTGAGGACAACCGGTTCCGGGTTGGATGTATCGGCCGAGTTGACCACAGATCCGCGCCATTGAACCGCGGTTCCCGTGGCATCGGGTGAGATCAGATAGACCCGGCTGTTATGCCCGCCCCGCTGGGAGGTCAGCATGTACACGGTATCGCCGCTACAAGCTGCGATCCCTTGTATCTCACGGGCCTGCGGAGTGGATTCAGGCATCGCCGCACGCGAGACGTAACCCCGTATCAAGGTGCATTGGGCCAATGGTCGGGCATGCAACAGTGTCATGCGATGCTCGTCCGAAAGGCTTTCGATCACCGCATAAAACCCAGGCGAAAATGGCGATTTCTCAATCGCGTCCGACCCGGAGCCCAGAAACTCGGTCAGGGCTGAGGTTGCTGGGTGGCTTTCTGACTTTTCGATCTCATCCAGTGGTTTGAGAAGAATACGGGCATCTACGTCGAAAAAACGACAGATCCTGTCCAGAACATCGGGTCGGGGAACGCTTTCACCAGAAAGATACCTGTTAAACTGCGTCCGGTTTACCCCGATTTTGCGACACAGGGCCGAGATCGAGCGATGCTGCTGCGCCAAGCGCCGAAGATTCTCGCTGAACATTGCGCGTAGCTCTTCAGGACTGCGGGTATCGTCGGTCATGGCCGTCCAAGTGTTGCTGTGTCTTCGGGTGAAACCAACTGAACACCAAGGCCAAGGCCAGTTGCACAGTGATAAATCGCACAGAATAACCCCAAGCAACGTATCCCCACGTCGCGTTGCAGGCTCAACGCTAGCGCCGTATAGCACAAAGGCAATAGGCTTTATCTGAAAATGACTGATCTTTATCCGGAAACTCGGAGCCTATTGCAATTATAGCGCAAAAGGATCACGTGGGTGGTGAGCGTATTGCGCCTCCAACCCAAGAAGTACCCCCATCCCAAATGAGCAGGGATGGGGGGTCATGTTCAATCGCCGCGCAGCAAAGCTGCGACACCGGTCCGCGCGATCTCAACAAGGCCCAGAGGGCGCATGAGGTCGGCAAAGGCATCGATCTTGTCAGGTGCGCCGGTGATTTCAAAGATGAACGAATTGAGCGTGCTGTCGACAACATTGGCGCGGAAAATATCGGCTAGGCGCAGCGCCTCGACCCGTTTGTCGCCTTCGCCAACCACTTTGATGATGGCCAGTTCCCGTTCCACTGATGGACCTTCGACCGTCAGGTCATGCACGTCATGCACGGTCACGATCCGACCCAGCTGCGCCTTGATCTGCTCGATCACCTGCGGGGTGCCGGTGGTAACGATGGTAATGCGGCTGAGGTGACCGGTGTGATCCACCTCGGCCACGGTCAGGCTTTCGATGTTGTAGCCTCGGCCCGAAAATAGACCGATCACGCGGGCCAAAACACCAGGCTCGTTTTCAACCAGCACCGCGATTGTGTGGCGTTCCTGTACGTCCGAGAAGGTGGGGCGTAGGTTATAGGCCGAATGGCGGGTAGAGCCTTTTTTGATATGTAGGGCAGACATTTATGTCCCTTTCATCATCCTTGAGATGCCGGGCGCAACAAGGCGCCCGACCAAATCCGTCGAATTGCGTTAAACCAGAACCGAACCTTTGCTATCGATCACGCCCTGCGTTTCGGCTTCACCCAACAACATCTCGTTATGTGCCTTGCCCGACGGGATCATCGGGAAGCAGTTCTCGTGCTTTTCAACCAGACAGTCGAAGATCACCGGACCGTCATAGTTGATCATCTCCATGATCGCATCGTCCAGATCGGCGGGGTCGGAACACAGGATGCCTTTCGCGCCAAACGCCTCAGCCAGTTTGACGAAATCGGGCAGCGCCTCGGACCAGGAATGCGAGTATCGCTCGCCATGCAGCAGTTCCTGCCACTGGCGGACCATGCCCAGACGTTCGTTGTTCAGGATGAACTGTTTCACCGGCAGGCGGTACTGAACGGCTGTGCCCATTTCCTGCATGTTCATCAACCACGACGCTTCACCGGCCACGTTAATGACCAGCGCATCCGGGTGCGCCATCTGCACACCGATAGAGGCCGGGAAACCATAGCCCATCGTGCCCAGACCACCCGAAGTCATCCAGCGGTTGGGGTCTTCGAACCCAAGATATTGCGCGGCCCACATCTGGTGCTGGCCCACTTCGGTGGTGATGTAGCGGTCGTGCTTTTTGGTCAGCTCTTCAAGACGTTGCAGCGCGTGCTGAGGTTTGATGGTCTTTTCGCTGGCAGTAAAGGCAAGGCAATTCACCTTACGCCATTCAGCGATCTGTGCCTGCCATTGCTTGATAGCCGCCGCGTCGGTCTTGCGACCGCGCGCTTTCCAGACCTTCAGGATGTCTTCCAGCACATGGGCCACATCGCCCACAATCGGGATATCGACGCGGATCACCTTGTTGATGGACGAGGGGTCAATGTCGATATGCGCTTTCTTCGAGTTTGGAGAGAACGCATCGACGCGCCCGGTGATCCGGTCATCGAACCGGGCACCGACATTGATCATCAGGTCGCAGTCATGCATTGCAAGGTTGGCTTCATACAGACCATGCATTCCCAACATGCCCAGCCAGTTTTCACCAGACGCAGGGTAGGCCCCCAATCCCATCAGGGTCGAGGTGACAGGGATACCAGTCGAGTCAACCAATTCGCGCAGAAGTTGGCTGGCCGCGGGGCCCGAGTTGATTACGCCGCCACCTGTGTAGAAAACCGGCTTTTTGGCGGTTTCGATGGCGGCAACCAGCTCGGTGATTTCCTCAAGGTCGCCCTTTAATACCGGCTGGTAATGCGATGTCGAAGGCTTCGGGCTCGTGTATTCGCCGGACGCAAACTGAACGTCCTTGGGAATGTCGATCAACACTGGGCCTGGCCGACCCGAGGTGGCTACGTGGAAGGCCTCGTGCATCGTGCCGGGCAGAGAATCCGTGTCCTTCACCAGCCAGTTATGTTTGGTGCAGGGGCGGGTGATGCCTACGGTGTCAGCCTCCTGAAAGGCGTCAGAACCGATCATGAAAGTAGGAACCTGACCCGTCAGGACCACAATCGGGATCGAATCCATCAAAGCATCGGTCAGGCCGGTGACAGCGTTGGTGGCACCGGGACCAGAGGTCACAAGCGCAACGCCGGGCTTGCCGGTCGAACGCGCATAACCTTCGGCTGCGTGAACCGCACCTTGTTCGTGACGCACCAGAATGTGGCGAATGTCATTCTGCAGAAAGATCTCATCATAGATCGGTAGGACGGCGCCACCGGGGTATCCGAATACCGTGTCCACACCCTGATCCTTGAGGGCCTGAACCACCATCTTTGCGCCGGTCATCTCACGTGTCATCTGCTTTGCTCCGTTCGCGACATGTGTCTTGCGTTTTGCCAAAAAAAAGCCCCCGACTTTTTTCGGAGGCGCATGGGTTCGATTATGGTTTTCCGTTACCGGCCCATGCGCGTTTTTCCTACGATTACGACTAGCGCTTTCATCGCCAGAGGCTCCTTCTTTGCGTGCAGGGACATTATGGTCGGGGGGAAGGGGCGTCAACAGGCAAAATCGCAAATTTCCTGTCCTGATGGCGGTATTTTGCGACATTTTATTGCGCAGATTGCCGCATGTTGGGAACTTCCGGGAAAACGCGGCTCGATTCTCTGGTTTTGCCGTCGCATTTTGGGGTCTGAAAGCGTCAAGCCAATGTCTGAAATTGGCATGATCCGCCGACATGTCTGCTGCACGGTCATCCGTAGGGCGCATGCAAGGGAGGCGGAAAATGCTGCAAGACCTGGTAGACCTTGGACGGTACCCGATCGATTGCCCGGACTCTCCAGCCTATGATCGGTTGATCAGAGATCTGAGGAAGGAACTGGAGCATGATGGGTGCGCGGTCCTGCCAGGGTTTGTGCATGAAAAAGGCATCGAGCTTTTGGCCGAGGAGGCCGACGCGGTTGCCCCCAAAGCGCACCGCTCTTTCAGCCGCACAAACGCGTATTTCACAAAAGACGATCCAAGGTTTGGTATCGGGCATCCGATACGTCGGTTCTATGAACGTTCAAACGCCTTTGTTCCGGCGGACAATTTTCATCAGTCCGGACCTTTGCGGCGGATTTATGAGTTCGCGGATTTTCTGCCGTTCATTCGGGCTGCCCTGAATGAACCCGAGGATCAGTTCTTCCGCTATGATGATCCGCTGGCTGATGTGATCATCAACGTGGTGGAAGAAGGGCAGGGCTTTCCCTGGCACTTCGACACGAACAACTACACAGTGACCCTGGCCATCCAGAATGGCGAGTCAGGAGGGGCGTTCGAATACGTTCCCAATCTTCGCACATCTGACGACGAAAACTTTGCTCAGGTAGCCTCGGTTCTGGATGGGAACATGACACGTGTTCACCAGTTGGATCTTCAGCCCGGGGATTTGCAGATCTTCAAAGGGCGGTATTCGCTCCACCGGGTGGCACCTGTCACCGGAAAGCGCCGCCGCTACGTTGGTATTTTCTCGTTTGTCGAAGCTGAAGGCATGTGCGGCGGGGTCGAGCGGACGCAGCAGCTTTATGGCCGTGTGTTGCCGCACCATTATGAACGCGCGGGTCTGCGCAAAGATCAATTGCTGGATTGAAATCCCATCGCGGGTAAACTGAAGCGGTTCATTGTCGGAGCTTCGAATGCCTGAGATTTTGCAACTTACCCCATTTGTGCTGTGTTCGTCTTTGCAGAACCAAATCGATTTCTACTGTGACCGCCTTGGGTTTACCTGCGGGTTCAGGCAGGAAAACTACGCCTTCCTTTCGCTCGGGCCGGTGGCTATTCGCTTGTTGGAATGCCCCGCGCGGGAAGACGGCAAGCCACTGGGCGACGATCAGTCGTTTTACATTGATGTGGACGATGCAGATGGCCTGTACGAAAGCCTGAAATCCGGTCTGGCTGATTTGCCCAAAGGGCGCGTGCGACCGCCGTTTGACCAACCTTATCTACAGCGGGAATTTCACGTTTTGGACGAGGACGGAACACTGGTGTTTTTTGGGCAGGACATAAGACCTCGGACCTAAATACCGCGCCCAGGGTAGCCATTCAGTCATGTAACTTCAAATTAGACGCGCCGCGCGTGCGCGCAGATCAGAAGCCGACGCCAGTACCTTGCAGCACACCGTGTTCCAACGCATAGCGTGTCAGACCAGCGGTGGAAGAAATACCCAGTTTGCGCTTGATGTTCTTGCGGTGGGTCTCGACCGTGCGCACCGAGATCTCGAGTTTTTGGGCGACTTCCTTGTTGGATTTGCCCTGTGCAAGTTCCAGCAGGATCGTCTGTTCGCGCCCGGTCAGAGCTTCGCGCGCACTGTCCGGTTTTGGTTTCAGCGATCCGCTGGCACCGGTGCACAGGTATTGTTCGCCATGCATGACGGCGTCGATGGCCTGTTTGATCTCTTCCGTGGGTACATCCTTGAGGATGTAACCTTTGGCGCCATGGCTGAGAGCGGTCGAGATATATTCGGGGCTATCATGCATCGACAGGATCAGGATGCGCGTTTCGGGAAGGCGTTCAAGGATGATTTCCGTTGCGCTGAGGCCGCCGAGGCCCGGCATGTTGAGGTCCATCAGGATCACGTCGGGGGCCAGGTCAACGGCCTGATCCACAGCAGCCTGACCACTACCGAGCGTGCCGACCACGTTGATGTCGTCATAGCTTTCCAGGATAGACTGGATGCCCTCGGCCACCATTGGGTGGTCGTCAACAATAAGAACCCGGGTGCTGTCAGAGCTCATGTACCGGCCTTTCGGTTCGGAGTTGCGTCTTCCTGCGGCGGCAGAAGATGGCTCAGCGGCAAGCTGGCTTCGATCACCGTTCCGCCTCGCGGTCCGCGTGATGACAGAATCCTTAAGGATCCGTCAAGCTGTTCGATACGCTCCTGCATGTTGCGCAGGCCGATGCCTGTGGTTGCCGTGCCAGGTTCGGTGCGTAACCCGCGGCCGTTATCAGTGATCCGCATGGTCGCGCCTTTCTTATGTCCGCGCAGGTCTATCGTAACATGCGTAGCGCCGGAATGGCGTTCAATATTGGTCAGAGCCTCTTGGGCTATGCGATAGAGGGCAATCTTGCTGTCCTGATCCAGCCGGTTGCGGAATACGACGGTCGAGAATTCGGTCTCGATCCCGGTACGGTCGCGGAAATCGTCAGTCAACGCCTTCAGCGCAGGTCCCAGGCCCAGATCGTCCAGCACACCCGGACGCAGGTCGCGGCTGATGCGCCGTACCTCGGTAATGGCGGTGCCAAGGTGGTCGATCCCTTTTTTCAGCGGATCGCGCGCGCCGATGTCATCGCCGCGTGACAGACGGCGGCGGGCATTGTCCAGCGCATAGCGTACACCGACAAGGATCTGGCTGATACCATCATGCAGCTCACGCGCAACCCGGCCGCGCTCTTCTTCCTGCGCGTCGAAGACACGTTGGGTCAGTTCCTTCAGCTTGGCATCAGCCAACCGGCGTTCGCGAATGTTCAGCAACATGCCCGAAGCAAAAACGATGAGGACAGCCGCCAGCACGATTGCACCGATATACATGAAGGTGCGTTGTACACGGGCTTCGACCTCGGCCCGCGCGTTGGCCACTGTGGCGACAATGTCATCGATGAATACACCCGTGCCCACGACCCAACGCCAGTCCTGAAGCCCGACCACATAAGCGATCATCTGCGCCTCTTCCCCGGTTGAGGGCTTCTGCCACATGAAGCTGTGCCAACCCGCCCCTTGGCGGGCGAGGCGAATGAATTCGTCGACGATGGGTGTGCCTTCGCTGTCGGTCAGTCCCTCCCAGTTCTGGTTGATGAACTGCGTCTGTCTGGGGCTGACCAAGTTGTTCCCGTCATAGTCATAGACAAAGAAGAACCCGTCCTGACCATAGATCATCGCCGAAAGGATTTGCGTGACCAGGTTTTTTGCGACCTCGTCATCGGGTTCAGCCCGGCCATAGATGTAAGCAAATCCGTTGCGCGCTTGGGTGACATAGTTGCGCAACTCTTCCTTTTTGGCCTCGATCAGGCTGCGCTCCAGTGCCTCGATCTCGCGCTCGGCTGTCGCGCGGGCCTCGTAAGCCACCAACACGGCGATTGCAGCCACAGCGACCACCAGTGGGATAGCGGCCACCAGAGACAATTTCTGCGCATAGGTCAGCGAGACCAGTTGACGGAGTCTTTGCATAGTCGAATCGATACGCAAGCGGCGGCGAAAATGCAAAAGGAATGGGCAGGATCACCAAAATGGCGAGTTTTTTGCGTTGTTTACTTGGAGGATGGTTAAAGAATCTGTGAAAAACGGTAAAAGAAACCGCCCGTCTACGCAGTAGTAGGTATTCCCATTCACATCTCTGTCATTAGGCTGACGCGCATTGAATGCGACAGGTCCGGCTGTGCCGGATTGTGACTATGAAGGGGAGGAACACTCATATGGATCGTCGTTCATTTCTGAAAAAATCCGCGCTGGGCGGATCAGCAGCTGCAGCAACCGCTCTGGCGGCACCGGCCTACGCTCAGGGCCAGCGCACGCTGACCATGGTGACTTCGTGGGGTCGCGGTCTGGCGGGCGTGTTTGATAGCGCGCAGCGCTGTGCCGACAGCATCAACGCGATGTCCGATGGCAGCCTGAATGTTGAGATCAAGGCAGCAGGCGAACTGGTTGGCGCGTTCGAAGTGTTTGACGCGGTATCTTCGGGTCAGGCCGACATGTATCACGCCGCTGACTACTACTTTGTGGGTCAGCACCCGGGCTATGCGTTCTTCACCGCCGTGCCGTTCGGCATGACCGCGCAAGAACTGGTGAACTGGTATTACCACGATGGCGGTATGGAGCTGCATGATGAACTGGGTTCGATCTTTGGCCTGAAATCCTTCCTGGCTGGCAACACCGGCGCGCAGGCAGGCGGTTGGTACTCGAAAGAGATCAACGGTCCTGAGGATTTCCAGGGTCTTAAGTTCCGTATGCCGGGTCTGGGCGGCCAGGCGCTGGGTAAGCTGGGCGCATCGGTTCAGAACATTCCGGGCTCGGAAGTGTATCAGGCGCTGTCCTCTGGTGCGATTGACGGCACCGAGTGGATTGGTCCCTGGGCGGACGAAAAGGCCGGTTTCCAGGAAATCACCAAGACTTACTACACCGCTGGCTTCCACGAGCCGGGCGCAGGTCTGTCGCTGGCGACCAACCGCGACGTGTTCGACAGCCTGACACCAGCGCAGCAGAAGATCATCGAGATCGCCGCCGCCGAAGCGCACCAGTGGAACCTGGCGCAGTTCCTGGCCAACAACGGTGCAGCCCTGCAGCGTCTGCAGTCCGGTGGTGTCAAGGTCATGGAGTTCCCGGACAGCGTTTGGGACGCCTTTGGTCAGGCTTCGCAAGAAGTTCTGGACGAAAACATGGGCGACGAGCTGTTCAAGCAGATCCATGACAGCGCGATGGCGTCGATGGCCTCGTCTTCGGCCTGGCTCAACCTGTCGTCGGGTGCTTACACCGCACAGCGCGACCGCGTTCGCGGCTAAACATCAGCCAATAAAGTAAACGGTTTCCCCGCAATCGCGGGGAAGCCTTTCCTGTTGCATATGCGCGGACCCATCATGCCGCTATAATAAGCAATGCAACTGACGCGACCCGGGGACAACATGCAGGACGACAACGGTATTTCGTTTTTCGGCGCCCTGTGGAATGGACTGATATGGTTCATTCAGAACATTGCCGAAGCCTTCTATAATTTCGGATATGCGGTCACGCATCCGCAGCTGTGGCTGAACTGGTCGGACAAAGAAGCGATCATGCGCTTTGTCTACTACGGGGGCTCGGTCGAGTTCTTCTTTGTGGTCTTCACACTGTTTCTGGTTCTGACGGCCATCGGCCTCTACTATCGGAACTTCATGTGGGGCATGGTTCGGGGGCTGGAAGGGTTCGCAAACGTCACCGGGCGTTTCTTTGCCTGGGCAGGGCTGCTGATGGTAATTCAGCAGATCGTCATTGTATTCATGCAACGCGTGTTCACACGGGCCGACATGGCCTTTGGCCTGGGTATCCCTTTTCAGAAGGATATCAGTTGGTTCGCGGAAGAACTTAAACTCTACAACGCAATGGTCGTGTGCCTTTGCTGCACATACACCTTCGTTCAGGGCGGACATGTGCGGGTTGACCTGATCTATGCGGGCATCAGCCACCGCGCCAAGCGCGTTGTCGATATGTGCGGCGCGATGCTGTTCATGATGCCCATGGCAGTGCTGACATGGATGTACGGCTGGTACTTTATGTGGCGGCACCTGATTGTGCCGAAACCTTCGGCCAGTGACACCTTGGATCGTCTCGTGGCCAAGTCACGCGCACTGCGCTGGAACGTTGAAACCATCGGGTTCAGTCCCAACGGGTTCAACGCGTATTTCCTGTTCAAGATCCTGCTGGTGCTGTTTGCAGGCATGGTGTTCCTGCACGCGATAGCGTTCCTGTGGCGGTCGTATCTGGAATACGTGGAAGGGCCGGAAAGCGCCGGAAAATACCTCGACAAGGACAGCCTTGGCGAGGGTGAAGAAGCCTATGAAGGCGCACATTAAGGACGGAGACCAAGACAATGCTATTCGGACTTGATGGCGTCGAGATAGGCCTCATTATTGTATTCTTCTGCCTTTTCGGAGGCATCCTGTCCGGTTTTCCGGTGGCCTTTGCCATCGGCGGGGCCGGGGTTATTTCCTTCGGGATCATTGCAGCCTTGGACAGCGCAGGATTGCTGATCCATCAGGCAATTGACACAGGCTCGCAAGCCTACCGAGATGTCGTGAACTCGGGTGTGAAGCCCGATACGATATCTGTGTTCCGATACCCCGACTTACCAAGGATCGCCGAGCCGGTCTTTGTTCAAGGTTGGGAAACCGCTTTGGACCGCAATGTTTCGTTCATCGTGAACCGCATGAACGAGCGTGTTCTGGCCGGTCAGTCCATCGAGACACTTTTGGCCGTGCTGATGTTCGTTCTGATGGGCATCACGCTTGAACGCTCAAAGATCGCCAACGATCTGCTAACCACAATGGCGCGCGTCTTTGGCCCCTTGCCGGGCGGTCTGGCGGTGTCGATTGTGGTTGTTGGCGCATTCCTCGCGGCCTCGACAGGTATCGTCGGCGCAACCGTGGTGACCATGGGCCTGCTGGCCTTGCCGACCATGTTGCGGAACAATTACTCGCCTGAGCTGGCGACTGGTGTAATTGCGGCCTCGGGCACGTTGGGACAGATCATTCCACCGTCGATTGTTATCGTTTTGCTGGGAACGCTGGCCGGTGATCTTTATTCGACCGCGCAAGAAACGCGCGCGGTCGAGGCCGGATGTACCGATGCGTTGACCTATCTGGGTGAGCCCGCGGTGGTTTCGGTCGGAACCCTGTTTCAGGCGGCACTTCTGCCAGGGATCATGCTGGCCTTGCTGTATGCGCTCTATGCCTTTGGGTACGCGTTGCTGAACCCGGACAAAGCGCCAGCCGTTGAATTGGCCGGTGGGTCGGGTGAGACGATCACCCGTTCTGAGGGGCTGACCTGGCTGCTGGGCGCGCCGGTTGCGATCGTTGTCGGTGCCGTGCTTTTGGGCAGTGCGGGCGTAATCGGCAGCCAGAACATCTCGGTCTCAGCATTCTCGGATGTCGGGCAGGGCGCATCGCTGCGCACCAACGTATCGGAAGAATGCAAGGCATCAATGATCGATCTGCATGGCCAGTCCGCCTGGGATCAGGCGGTTGCCGAGCAGGAAGAGATCGACGCTGCCGGTGGTATCGCCAATGCTGAACGCCTGAGCGAGGAGGAGCTGGCAGCAGCCCGCGAGGCAAAAATCGCAAATGCTGCGCCGATTGGAAACGGAGTTGCGGTTTTTGTAGTGCTGCTGGCGCTGACCCTGGTTCTGGGTCGGGGCATCGCGCCCTCGCGCTCGCCACAGCCTTTGATCGTTGGAGCGATTGGTCTTTTGTTGATGTTGTTGGTCGATGTTCTGTTTGTTGCACCGACAACATCTGCGGGGCTGACATTTGTTCTGTTGGCCATTCCCTTTGCCATTGCGATCTATGGTTGCCGGGAAGCGGCAGCACGCTGTGCGACCAACGACCTGATCCGCGTGGTGTTCCCGCCATTGGTCCTGATCATCGCGGTGCTGGGTTCGATCCTGGGCGGTATCACCAACCCGACACCTGCCGCCGCATTGGGTGCGGGCGGGGCAATCATGCTGGCCGCTTATCGCAAACTGCATGATCAGGGTCGTTCCGGCGGTGTCATCATCTGGTCGACCTTTGCCGTGATCATCTGTTTGCTGTTGGGCGTGAACTTTGACCTCAGGGTCAATCAGGAAGGTGCTTCGGTTGAAACCGTGATCGCTTTTGTTCTGGCTTATGCAACGTATCTGTATGCTCTGTTTGGCCTGTTGTTTGGCTGCTGGGTGTTGTTTTCGAGCGGTGTTCTGACGCCTGTTGTTCGCGAGACGGCCAAAGTGACCTCGATGGTCTTTACCATTCTGATCGGATCACAGTTGCTGAACCTTGTGGTGATCTCGTTTGGCGGCGAACACTACATTCAGCAGTTCCTGAAAAGCTTTGACAACGAGTTCACAGTCTTCCTGATCGTGATGCTGGTGCTGTTCATTCTGGGCTTTGTGCTGGACTTCCTCGAGATCATCTACATCGTGATCCCCATCGTGGGGCCGGTGATCTATGGTGGATCTTTCGATCCGAAATGGGTGACTATCATGGTGGCTGTGAACTTGCAGACTTCGTTCCTGACGCCACCCTTCGGGTTCGCCTTGTTCTACCTAAGGGGGGTCGCACCAAAAGAGGTCACGACCGGCCACATATACCGAGGGATCATTCCGTTTGTGTTGATCCAGGTGGTCGGCATCGGGATCTTGTGGTTCTTCCCTTCAATCGTCACCATCGTTCCGGATCTGATCCCGAATTGATCCCGGTGAGCAAGATGCAAAGGGGGCCCGATGGCCCCCTTTTCTTTTTTGCTTTGGAAAAGGGGCCAGCCCCTTCTTGGCCTGCGGCCAATTCATCCCCGAGGTATTTGTAGCCAGATGAAGATGCGGATCAGTTGAATTCTATCAGGTCCCACCGATTGCCGAAGAGGTCGCGCCAGACTGCGACCTGGCCATAAGGCTCGGAGCGTGGGGATTCCTCGAACGTCACGCCCCGTGCCAGCATGTCGGCATGATCTCGATGGAAATCATCGGTTTGCAGGAAGAAACCCACACGACCGCCGGTCTGGTTGCCAATAGCGGCTTCCTGATCGGGGCCGTCAGCTTTGGCCAGCAGTAGAGAACTGCCATTTGAGCCGGGAGGGGAGATCAGCACCCAGCGTTTGCCGTTCCCCAGGTCGATGTCTTGCAGAAGCTGGAATTTGAGTGTTTCGGTATAAAATGAGATCGCGGCATCGTAGTCGGGCACCACAAGGGTGACCGCGTGCAAGTTCTGCTTCATGACATTGTCAGCCTTTGGTCGGGTGGCGGTCGGGCAACTGTATATTGGCCACTTGTTCCGCTATCGGCGCTGAGGACAACGGGTGATGCGATGCATCGGAAAAGGCATCGGGATCTTTGATCTTTTGCCATTGGCCCTGAATATAAGCCTCCAGACCAGAAAACTTGGCCTTGTAGCCCATCTTGGGGCTGCCCGGGACCCAGTAGCCCAAATAGATATAGGGTAGGCCGGCTTCGCGCGCGATGTCTATGTGATCGAGGATCATGTATGTGCCCAGCGAGTTCTGGGGCTGGTTTGGATCGTAGAAAGAATAAACCATGCTTAGCCCGTCATCGAGCACATCGGTCAGGCTGACTGCGATCAGATCGCCGGTTTTCGGGTCGGCATATTCCACCACGCGGCTGCGGATCGGAGTTTCTTCGATCATGGCAGCAAATTCGAACACATCCATGTCGGCCATGCCGCCGTCAGCGTGCCGGGTATCCAGATAACGGCGGAACAGTTCGTATTGTTCGTCCGTGGCCCAGGGTGACGTTGCGCGGCGTTCCAGATACCCGTTGCGTTTTGCAGCGCGTTTCTGGCTTTTAGTGGCGCGAAAAGCCGAAACGTCGATCCGGGCGGACAGGCAAGCTGCGCAGTCTGTGCAGGACGGTCTGTAGAGCACGTTTTGCGATCGGCGAAACCCCTGCTGCGAAAGCGAGTTATTCAACTGCTCAGCGCCTTCGCCTTGAAGGGCTGTAAACAGCTTACGCTCCATCCTGCCGTCAAGATAAGGGCAGGGTTGTGGAGCGGTCACATAGAATTGTGGCGCAATTGGCAGCGTGTGTCGCATGAAGTTCCCATCTAGCCTCGGGACAGATGATAGCAACCGTTCCCGAGACCGCCAAGTGATTCACGCAGTTGGGCCTCACGCTCTTTGATTGATCATAACAGTCCCCAGGAAACTGTCGGTCAGGCCCTGACCGCGAGCGCTTGTCAGCATCATGATGACCGAAATGATCTGGACCACGAAAAACGCCATGCTGACGAAATAACCGGCAGTATGTGCGATGGCTTTGCCCATATCCATACGTTCGCCAAACGCGTCGCGCAGTTCGATGCCCATGAAGCGCATACCCAGCGTGGCTGAGCCGTTCGAGATAGTGATGACCCGATACGCAAAGCTGATCACCGCATAAATCAGCGGCAGGAAAAACAGCCCCGCACCGAATGTCAGGAAGACGGGCACGATGCACAGCAGCGAGATGAAGGCGATATCGAACAGCCACGCGACAAAGCGCTTGGTCGGGACCGAGCTGTAGAATTCTGGTTGAGTATCCGGGTTAGGAAGGTGGTTCATTCGTCAGGTCCGAAAGATAGGGTTGAGGCACCCTGACCCGAAGTATCGGGGCAGGGCAAGGTCTATCAGGCAGGTGCGCCTTTGTCGTCGTCTTCGTGGTTCTCGCGTGCGCGTTCGTCCATGAACTGGTCGAACTCGGCCTTGTCCTTGGCCTCGCGCAGACGGCGCAGGAAGGCTTCGAAATCCTGCTGTTCGCGTTCCAGACGGGCCAGGGTGTCGGCCTTGTAGGCGTCAAAGGCGCTGTTACCCGAAGGTTTCATTGCGCTCATGTGGCTGTGCCAGGATTTGCGGCGGCTGCAGGACTTGCTGAACATGCGTTTGCTCCAGATCATATAAGCCAGAAGGGCTAGGCCGACGGGCCAGAAGAAGATGAACCCAAGGACCATGGCGGCGATCCAGGCCCCTTTGCCTTTGTCGTCCAGCCAGGCTTCAATTCGGTAAAGCCATCCCGGATTTGCGGGGACGGCGGGGTCTGACAGTGCAGTCATGAAAGCTCTCCAGGGTTGATGTAAATTCTTTTCACATTGTCTAGATGGGGATGCATTTTGGTGATGCAAGGGGTGATGTGAAAAAGATTTACATTCCGTATTCCGGTTGACGTTGAACACCTCTGATCGCAGGGTGCGGCCATGAATATGATTGAAAACAACACCGCACCGGCGCTGACCGAGATCCTGGATTTGGAAAAACAGGTCTGGATGGCGTTGGTCGAAGGCGATGCAAGTGCCGACCGTGCCTTGCTGAGCGCAGATTTCTTGGGGGTTTATCCCACCGGGTTTGCCAATCGCGATGATCATGTTGGCCAATTTGCGGATGCTCCGACGATGGCAGAATTTGAACTGAGCGATGCGCGGTTGCGGGTTCTGACATCGGATATCGTCCTGTTGTCTTACAGGGCAGATTACTTGCGGCCAGGTGCGACAGAGCGCGAAGCGATGCTGATTTCCTCATTGTGGGAACGAAGGAACGACGTCTGGGTCAACAGTTTCAGTCAGGACACACCCCTTCAGGGCGTCTGATCAGAATGCCCCATTGACGATGACGCGCTGCGATGCGCAGGGTTCGCGCATGACTGACGCACTTGCCATTACCCGACTTCCACGTGCCTTTGATCCGTCTTTGGGGGACGAGACTCGGGCTTTGATCCCGGATTTGACTCAGGAACTCGCGGATTTGGTGGCAGGCACCGCCGGGTCCAGCCCCTATCTGAAAGGTCTGATCGAACGGGAGAAAGATTGGTTGCCGCAGGCGCTGGCGCACCCGGATCAAGCATTGGCTGATGTCATGAAAGCCACGTGCGAACTGCCGCCTGATCAGTTGAAACCCGGCTTGCGTCAGGCCAAGCGACGTTTGGCGCTGCTGACCGCCTTGGCCGATATCGCGGGCGCATGGCCACTGGAAAAGGTCACAGCGGCCCTAACGGATTTCGGAGCCCTGGCTGCGGATGTTGCGGCCAAGGCCGAGATCGCTGCTTTGATCCGGCGCAAGAAACTGCCCGGAATGACTGAAGATGATGTCGAAAACGCAGCTGGGCTGGTCATTCTTGCGATGGGCAAGATGGGCGCGCATGAGCTGAACTATAGCTCGGACACTGACCTGATAGTCCTGTTTGATGAGACGCGTTTTGACCCAGATGATTTTTACGAAGCCCGGCAGGGCATGGTCCGGGCGACGCGAAACTTTTGCGCAACGCTCAGCGACAAGACGGCAGACGGGTATGTGTTTCGTACCGATCTGAGGCTGCGTCCTGATCCCGCCGTGACACCGGTCTGCATGGCGATGGAGGCGGCTGAACGGTATTATGAAAGCCTTGGTCGTACCTGGGAACGGGCAGCCTATATCAAGGCACGACCCTGTGCCGGGGATCTGGTTGCGGGTCAAAGGTTTTTGGACAGCCTGCGCCCATTCGTCTGGCGCCGTCATCTGGACTTTGCGGCCATTCAGGACGCCCATGATATGCGTCTGCGTATCCGCGAAAACAAAGGTACGGGTGGGTCCATGTCAATCCCCGGCCACGACATGAAGCTGGGGCAGGGCGGTATCCGAGAGATCGAGTTTTTCACTCAAACCCGCCAACTGATCGCAGGTGGGCGGGATGCTGACCTGCGGGTGCGGGGGACTGTTCCGGGGCTGGCAGCGCTGGCGTCAAAAGGCTGGGTGCCAGAGGACGTAGCCGAGAAGCTGACCGATCATTACCGGGCGCATCGCGAGGTCGAGCATCGTATTCAGATGATCCACGACGCGCAGACCCATAAGGTGCCCAAAACGCCGGATGGGATCGAGCGTGTCGCGTGTCTGATGGGAATCAGCAGCGTCGAATTGACGCAAGACCTGACGAACCGCCTGACCGAAGTGCATGAACTGACCGAGGGGTTCTTTGCTCCGGGCCAATCACAGGCGCCTGCACCGGTGCAGGATGTCGAGTTTGACAAAAAGATACTGGCGCGTTGGACGACATATCCGGCGTTGCGAAGCCAGCGAGGTGCGCGGATATTCGAACGCCTGCGGCCCGAATTGCTGTCGCGCCTTGCCAAGACCGCCAAGCCAGACGAGGCTCTTATGGCCTTGGACGGGTTTCTGGCCGGCCTGCCCGCCGGGGTGCAGCTGTTTTCCTTGTTCGAAGCAAACCCGCATCTGATTGACCTTTTGGTCGATATTGTCGGGACGTCCCATGCACTTGCCTCGCATCTGTCCCGCAACGCGTCGGTGTTTGACGCTGTGATCGGGGGCAGTTTCTTTACCGATTGGCCGGGGCAAAAGGCGCTGCAAGCCGAACTGGCACAGGCCCTTTCGCATGAAGCGGACTATGAAACTCAGCTCGATCTGGCGCGGCGCTGGTGTAAGGAATGGCATTTCCGCATTGGCGTGCATCATCTGCGCGGCCTGATCGACGGGGCGAAAGCTGGTCAGCAATATGCTGAGCTTGCTCAGTCGGTGATCGCAGCCATACTTCCGCATGTCACTGAAAACTTCGCCCGCAAACATGGTCCTGCGCCGGGGCGCGGGGCGGCTATTCTGGGCATGGGGTCTCTTGGGGCGGGGCGGATCAACTCGCAATCCGATCTGGACATGATCGTGATCTATGATCCACAGGACCAAGAGATGTCGGATGGCCCGCGCCCATTGGCCACGCGCACCTATTACGCGCGCTTTACACAGGCGCTGATCACCGCACTCTCAGCCCCCATGTCGCAAGGGCGTTTGTACGAGGTCGACATGCGATTGCGCCCCTCGGGCAATCAGGGGCCGGTGGCAACAAGCTGGGCCAGCTTTACCAACTATCAGCAAAACGAAGCCTGGGTGTGGGAGCATCTGGCCTTGACCCGCGCACATGTCGTTGCGGGTGACGCGGGGCTGGCTGAAGATATTGAGACCTTTCGGGCTGAATTCCTGTCACGGCCAAGGGAACAGGATAAAGTCCTGCGCGAAGTCGCCGAAATGCGCGCGCGCCTTGCTGCCGCCAAGGCACCTGCGGGCATCTGGGATGCCAAGAACGGACCGGGGCGTCTGATGGACATCGAACTGATAGCCGAAACCGGAGCTTTGCTGGCGGGCTCAGCGCAGCGTGATGTATCGTCGGGTTTGGATGGGGCCGTCGCAGCCGGATTGCTGGATGTCGCGCAGGCGCAATCGCTGAGAGAGAGCTATGATTTATGCTGGTCCGTGCAATGTGCCGCCCGACTACTGTCGGGCAAGGCCATCGAAGCGGACAAAATTGGTGAAGGTGGCACCGCGTTTCTGTGCCGCGCGACCGGGTTCGAACAGGTCGAGGCGTTGCAGGCGGCATTGCAGGACAGTTACGCGACCGCAGCCGATTTGATCGGGGGCGTGATCAAAGGGGGCGAAGATGGCGCGCAGCACTGATCCCAACGACCACAAGGGTCTGATCCTTGAAGCCTATCGCATTGAGGGCATCACCTTGCCTGAATGCCGCAGCATCTTTCTGGACTGGGCGCTCAGCCTGCCTGCCGATCGCGATCAGAATACAGCGCTGGCGGAATTGCACGCGGGCTATGTGGACCAAAACCCCGATCATCCCATGACTCAGGTCCTGAGCGAGGGCCTTCAGGCGGCTCAGACCCCCAAACGCCGAGGCGGATGGCGGTCTCGTAACCGCTAGGGGTTTTCGACCGGCGCGTTCCTGACTATGAGGGCGCCATGACCCAATCTGCCGACCGCCCCCGTATCCGCCTGAAACCCAAAGCCAATGCGCGCGGCCTGCGTCATGGCTTCCCCTGGGTCTATGCCAATGACATCGTCACCGACCGCCGTACCCGTAAAATCCCTGTCGGTGCACTGGCCGTGCTTGAGGATGAAAAACGCGCGCCCATCGCGCTGGTGGCGGTCAACCCCGAGTCCAAGATTATGTGCCGGGTGCTGGACCGTGATATTGACGCGCAGCTTGACGCCGCGTGGTTCGAAACCCGCTTGCGGCGCGCCCTCGAGATGCGAGAACGCCTGTTTGACGCACCATATTACCGCCTGATCCACGCCGAGGCGGATGGTTTTCCAGGCGTGATTGTCGACCGCTTCGGTGACGCCTGCGTCATTCAGCCGAACGCGGCCTGGGCCGAGGCGCATCTGGGCCTGCTGACAGACGCTCTGGTCAAGGTCACAGACGTGACCACGGTGCTGAAGAACGCGTCGGGCCGCACGCGCGGGCTAGAGGGGCTGGACGATGTCAACCAAGCCCTGCGCGGCACCGCACCCGATGTACCCCTGCCGGTGCCGATGAATGGCGCGACCTATATGGCCGATCTGACCGGCGGGCAGAAAACCGGCCTGTTCTATGACCAGCGTCCCAATCATGCCTTCGCTGCGCGGCTGGTACATCCGGGAGCGCAGGTGTTGGACGTCTTCAGCCATGTAGGCGGCTTTGGTCTCGCCATGCTGGCAGGCGGTGCAGGGCAGGCGCTATCTGTGGATGGCTCTGCCGCCGCACTGGAGTTGGCGGCAAAGGGCGCTGAGGCTTCGGGCTTTGCTGACAAGTTCCAAACCCGACAGGGCGACGCGTTCGACGTGTTGACCCAATTGGGGGAAGAGGGTGCGCAGTTTGACGTCGTGATCTGCGATCCGCCCGCTTTTGCACCGTCGAAACAAGCGCTGGATGCAGGGCTGCGTGCCTATGAACGGATCGCCCGACTGGCTGCACCTCTGGTCAAACCCGGCGGCTATCTGGGGCTGTGCTCATGTTCGCACGCCGCGGATCTGGGCCGTTTCCGCGATGCATCATCCCGCGGGATAGGTCGCGCCGGACGGCAGGCGCAACTGATCCACACCGGTTTCGCGGGCCCGGATCACCCGCAGTTGCCGCAACTGGCGGAAAGCGGCTATCTCAAAGCGGTGTTCTATCGCCTATGAAAGCCGTGCTCGACACCTGCGTGATCTACCCCACGGTGATGCGCGAGATGCTTCTGGGTGCGGCGCGTCTGGGTCATTTCACCCCGATCTGGTCCGCCCGGATCCTCGAGGAATGGGCCCGCGCGGCCCGCAAACTAGGTCCAACAGGTGAAGCACAAGCGCGTGCCGAAATAGCGCTGACACAAGCCAACTGGCCGGATGCCGAGCGTGCGTCGAAGGAAGGGCTGCAAAACCGCCTTTGGCTGCCTGATGCTGCTGACATCCACGTGCTGGCCACTGCAATTGCTGCGTCCGCCGATGTAATCGTGACGGTGAATGCGAAGGATTTCCCCAGAAATATCCTGTCCGAAGAGGGGCTTGAACGGCGTGACCCAGACAGCCTGCTTCACGGTTTCTGGCAAGCAGACGCAACCGGGATGAACGCACTCGCGGCTCAGGTCCTTGCCGAGGCCAACCGTCTCTCAGGTGATCAATGGACGTTGCGCGCATTGATGAAAAAAGCCCGCCTTCCCCGATTGGGCAAAGCTCTCACCACGTAAACGCGATCCCGCTTCATCTGGCCACAAATACCTCGGAGAGCGCGAGAGGCTGGCCTCTCGCTGCGCGCCCTCAGCCACGCGCCCAACGCTGTTCTAGCTTCTCCAACGCTGCAATCCGTTCATCCGTCTTGGGGTGGCTCATCAACCACGCCGGAACGACACCGGCGCGTTGCTGCGTCAGGTCTTCCAGCTTGTGAAACAGTGATTTCTGCGGGCCAATTCCGATCCCGGCTTTGGTCAGCAAAGCTGCGGCATATTCGTCGGCCTCATACTCATCTCCCCGCGACAGGCGCGAGGCCAAAAGGGCGGTCAAAGCATTGGCAATCATCGCGCCGATGAATGGGATGAACCGGTTCAGAACCAGTATCAACGCCGTCCGCATCGCGTTCTGACCGGAAAAATCAATCATCCGCCGCCGCGCGTGTCCCAGCGCCACATGCCCCAGCTCATGCGCGATGACACTGGCCATTTCCTCGGCTGAAACTTCGCCATTGCGGAACTTGCGATAGAACCCGCGCGTAATGAAGATCCGCCCGTCTGGGGCGGCCAGCCCATTCACCGGGTCGATCTCATAGATGTAAACCGGCACCCGATCGATCCCCAGCGCAGCGGCAAGCCGGTCCGTCATGCGTTTCAGCGCAGGGTCGGCCAGTTCGGTCGACTTTGCGTCCAATTCTCGGTGGGTGCGCCAGACAGAGATCCGGTACATCGCGAGGCCGTACAATACGGCCAGAAGGATCGGGGTGAACTTGATCATGAATTAGATATGGGGCAGTGGCGAAGGCCTGGCAAGAGGGGCACAGGGGTGCAATTCAGGACCATCCATAGGTGAAGGTTCGAAGGAACCACCAAGACGGCAAGCAGGTCCCATGCGGCGGCGTTAAGATCGATCTTGGACCTGCGAAGGGAAGAACAGCCCAAGCCAGATGAGATTTTAGCGAATTTACAGTATAATCCATCTGATTTTGCCGGAGGAAATGTTGTGTCCGATCCCTATGCCGATCTCGCGTCTCAAGATGAAGAGCTTCAGAAACGTATCGCCGATGCGATAGATATCCGCAGCCAGGATCCGGCGCAGATAGAGATCAGACAGGCGTATCTTGCGGATATTGAATTGCCCGCGAATGCATCAGCCGTCGAACTGGGGTCCGGGACGGGATATGTCACGCGGGACCTGATCGGCATGGCCGGAGCCGAAACAGCACTGGGGGTGGAACCTTCGCCCGTAATGGTAGACCGTGCCAATGCGCATTTTGCGGACGAGCCAAATTTGAGCTTTGTGGTTGGGGACGCAAGGCAGACCGGCCTGCCGGCTGGTAAGTTCGATATTGTGTTGATGCACACGCTGCTGTGCCATGTCCCCGAACCGGAGAAAGCCATTCACGAGGCTCATCGGATTTTGAAACCCGGCGGCGTATTGGCGATTTGTGATGGGGACTACAGCACCGCAACTGCCCGGATTGCCGATTTCGATCCGCTGGATCAGCTTGTGCGTTTCATGATCAACCAGAACGTCACCAACCTGTGGATCATGCGCCAGATTTCAGGTCTGCTGACCGATAACGGCTTTGCATTGGGTTCACGTAAGGGCCATGGTTATGTTGCTGAAGGGCAGGCCGAGTACTTCCTGACTGTCATAGATCGGGGCGCGGATCGTTTGGTTGAAGAAGGCATTCTGCAGCCCAACACCGGAGAGGCCCTGAAGCAAGAAGCACGCGACCGCGTCGCACGAGATACGTTCTTTGGCTACATGTCCTACGTCAGTCAAATCGCCTACAAGCAATAGACGTCCGACCGATCTTCGTTACCCGTATTACCGCGTAAGCTCCCTCATGCCCTGTTCCAGGCCAGCCAGCGTCATGGGCACCATTCGGTTTTCGAAGATCTCTCGGATCATGCCAATGGAGTGGGTGTATTCCCAATATTTCTCGGGAACTGGATTGATCCAAAGGTTGGATGCCCACTGTTCGCGCGCCCGTTGCAGCCAGACTTGCCCGGCTTCCTGATTCCAGTGTTCGTTGGCACCGCCGGGATAGGCGATTTCATACGGGCTCATCGAGGCATCGCCGACGAAGATGCATTTGTAATCACCACCATAGGTGCGCAGGACTTCGTGCGTGGGGGTCTGTTGATCCCAGCGACGGCGATTGTCGCGCCAAACACCTTCATACAGGCAGTTGTGGAAGTAGTAATATTCCAGATGCTTGAATTCGGTTCGGGCGGCGGAAAACAGTTCTTCGACCACCTTGATGTGCGGGTCCATTGATCCGCCCACGTCCAGAAACAGCAGCACCTTGACCGCGTTGTGACGCTCGGGGCGGGTCTTGACGTCCAGATAGCCATGTTCAGCCGTGGCGCGGATGGTGCCGTCCAGATCCAGCTCTTCAGCCGCGCCTTCACGGGCCCAGCGGCGCAGCCGTTTCAAGGCGACCTTGATGTTGCGGGTGCCCAGTTCAACTGTGTCGTCTAAGTTTTTGAATTCCCGCTTGTCCCAGACCTTTACGGCGCGCTGATGGCGACTTTCCTTCTGGCCGATGCGGACGCCTTCGGGGTTATAGCCATAGGCCCCAAACGGAGAGGTTCCGGCTGTGCCAATCCACTTGTTGCCCCCCTGATGGCGGCCCTGTTGTTCCTTCAGACGCTCACGCAGGGTTTCCATCAGCTTGTCAAACCCGCCAAGCGCTTCGATCTCGGCTTTTTCCTCGTCCGACAGGTGCTTTTCCGCCATCTTGGCCAGCCAGTCGCCCGGGATATCCACGGCTTCCAGAACCTGATCGAAACTGATCTCGTTCAGCCCTTCGAAACTGGCTGCAAAAGCGCGGTCAAACTTGTCGATGTTGCGTTCGTCTTTCACCATCGACACACGCGCGAGGTAGTAAAACGCTTCGACATCATAGGTGGCGAGGCCCTTTTTCATGCCCTCCAGAAAAGTCAGGTATTCCCGGAGCGAGACCGGAATTCCAGCTTTGCGGAGGTTTTCGAAAAAGGGCAGAAACATCGCGCTATCCCACCAAACGGACTAGAACGAGCGATATTATTAACCCGACCAGCGCAAACGCGATCCCGTAGCCCGCCGCATATTGCGCCATGTCGGCCCCGTTGCCATTGCGTTTCTTCGCGGTCAAAGCGCCCAGGATTGCCCCGAGGATCGCCATTCCCAAAACTACCACCATATGCGTTTCACCCGTCTGTCGTGCTGCCGGAACTCCGCTGGCCTGCGCTTTCAACCAAAGACTGGGCCACCAGTTCCGAGCCGAACCCGTATCGCGCCCAACCAATGCTGTCCAGCCTGACCGAACGGGCCTGTTGAAGCTGACCGGACTGTTTCAAAGCCTCGGACTTCAGCAGAAGCAATGTGGCCAATATGGAGGCGTTTTCGGCGCGGGTCATCACATCGATGGCGTTGTTCAGTTCTGGCAGGACGCGGGGTCCCTGATTTTGAGCCAAAGCAAATGCAGCGGTCTGCGTGGTCACATAGGCTTGGTGAACTTCGGTTCCAGGCGTTGCCTTCAGAAATTGCTGTGCAATCTGGAACTGACGCAGCGCTTCGTTTGGATTTCGGAATTGTTCCATCCGCCCCATCAGATAGTGGGGGTAAGCGCGGCGGTGGTCTGTCCATCCCAGTCGCTGACCGATGCTTGCTGCTTTTCTGGCTGCCCGCATTTGCCGGGGCGAACCGGGCCCGGGTCCAAGCGATTTCTGGATCGCGTCGATCCACTCACGTGGCGTCTCGGTTGCAGGTTGCGCAGCCAGCCGATTGCCGCGCGGGTTCAGGCGGCTCAGCACTCCGGGGATCACGGCGGCAACCTCTTCGCGGCTCATGCCCGTGCGCAGTTCGGGCGCATAAGCGGCGCGCAGGATCAACATGTCAAACCCGGTCAGAACGGTGTGGATGTTGTCGTCGTTGAACACAGAATCCGGCAGGTGGTAGAGGTCATTCAGCGGCCCAAGGGCCTGGGCCAGCTCTTCATGCAAGCAGTCCCGTATTTCCTGCGGGCTGACGTCATAGGGGATGAAAATGCCAAGCCGTTCGCGTCGACGCAGTTCGGTCCAACTGCTTTTGGCCTTGCGGCGGTCACGGCGGTACTCGTTCAGGCTTGAGGCGTTTGGAACCACAAAGCAGGCTGCATTGGGCAGAATGCGCAGGATGTCTTCCTGGCTCACCGCCTCGATCGTGATATTGGCCTGACCCTCGCGGATCTGCCGGATATTGATCCCGGCTTCGCGTTTCAGGCGGTTCAGCAGCCGTGTCAGATCCTGCTGCATGCTGGTGGTGGGTGAACCGGTCAACCTTACAGTGATTGGTGTTTCAAACCGGGTGAACACGGGCAGCGCAGCCCCGCTTTCCAACGCGAAATGCAACGATAAAAAATCTTCGGCGATGTTCTTGTTGGATCGGGCAGGTGGCCAGGGCCGCGGAGCGCCAAAGGTCTTTGTCGGAGGCAAAGTTGCCTCAACCGAGCGGACCTCGTCTGACACTGGAATGGTTTGAATGGTTTCAACTGATGTGCAGCCCGCCGCAAACAACGCCAGAACAAGAGCGGACCAGCGCATCATGAGCGGGAATACTTGATAAATGGCGTGACTGTTCCAATGCGGTCATAGAGCTGACGCGCTGTTTTGTTGAACTCTTGTGTCAGCCAATAGACAGACGGGGCACCTTGTCGGTCCGCCTCGTCATACACCGCCTGGATCAGGGCACGGCCCACGCCTGTACCACGAGCTTCGGGGCGCGCGAACAGGTCTTGCAGATAGCAGACCTTTTCCACTTTCCATGCGTGGCTGTGAAACAGGTAATGCGTCAACCCGACAAGTTTGCCATCCTGCTCGGCGACAAAACACGAAAAATTCTGCGGATCATCCCCCAACAATCTTGAGAATGTCGTCTCGTACACCTCAGAGGGCAGCGCGGTTTCATAGAACGCCAGATAGTCCCGCCACATGTCTGCCCACTGATCCTTATCTTCGGCTTGAAGTGGGCGGATTTTCAATGCGTTCGCCAAGCGATCTATCCAATTCTGTGTGGTTGAGCCTGTCACTTCCGCGATGCTGACAGCCGGGGTGCAGCAACGCAAGTCAAGATCACCAATTGTTCAGGTTTCAGCTACCGTTTGCCGCGCGCCATGAAAGCCAGGCGCTCGAACAAATGCACATCCTGCTCATTTTTTAGCAAAGCACCATGCAGTTTCGGCAATGCATTGGCTCCGTCGCGTTTAAGGTCTTCGGCGGACAGGTCTTCGGCCAGCAGCAGTTTCAGCCAGTCCAGAACCTCTGAGGTCGATGGCTTTTTCTTTAAGCCCTGTGTCTCACGGATTTCGTAGAACTGGGTGAGAGCCGTGGTCAAAAGCGCGTCTTTGATACCAGGGTGATGCACTTCGACGATACGGCGCATCGTAGCCTCGTCGGGGAAGCGGATATAGTGAAAGAAGCAACGACGCAGAAAGGCGTCGGGCAGCTCTTTTTCGTTGTTCGAGGTAATGATAACGATTGGGCGGTTCTTGGCCCGGATCGTTTCTCCGGTCTCGTAAACATGGAACTCCATCTTATCGAGTTCCTGCAAAAGATCGTTGGGAAATTCGATATCCGCCTTGTCGATCTCATCAATTAGCAAAACGACCTTTTCATCGGCGTCGAATGCCTGCCACAACTTACCCTTGCGGATATAGTTCGACACGTCATGCACGCGCTCTTCGCCCAACTGACTGTCGCGCAGGCGGCTGACAGCGTCATATTCATACAGGCCCTGTTGCGCGCGCGTCGTGGATTTCACGTTCCACTCGATCATCCGCAGACCCAACGCGCCGGCCACCTGTTTGGCCAGCTCAGTCTTACCAGTGCCGGGTTCCCCTTTGACCAGCAGGGGGCGTTCGAGTGTGACGGCTGCGTTCACGGCAATGGTCAGATCGTCTGTGGCGACATATTCGGCTGTACCTTGAAAACGTGCTGTCATGGGCCTCTCATGTGGTTGTGCGACGTGGTTGGGCAAACTGTGTTTTCCGGGTTACAGAGAGGCAAGGTTTTTGACAACCCGGGTCCCTGCGTCGAACGACGGGATTTTTACTGCATCTCCAAGCCCTTTTGCTTGATTCGCGTGCAGTTAACGTTAAGGCGTTTAGCAAGCCGCCCCAAAAAAGCCTGCTCAATTTCATAGAAAAACAAGGTTTTCTTGATGTTTGTCTCATATTTAGACAAATCCGCGTGGGTGAATGTGGATGCAACGTTTGTGTAGTGACATTCCACGGCCCGTCGGCTAAACGCTGCGCAGAAGGGAGAGCCAAATGTCAGGTGAAACAACCGCGACCGACGTTTCTGGCCATACCGAGGGAGCAAAGATGAAGCAGGAAGTTTTTCTGCCGGAGGACTACCGTCCGGCCGAAGATGAACCTTTCATGAATGATCGTCAGCTTGAGTATTTTCGGCGCAAGCTGCTGGATTGGAAGACAGAACTATTGGCAGGCAGCCGCGATACGATCGAGGGGCTGCAGGACAACACCCGTAACATTCCGGACGTCGCAGATCGCGCCAGCGAGGAAACCGACCGTGCGTTGGAACTGCGCACACGGGATCGCCAGCGCAAGCTGGTCGCCAAGATCGACTCGGCGCTGCGCCGGATCGACGAAGGTGAATACGGGTATTGCGAAAAGACCGGCGACCCGATCTCGCTGAAACGTCTGGACGCGCGTCCCATCGCCACAATGACGCTTGAGGCGCAAGAACGTCACGAGCGCCGCGAAAAGGTCCACCGCGACGATTGATCGCCGGACTGGGGTTAAAAACTTAAACGCCGGGGCCTGTGGCTCCGGCGTTTTTGCGTTAAGGCGGTGGCATGAATATTCAGGGTTTGAAGTTTTGCGTGATTGGTGGCGGCATCGGTGGTCTGGCCGCCGCGCTTGCGCTGCGCATCAACGGCGCGCAGGTTACCGTGCTCGAACAGGCTGCCGAATTGACGGAAGTTGGGGCAGGTCTGCAAATCAGCGCCAATGGTATGACTGTGCTGAGGGCTCTTGGGGTTGCAGAAGGCAAACCTGCTTTCGGGCAAAAGTCGTTTGGCACAGTGCTGCGTGATTATCGGAAAGGGCGGGTGATCAGCCGCGTACCCAGTCCTGCCGCAGGACCAACCTTTTATTACCATCGTGCCGATTTGCTAGATGTACTGCACAAGGCCGCGTTGCGCGCCGGAGTGGAACTGCGCCTTGGATCACGCGTCACCGAAGTGCGCAAACACCCCGGAGAGGCCGAGATTGTTCTGGAAGGCGGCGAATGGCTGCGGGCCGAATGTGCCATTGCAGCAGACGGCGGACGCAGTGTGATCCGGCCAATCCTCAACGGACCAGAAACACCAGCCTTCACCCATCAAGTCGCATGGCGGGCCACGATTCCATGGAACCGTCCCGAGCAGATGCCGCGCGCCGCATTGACAATGGGGCCCGGATGTCACGTGGTGACGTATCCTTTGCGCGACCAAAGCCAGATGAACATCGTAGCGATCGAAGAGCGGTCGGACTGGCATCAGGAAGGATGGCGTCTGGAAGGCGATCCAGTTGATCTGCGTGCGCGTTTTGCTGACTTTGGCGGGGAAGTGGGCGAGATTTTGGCGCAAGTCCATCAGGTCAACATTTGGGCTTTGTTCCTGCGCCCGGTTGCCGAGAAATGGCAAAACGGTCGCCTTGCTTTGCTGGGGGATGCGGCACACCCGACGCTGCCCTTCATGGCGCAAGGAGCCTGCCTGGCGCTAGAGGATGCGTGGTGTCTTGCGCGCGTATTCGAGGCGCAGTCAGGTGTCGCACAGGCGTTGGCTGCGTATGAAAGCGCGCGCAAAATACGCGCGCGAAAAGTCGTTGCTGCAGCGGGATCAAACGCGCGGAACTTTCATCTCAGAGGCCCGATGCGCCTGGCTGCGCAGGCCGCTCTGATGGCGCTTGGTCCAAGGCTGGCACAACGATACGAATGGATTTACAGCTACGATCCGACGGCCTGAGGGTTTACAGATCCAAATCAACCCAGACCGGCACGTGATCCGAAGGCTTTTCATGTCCACGGATTTCAAAGTCGATCCGGCAATCGCGCATCAAATCCGCAGCTTGAGGGGTTAACAGGAAATGGTCGATCCGAATGCCGTCATTCCGGTTCCAGGCACCGGCCTGATAATCCCAGAATGAATAATGCCCGGGGCCTTGGGTCGTGGACCGGAACGCCTCGGTGAACCCAAGGTTCAGGATCTTGCGAAAAGCTGCCCGGCTTTCGGGGCGGAACAGGGCGTCCTCCCGCCATGCATCAGGACGGTTGGCATCTTCGGTCTGCGGAATGATGTTGTAGTCCCCCGCCATCAGGGCGGGCTCTTCACTGTCCAGCAGGTCACGCGCGCGTTGATACAGTCGTTCCATCCACGCCAGCTTGTAATCGTATTTCGGGCCGGGCACGGGATTGCCATTGGGCAGGTACAGGCCGCAGAGCCGCAGCGCTTTTTTTCCGACTACTGTCGCTTCGATCCAACGCGCTTGTTCATCTTCTTCGTCACCGGGCAGACCTCGCGAGACATCCTCCAAAGGCAGTTTCGATAGGATTGCCACGCCATTGAAGCTTTTTTGACCATGGGTTTCCACGTTATAACCACGCTCTTCAAACATCTCGTGTGGGAAGTTCTCGTCGATGGACTTGATTTCTTGCAAGAGAACGACGTCGGGTTGTGCGTCATCCAGCCACCGGGGAAGGGCTTCGGCCCGCGCTTTGATGCCGTTGATGTTGAACGTGGCGATTTTCATGCGCGATCCTCCGAAGCCATTGGCAACCTATCGCTCAGAATGAACCCAGCGGCAAGGTGGTGGGCGAGTTTGCGAGGCTCTGCCTCGCGCTCCGAGGTATTTTTAGCCAGATGAAGAAACGGATCTTTAACCTATTCAATCGATGCTTTTGAGGCGGTACAGGCGGAGGCGCCGATGACCGCGCCAGGTGAAGCTCTCTGATCGCTGGGTCAGAGCGCGGATCCCTGCTTCATCTGGCCAGAAATACCTTGGGGGTGTGAGGGCAAAGCCCCCGCGGCGCTTACATCGAAAAAGACGTGCCGCAGCCGCAAGAGGATGTCGCGTTGGGATTGTCGATCACAAAACGTGCGCCGATCAGCTCTTGGGTGAAGTCGATGACCGCATTTTCCAGGAAAGGCAGCGAAATCGCATCGACGATGACTTTCTGACCATTGCCTTCAAGGATCAGGTCATCCTCTTTCGGGGTGTCCAGCGCGATTTCGTATTGAAAGCCCGAGCAACCGCCGCCTTCCACCGCAACACGCAGAGCCTGGCCCTGATCCGCCGCGCCAATTTCGGCCAGACGTTCAAAGGCGCGTTCAGTGACTGTAGGGGGCAGATTCATGCCGCTCTCCAAAGGTTTATTTCCTCAGCATCCTACAATATATGGAACTCGAGGACAGGCGACAAGGACTAGACCGTTGGTCAGAGCGAGTTTTGCCTCGGACCCGGACCGCGCAAGGGGGCGGCTGGTGCCAGAGGAAGAGAGCAGCTTCCGGTCATGCTTTCAACGCGACCGGGACAGGATCATTCATGCAAGCGCATTTCGGCGGCTCAAGCACAAGACGCAGGTCTTTGTTGAGCATGAAGGCGACAGCTATCGCACGCGCCTGACCCATTCCATTGAGGTGGCGCAGGTGGCGCGGACCATTGCCGGGGCGTTGGGTCTGAACCCAGAACTCACCGAGGCCGTGGCTTTGGCACATGATCTGGGGCACACGCCGTTTGGTCATACTGGTGAAGACGCCTTGCACGCGTTGATGGAGCCCTATGGTGGCTTTGACCACAACGCGCAGGCCATTCGAATCGTGACGCGGTTAGAGCGTCACTACGCCGAGTTCGACGGCTGCAACCTGACCTGGGAATGTCTGGAAGGGATCGCGAAACATAACGGCCCGGTTGTGGGTGATTTGCCCTGGGCATTGGCCGAATGTAATCATGGCTTTGACCTTGAACTCCACACCCATGCCAGCGCTGAGGCGCAGGTCGCGGCGCTGTCTGACGACATCGCTTACAACAATCACGACCTGCTGGATGGGTTGCGGGCAGGGTTGTTCAAAGACGATGATCTGTTCGACATGCCCATTGTTGGGCAGTGTTACGCGGAAGTGGATGCAAAATATCCAAACCTTGACCCCTATCGGCGGCGTCACGAAGCGCTGCGGCGGGTGTTCGGCGTTATGGTGTCTGACGTTATCAACACGTCCCATGACCTGATTGAGAACTCAGGCGCGCAGTCTGTCGAGGATATCCGCCATCTTGGCTATCCGGTCATACAGTTTTCGGACGGGATTTGGGCGCAACTTCGCGAAATCAGGGCGTTTCTGTTTACCCGGATGTATCGTGCCCCCAGTGTCATGAAGGTCCGGGCCGAAGTCGCAACGATCGTAGAGGACCTGTTTCCCATCTACTTGAAGGACCCGAAACAGATGCCTGCGCGCTGGCACAATGACATTGAAGCGGCCAAGGATGAGACCGCCTTGGCGCGTATTGTGTCGGACTACATTGCGGGTATGACCGACCGATTTGCTCTGCAGGATCACGCCCGGCTGACGGGCTAATCACTCTACAGCGATGTAAGCTATGGCCCAGACTTGCTGACCCGCTTGTTCCGCGGATTGGTCAGCGTCGTCCGTTGGCGGGAATACGATCATCGTGGGGCCGTACCCTCCGATCCCCATGGGTGAACCATCGGCGTGCGTGGCAATGATTGGTTTATGGGTGGTGATGCTGTCCCACGCGATTTCGGCCTGATATCCGTCCAAAGCCATGGGCAGCGCTGATTTACCTTCGGCACCCGCCATGATCATGACTTCGGAAAGAAGGGGGCCTGAGAACGTGAAATCTCGTTGATTGCCCGGAGGGCCATAGGGGATGGTGATTTCAATCTGTTGCAGCGCATCCAGCATGGCCGCATCAAATCCGGCAGCCCCGTCATGGGTGACTTCGAGATAACCCAAAAGGCCGCCGTCATTCTCACCGCGCGCTGGCAGGTTTGTTTCGCTGACAGCGCCGCCCAGCGTCAGCAACACATGGCCTTGCGGCCGGGGCAGATCGGCCAAAGCGGGAATAGCGGTCGTCAGAAGCAAGGCAAAAGGCAAGGCACGGCGCATGTGTGTCTCCGGTCGTTGGGGTCAGGCCGAGAGTAGCGAGGTTTGTGCCTAAACCAAGCTTAAACATTAGGCGTCCATTGACCTTGCCGCTTTGCGTGTTAAACCGCCGGGCAAGCAAAAGGACATCCGAAATGAACCTGTTTTCCGAGATCCGCGGCCTGGTACTGGACGCACTGACGCAGATGCAATCCGAAGGTGCTCTGCCCGAGGGGTTGAGCTTTGACAACGTGGCGGTCGAACCCCCGCGTGATGCCGCGCATGGCGACATGGCGACCAACGCGGCGATGGTGCTTGCGAAACCGGCCAAGATGAAGCCTCGGGATATCGCCGATGTGCTGGCTGGGAAGCTAGCAGCGGATGACCGGATCACCAGCGCCGAAGTGGCTGGTCCCGGATTCCTCAACCTTCGGCTCGCAGCTTCAGTTTGGCAGGGTGTGCTGGCCGCGGTGTTGGAAACAGGTACGGACTATGGCCGCTCATCCATGGGGCAGGGGCAGAAGGTTAACGTTGAGTATGTTTCGGCCAACCCCACCGGTCCCCTGCATGTGGGCCACACGCGGGGGGCGGTGTTCGGGGACGCTCTGGCGAGCTTGCTGGCCTATTCCGGCCATGACGTGACCCGTGAGTATTACATCAACGACGGCGGCGCGCAGGTGGATGTGCTGGCGCGCTCGGCCTACGAACGGTACCGCGAGGCCAATGGTCTGAGCCCCGAGATCGCCGAAGGGCTCTATCCCGGTGACTACCTGATCCCAATTGGTGAGGCGCTAAAGGAGAAATACGGCGATAGCCTGATCGACAAGCCCGAAAGCGAATGGCTGGAAGAGCTACGCAGCTTCGCCACGGACGCGATGATGGACCTGATCCGCGCTGACCTGAAGGCGCTGGGCGTTGAGATGGATGTGTTCTTCTCGGAAAAATCGCTCTATGGCACGGGCCGGATTGAGGCAGCACTTCAGTCGCTGACCGACAAAGGTCTGATCTACGAAGGTGTCCTTGAGCCGCCGAAGGGTAAGAAGCCCGAGGATTGGGAACCGCGCGAGCAGACCCTGTTCAAATCGACCGAGCACGGCGATGATGTGGACCGCCCGGTCAAGAAATCGGATGGCAGCTGGACCTATTTCGCCCCGGATATCGCGTATCACTATGACAAGGTCAGCCGTGGCTTTGACGCGCTGATTGATGTGTTCGGGGCCGATCATGGCGGTTATGTCAAACGGATGAAGGCGGCGGTTTCGGCCCTGTCCGATGGCAAGGTGCCGCTGGACATCAAGCTGACGCAGTTGGTGAAGCTGTGGAAGAATGGCGAGCCGTTCAAAATGTCCAAACGGGCAGGGAACTTTGTTACCCTGCGCGATGTGGTCGATCAGGTGGGCCCGGATGTGACGCGGTTCGTGATGCTGACCCGCAAGAATGACGCCCCGCTGGATTTCGATTTTGACAAAGTGCTGGAACAAAGCCGCGAAAACCCGGTGTTCTACGTGCAATACGCCCATGCCCGCGTAATGAGCGTTCTACGTCGCGCAGCCGAAGCCGGGATTGCAGCTGATGACGCGACGCTGGGTGGAGCGGACCTGAGCAAGAACGACCATGCCTCGGAACTGACCATTGCCAAAAAGCTGGCCGAATGGCCGCGTCTGGTGGAAATTGCGGCGCGCACCAACGAACCGCACCGCGTTGCCTTCTATCTCTATGAACTCGCGGGCGACTTCCATGCGCTTTGGAACAAGGGCAATGACGAAACCCAGTTGCGCTTTATTCAGGATGGCGATGTTGCCACAAGCCAGTCGAAAATCGCATTGGCCCGTGCCGTTTCTGTTGTGATTTCAGCGGGCTTGGGTATTCTTGGTGTCACTCCGGCGCAGGAGATGCGGTAACAAATATCGCCCGAACCGCCGGTACGAGGTAGGCAAGAAATGACCCGCGCGCCTTATTTTCAGGCGCGAAACGGGCAGTGAGGCGGACATGGCGAGTTACGATTACTCGGGGCAGCACAGCCCCGAGCAGATGCATTACCCGAATCAAGCGTATTCTGAGGATGCGTATGATTACCCCGATGATATGCAAGACTATGACGCACCGCGCGGCACGTATGGGCTGGGCCGGATCGTGAATGTTCTTGGCGCGGTCGCGTCCTTGGCGTTGGTCGCGGGTGTTGGCATATGGGGCTATCAACTGGTCATGCGGGATGTGAGCGGCGTGCCCGTGGTGCGTGCAGCCGAAGGCCCGATGCGCATCCAACCGGAAAATCCGGGTGGAACCCCTGCGGATCACCAGGGGCTGGCCGTCAATGCCGTTGCCGCTGAAGGTACCGCTGCAGCCCCCGCAGATCGGCTGATCCTTGCGCCACGACCAGTATCTTTGACGGACGAAGACCTGCCTGGCGGCGACCTGAAGCCAACCCCGGCGCTGCATGTTGTCGAAGAGCCGATCTCAACCCAAGAAGCTGCGCGTCTGCGCCAAAGCGCGGTGGACGCGCTGGTGGCTGAACTGGCGGGTGAGGCGGCCAAGACCCAGCAGGAATTTGAAGACGGGACACAAGTGGCGTCGCTGGCCACGCCCGAGGAAGAACCGGCTATTGATCCCGCCGATTTTGCGGCAGCCTTGCCAGATCCGGCCATTGCCGAGTTGCCGGGGGTTCGCAGGTCATTGCGCCCGGTCAAACGCCCTGCGCGCAGTCAGATCTCACCCAGCGAGACGTCTGAGGGTGCGATCAATGCAGCCGTTAAGGCTGCGGTTGGGCTGGATGTCGATCCCGACACGCTGGCCAAAGGCACGCGTCTGGCGCAGCTTGGGGCCTATGACAGCACTCAGGTGGCGCAGGCTGAATGGGATCGCCTGAGCGGTCGGTTCGGTGAATATATGGATGGTAAACAGCGCGTTATCCAGAAAACCTCAAGCGGCGGTCGAACCTTTTACCGCCTACGCGTTCTGGGATTTGAAGACCTGAGCGACTCGCGCCAGTTCTGTGCCGCGTTGGTCGCGCAAGGGGCTGATTGTATCCCGGTGGCCGTGCGGTGAAATTTGGCGCCACGATCACCGACGCCGAAGGACTGCGTCTGACGCAGGAGGAAAGAGACCTGTTTCGCCAGATGAACCCGTTCGGGTTCATCCTGTTTGCCCGTAACTTAGAAAGTGCTGATCAGGTTCGCGCCCTGTGCGACGACTTCCGCGAGGCGGTCGGGCGCAATTGCCCGATCACGATTGATCAGGAAGGCGGGCGCGTGCAGCGCTTGCGCGCACCTTTGGCCCGCGAATGGCTGCCACCGCTGGATCACGTTGCACGAGCAGGCGATCAGGCCGAACGGGCGATGTATCTGCGCTATCGCTTGATTGCGGACGAACTGTTCAGCCTGGGTATCGACAGCAACTGCGCTCCCATGGTCGACGTGGCGCGGTCTGATACACACGCTTTTCTCAAGAACCGCTGCTATGCTTCTGATCCTGAACAAATTTCCAAGATTGGTCGAGCCGTGGCAAAAGGGCACTTGGACGGGGGCGTTCTGCCTGTGATCAAACACATGCCCGGACACGGCCGCTCCACGCTGGACAGCCACTACGACTTGCCGCATGTCGATCTGTCGTTGGACGAATTGGACAGCAGCGACTTCGCACCGTTCCGTGTACTGAACGATTTGCCAATGGGGATGACCGCGCATCTGGTCTACGATCAGATTGATCCCCAACCAGCCACGATTTCAGCCACCATGATGGGTGTGGTCCGCGACAAGATCGGCTTTGAAGGGCTGATCATGACCGACGATATCGGGATGAAAGCGCTAAGCGGCACTCCGGCTGATGTGTCACGTCAGGCCATTCAGGCGGGCTGTGACGTTGCTTTGCACTGTAACGGTAGTTTTGCAGACCGAGCCGCAGTGATGGAAGCCGCCGGAGAGATGACCGATCAGGCACAAGCCCGCGCAGAACGGGCGCTGGCGATGCGCAAACCTCCGCAGCAACTTGACATCCCTGCCGCCGAAGCGGAACTATCTGCCCTAATGGGCGGGCAGGTATATGAACGATAACCTCTTTAGCGAAGACCCTGTCTCGGTCGCGGATCGTCTTGCGGCCGAAGCACTGATCGTTGACGTCGATGGGTTCGAAGGCCCGCTGGATGTGCTGCTGACCCTGTCGCGGACGCAAAAGGTGGATCTGAGGAAAATCTCGGTTCTGGCACTTGCACAGCAGTACCTGGCTTTTGTCGAAAAGGCCCGCGCGCTTAGGATCGAACTGGCCGCTGACTATCTGGTCATGGCCGCGTGGCTGGCTTTCTTAAAGTCCCGCTTGCTGTTGCCACCTGACCCGGATGACGACGGTCCATCGGGCGAGGAACTGGCCGCGCATCTGGCGTTTCAGCTGGAACGCCTTCAGGCCATGCGTGACGCTGCCGCGCGATTGATGGCGCGCGATCAGTTGGGTCGCGATTTCTTCAAGCGCGGGCAAGGCGAAGATATCACGCGAATCCGGACCGTGACATATTCCGCCACGCTACTGGATCTGATGCAGGGCTATGCCCGTATCCGTACTCGGGACGAATTCCGCCCCTTTGTGATGGATCGCGACTCGGTCTTCACGATGGAACAAGCGCTGGAACGGATGCGCCCGTTGATTGGCTTTGCCGGAGCGTGGACCGACATGGAGACGTACCTGCCGGAGGGCTGGGACGCCGACCCGGTGCGGCGCAGGTCCGCGACGGCGGCAACTTTTGCGGCCTCGTTAGAGCTGGTGAAGGAAGGACATATGGAGATGAAACAGAGCGAGACATTCGCTCCGATCCATCTGCGAAAGAGGACCGAGACACGTGACTGACGCCCCTGAAGAAACCGGTACACTGTTCGAAGCGCCCCCGTTGGCGGAACAGGAACGCATGGTAGAGGCTGTTCTTTTCGCCAGTTCTGAACCGGTAACAATCGCGGATCTGGAAGCCCGGATGCCCCATGGCAGCGACGCGGCGCAAGCGGTTGAATTGCTTCAGAAACGTTATGAAGGCCGCGGCGTGCGCGTGGTGCGTGTGGGCGATGCCTGGGCCATCCGCACAGCGCCTGATTTGGGTTTTCTGATGCAGAAGGAAACGGTCGAAACCCGCAAACTCAGCCGCGCCGCGATCGAAACTCTGGCCATCGTGGCTTATCACCAACCCTGTACACGGGCCGAGATCGAAGAAATCCGTGGCGTTTCGGTGTCGCGCGGAACCATTGACCAACTCTTGGAGATGGAGTGGATCAAACTGGGCCGCCGCCGTATGACGCCGGGCCGTCCTGTGACCTTTGTGGTAACACCAGAATTCCTGGATCATTTTGGTCTGGAAAACGCGCGTGACCTGCCGGGCTTGAAAGAACTTCGGGCGGCGGGGCTTCTCGAAAACCGGCCTCCACCGGGTGCCATTCCGCTGGGTGAAGGGCGCGAGGATGAGGTCGACGAAGATCAGACCGAGCTGTTCGAGGAAGAGTGATAGCGCAGCCCTTTTGTTGCCGCATAAAGCGCCTATCTTTAACCCTGAGGACAGGGAGTTGAGCAATGAATGCAAATCGGATCATTGATATGATCGTGCGTCAGGTCATGCGGCGACAGGTGAACAAAGGCGTGAACAAGGGCATTGATATGGCCAGTCGCATGGGAAATGGCGACGGTTCATCCAAGGGGCCAAAGCACGCCAATTCATCTGATCATGCCCAAAAGCTTAGGCAGGCCGAGAAGATGAGCCGGCAGATGCGCCGGTTCATGAAATTCTAGTGCTTATCCTACAGCCTTGAAGTGCTTGGACAGTTTCAGGCCCTGACCCTGATAGTTTGATGCAATGCCTGCACCGTACAATTGCGTCGGCATGTCGGCCATCTTCTCATAGACGAGACGCCCGACAACTTGCCCGTGCTCCAGCACAAAAGGTGCTTCGTGGCAGCGAACCTCCAAGACACCGCGCGATCCGGCCCCGCCAGCTGCGGCGTGACCGAAGCCCGGATCAAAGAAACCAGCGTAGTGCACCCGGAATTCGCCAACCATTGCCAGATAAGGGGCCATTTCGGCGGCGTACATCGGCGGAATATGCACCGCTTCGCGGCTGACAAGGATATAGAACGCGCCGGGATCAAGGATGATACAACCGTCCTTGGTACGCACTTCCTCCCAATAATCTTGCGGATCGTATTCGCCGATACGATCCAGATCGATAACCCCGGTGTGGGGCTTTGCGCGATAGCCGACCAGATCAGTGTCAGGCAGTTGTAGATCGACCGAGAAGCCGAGACCGTCCTGAATAACAGCAGGTCCATCCACCAGCGGCGACTCGGCGTGCAGAGACTTCAGTTCTGCGTCTGAGAGAACGGCCTGCCCCTGACGGAAGCGAATCTGGTTGAGACGCATGCCGGGGCGCACCAGTACCGAGAACGAGCGCGGGCAGATTTCGGCAAAAAGCGGGCCCGAGTAACCTGCGGGAACCCGGTCAAATTCAGTACCCCCATCGGTGATGGTCCGTGTCAAAAGGTCCAGCCGCCCGGTCGAGCTTTTGGCATTGGCGACAGCGCTCATGTCGTCGGGCAGGGCGAGCGATTCCATCAGCGGCACCAGATAAACGCAGCCCTTTTCCAAAACTGCCCCGTCGGTGATGTCGATGCGGTGCATCTCGAACTCGGCCAATCGATCCGTGACACTGCGGCCTTCACCCGCAAGGAACGAGGCGCGGACGCGGTAAGCAACTGTTCCCAAACGTAAATCAAGGCTGGCTGGTTGAATCTGTGCGGGTAGAACGTGCGGGCTGGCGGTGATCTCGCCGCGCGTGATCATCGCTTCAATCTGCTGGTTTGGGCATACACCTGTCATCTCGATCCCCTCTGGTGCCAGAGCGGGATCTGGCCTGTGTGCCATAAACGTCGGTGTGATTTGGTCGGGCTAGCAGGACTCGAACCTGCGACCTTCCGTCCCCCAGACGGACGCGCTACCAGGCTGCGCCATAGCCCGACGTTGGGGTGTTCATAAAGATTTTCCCGGCAGGGGCAAGAGGAAAACAATGCCTTTTTTCCTAACCCGTCGCCGGTGTCTCGACACGATCCAGCCAGTGGCGCAGGTCTTTTGCAATCGGAGCGATGCGGCGCAGCAGATCGTCGTCAAACTCTGCCCGGTTCCATGCCAACGATGCGATTCCACCCAATAACGGAGCGGCATCAAGCTCAGGCTCTGCGACTGGTTTTGCTTTGGTGGCTGGCGCGGCGTTGATCTGAGCATCCTCTTTCACCAACGGCTCGGATGGTTCGCCCAAATCCATGTGGATCTGTTCCGTGACTGGCACGGTTTTGGGCTCAAACGGCACCACGGTGTCTTCCACCGGTTCAGCCGGGGCAGGGGATTGTTCCTCTAGCGACGGAGACAGCGACGCAACATGCGCCACGCCTTGCTCGCGCAGGATACGCTGAACGCCTTTGATCGTGATTCCGTCTTCGTGGAGCAGTTTTTTGATCCCGCCCAGAAGCCGCATGTCATTGGGGCGGTAATACCGGCGTCCACCCGCCCGTTTTACGGGTTTCACCTGCGTGAACCGGCTTTCCCAGAAACGCAGAACATGGGCCTGTACGCCAAGCCAATCCGCAACTTCACTGATAGTGCGAAACGCGTCGGGAGACTTGCTCATATCCGCGCGACCTCGGGGTTACTTGCGATTCCCGGCAGCGACGCGATCTTTCATCAGATGCGACGGACGAAAGGTCAGCACGCGGCGCGGCTGAATTGGAACTTCTTCACCGGTTTTGGGATTGCGGCCAACGCGGGCGGTCTTGTCACGAACACTGAACGTGCCGAAAGATGAAATCTTGACCTGTTCACCGCGCACCAGAGCGTCAGACATGTGGTTCAGAACGCTTTCAACCAGCTGTGCGCTTTCATTTCGTGAAAGCCCAACCTCGCGAAAGACGGCTTCGCTCAGATCCATTCGAGTCAGTGTTTTATCGCCCATGCCATTTCCCCTGTTGATATCAAAGCATATGGGTATGGCAAATTCGCTGTCAATATCAATGAATTGCGGGCGGCTGTGTAAGCCGGTTTGCGCCGGTCACCAGCGCAGAACAACCGCGCCCCATGCCAGTCCGCCACCAATGGCTTCGGTCACGATCAGGTCGCCAGGCTTGATCTGCCCACGCTGTTTGCCCACCGAAAGGGCCAGCGGAATCGATGCGGCCGAGGTGTTGCCATGATCCTGAACCGTCACCACGACGTTCTCCATAGGCAGGCCCATTTTCTTGGCGGTGCCCTGAATGATGCGGATATTGGCCTGATGTGGCACGATCCAGTTTACGTCCGAGTTCCCCAGCCCCGCACGCTCAAGCGCGGTTTCAGCAGTTTTTGTAAGCTTTTCAACAGCATGCCGGAATACTTGGTTGCCTTGCATGCGCAGATGTCCGGTGGATTGCGTTGATACACCGCCATCGACATACAGCAGATCCTTATAGCGACCGTCCGAGTTCAGATCGGTTGCCAGAATGCCGCGATCTTCCGAGGTGCCGTTGCCTTCCTGAGCTTCCAAAACCAAAGCTCCGGCGCCGTCGCCGAAAAGGACGCAGGTAGAGCGATCCGTCCAGTCCATGATCCGAGAGAACGTCTCGGCACCGATAACCAGCACGCGCTTGGCCTGGCCCGAAACAATCAACGCATTTGCGTTGGAAAGTGCAAAAACGAATCCCGCGCAGACGGCCTGTACGTCAAAGGCAAACCCTTTGGTCATGCCAAGCCGGGCCTGAACCATGGTTGCCGCAGACGGGAAGGTCAGATCAGCGGTCGATGTTGCTACGACGATGGCGTCAATGTCATCCGCGCTCAAATCGGCATCTGCCAAGGCAGCCTCAGCAGCCTTTGTCGCCAGATCCGAGGTCGTTTCGCCCTCGGCTGCGAAATGGCGACGCTCAATACCCGATCGCGTTCGGATCCATTCGTCGGTTGTGTCCAGCGTTTTTTCAAACTCGGAATTGGGAACAATGCGTTCCGGCAAATAATGCCCGACACCTACTACAACTGAACGGCCTGCCATATTGGGGTACTGCCTTTTTGGTTATTTTTCGGTCTGCGGCGCAGCTTGCGCGGCATCTTGTGCAAGCTGGGCTGTGGATGCAACCCGCGCGGCCAATTTTTCGGAAAAGCCAGATTGCGCCAACGTAAAAGCCAGCTTGATTGCAGCCGACACGCCGGTCGCGTCTGCGCCACCATGAGATTTCACCACGGTGCCGTTCAGTCCAAGAAAAACACCACCGTTCACACGCCTTGGGTCGATCCGTTTCTTCAGACGGTTTAGCGACGTGATGGCCAGTATCGAAGCCAGCCGGGACAGCGGAGAATACTTGAAGGCCTGACGCAGCAGGTCGCCAATCAGGCTGGCTGTACCTTCGCCGGTCTTGATCGCAACATTGCCGGTAAACCCGTCCGTGACAATGACATCTGCCTTATCGCCCGGAATGTCGCTGCCTTCGACAAAGCCCACAAATTCGAAATTTGCCTGCTCTGCAAACTCGGTGATCATAGCGTGCGCTTCTTTCAGCTCGGCGCGACCTTTGTGTTCTTCGGTGCCGACATTCAGCAATCCGATCCGAGGCCGGGTCAGCGCCATGCCATTGCGCGCATATGAGGCACCCATCAGGGCATATTGCAGCAAATCCTTGGCGTCGGCGCGGACGTCGGCGCCCACGTCGAGCATCACGTTGAACCCCTGAGGGTTGCGCGAAGGCCACAGAATCGCAATGGCCGGACGGTTCACACCCGGTAGTTTGCGCAGGCGCATCATCGACAATGCCATCAGAGCACCTGTATTGCCGCAAGACACCGCGCCATGTGCTTCGCCCTGACGTACGGCCTCAAGCGTGGACCACATCGAGGTTTGTTTGCCGTTGCGAACAACCTGGCTGGGTTTGTCCTCCATCGTGACGACGTCCGGACAATCACGAAAAACGACGCGCCCTTCAAGGACACGCCGTTTTGCCACTAGCTTTCGCAGTACCTGTTCGGGCCCGTGCAGCAAGAAACCAATATCCGGGTTCTTGTCGGCCGACTTTGCCAGACCTGCAACAACAACTGCGGGACCCTCGTCCCCGCCCATAGCGTCGACCGAGATGGTGATCCGTTCGGCGTGCGTGGGCTGTTCAGTCATGCCTCGGCCAGCGCTCAATCAGGCTTAGGCTGCGTCTTCGTCCAGGTCGATTTCGTCGGCCTGCGCGACGACTTCACGATCATCATAATAGCCGCAAGACGCGCAAACGTGGTGCGGGCGCTTCAGCTCGCCACAGTTCGGGCATTCGTTCGGGTTTGCAGCAACCAGAGCGTCGTGTGCGCGGCGGTTGTTGCGACGCGACTTGGAAACTTTGTTCTGTTGGACGGCCATGGTCTCAACCTTTGTCTACTGAGGGTCAGCAGATTCGCCGCCGACCGGGTTTCATATTTCGTTTTATCGTGGTTTGACGCGCGTTTAGGCGACCAGCCCCGCAATGTCCAACCCAAAATCCGATGAGCGCGCGAAAATACTGCGATTCTCGACATGTTCAAGTGATTTTTCTGACCGCTTGCTATGACAGGAAATCAGACCTCTGTCACTCGTCTTTTTTCAGCGCATCGCGCAATCCCGCCAATCCGGCAAATGGCTTGACGTCTTCGTCGGTCATGGCCTGTTTGCCCGGCTCCGTATAGTCGGCCTGGCCCAATTCTGCCCCGTCTTTGCGCGGATATTGGGGCAATGCCAGCGACAGCGCCTCGACCATGACCAGTGCCGGGTCAATCTCGGGACCCAGCGGCTCGGATTCGTCATCTTCCGGGATCTCGAACTCGGGTTCATCCGGGTCCGTCCAGTCGGCCAAAAAGGTGCGTTGAACCGGGACATCAATACGGGTTGTGACAGGGTCGAGTGTCACGACGCAGGACTGAATGACAGTGGCCCCCAGTTTACCGGTGAGACCCCAGTCGCGCTTGCCCTGGGCACGGACCTCTCCCACAAAGCTGAGCTTACGCAATCCCAGCAATCCCAGATCTTGCCGAATCTCTTCCAATGAAGCGGCAGAAGGGCGCAAATCGAACGAAGTTGGGGCGTTCTGGGGCAGATCTGCCACCCGAAGTGATGTAAGGTTGCTCATTTGTGAGCCTTTCTATGTGTTGAACCGTGGCAGCGGTTTCTGTAATCGGATAGAAGCCGCAAGAGGCCAAGGCAAGAGGGTGCGTATGTTGAAGGTAGTGAACCGGTTGAAACCAGCGACGAAATCGCTTGTGTTTGTTGCCTGTCTGGCTGCGGCCGGGGCGTGTACGCCCATCTTCAAGAATCACGGCTATGTGCCCCCGGCCGAGGAACTGGCAGAAATTAAGGTTGGCGTCGATACGCGTGACAGTGTGGAAGAAGCCATCGGCGCACCGGGCGCATCGGGTGTGGTGCGGGATTCGGGCTATTACTATGTCCGTTCGCGGGTGCGCCACTACGGCCCGAAACGCCCCGAGGTCGTATCGCGCGAACTGGTTGCCATCAGTTTTGATCAACGCGGCGTCGTCAGAAACATCGAGCGTTTTGGCCTGGAAGACGGGATCGTGATTCCCCTGGAACGCCGCGTGACCGATTCCAACGTTCAGGACAAAGGCTTCCTGCGTCAGCTGCTTGGTAATATCGGCAACTTCAACCCGGCAAATATTCCGGGCGCCAACTAATTCGGTCTTCTGACTTGTGAAGGTCACAAGACAGTCACATGTCTTGTGTTAGCGAGGTCATGACGACAACATTGGGTCGGCAACCCCGGAGGGTGAGACCGTGGCGACAACGGTTTTGTTGAGCAAAGGGCGCTATCGCGCCCGATTGGCGCAGTCGGTTGAAGATATCGGCGCCGCACAGGCTTTGCGTACCCAGGCTTTTGGCACTCAGCAGCTGGACAGCGATACGTTCGACGGGCGGTGTTGCCATGTCTTGGTTGAGGATATGCGCACTGACGCAAGGCTTGTCTGTTGTTTCCGGATGATGAGCATGGATCACGGTCGAGAGGTTGGGCGCAGCTACTCGGCGCAGTTTTACGACCTAAGTTCGCTTGAGGATTTCGATGGCAGAATGGTCGAGATGGGACGTTTTTGTATCCACCCCGATTGCAATGACCCCGATATTCTGCGCGTTGCGTGGGGTGCAATGACGGCTTATGTGGATCAGAACAATGTTGAGATGCTGTTTGGATGTTCCTCTTTTGCCGGAACCGAAACCAAACAATATCTGGACGCGTTTGCGATGCTCAAACATCGTCATCTGGCACCAAAACGATGGCTGCCACGGGTGAAAGCACCGGATGTTTTTCGCTTTGCCTCGCGTCTGCGACGCAGGCCGGATCTGAAACAAGCGATGTTGCGGATGCCGCCTTTGTTACGGACCTATCTGATGATGGGCGGCTGGGTCAGTGATCACGCGGTTGTGGATCGCGACATGAACACCCTGCACGTGTTTACTGGGTTGGAAATCCGGGCGATTCCTCCGGCGCGGAAACGTCTGCTGCGGGCGGTGGCCGGGTAGTTTGAGTATTTTCGAAAAGGTGAAGCTGGGGCGTTGACGCAGTGTGACTGCCGGTTTAGCTGGCGGGCATGGCGAGAATTCCTTTGTTGCAGATGTCCGGCATTTCCCTGACCTTCGGGGGCGATCCGGTGTTTTCCGATCTTGATCTGGTTGTCCAACCCGGCGACCGCGTGGCGCTGGTGGGGCGCAACGGGTCGGGCAAATCGACCCTTATGAAAGTGATGGCGGGACTGGTTGAAGCTGATCAGGGTGAGATCGTTGTGCCGCCGGGGAAATCCGTAGGGTATATGGAGCAAGACCCAACGATGGAGGGGTTTGCAACGCTGGGGGACTATGCCTCTAGCGGGTTGGAACCGGGCGAATTGTACAAGGTGGAACGTGCTGGCGAAGGGCTGAAGTTCGATCCTTCTCGCCCTGTTGAAACGGCCTCGGGCGGGGAACGGCGGCGGGCCGCGCTGGCCAAGTTGATGGCTGAAGCACCCGATCTGATGCTGCTGGACGAGCCAACTAACCATTTGGACATTGAAGCCATTGCATGGCTGGAGCGTGAACTTGGCTCAACACGTGCTGCATTCGTATTGATTTCGCACGACAGAGCCTTTTTGCGGGCATTGACGCGGGCGACGCTTTGGATCGATCGAGGGGCCGTCAGACGGCAAGAGCAGGGTTTTGATGCGTTTGAGGCCTGGCGGGACAAGGTCTGGGAAGAAGAAGACCAACAGCGTCACAAATTGAATAGGTTGATCAAATCCGAAGCGAAATGGGCGGTCGAGGGCATCAGCGCCCGGCGTAAACGCAATCAGGGTCGGGTACGAGCCTTGCAGGCGTTGCGGGCTGAAAAGGCGGCGCAGATCAAACGTCAGGGCTCGGCCGCCATGACGCTGGAAGCGGGGCCAAAATCGGGCCGAAAAGTCATTGAAGCCAAAGGCTTAGTCAAGGGGTTCGGCGACAAACAGATTGTTCGGAATTTTGACCTTCTGGTACAGCGCGGTGATCGTGTGGCGTTTGTTGGACCGAACGGGGTCGGCAAGACAACGTTGCTGAAGATGCTGCTGAGGCAGGTGGAGCCGGATGAGGGCTCGGTTTCGTTGGGCACAAACCTTGAGGTCGCTGTGTTCGACCAAACTCGCGCTCAACTGGATCCCGAGATGTCGCTATGGGACAGTCTGACCGGCGACCCCGAGATGCGGGTGTCGGGTAAGGCCGATCAGGTGATGGTCGGCGGGCAGCCCAAGCATGTCGTCAGTTACCTCAAGGAATTCCTGTTTGACGAACGGCAGGCAAGAGCGGCCGTTAAGTCCTTGTCTGGTGGCGAAAAAGCACGGCTGTTGCTGGCGAAGCTGATGGCGAAATCCTCGAACCTTTTGGTGCTGGACGAACCGACCAACGATCTGGATGTCGAAACGCTGGATCTGCTGCAAGAGCTTTTGGACGACTACGACGGCACGGTTCTTCTGGTCAGCCACGACCGGGATTTTCTGGACCGTGTGGCCACGACGACAATTGCGATGGAAGGCAATGGGCGCGCCACGGTTTATGCTGGCGGGTGGTCGGATTACATTGCGCAACGCGGTGATGTGAGCGACAAAAAAGAAGAAAAAGCAAAAGCTTCAAAGCCAAAGGCTAAGCAAGAGGCCAAGCCGAAATCGGGTCTATCTTTCTCGGAAAAGCACAGGTTGGAGAAACTGCCCGCCGAGATTGCGCGCCTGGAGGCAGAGATCGCCAAGCTGGAAGAACTGATGTCTGACCCCGAGCTGTTCACTCGTGAGCCCGTCAAGTTCCAGAAGGCCACCGACGCTCTGGTGGAGCGGCAGGAAAAGCTGTCGGCGGCAGAGGAAGAGTGGCTGATACTCGAAGAAAAGGCAGAAAGCGCTTAGGGCTTCAGACTTCTTGCAGGGTTGCCGACCACGGTCTCTCCGGCGGAAACGTTTTTGGTGACGACGCTGCCTGCACCAATCGTGGCATTGTCGCCGATTGTGATGCCGGGCAACAGGATCGCGCCACCACCGACCCACACATGTTTGCCTATTGTAACCGGCAAGCCGATTTCCAGCCCCTGCGCCCGCCCGGCCGGGTCTTTGGCGTGTTGAGCACAGTAGATCTGGACATGGGGGCCAAACATTGTGTCGTCCCCGATCCTTACCGGAGCTGTGTCCAAGATCACGCAACCGGTGTTGAAATAGACTCGTTTGCCCAGATGGATGTTCATCCCATAGGCGCAATGGAACGGGGCTTCGAGGAAACAGTCTTCACCTGTTTGACCCAGCAAGGCACGCAACTCGGGTGCCATCTCTCCACGCGCGTCGGGTGGGCAATTGTTGTGCGCGTGAACCGCGCGTCTTGCCTGCGCGCGTAAGGCATCAAGTTCCGGGTCCAGACAGCAATACCATTGACCGGACAGCATTTTTTCACGTTCCGACATGGGGCAGGTTTAGCGCATGCGCAGGGCGCCGTCGATGCGGATGACCTCACCATTCAGATAACCCATCTCGACAATGAAACCGGCCAGACGACCGTATTCCTTCGGGTCGCCCAAACGGGGCGGGTTCGGGACGTCAGCGGCGAGCTGTTGTTGTACCTCTTCGGGCAGGCCAGCCAGCATAGGTGTCATGAAGATGCCGGGTGCAATTGTCATGACGCGAATGCCGGTTGAGGCCAGATCTCGGGCCATTGGAAGGGTCATGCCGACGACACCGCCTTTGGACGCTGCGTAGGCCGCCTGACCCTTTTGCCCGTCATAGGCGGCGATAGAGGCGGTGTTGATGATTACGCCCTTTGCGCCATCGGATTCGGGGTCATTCTTGGCCATCTCTGCGGCGGCAAGACGAGACACGTTGAACGTCCCGACCAGATTGATGTCGATGGTGCGCTGAAAGGCATCCAAAGGGTGGGGACCATCTTTGCCGACCGTCTTGATGCCATACGCGATGCCCGCGCAATTTACGGCGACAGTGATCTTGCCCATCTTCTCCAGGCCATGGCGCACGGCGGCGGCCACCGAGGCTTCATCCGTCACATCGGTTTGCGCGAAGTGCCCGCCGATTTCTGCGGCGACCATAGCGCCGCGATCTGCGTCGCGGTCCAGAATGGTCACCTGCGCACCTTCAGAGGCAAAATAGCGGGCCGTCGCTTCGCCGAGGCCTGAAGCGCCGCCAGTGACGAGTGCGGCTGTGGTGGACAGGTGCATGGTGAACTCCTCCCAGAGATATGAACACTTGTTCAATAACTGTTGCGCGGGGGTGGTGTCCACATATTTGATGAAGAGGTTGTCCATTCGGGCTTTGTTCTCGTTCCTGAAGACAAATTAATCCGTCCCTCACGAAAACGCGCCTGTAAGTGAGTGAAGATGTTGGGGCCGTCATGTGTTTTTTCGCCAGGAGGTCCTGATATGGTTATGAGTAAGAAAAAATCCCTGGGCGCTGTTGTTGTCGCGCCTGTTTTTGGTTTGGTGATGATAGGCAGCGCATCTGCTGCGCCCGAAACTTGCACGGGAAAAACAGCCCGCAGCCTTGCGAATGCAGGGGATTATGCGGGGCTGTGCGATTGTGTGCAGGTGACGCCGAGTTTTCTGGACAGGCTTCAGAGACGGTCGGATTTCGAGACAACGTTGGACGTCACCGGCGCGCAATGTCCGGGTCTCGCCGCGCTACTGACGGATTTGCCGACGGCAAGCTTGTCGGGTTCAAGTGCAAACCGTGGCGAAAGCCGGGGATCTGAACCGCTTGGTGAAGCGTTTGCTGATGCGGGAAATCCAGGATCGCCAGGCGGTGGTGAACCCGGAGATGGCGACGGTCCGAGCGATGGTGGCGGTCCCGGTGACAGTGGAGGCCCCGGTGATGGCGGCGGACCCGGAGATGGCGGTGGCCCCGGTGATGGCGGCGGACCCGGAGGTGGCGGCGGACCCGGAGATGGCGGCGGACCGGGTGATGGTGGCGAACCCGGTGACGGCGGCGGCAAAGGCGGCGGCAAGGGAGAAGGTAAAGGCAAAGGCGGCGGCAAAGGCGGCGAAGGTAAAGGTAAAGGCGGTAAAGGCGGCAAAGGCGGCAAAGGCGGCAGCAAAGGCAACAACGGCGGCGGGAATGGCGGTGAAGGCAGCAGCCCGGGCCGGGGCAACAACGCCAACAATGACGAAGGCGGCGATGACCGGAACGGTCGTGGCGGCGGTCGAGGTGGCGGAAAGGGGCTTAGGTAAACAACCCGTCTTACGACGCAACACGGCCACCCGATTGGGTGGCCGTTTTTTTGCTTGGTCTCTTCTGATTGAGGCCGTGTCAGCCGAGCTGAACCAGCGCGTGGCGCTTTTTGCCAGCGCTCAGCTTGATGGGCGATGACAGCGCGCCTGCGTCGATCATCAGCCCTGCATCCGTTAGCGGCGCATCGTCCAGCTTGGCCCCGTTCTCGGCAATCAGGCGCTTGGCCTCTTTGCCGGATTTGGCCAAACCCGATTTGACGATGATCTGCACGATGGACATGCCGTCACCCAGTTCGTCAGCGCTGAGGGTGAGGGTCGGAAGATCTCCGCCAACGCCGCCTTTCTCGAACACTTCACGGGCGGTGGCTTCGGCGGTTGCTGCGGCCTCAGCCCCGTGCAGCAGGGTTGTGACCTCATTGGCCAGACGGATCTTCGCCTCGTTGATCTCTGAGCCTTGCAGCGCGGCCAGACGGTCGCACTCGTCCACCGGCAATTCGGTGAAGATCTTCAGGAACCGGCCCACATCGGCGTCGGTGGTGTTGCGCCAGAATTGCCAGAACTCGTATGAGCTCAGCATGTCGCCATTCAGCCAAACCGCGCCGCCCTGAGATTTACCCATTTTGCGTCCGTCGCTGGTGGTCAGCAGCGGGGTCGTCAGGCCATAGATTTCCTGATCAAGAACGCGGCGGGTCAGGTCGATGCCGTTGACGATGTTGCCCCACTGGTCCGAGCCGCCCATCTGCAAAACGCAGTTATACCGGCGGTTCAGCTCCAGAAAGTCATACGCCTGCAGGATCATGTAGTTGAATTCGAGGAAGCTCAGCGACTGCTCACGATCCAGACGAGATTTCACCGATTCAAACGATAGCATCCGGTTAACCGAGAAATGCCTGCCGATGTCTCGGAGAAAGTCGAGGTAGTTCAGACTGTCCAGCCACTCGGCATTGTTCAGCATAAGCGCGCCGGTTTCGCTGTCATCATAGGACAGGTACTTGGCGAACACCTTTTGCATCCCGGCGATATTGGCGTCGATCTGTTCGGGCCCCAGCAGGGGACGTTCGTCCGAACGGAACGACGGGTCGCCCACCTTGGTGGTGCCGCCGCCCATAAGGGTGATCGGCTTGTGGCCGGTTTTTTGCAGCCAGCGCAGAACCATGATGTTCATCAAATGACCCACATGCAGCGACTGTGCGGTGGCGTCATAGCCAATATATGCTGTTTGCACCCCACTGATCAGCGCGTCGTCAAGGCCCTGATAATCGGTGCAGTCGGCAAGAAAGCCGCGCTCGATCATCGTGGCGATGAAATCCGATTTGGGGTGGTAGGTCATATCGTGCCCTTTGGGTTAATGTTGCGGGGCACTGTATAGGCGGCAGCGCGCAGGAGGAAAAGCCACCTTTTCATCAGTGGGCCAGGTGTCGATCCCGCCACGCGATTTGCGAAAAATGAATGCCGCCTGATGAGAACGCTTGCGTTTTTGTGCAAACAAAAGGCAGTTTGACCGGGCTGCAACCCAGAGGTGAACCCAAAGACCCGGATGTGGCGAAAAGAACAGCCAGATCAGGAGGCAGGCGTGAGCCAGACCATCAGCAAACACGGGGTGATCCGGGCACTGGGCGCAATGTCGGGTACTTCGATGGATGGGGTGGATGCCGCGATGGTCGAAACCGACGGGCACCAGATCATCGGGTTCGGGCAAAGCAGTTATCGAGCCTACACTGACGCTGAACGCGATGTGCTGCGGACGGCGCTGGGGCAATGGCATGGGCCAGATGTCGATGCAGCAGCCGAATTGGTCACTTTTGCGCATGCCGAAGCGCTGTCGGAATTTGAAGAGGTCGACCTGATCGGTTTTCACGGCCAGACCCTGGCGCATGAGCCGCGCGGGCGAGGAACTTTGCAAGTGGGCGACGGTCTGGGACTGGCGCAAGCGTTGGGCCGCCCGGTCGTCTGGGATTTTCGCAGTGATGATGTGGCGATGGGGGGCGAGGGGGCTCCGCTGGCGCCGTTCTTTCATTTTGCCTGCGCCAAGTGGTTCGGCGCGGATCGGCCTTTGTGTTTTCTGAACCTGGGTGGGGTTGGCAATCTGACCTATGTTGATCCGTCCTTTGACGGGCCTGAAGTGCCGGGCGCTTTGCTGGCGTTCGATACCGGGCCTGCCAATGCGCCTGTTGACGATCTGATGCAAGCCCGGCTGGGGCTGGCTATGGACCGGGACGGGGCGCTTGCGCGGGATGGCACCGTCGAAATGGGCGCGTTGGAGCTGTTTCTGGCCGAGCCATACTTTGCCCGGATGCCACCGAAATCATTGGATCGGAATGACTTTTCGGAAATGATCGGTCTGGTGCAGGAATTGAACGATGCGGATGCCGTGGCAACCCTGACCGGGATGTGTGCCGCGGGGGTCGTGCAAGGGATGGAGCATTGCCCAAAACCTCCGTCATGTGTGCTGGTCACCGGCGGCGGGCGACATAATCCGGTTTTGATGGAGATGTTGCGCGTGTCGTTGGACTGCCCGGTCGAACCGGTCGAGGCAGTTGGACTGGATGGCGACATGCTCGAGGCGCAGGCGTTTGCCTATCTGGCGGTGCGCGTGGCGCGGGGCCTGCCGACCTCGTGCCCCGGCACAACCGGTGTTCAGGCACTGGTCGGGGGCGGAGTGGTCAGTTCGGTTTCGATGGATGCGGTAGGGTAGCGTTACCCAAAAACAGTTCAAAAAAACAACTTGTTGTGCGACGGTTACCTCGGACCCATGGATTGAGGGTAAAGTGTTATGGCGACCAAAGCAGAGCTTGAAACAGAATTAGAGAAATTACGGCAGCGCAACGCGGCACTAGAGGCGCGGGTTGAACAGGACCCGAAGCCCAAGGACGCGCCCAAACGCGCCAAGACATCAGATGAAATCCGAAAGTTGCTAGAGGAGCATGGCATTGATCTGAGCAAGGCACAGTCCTTGGGAGAGGACGTGGTCGAGGAGTTCGGCCGCCTGCAAAAGGATTATCCGATTACTGCGTTACTGATTGCGTTTTCGCTGGGATACGTTGTCGGTCGCGCGCAAGGTTAGGAGGGACCCATGAGCAGATTGAGTAGAAATCTGGTGACGATCTATCGGACGGAACGTTTGATCGCCCGGCGCCGTCTGGCCGTGGTTCAACAGCAGACTATTTTGATGGGGATCGCGGGTATTGCTACCCTGTCCGCGTTGGTGCTTGTGAACGTTGCTTTGTTCTTTGCTCTGCAAAACTCCATGTCGCCCGCTTCGGCTGCCGCATTGCTGGCGCTTGCCAATCTTGCGTTTGCCTGTCTGCTGGTCTTGTTCGCGCGACGCAGCAACGCAGAGGACGAAGTCGCCCCGGCGGTTGAAGTTCGCGACATGGCAATTGCAGATATCGAGGATGAGTTGGAAGAGATGGCGACCGAAGCGCGCGAAGTTGTGCAGGCGGTCAAAAGCATCGGAGCGAATCCATTGGGTTCGATGGCGACAGTGTTGGTGCCTTTGATCAGCATGTTGATCAAAAGCCGAAGCGGCGAATAGGGGGCGCTGCCCCCGCCGCGCAAGCGCGCCTCCCCCGAGGTATTTGGGGCCAGATGAAGAACGGATCTTATGAGTTGAGCGTGCGGGCGTAGTCTTTGGTGAATTCCGTGTAACCGTTGGATGTGGATTTCAAGTGCGCGCGTGTCCAGTTGTGCAGCTCGGGCAAATGGTGGAACGGGACGTTTGGAAGGGAATGATGCTCGGCGTGGTACGGCATGTTCCAGGCCAGAAACCGTAAGGCCCGGTTGGTAAAGGTTGTACGCGAGTTTTCGAGCATGTTTGCCACCGGCGGGCAGAGGCCATGCTCGGCCAGCAGGTAAAGGCGTAAAACAGGTTGAGCGACCAGCACCGGAAGAAGCCAGACCCAGAACAGTATCGTGCTATAAGTCAGGCTGATGAGCGTTAAGGTATAGAGACCAAGTAGAATGCGCGTTTCGACCTTCATTGCCGTGTGTTGGCGTTTCGGAAGGTAAGGGGCATCCAGGTGGCCGCTTGCGTTTTGAACCAGCACCTTTGCCATGCCCTTCCAATAGGTCCAACCGCTTAGGTAGATCAGCAGGTCAGGCCAGTTGTCGGGGCGTGGTTTTCCATCCAGTTCCGGGTCGCGTTTGGGGTCGTTTGTCCATTTGTGGTGGGCCAGATGGAAATATCGGAACCACGTAAAGGGCAGGGCGATTGGTACCGAGACCAGATGTCCGACCACATCGTTCAGCCACCCTGTTCGAAAAGGGGTCTTGTGGGTGCATTCGTGGCTGAGGGTGAAGAGGAACACCAGCAAAACGCCTTGCGGCAGGATCAAGACCGGCCAGAACGGGATTTGCGCCACGATCGCCGCGCTCAGGGTCGCTAGCGCTGCCAAATAGATCAACAGATGCCTCAGCCCGGCGGTGTTCGACCGGCGTTGCAATCGGTCCTTGGTCTCTGCGGGCAGAGAAGCGATCAGGTCTTTGTGGTCCATGTTGGCATCGTTAAACCCGGTAAATGCCCGGTCAAGCCCGAAGGGCTAACGGCAAACCGGAGCACCTTTACGCTGCGCAGTGTCAAAGTGAAAATGTCCAACGTGATAGCGGTCGGCGTCCGGGCCCAGCACGGTACTGAACACACCACAGGCACCGCTGTGCAGCTCGCGTAAAACCGCGCTTTGGGTTTTGTCTGTCCATCCGTCCTTCACGGTGATTTGTGTACCGTCCTGAAGGACAAAGGTTGAAATATCGATGGCCCGCCCGCGTGCATGTTGAGACAGGCGCGCGCGTGGCTGGTTGTTCTGGGTTTTGCAGGCATAGTGCCCCACAACCCGCATCCCCTTTAGCCCGCCGCCCATATCGGCAAAGGCGGGTTTGGCAACGGTTTCGATCCATGTTTTCAGCGTGACCGCCGTCTGACAATCCATCAGTGAAAACTGACTGAGGGCAACATCTGAGATCCGGTAGACCCGAACCGGTTTGGCAATGCCGCAGCCCCGAGCCTTGCTTTTCAGGGTTTTGCGTGTTTCGCCCAAAATCGTCCAGTCGCCGCAAACGGCTCCGCGTTCGCGCATCCGCTCGCGCCCTTGTTCCAATTGCATGGCCGCGCATGGGGGCAGGTCTTCGGGCGTCTGCGCGGCTGGTTCGGTCGTTGTGGACTCGTTGGGCAACGAAACATCCAGCGTTTCGCCAGAATCTGCACAGTCCGGGCTGGCGCTTGCGATCCCTGCACTAAGGCAGGCAAACAGAACAGTCAGACAGACCTGCTTCATGCTTACTCGATACTCCGTCACACACGGTTACGGGTACAGGATGGTCAAAGCTGGGCCGTCTGTAAACTCAACTTTTCAGAGATTTCTTGGGTCGGGCTATTCCCTGGGGATGTCAAAACCCGGTGCGGCCAGCTCAAAACCTTCGAAATCAAAGCCGGGAGAAACCGTGCAGCTGACCAATGTGTAATCGCCCGTGCTGCGCGCTGCCTGCCAATGGCCTTCAGGAACGATCAACTGCGGTGCGCCTTTGGACAAGTCAGGTGTGAGAAGCTGATCAGCGGCGGGGCCGTTATCTGTTGCACTCAGGGACAGGGTCAGAGGCGCGCCTGCGTGGTAGAGCCAGATCTCGGTCGCGTCGACCCGGTGCCAGTGGCTGCTTTCACCAGCCTGCAACAGGAAATAGATGCAGGTGCCGGTGGGGCGACCTGCGTTGCTGGCGCGCCAGGTCTCGGCATACCACCCGCCTTCAGGGTGACGTTGCAGGTTCAGGTGGTCGATAATATCTTGTGCAGTCATGAGTGCCCTCTTGGTTCGATGCGATTATGCACGGGAACTTACGATCCGCTATGGTATTCGTGCGCCTGAAGAATATGTAGTGCGACATGACCCTGACGATCCCCTTCGATAACACCTATGCCCGTCTGCCGGATGCGTTTTTTGCGCGGCAGGCACCGGTTCCCGTCCGTGCGCCACAGATGATCGCGTTCAACGATGATTTGGCGAAGTTGCTGCAAATTGCACCCGGAGATGTGCAGGACATGGCCGAAGCTTTCGCCGGCAATCGTCTTCCAGCTGGTGCAGAGCCCATTGCGCAGCTGTATTCGGGGCACCAGTTCGGACAGTATAACCCTCAATTGGGGGATGGGCGTGCGGTGTTGCTGGGCGAGACCGTGGGCACCGATGGGGTGCGCCGGGACATACAGCTTAAAGGCTCGGGCCCAACGCCGTTCTCGCGCCGAGGCGATGGTCGGGCGTGGCTGGGCCCGGTTCTGCGTGAATATGTGGTGTCCGAGGCGATGCACGCGCTGGGCGTTCCGACCACGCGTGCTCTGGCGGCTGTAGAAACAGGTGAGACGGTGTTTCGCGAGGGCCCGATGCCCGGTGCTGTGCTGACGCGTGTGGCCAGCAGTCATTTGCGAGTGGGAACTTTTCAGGTTTTTGCGGCTCGGGGGCAGTTGGACAGTTTGCGCCAACTGACGGAATACGCTATCGCGCGTCATTATCCCGATGTAAAGGGGCCGATGGGCTTGTTGCGGGCGGTGCGGGACGCGCAGGCTAGGCTGATTGCGCAGTGGATGAGCGTGGGGTTCATTCACGGGGTGATGAACACTGACAATTGCTCGATCGCGGGCGAAACGATTGATTATGGCCCTTGCGCTTTCATGGACACCTATCACCCCAATACGGTGTACAGCTCGATTGACCGGATGGGGCGCTATGCCTATTCGAACCAGCCCGACATTGCCGTGTGGAATCTGGCGCAGTTGGCGACGTCCCTGATCCAGCAGATGGATGACAAGGAGGCCGCTGTCGAAGAGGCGACGGAGATCGTCCATGCCATGCCAGAGCTTTTGCAGCAGAATTGGTTGACCCTGTTCCGGGCCAAGATCGGTCTGACGGCTGACGAAGACGCTGATCTAGAGCTTGTGACGGATCTTTTGAAACGCATGGCTGAAGGGCAGGCGGATTTCACCAACACATTCCGGGCGCTGGGCAGCGATACCGCGCGGGATCAGTTTGTTGACCCCGCCAGCTATGACAGTTGGGCCGAGGGCTGGCGCGCGCGATTGGCTCGCGAAGCGCAACCGATGGACGTAATGGCCGCTGCAAACCCGGCGTTCATTCCACGTAACCACCGTGTCGAGCAGATGATCCAAGCGGCAGTGCAAGGGGACTACGCGCCGTTCCATCGGCTGAATGCCGTCCTCGCAAGGCCTTACGATGATCAGGATAATGCAGCAGATCTGAAACGGCCCCCCGCCAAGAATGAAGTGGTGCACGCAACCTTCTGTGGGACGTGACCGATAGGGCGACACTACTGTCGCACAATCTCCAACACGGCGGCGCTGACGATCAGCGCAGCGCCCAGAAACTCGCGCAGGCCAAACGGTTCCCCGGACAGCGCAGCGGCTGAGGCGATGCCGACGACCACTTCGCTCATCAGCAGCAGGCCGACCCGCGATGGGGAAAGCTTCGTCGCAGGCCAAATCGTCATGTAGATCATGGGCAGGATGTAGAAGGCCGACAACAGGGCAAGCAGAAGAACGCGGATGGTCTCGCTTTGCGAGATAGATGGCCAAACCTGCTCGCCCAGCAATGGAAGGCTGAACAAGGACAGGATCAACGCACCCAATACAAAGGCAAAGACCTGTCCCGTGATCGAGATGCGGCTGGCACGATAAAGGCCCAGCGTGCCCAGGGCCCAGCATATGCCTGAGGCCAATGCCAGCCAGTCGCCAATGTTTTTCGGCCACGGCACGAAACCGGAACCGCCCAGAACAACAAACAGGCCGCCCAACCCGCAGAATAGTCCCGCCATGCGCATAAGGTTAAGACGCTCACCGAGAAACAAAACGCCCAGAAGCGTTCCCCAGATCGGTGTGAGGTAGAACAGCAGGATCGACCGCACAACGTCTGTATACACAAGGCTGATGGAATACAGGCTGAACGCAGCCCCTGTGAACATGCCGCTGAGCATCAGGTTGCGCCATTCCCGCACCAGTGTTTGCCGGCCGCTCCAAATAAACGGAAACAAGGCTATCAGGGCCGCGCAGTACATGACAATCCCGGGCCAGGGGCCGGTCAGACCCTGATCCAGAAAGAACCGAACAGGGATCCAGTAGAGCCCCCATAGCGCTCCGCCCATGACCAGAACCAGGCTGGCGCGGGTGCTGTTGTCCGGCTGTGTCTGATGCAGTTCCATTCAGTCCCTCGAGTTGCGGCGGTGTAGTCGGTCCACTGCAATCGGATAGAGCAGGGGATCAAAAGGAACAATCCTTTGATGATCGCTTGCAGGTCGTTTGCCAAATTAACGTGCAATTGGCTTTGTTTCTTTTCAACGCATTCCTTCTGTAACGGAACAGAGGGGTTGCGCACCGCGCCAGAGGTGGCACATTGGGCGCAAGCTCATTGGTCAAGCCTTTATGAAACGGTCTTCAACGCTACGTATCGCCAGCTATAACATTCAAAAGTGCCTCGGGCTGGATTTCCGGCGTCAACCGCAGCGCATCCTTCAGGTTATCGAACACATGCAGGCCGATATCGTTGTATTACAAGAGGCTGACAAACGCTTGCCGCCCCGCCCCGCGGCATTGCCGCATTTCATGTTGGATGAGGCAGGTTGGCAGATCGTCGATTTGGGCGGGGCCGGAAGCCTTGGGTGGCATGGCAATGCGGTCATCTGGCGAGGTGCGGAGATTTCAGTCAGGCAGACTGGGCACCACGAGTTGCCAGGTTTGGAACCACGCGGGGCGGTACGTGTCGAGTTTGAAACCCAAATCGGGCCGCTGCGTGTCATGGGAATGCATCTGGGGCTATTGCCTGCGTCCCGACGACAGCAGATTTCGCATATCCGGCGCTGTGACGACGATCTTGACCAGATGCCGACCGTCTGGGCCGGAGATTTCAATGAATGGTCAAGACAACCGGTTCTGGACCATCTGGCACCCGAGATGAGCTTTCTGCCGCCCCGACCCAGCTTTCCTGCGGCCCAACCGTTGGGCGCACTGGACCGGATCGCGCTGGGCGCAGGGGTAAGGGCCACTGCGCATGGGGTTCACAATGCACGCCCGGCGCATATTGCATCGGATCATCTGCCCGTATGGGCCGATCTGACACGTGCCGCGTAAGATCAGCGGAAAAGCAGAAATCCTTGTGGCGCAAACCGCGCAGACATACTAAGACAGAGACCCGAGCAAGTCTGAGGGGCATCATGTCGGATACGATTATTGGGCGTTGTGAGGCCAAAGGCCTGCGCATGACCGGTCAAAGAAGGATCATCGCGCAGGTGCTTGAGCAAAGCGACGACCATCCGGATGTCGAAGAACTCTATGCACGTGCCTCTGCCGTCGACAAAGGTATCTCGATCGCGACGGTCTATCGGACGGTCAAACTGTTTGAAGAGGCCGGGATTCTGGAACGTCTGGAATTCGGCGACGGCCGCGCGCGGTATGAAGATGCCGAGCGTGATCACCATGACCACCTGATCGACATGCAATCGGGCGAGGTTATCGAATTCGTCGACCCCGAAATCGAAGCCCTTCAGGAAAAAATCGCGGCAAAACTGGGATATAAGCTGAAAGGTCATCGGCTGGAACTGTACGGCGTGCCACTGGAACAAGACTGATGCATCACGAAACGCGATTGATCTCCTCACGTTAATTCATCAAGTGTGACTGGAATTGTCTTGCCCGACGCTGCCGCATGAGGTTGTTGTGCACGATAGGCACCCGAAGTGCCCTTTTCCTGTGGACGCGCATATGAACAACGTAAACGGCATTCTGCTGCTCATAGGGTCGATGGCGGCCTTTGCACTTGAAGATATGTTCATCAAGGTCTTGTCGGTCTCTGTGCCGACTGGGCAGATCATGGTGTTCCTCGGTCTGGTCTGCGGGTTCGTGTTCGCGGTTTTGTCGCTGGTCTCGCGTAAGCGGATTTTTGATCCGGTGGCCTGGCAATTATTGCCAATGGCACGCGCGGCAACCGAAGGGATCGGGGCGGTGACCTTTGTGACAGCACTGTCTTTGATCGATCTGTCCACGGTCGCCGCCGTGTTTCAGGCCATGCCCCTTGCTGTTACCATGGGGGCGGCACTGTTTCTGGGTGAACAGGTTGGCTGGCGGCGCTGGAGCGCCATTGGCGTTGGTTTCATCGGCGTTCTGATGATCATCCGCCCCGGTTTGGAAGGTTTCCAGCCCGAATCCCTGTTTGTGGTGTTGACTGTCATTGCGATTGCCGCACGGGATCTGATCACGCGCAAGCTGGACGTGCGGGTGGCCTCGACCGTTGTGGCAATGCAGGCCTATATCGCCGTTGCGCTGGCCGGGGGCCTTTTGATGGCGATGTCTGGTGCATCCTTTACACCACTTCAGGATGGACAAGCCCTGCCATATCTGGGCGCCGCAGGGTTTGGTGTGATTGGATATTACGGCATTGTTACTGCAATGCGCGTGGGTGAAGCGTCGGCTCTTATGCCGTTCCGCTACACACGTCTGGTGTTTTCGATCCTTGCGGGGATGCTGATGTTTGGTGAGCGGCCAGATGTCCTGACAATGGCGGGCGCGACCCTTATCATCGGGTCCGGCCTGTACACCTTTGTCCGCGAACGGCGATTGGCTCGCGAACTTGTTCCAGCCTGATCTTGTTGGCGCAAACAGAAAACTGTTAGCCCTAAAGGGCCGTAAATATGCGTGTTAGCGTTAACGGAAACGGTTTACTTTTGGGCCGGTGCTGCTATGACGCGTGCAACGACTGCAGCCATAGGGACAGGCCTCATGAGCACTATAATCGACATCCACGCACGCGAAATTCTGGACAGCCGGGGCAACCCGACAGTTGAGGTTGATGTGATTCTGGAAGACGGCACCATGGGCCGCGCGGCGGTACCGTCCGGTGCGTCCACAGGTGCATATGAGGCCGTTGAAAAGCGCGACGGTGACAAATCGCGTTACATGGGCAAGGGCGTTCTGGAAGCCGTTGCTGCCGTGAACGGGGAGATCGCAGAAGAGCTGGTTGGTTTCGACGCAACAGAACAGGTTTCCATCGATCAGGCGATGATCGAGCTGGACGGAACCGAAAACAAGGGCCGTTTGGGTGCAAACGCCATTCTGGGTGTTTCGCTGGCAACGGCCAAGGCAGCGGCGGATTTCACCACACAGCCGCTGTACCGCTATGTGGGCGGCACCTCGGCCCGCGTTCTGCCGGTGCCGATGATGAATATCATCAATGGCGGTGAGCACGCGGACAACCCGATCGACATTCAGGAATTCATGATTATGCCCACCTCGGCCGCGAATATCCGCGAGGCGGTGCGCATGGGGTCCGAGGTGTTTCACACCCTGAAACGCGAGCTCTCGGCTGCCGGTCTAGCCACAGGTGTGGGCGACGAGGGCGGGTTTGCCCCCAACATCGCCTCGACCCGCGAAGCGCTGGATTTCATCCTGCAGGCCGTTGAAAAGGCAGGCTACAAGCCGGGTGAAGAAATCCACCTGGCGTTGGATTGCGCGGCCACCGAATATTATCGCGATGGAAAATACGTTCTGTCGGGCGAGAACATCTCTCTGACCTCGGAAGAAAACGCCGAGTATCTGGCGACTCTGGTCAACGACTATCCGATCATCTCGATCGAAGACGGCATGTCCGAAGATGACTGGGACGGCTGGAAAGCCCTGACTGATGCTATCGGCGACAAGGTGCAGCTGGTGGGTGACGACCTGTTCGTGACCAACCCCGCGCGTCTGGCTGAAGGGATCGAACGCGGCTGTGCGAACTCAATGCTGGTCAAGGTGAACCAGATCGGTTCGCTGACCGAGACCCTGCGCGCCGTCGATATGGCGCACCGTGCGCGTTACACTAACGTCATGTCCCACCGCTCGGGTGAAACCGAGGATGCCACCATCGCCGATCTGGCCGTGGCGACCAATTGCGGTCAGATCAAAACCGGCTCGCTGGCGCGGTCGGACCGCTTGGCAAAATACAACCAGCTGATCCGCATCGAAGAGTCGCTGGGCGAAGTTGCGGAATACGCGGGCGCGTCGATTCTTCGCAAATAACCCTTCTGGTGCTAGGCTGGCCCTTGGATAAGATCCGGGGGTCACGTCTTGCTGAAGATTATTGAACCAGAAACGCCGGACCAGCTAAACGCGGTTCGGCGTTTGTGTTGGGAATACAGGGATTTACTGCTGACTCTGGACGAGCAATCCGTTCGGATCGTTCAAACGTTTTACCCCAAGGAAAAATACGCTCGTTTGATGGACACTATCGAGGTGGATCATGGGCCGCCCAGCGGTGGAATCAAGTTGGCCATGCTGGAAGGAGAGCCAATTGGTTGCGGCATGTTTCATACAATCGAGCCGGGCGTGGCCGAGATTAAACGGGTGTATGTAACGGATTCGGCAAGGGGGTCTGGAGCGGGGTGTGCAATCATGTTGTCGCTGATTGAAACCTGTCGGGATCTTGGTTTCGATCATATCCGGATGGACACCGGAAAACCGCTGACAGCTGCGACTCGGTTATACCTGTCGTTAGGGTTCCAACTGCGTGACGCTTACTCTGAGATTCCAGAAATCGCACGGGAACACCTGCTTTTTTTCGAAATGCCACTGGCAAAAGTCAAAAAAAGTAAAAATAACAATAATTGAATTTAATCAGCGTTTTACTCGCCGTTAAGCTCTGTTTTGCTCGCAGTAAGTTTGTTTAAAATTTATTATGTGTGAACTTGTTACTAACAAAGTCCACTTTGAATCCCGTAACCTCGCTTCATTACAGAAAGGGGGCTACGATGTCTGTATCAAAATTCCTTCTGATAATCGCCGCAACGTCCATAACCATTCTGTCCGCGTGTGCGGGTCCGGGAACCTACCCGATAACCGGGGAAGAAGTATCGGCGAATGATCCGGTTCAGGACATGAATCCCGCCAATATCTTTCGGGGAGAGTCGCGCTAAAGCGCTTTGCTCATCAGCATGTACTTATCGCGGGGTTTGAACCCGGTACGCAGGTACAGCTTCTGAGCGGCCTCGTTGGTTCTGTCCACTTCAAGGTGAAGTGCGGTCAGACCTGCTCCGGCCAGTGCTTTGGGAAGATCCAGCAAAACCTCGGTGGCGATGCCACGGCCGCGAACGGCAGGGCGGATATAGATTTCGTCTACGAACCCGTCCATGCCACCGAACTCGACTGACCAGCCGAAGGTTAGGATGATATAGCCCAACGGCGCGCGTCCCGGGCCAATCAGGTAGACACAGCCATGGGGGATGCCTTCCAGCAAGGAGGCAAGGGCATTTCGGGTTTTGTCAGCGTCCTGTTCGATCCGCGCCTCGGCATGAAACGCAGTGACCAGCGCCATCAGACGATCCAGATCTTCGGGGCGCGCAAGGCGCAGAGCGGCGCTCATAGTCGGGCCAGCCTTTCTGTCAGCAGGGCAAAAAAGCCATCCGCGTCGAGGTCGCCGACAAACAGCGCATTAGGTGCACGGTCAGTCACGCCCCACCAGTCGGCGACGGTCATGCCCATGGTCAGTTCCGACCGGGTCTCAACCTCGACATTTACATGACGGCCCGAGAACAATTCGGGCCGGATCAGATAAGCGGTTACGCAGGGGTCATGCAAAGGCGCGCCCGCGCTGCCGTATTTTTCCTTGTCGAAGCGTTCAAAAAAGTCGGTCATTTCCGCCACAGCAATGCCGACCTTGTTTCCCAATGCCCGGAACGCATCATTGCGGGGTTTGGTGACCAGCGCCTTGTGCGTGACATCCAGGGGCATGACCACGATGGGTCTGCCGGATCTGAAAACAATATCAGCGGCTTCCGGGTCGACGTGGATGTTGAATTCGGCTGTGGGGGTGATGTTGCCCACTTCGAAATAAGCGCCCCCCATCAGCACGATCTCCTGCACCCGATCGACGATGTCGGGGGCCTTGCGGAACGCCATGGCGATGTTGGTCAGTGGCCCCAACGGGCAGAGTGTCACGGTGCCCGATTCATGTTTGCGCAGTGTTTCGATGATGAAATCAACCGCATGTCCGTCTGCCAGGGGCATTTCAGGGTCCGGCAGAACGGGCCCGTCCAGTCCGGTTTTGCCATGTACATGTTCTGCCGTGACCAGAGGACGGATCAAGGGGCGATCACAACCTGCATAGACGGGAACGTCGGTCCTGCCCGCCAGTTCGCAGACAATCCGTGCGTTCTTGGCGGTCAACGCCAAAGGAACGTTTCCGGCAACGGCAGTGATGCCCAGAACATCGATCTCATCCGGGCTGGCCAGGGCCAGCAGGATGGCGACGGCGTCGTCTTGTCCGGGGTCGGTGTCGATGATGATTTTGCGCGGTGCCATTGTGCCTCCGGGGTCTTGAAACGCGGACACTCGCAAGTGTCACCGCACTTGTCCAGCAGTTTCAGGCCCCGGTCGGCGCGTCCACCGGCGGGAGTTTGCCGTTGGCGCGATGCTCTTCGGTTTTAACCTCGTCCCAAAGCGCATCCATCTCGGCAAGGTCGCTTTGTGCGGGGGTTTTGCCGCGCTCGGCCAGACGGGCTTCGACCTGTTCAAAGCGGCGGGTGAACTTGGCATTGGTGCGGCGCAGGGCGGCTTCGGGTTCGATACCCAGATGGCGTCCCAGATTGACTATCACAAAAAGCAGATCGCCAAATTCGTCCTCAAGCGCATCGGCGTCCATCTTGTCGCGCGCTTCTTCCAATTCAGCCGCTTCTTCGGTGATCTTGGCCAGCACATGGCTGGCATCGGGCCAGTCAAAGCCTACGCGAGCGGCACGTTTTTGCAGTTTGTGCGCGCGCAGCAGGGCGGGCAGGTTCGCCGCGACACCGTCCAGCGCACCTTTCTGTTCCTTGCCTGCACGCTCGGCGGCCTTGATCGCTTCCCAATCCTTGGTCTGTTGATCCGCTGATTTGTCGCGGGATTCGTCGCCAAACACATGCGGGTGGCGGCTGACCATCTTGTCCGACATGGTGCGGACCACGTCCTGAAAGGTGAAATGCCCGGCCTCTTCAGCCATTTGCGCGTGAAAGACGGATTGGAACAAGAGGTCGCCCAGTTCCCCTTTCAGCTCATCATAGGCTTCACGCTCAATAGCGTCGGCGACTTCATACGCCTCTTCAATTGTATAGGGGGCGATGGTCGCGAAATCCTGCTCGATATCCCATGGGCAACCGCTTTGCGGATCGCGCAAGCGGCGCATAATTTCCAGCAAACGTTCGATACCAGCGTCGCTGTCGTGGATCAGAGGATTTTCGACCATTGCGAACCCTTTCGTTCCGGTGTCAGATGCATCCATTCCGCAGTCCCGATCAGGAGTCCACCCCAGATGCCCGTCGTCAACCGAATTGCCGATTTCTCAGCCGATATGGCCGCATGGCGCCAGCATTTGCATACGATCCCTGAATTGGAGTTCGAGTGCTATGAGACAGCCGCGTTTGTGGCCGAGCGTCTGCGCGAGTTCGGGGTGGATGAATTGCACGAAGGCATCGCCAAGACTGGAATGGTTGCGATCATCAACGGGCAGGGTGCAGGGCCGACCATTGGCCTGCGCGCGGACATGGATGCCCTGCCGATATCAGAAGAAACAGGTGTCGAATATGCCTCGAAGAACCCCGGTAAGATGCACGCCTGCGGTCATGACGGCCATACCACGATGCTGTTGGGCGCGGCACGCTATCTGGCCGAGACGCGGAACTTCAGCGGCCGTGTGGCGCTGATCTTTCAGCCTGCCGAGGAAGAGGGCGGAGGTGCCGGAGTGATGGTCGAAGAAGGCATCATGGACCGGTTCGACATCTCGCAAGTTTACGGAATACACAACGACCCGGGAAACCCGGAAGGCGCCTTCTATACCACGCCGGGCCCGATTATGGCGGCGGTGGATTCGTTCGAGGTTCATATACAAGGTGTCGGAGGGCATGGGGCGTTGCCCCATCTAACCAAAGACCCCGTTATGGCGGCCTGCGGTATTGCACAGGCGATCCAGACCATCGTCAGCCGCAACCACTATGCAGTGGAAGATCTGGTGATCTCGGTCACACAGATACATACGGGAACAGTTAACAACGTAATCCCGGACACTGCGTATCTGAATGGCACAGTGCGCACCTTTGACCCGACTGTGCAGAAGATGGTCATGGAGCGGATGGAACAGATTGTTCAGGGGCAGGCGGCGTCTTACGGGGTTGAGGCACGGTTGGACTATCAGATTGGGTATCCCGCAACGATCAATGACGTCGAAAAAACCGCTTTTGCTGCCGATGTCGCGCGCGAAGTCTCTGGCCCCGAACGCGTGGTCGACACTATGGGGCGCGATATGGGGGCCGAGGATTTTTCATACATGCTGCAGGAACGGCCCGGCGCGTATCTGTTCTTGGGACAAGGCGAGGGTGCAGGGCTGCACCATCCCAAGTACAACTTCAACGACGATATCGCACCGGTCGGCGCGTCTTTTTTTGCACGTATCGTGGAAAAGGCGCAGCCGTTGGGCTGATGGGGTAAACAGATGGCACTGGAAGACGCAAAGAACCAGGTGGACGAGGCGTTCACTAATCCCGATCTCAAAGGGTTGTCTTATGAGAACACTTTTGGCGGGGCGACCTCGTTCCTGCGACGGCTGTACACCAAGGATCTAAGCGGCGTGGACATCGCGGTGACTGGGGTGCCTTTTGATCAGGCCGTCACCAATCGCCCCGGCACGCGCCTTGGCCCGCGTGCGATCCGCGAGGCCAGCGCCCTGCAATCACCTGACGCGCCTTATGGCTGGCCTTTTGATGCGCTCAGCGAACTGGCCATCGTGGATTATGGAGACATGGCTTACGACTATGCCAATATCCCGGCCTTTCCCGACACCCTAACCGATCATATCCGCACCATTCTGGCGGCGGATGTGGCGTCCGTCACGCTGGGCGGGGACCATTATATCAGCTTCCCGATCCTGAAAGCCTATGCCGAGAAATACGGACCCATGTCATTGCTGCAATTTGATGCGCATACGGACACCTGGGCCGATGATGACATGTCCCGCGTTGACCACGGGACAATGTTCTACAAGGCGGTGAAGTCGGGGATCGTGGACCCGAAACGCTCGGTCCAGGTGGGCATTCGCACCACCAATGAAGACACACTGGGCGTCAACATCATCGACGCGCGTGAGGTCTATGAAGCCGGCCCTGCCGCGGTCGCGCAGAAGATCAAGGGCATTTTGGGTAACAGTCCCGTTTACCTGAGCTTTGACATCGACGGGCTGGACCCGGCCTTTGCACCCGGCACCGGGACGCCGGTCTGGGGTGGACTCAGTTCGATCCAAGCGCAGATCATCCTGCGAGACATTGCCGGTATCAACATCAAAGGCGGAGACGTGGTCGAGGTCTCTCCGCCCTTCGACACGTCCGGCGCAACGGCGATTGCCGGGGCGCATGTGGCGACGCAGATTATCTGTTTGCTGGGATGGGACAAGTTGGCAAAGGCGAACGAGTAAACCCGTTGGGGTACGCGTTAACTTCTGGTTAGCCATACTTCCGGTATGTGCTGGAAGACGCGAAAAAAAGGATGGGGCGGCACGCGCATGACAGAATTCAACCAACCGGTCAGTGGCAATGACTTGGCACGCTTTTCGGGGCCGAACACGTTTATGCGCCTTCCACAGGCCGCGTCACTGGCAGGGCTGGACGTGGCGGTGCTTGGCATTCCGATGGATATCGGCACCTCGTGGCGGTCGGGCACACGGTTTGGCCCGAAACAGATCCGCAGCGAAAGCGCGATGATCCGGCCCTATAACATGGCCACGTCGGCGGCCCCGTTCGATAGTCTGCAGATCGCTGACATCGGGGATCTGGCGATCAACACCTTCTCTTTGTCGGACAGCCTGAGGATCATCAAAGAAAGCTATGATGCGATACTGGCAAAGAACGTCATCCCGGTGGCGATGGGGGGCGATCATTCGATCACCTTGCCGATCCTGCGGGCGATTGCGGCCAAGCACGGTCCGGTGGCACTGGTGCATGTGGATGCCCATGCGGACGTGAATGACGAGATGTTTGGAGAAAAGGAAACCCACGGCACCGTTTTCCGCCGCGCCTATGAAGAGGGGCTGATCGTTCCTGACAAAACCTTTCAGATCGGCATTCGTGGATCTGGCTACGCGGCCTCAGACTTTGCCGAGGCCAAGGACTGGGGTTTTCGCCAGTTCCCCGCTTGGGAGCTCTGGCAGCAGAACCTGACCCAGATCGGCTCGCAGATTCGCAAGACCATCGGCGAGCATCCGGTTTACATCACTTATGACATCGACAGCCTGGATCCGGCCTTTGCTCCGGGCACCGGCACGCCTGAGATTGCGGGGCTGACGACCCCTCAGGCTCTGCAACTGATCCATGCCTTGCAGGGTGTGAACGTAGTAGGCTGTGATCTGGTCGAGGTCTCACCACCGTATGATCCGTCAGGCAACACGGCGCTAACGGCGGCGAACCTGATATACGAGATGCTGTGCATCCTGCCGGGGGTGACGTCACGGTAAACTGGTCTGGAACGGGTTGTGCAAGCGCTTCATCAGCCTAGGATTTGCCCCAGAGGGTAAAGTGGGATGAAAAAGATGGTTCTTTGGGCAGTGCTCGCGCTTGTGATCGGGCTGGGCGCATATATCCGGCTGGCCCCATCCGACCCCGCGCAATGGAATGTTGCGCCGGTCGCATCCGTGGATCAGGATCTGCCAGGCGGTGTGGTGCGCGTTGTTGAAACCGGTCCCGACGGGTTGCAGCGTCTGGACCAGATCATCCGCGCCACGCCTCGCACATCGGTTTTAGCAGGGTCCGTCGATGCGGGCATGATCACCTACGTCACTCGCACCAAGTGGATCGGCTTTCCCGACTACACCACAGTTCAACAGGACGGTAACACTCTGCGCATTTATGGCCGCCTGCGGTTTGGGCGCAGAGACTTTGGTGTGAACAAGGCGCGGGTCGACGGGTGGTTGGAACAGATGTGATTGAGCGGCGGTGGTTTAAGACGCGTCACCCAGCGCAGCGTTCTCCAAGGGTTTACTCTGCAACCCCGATGACAAGCACCCTTCCTGAACCTCTCGCCACATGGGAACGTTCAGCGACATCTGACATTGCGCGGTGAACATGCGGCCATCGACCTGCAGGCAGATCATCTCACCCAACTCGATGCGCGTCCCTGAGGTATCGGTGCAATAGCAATCGCGGGTTTTACCGTCCGGGCCGATGTAATCAGCAAAAACCGGCGTAGATGTCAGCAGTAAAGCAAGCAAAATCCGTTTCATGGTGGCAAGCTTAGCATGACGTTGCCCTTGACCAAAGCCCCGGGATGAGAGACACCGCCCGGATGATCCCCGAAGAACGTCTTGAACAGATCACCCAGCGTTTTCAGTACCTCGAAGCTGCCATGGCCGATGGCGTGTCGGGGGGCGATATTGCGACGCTGGCAAAAGAGTATTCCGATCTCAAGCCTGTGGTCGATCAGATCATGGCCTGGCGGCAGCTGGTTGCGGATCTGGCTGAGGCTGAGGCGATGTTGGCCGACCCGGATATGAAAGAACTGGCCGAGGAGGAAATTCCTCAGCTACAGGCCAGTATTCCCGCCGCAGAACAGGCCTTGCAATTGGCGTTGCTGCCAAAAGACGCAGCCGATGCGCGCCCGGCGATGTTGGAAATCCGACCCGGTACCGGCGGGGATGAGGCTGCTTTGTTCGCAGGCGACTTGCTGCGCATGTATCAGCGCTATGCCGAGGCTCGGGGTTGGCTGTTTGAGATCATCGAGGAACAGGCATCGGATTTGGGCGGCATCAAAGAGGTCGTGGCCCATATCAAGGGCGACAATGTTTTTGCCCGGATGAAGTACGAATCCGGTGTGCACCGCGTGCAGCGCGTGCCAGAGACCGAAAGCGGCGGTCGGATTCATACATCGGCTGCGACAGTGGCGGTTTTGCCCGAGGCTGAGGATGTGGACATTCAGATCGACGCAAATGACATCAGAATCGATACGATGCGCAGCTCGGGCGCGGGTGGGCAGCACGTGAACACCACAGATTCGGCGGTGCGGATCACGCACCTTCCGACGGGGTTGGTTGTGACGAGCTCCGAGAAATCCCAACACCGTAACCGCGAGATTGCCATGCAGGTGCTCAAGACGCGGCTTTATGATCTGGAGCGGCAGCGGATTGACAGCGAACGATCGGCAGATCGGGCCAGTCAAGTGGGCTCGGGCGACCGTTCGGAACGCATTCGCACCTACAATTTCCCGCAAGGTCGCATGACGGATCACCGGATCAACCTGACGCTTTATAAGCTGGATCAGGTGATGCAGGGTGATCTGGATGAGGTCATTGATGCGCTGACGGCTGATGATCAGGCGCGGCTGCTGGCCGAGATGGCGCAATGACCGGCCTGCAGACAGCGGCACAGGCCATGGTGGCGGCAACGGCCCGTCTGCGGGCAGCTGGCGTGGATGACCCCGCGCGGGACGCACGTCTGCTGCTGGCCCATGCGGCGCGTATTGAAGCCAGTCGGGTGACGCTGATTGCGCCCGAGGAGTTGCAGCCCGAGATAGCCGAGCGTTACGACCAATTGATCTCGCTTCGCGCCATTCGGGTGCCGGTTTCACATTTGTTGGGCGAACGCGAGTTTTATGGGCGCCGGTTCCGCGTCAGCCGGGATGTGCTGGACCCACGACCCGAAACCGAAACCCTGATCGAAGCGGCGCTGAGCGCGCCGTTTGATCACGTTCTGGATTTGGGGGTCGGCTCGGGTTGCATCCTGATTACGTTGCTGGCCGAACGTGCCAGCGCGTCAGGCGTCGGGGCCGATCTGAGCGAAGCAGCCTGTCTTCAAGCCAGTGCCAACGCAGTTGAGCATCATGTGCAGGGGCGGGTTGATATTGTGCGCTCGGATTGGTTTGAAAACATTGATGGTCAGTTTGACCTTATTGTTTCCAACCCGCCTTATATCTCAGTGGACGAGATGGTCGAATTGTCGCCAGAGGTCAAAGAGCACGAGCCTCGTATGGCCCTGACCGACGAAGGGGACGGGTTGGGGGCTTATCGTCGGATCGCTGCATCAGCTCCGGATTTTCTGTTGCCGGGGGGGCGGATTCTTGTGGAAATAGGCCCAACGCAAGCAAAAAAAGTTGCTGCTTTGTTTGATGCAGCAGGGCTTGTAGATGTTTGTGTGATCCCGGATCTGGACGGGCGAGACCGTGTGGTTGGCGCAAAAATGCCGGGTTGATCGGCGGGATTGCGACTAAAAAACGCTGCCCGAACCAAAAAAGCTGGTGAAAACCCGAGATTCCTCTTGTCTGCGCGGTCAGGACATGTTTACTCAGGATTAGTCGGCGAGGTTGACGCTGTTGCAGCGCACCCCTGACGCCAAGCCCAAAAAAGTCGAGATCCCGTCACGGCAAACGCCTCAGAGCAGTGCAAAACACGGGTGGTTCGACAGCGAATTGACAAGGCTGACGTAGAGAAAGATGAGATCTTCCAAATCCCGCTCGCGGGCCAAGAATAACCGCAATCGTCCCTCCGGCGGCAACGTCGTAAACCGTGTGTTTGACAGCTCGGGCCCCGAGGGCAAGGTGCGTGGCACGCCGCAGCAGATCATTGACAAATACAACCAACTGGCACGTGACGCGCAACTGTCAAACGACCGTGTGGCAGCTGAAAACTTTCAGCAGCATGCCGAGCATTATTTGCGAATGCTGAGTGAAGCGCAGCGCGAAATGGAAGCCCGCCGCGAAGAGCAGGAGCGCCAGAACCGCGAACGCCAGGCCGAACGGGATCGCGAACGCGCCGAACGTCAGGAACGCGAAGCCGCCCGTCAGGCCGACCCGGCCGAAGCGCCGCAGCCGGATGTGATGGATTTCGCAGCCCCCGAGGCCGCACCTGAAAGCGGGTTGGTTGAAACTCCGGAAAGCAAAGAGGCTGAAGGCTCGGCACCGGAGAAAAAGGAAAAACCGGCACGCAAGCCGCGGGCGCGGAAGCCCAAAGCTGCACCGGTGACGGAAGATGTCCCGAAAACTGATGGGGACGCACCGGAAGCGGCTGAATAAGCCAATAAACAGATCGAACAAAAAAGCCCCGGTAGAACCGGGGTTTTTTATTTTTTGGCCTTTTGAACTTCGCGGGCCAGTGCGCAGAATGCCTCCAGCGGTACTTGTTCCGCGCGTTCTGTGGGTTTTATGCCAGCCGCCAGCAAACGGTCTTCGATATCGGGGGCCACGCCCTTCAATGAAGCCCGCAGCATTTTGCGGCGTTGATTGAAGGCAGCAGCCACAACGCGGGACAGGGTGGCTGCATCAGCGGGATAGCAGGGCTCGGGCAGGGCGGTCAGGTGGACCACAGCGCTGGACACCTTGGGCGGTGGAGTGAACGCGCCCGGGGGCAGCGACATGGCGATGCGCGGCTCGGCCCGCCACTGAGCGAGGATCGCGAGACGGCCGTACGCTTTGCTGCCGGGTTGCGCGACGATGCGTTCGGCCACCTCGCGTTGGAACATCAGCGTCAGGCTCTGCCAGAAGGGTGGCCATTCTGGTGGCGTCAGCCAACGGACCAGCAATTCGGTTCCCACGTTGTATGGCAGGTTGGCCGCAACGCGGATCGGCGGCGTCAGGTGCTCCAGCGGGTTGACTTCCAGCGCATCGCCGTTGATGACCTGAAGCCGTCCGGGATAGGCGGCAGCGATGTCGTTCAGGGCGGCGATACAGCGCGTGTCTTTTTCCAGCGCCACGACCTTGCGCGCGCCTTCAGACAAAAGCCCGCGTGTCAGGCCGCCGGGGCCAGGTCCTATTTCCAGAACATCACATTCTGTCAGGTCCCCGGCCTGGCGGGCGATCTTGGCGGTCAGGTTGAGGTCTAACAGGAAGTTCTGACCCAGCGATTTGCGCGCCGAGAGCTGATGGGTCGCGATGACCTCGCGCAGCGGGGGAAGTGTGTCGATAGCGCTCATGATCCGATTACCGTGACGCAAAGGGGCGCAGGTGCGCCAGAAGAATTTTGCCTCCGGCGGAGGTATTTTCAGCCAGGTGAAGGATCAAGAGCTTTTTGCCATGCGTTGAGCAAGCTTCAGGGCCTCGATCAGGCTGGTGGGCGTGGCGACGCCTTTCCCGGCGATGTCCAGCGCGGTGCCGTGATCCGGTGACGTACGTATAAAGGGCAGGCCCAGTGTCACGTTCACGCCTCGATCGAAATCCAGGGTCTTGATCGGGATCAGGGCCTGATCGTGATACATCGCGATGGCCGCGTCGTAACGCGCGCGGGCCGCGGCGTGAAAAAGGGTATCTGCCGGGTGGGGCCCAGTGAGGGTCGCACCATCCGGGTCTAGTTCAGAAATAAGCGAGGCAATCCAATCGCCTTCCTCGGTTCCCATTTTACCGCCTTCGCCGGCATGAGGATTGAGGCCAGCGACGGCGATGCGTGGGTTGGCAATGCCGAACTGTTTGCGCAGGCCTGCCGCAGTGATGTGAATCGTGTCGCGCAGAAGATCCGGGGTCAGGGCTGCTGGAACTTGAGACAACGGAATATGGATTGTGGCAGGCACGACACGCAGTTGATCGCTGGCCAACATCATCACAACCCGTTGCGTACCAGAGAGAGCGGCGAGAAACTCGGTATGACCGGGGTAACTAAATCCGGCCCCGTCGATCAAAGCTTTTTTGTGGATGGGGGCTGTGCAAAGCGCCACGGCCTGTCCTGTTTTTACCAATTCGACACCGGTTTCGATGGCATCGATCACAGAAGGCGCGTTGGTGGGGTCGGGCTGGCCCGGCACATTGGGGGCGGGGAAGTCCAGTTGAAGGATTGGCAACGCTCGATCGCAAACCGTGAGGGCCTGTGCAGGATGTTCGATTTCCGCGACAGGAGTGTCAGCAGGCAGGTGGCTGGAATCGCCGATATAGAAAAACGGGCAGGTGCCGCGCAGTTCGCTCCAGGCTTTGGCCGCTATTTCGGGGCCGATCCCTGCCGGCTCACCGCAGCTGAGCGCGATTGGGCGTGTCATTCCTGAATGATAACGGCGTCAGCCCGCAGCTGTTCCACCAGGCTTTCGGCAAAGGCCTGAAGACGCTGTTGTGCCAGGGCATTGGCCACATCCGCGCGCGAGGTATTTTCTCCCAGATCACGAGTGCGATTGCATAGCATCAGGAACACCAGCGTCTGACCATTGTTGCGCGTCAGGTTTATGGACACCTCGTTGCGGTCCAGCTTGGCCAATTCTACCGCGACATCACGCGGTACTTCGGAAGGGGCGGCTTCAACGCGATCCAGCACTTCTGGGGGCTGATCTTTCGCGATGCCGTAAAGGTCGTCGCAGGTATCGATCTCTTCCTTCAGGCGTGTGGCTTGCGACAACGCGTCGGTACTGCGGCCACCTGGAATATAGTAGATCGCGTAATCCAATTTTGAGATTGGGGCGGCCGAAGTCGCAACCTCACGCAAGCCGCGCATCTGGAACAGGGCGACAGCATTCGGCAAGGAAATGGGATCCGTGACCTCTCCGTTTTGAAGTCCCAGAATAACAGGCTGCAGAGCTGGCGGAAGGTCGGTGATGTTCAGCCAGTCTAGTCGTCCGCCCTGATCACGGGTGGCGGCTGCGGAATATTGTGCTGCCGCCGCCGAAAACGCATCAACGCCTTCCAGTCGCGAAATTTCCTGAGCCAGCAATTCGGTCTGCGCAACGGTTTGCTGGTTCACCGGGATGATAATTTCGGACAACAGGACCTGAAGACCACCGCCCCCGGTCTGCCCCAAGGCCCGGTCGATCTCATCTTCGGTGGGACGCGCCTGCGACAGGTAGCGTGAGCTGATGTAGTCACGCCAGGCCAACTGATCCGCGACGTAATCCCGAACGGTTTCTGGGTCGACGCCAGAGTCTCCTAGCAATTGCAGGAACTGTTCCGACGATAATTGGCCCCGAGACGCAAATTCGTCGATGCCCAGTTGGACGGCCTCGGGGGCAGCTTGCACGCCAGCTTCGCGCATGACCTGCTGGCGCAGCTTTGCATCGATCAGGGCATCTCGTACGTCTGCTTCGCTGCTGCCGGGCAGGCCCAGTACGTTCAGAAATTGCAAGCGTTGTTCGAGTTCGTACCAGGTAACGATGTCCTGATTAACCCGGATCGCAGGAGAAAACAGGCTTTGCGCCATGGCTTGCGAGCCTGCAATTGCAAAAACCGCGGCGGCCAACGCCGGCGCGACCGGTTTAAGCCAACCGGAACGTAGAAACCTGGAGAAACCTGATATCAACTGCATGTTCTCTTGTATGTCTTACCACCGCCTTCGACAGAGTATCCTGTCAATGACAGGGTAAAGCCGAATTCTGTCGAAGGCTCAATAGTGGATGTTGAAGTAAAGCGTCGGCTTACGGACATGTTAACCTGCACGCATTCGTTGCGGTATGTCACGCCCAAACCCAGACGGATCGGTTCGGATTGGCCCAGATCATAGCGCGCTTCGGCATTTGTCAGCCAATTCTGGTCCACTTGGTACCGGCCCAGAAGCCAGATTTCCGAGATTTCGTTGACGATGTTTTCTGCCGGGTCCGGTTCCTGCCAGATATAGCTGCCGGAAATCCCCGCAAACTCATTTGCCCAGGCGCCACGAAGTTCCGCTTTGACAAAGCTGAAATCGTTGTCGATCAATCCGCGCCCGCCAAGTGACCAGCCATTGTTCGTTCTGATCTGTCCAGCGACCAGCAGATCCGATGAGGTGCCCTGCAACCCAGATGTCAGGGTGAAATTCGGGTCGGCATCCGCCCGGAACACCTGACCCACGGTGGCAAGCGCCTGCCAGCCACCCGTGCCATAACGGGCCCAGTTCAGGCCGACGACACCGGTGGCGCCGTTTTCGCGTTGGTCTTCTGCCGGGAAACGCGAGAGCGCCAGTAGGTTACCCTGATCGAATTCCTGAAAGGTGCTCTCGTCATTTGGCACGTCTGTGTCCGACACATGCGTCCATCCGATCTGGGCTATGGGTTCCAGGAATTGAACCGCGCCTGATTGCTCGCGCCGTGTCATCGGATAGCGCAGCGTCAGAGCAGCCCTTGGCGTCGAGCGGGTAACCTGTGAGGGGAAGTTACTGTCATGTCGAATGTTGAACGTATCGACAGACGCCCCCAGCGTTGCATCGGCGCGCAGACCCGAAGCGAAGGTCCAGCTGCGCAGCCATTCTGCGTCAAACGTGGCGCGGGCGATGTCTCGGCCAACAACGTCCGCGTCGCTTGTGCGTTCATGGGCGTGGCTGATAAAGGCCAGTCGCACTTCGCCGCCCAATGCAGCCGGAAAAAAGCGTTTTTCGTAATTCAAGTCGAAAACGCGAGACGGAATTTCGTCCTGATTTTCGCTTTCGCGCAGCGTTTTGTAATGGATCAGGCTTGTCTTGAATGCGGTATCCCGCTTGATCCGCTCCAGCGAAAGTTCACTGCGCAAACGATCCAGATCAGGCAGGCCATAATCCACCAGATACGCATCATCCGACGTTGTTTGCACGTTGAACGTCAGTCGGAAGTCATTCTTGAGGTTGAACCAGCCATTTGCAAACAGGTAGCCACGATCCTGATCGGGCTGAACGTCATCGCGGGTATAAGCGCCTTCTAACTGAATACGTCCATTCACAAAGGCTTGACGGTATCTATACCCCAGCGTCGTTGTTTTGGATGACACGTAAGGTGTCAGCGTTAGGTCCTTATGGTCCCCCAGCTTGATGAAATACGGAACCTGCACACCGGTTCCCAATTGCGAGGTACTGCGGATCGACGGGACCAGAAAGCCCGTCGCGCGGTCCAGCGTGGGATCGGGCAGGCGCAGATAGGGAAAATAGAACACCGGGTAGTCCAGCACCCTCAGCTGCGCACCTTCGAAATAGAGCTGTTGTTCCAACTGGTCATGTGTGACGCGACGGGCCCGTATCTGCCAGAGCGGCGGCTTGCCGTTGGCGCAGACATGGCAGGACGTGGCCGAAACCTTGCTGAACTGCGTATAGCGGCCCGCTGCCCGTTTTGCCTGAACCGAAGCAATCTGAACCTGCTGTTCAAATACCATCCGTGCGCCGACCAGCAGGCCGTTCTGGATACCGCTGTCAAGCTGCCCGGAATCGGCCAACAACGTTGTCTGGCCGCCCTGGTCGATACGGATGGGGCCTTCCAATGTCAGCTCACCGGTTTCACGGTCATAGGTGATACGCTGAGCGGACAGCTTAGTGTCGCCCTGAAAAGCCTCGACATTGCCTTCTGCCACCAGTCTGCGTTCGGGCGTGATGAAAACCTTGTCGGCGACCAACAGGGCCGGCTCTTCCTGTGTCTCTGCGCCCTGAGGCTGCACTGGCGTCGATTGGGCCACAAGAGTTGCCGGGGCGGACAAGGCCAGCGCGCTGGTCAGCAACAGGGGAACAATGCGCCGCATCAGCCGTCCTCCGCATGAAGCAACAGGCCAAGAGACAGCAAAATGGCGGCAAATGGCGGTGCCCAGGCAGCGATATAAGTCGGCAATTGTCCGTTTTCCCCAAGGATTTGCGCAAAGTTGCGGACGAAGTAGATGGCAAAGCCAAGCAGAACCGCTGTCAGTACTGCGATACCCGTTCCGCCAAAGCGGACGTGACGCATAGTGAAAGCTGCCCCGATCAGGACCATCGAGACCAGAAAGAAGGGACGTGCCAGCTGCACTTGCAGCCAGACCTCATATTGTTTGGTCGAAAAGCCTGCTTCGCGCAGATCCGCGATCAGTTGTGGCAGGTCGTAAACCGAAACGGAATCCTGTTGCCCCAGCGTGTCGAGAATGCGTTGACGGGTCAGCGAGGTCGGCAGATCCAGACGGTCGTGTACAACGGCGTTGGTTTCTGGGTTCTCACCATCTTGCATGGACCAGATCTTGGCGTTGGTCAGGACCCAACGGCCATCCTCCAGATCGGCTCGGTCGGCAATGATCTGTTGGGTTGGCTTTCCATCGCGTGCAAACGTGATCACGGTCACGTCGTCCAGCCCCAGCGTGTCGCCGTTTGAGGTGCCGCGCGCGTGGATCACGGCTTGTCCGTTTTCCGCCGATTGGCGCAGCCACAGGCCTTCACTGCTGATCGACAAGGCAGAACTGCCGTTGTTGCGGTAGGAATCGGACAGGCGCTGGAACTCTTCCGAGGTGGCGGCAGCTATTGGGTTCAGCAATGCCACGGCCAGCACGCCGATGGTCAGTGCCAGAAGGACAGGTGCCACCAAAGCGCGGATGCCCGAGCGGCCAGTGGCACGTGTCACCACCAGCTCTGAGGTGCGCGCCAGCCCTACGAAAAGGGCGATGGTCGACAGAATGACCAGCAGCGGGAGCATTTCGCTGATCGCGGCCGGTGTGTTGAGCAGTGTAAGTTGCAACAACTGGCCGAAAGACAAGTCGTAATCGTCAAACCGGCGAATCTGTTCGATCAGATCGATAAGAATCATCAGGGTCAGAAAGATGCCGCCAATGACCAGAAAACTCTGCATGAACCGGCGGGCGAAGTAGCGGTCAAGGATCACGGGCGCGCCCCCGCAAAGCTTGCAACACGGGCGTTCGGGCCGATTGCGCGCGCGCAGAATGTTCTGCGCAACGGCTTATGCCTGCCCTCTCGTGCCACGTCTTTCTCCCCCGAGCCTGCCGGTTATTTTTCGGAGACCTTAATGCAATTGAAGGCCGGGGAAAACTGCTATCTGGTCAAGCGGTGCTACGCGGGCTAGGTCTTGGGGAACAGAATTTGAGGAGTTTACAATGAGCAGTCTGGTTCCGATCCGCTTTCAGGAGTTTGATTTGGATGCGATGGCGCAAGCCGAAGGCCGTGTAGCCATCATCATCCCGTCTGACGGCAAAATGAGCCCTGCCGCACGACGGGCCAACCGACTGACAAAGGGGGCTGTCGGTCGATTGGTGGAAAGCGGATCTTTCGAAAAATCCAAGACTGCGGATGTAATCTCGTTGGCGTGGCCCGCCGGGATGGCGGCAGAAGCCTTGGACGTTCTGGTGTTGCCGCGCCGCCCCGAGGCGGACGAGGCGCGCAAGGCGGGCGCTGCATTGGCCAAGCTGTCGGGTGGTAAGGACGTGCTTGTGATGGTTGGCAATCAGGCGCGCACTGAAGATTTGGCTTTGGGTATCGCGCTGCGTAGCTATGACTTTGACGCGCACAAGACCAAAGAAAGCGAAGACGCAGGCACGGTTACAATCAGCCATTCGAAACCTGAAGAGGCAGAGGCGGAATTTGCGCCGCTTTACGCAATTGCAGATGGCGTGCGGATGACCCGCGATCTGACCAACGAGCCTGCAAACGTTCTGACAACCACCGAATTTGCAGATCGATTGGTCGAGATGAAGGAATTGGGGCTGGAAGTTGAAGTTCTGGACGAAGACAAGCTGGCCGAACTGGGAATGCGCACATTGCTGAGCGTGGGGCAGGGCTCGGACAGCCCGTCCAAAGTGGTTGTCATGAACTGGAAGGGCGGTGACAAGGGCGATGCGCCGCTGGCTCTGGTCGGCAAGGGCGTGGTGTTTGACACCGGTGGTATCTCGCTCAAGCCTGCCGGTGGCATGGAAGAAATGACCATGGATATGGGCGGCGCTGGTGTTGTTGCGGGGACCATGCGTGCGCTGGCCAAGCGCAAGGCCAAGGCCAATGTCGTAGGTCTGGTTGGACTGGTTGAAAACATGCCATCCGGCAATGCCACACGCCCCGGCGATGTGGTCAAATCGATGAAGGGCGACACGGTCGAGATCATCAATACCGATGCCGAGGGCCGTTTGGTTTTGTGTGACGTGATGTGGTACGCGCAGGAACGGTTCAAACCGGTGGGCATGATCGATCTGGCCACGCTGACGGGGGCGATCATCATCGGGCTTGGGCATGAGAATGCCGGTGTGTTCTCGAACAATGACACGTTCTGCGACGCTTTCCTGAAATCCGCCAAGGCCGAGGATGAAGGCGCGTGGCGTATGCCGTTGGGCGATGCCTATGACAAGATGCTGAAATCACGCATTGCCGACATGAAAAACATAGGCGGTCGGCCCGCAGGCTCGATTACCGCCGCGCAGTTCCTGCAACGTTTTGTGAAAGAAGAGACGCCCTGGATCCATCTGGATATCGCGGGTGTGGCTTCGGTATCGTCCGAAACATCTTACGCGCCCAAAGGCGCCACCGGTTGGGGTGTTCGCGCGCTCAGCCGGTTTGTGCAGGACAATTTCGAGTAAGCAGATGGGCGCTGTCTATTTCTACCACCTGACCCGTCAGCCGCTGGAGCACACATTGCCGGTGCTGCTGGACAAGGCGCGGCAGGCCGGGTGGAAGATTGCCGTGCGGGGCACTGACCCTGCGCGGATGGACTGGCTGGATGAAAAGCTGTGGCTGGGCCCCGAAGACGGGTTCCTGCCGCATGGCCGCGAGGGTGGCCCCCATGACGCCGAACAGCCGATTTTGCTGACCACTGGATCGGAAGCTGCCAATGGCGCGTCCTGTGTCATGGCGGTTGACGGCGCGGCGGTCGAGGCGGAAGAAGTCGCCGCGTTGGAGCGGGTGTGCATTCTGTTCGATGGCAATGACGATATGGCCGTACAACACGCGCGTGGGCAATGGAAAACGCTGACCACGGCGGGATGTTCGGCGCAATACTGGTCGGAAGAATCCGGACGGTGGGAAAAGAAGGCCGAAGCCTAAAGGGTGACGCCGTTTTCAGGAGATTTGAAAGATGCAAATGAAGCCTTTGGGCCGTACAGGAATCATGGTGAGCGACCTGTGTCTTGGAACCATGACGTTTGGCACGCAGACCTCCGAAGCCGATGCGCACAGGCAGATGGACATAGCACTGGATGCCGGCATCAACTTTGTGGATGCGGCCGAGATGTATCCGGTGAACCCGGTTTCAAAAGAAACCATCGGGCGCACCGAAGAGATTCTGGGCAACTGGAACGCGGCAAATGCGGCACGGCGTGGGGATTACATTCTGGCGACCAAGCATTCAGGCGAGGGGTTGTCCTTTGTTCGCGACGGCGCGCCGATCACGGGCAAGACGATACCCGAAGCGATTGAAGGATCGTTGAAGCGATTGCAGACAGAGTGCATCGATCTCTACCAGTTTCACTGGCCGAACCGCGGCAGCTACATGTTCCGTCAGAACTGGGATTTTGCGCCAACCGGGCACAATACCGATGACGTTCTGGAGAACATGCAGGAGTGTCTGGAGGCATTGCAGGCTCAGGTCGACAAGGGCAACATCCGCGCCTTTGGCCTGTCCAACGAAAGCGCATGGGGCTCGGCGCAGTGGGTGCGTTTGGCCGAAAAGATGGGCGCGCCGCGTGTGGCATCGGTTCAGAACGAATATTCGCTGCTCTGTCGTCTGTTCGACACGGATATGGCCGAGCTATGCGTGCATGAAGATGTCGGGCTGATGGCGTTCTCGCCTTTGGGTACCGGGTTGCTGACGGGTAAGTATCAGGGTGGTGCCGTCCCGGACGGTTCACGCATGTCGCTTTCGCCTGAACTGGGCGGGCGCAAGTCTGATCGGGTGTTTGATGCTGTGGCGGCTTATCTGGACGTTGCTGCGCGTCATAGCTTGGATCCGACGCATATGGCATTGGCCTGGTGTCGTACACGTCCGTTCATGATGTCGGCTATTTTTGGCGCAACCACGGTTGAGCAGCTTGAACACGTATTGGCTGGCGCGGATCTGACCTTGTCAGATGAGGTGCTGGCAGAGTTGGATGCAGCCCATAAGGCGCACCCGATGCCTTACTGAGGGCCGGGGGCTCTGCCCCCGCCGCCTTCGGCGGCTCCCCCGAGGTATTTTTAGCCAGATGAAGTTGGATCCGGTCAGTGATGAGTAGGGTGCGCGCGTTCTTGCCTGAGGTCGCGGGCGGACTGACCGTGTGCGGTGCGAAAGGCACGGGCAAAGCTGGATTGTGATGCAAAGCCCGTGGCCAGCGCCACATCCATCAGCGGCATGTCGGTGTCTGTCACGAGGCGGCGTGCTTCCGCTAAGCGCAGTTGCAAATAATGATCTTGCGGCGTGGTGTTCAGGCGCAGACGGAACTGTTGTTGCAGGGTGCGTGGGCTGGTGCCCAGTCGGTCTGCGATATAGGCAAGTGGCAAGGGGTCATCCAAAGAGTCCTGCATCAGTGAATTGGCCTTGGCGGTCAATGCTGTGTGGCGGTGTGGTGCGCCAGTGCGACTTTGCGGTTTGGCAGGGTCGGGTGCGCCTTCGTAGAGGAACAAGCCTGAAACGCGCGCTGCGAAACCTGCTCCGTGGCGGGCGGCGATGATGTGCAGCATCATCTCGACCGCCGGGATTGCTCCACCTGATGTCAGCCGAGCGCCCGAAACAGTGAAGCGGTCTGGGCGTACGTCCACTTCGGGGAAGCGGGTGGCAAAGTTTTCCAGATCTTCCCAATGGGTGGTGGCGGCGTGACCGTCAAGCAGCCCGGCCTCGGCCAGCAGCCATGGGCCGCCGTCGATGCCTGCCATCGTTGCGCCAGTACCTGCAATCCGGCGCAGACCCGCGAGCAGGCTGGGCGTGGCGTGGCGCGCCAGTTGGAACCCGGCCACAACGATCATCAGGTCACAGCCTTGCAGACGTGCCAGCGGGATGCCGGGCACTTGCAGGGCGCTGGTCAGCATTGCCGGTTCGGGTGTCGCTGTCACATAGTCCCAGTCAAAAGCCGGGCGGTCGGCCAGACGGTTGGCCGCGCGCATCGGGTCGACGGCCGAGGCGAAGCTGAGCGTGTTGCAGTCATCAAGCACCAGCACCGCCGTTTTCAGGGCGCGATGTTCGGGTTGCAGTATGTTTTTTGCGGATTGCATCAAGTTCGATTCGCATTCTGGCAAGTTGTTTTCCCAAGGCTGCGCCAGAGTCGGGTCAGAACGCAAATCGGAATCCGGGGAGAAGCCTGGGGAAAACTCAGGTCAAAACCGGGTATAACTTGGGGAAAACACCATGCCTCTGGAAATGAACCGCGATGTCTTTATCACTTGCGCCGTGACCGGCTCGGGTGGAACGCAGGATCGCAGCCCTCATGTGCCGCGCTCGCCGCAGCAGATTGCCGACAGCGCGATTGCTGCCGCCAAGGCCGGGGCCGCGGTGGTGCATTGCCATGTACGCGACCCCGAAACCGGTGCGCCAAGCCGTCGGCTGGACCTGTATCGTGAAGTGACAGATCGGATTCGCGACGCCGATGTGGATGTTGTTCTGAACCTGACTGCGGGGATGGGTGGGGACATCGTGTTTGGTGGCGTTGAAAGCCCGTTTCCGGTGAATGAGGCTGAGACCGACATGATCGGTGCGTCGGAGCGCGTGGCGCATATTGCCGAATGTCTGCCCGAAATCTGCACTTTGGACTGCGGCACGATGAACTTTGCCGAGGCCGATTACGTCATGACCAACACGCCCGGTGCGTTGCGCGCTATGGGGCAGATGATGACGGATATGGGCGTGAAGCCCGAGATCGAAGCCTTCGACACGGGCCATTTGTGGTTTGCCAAGCAGTTGGTGAAAGAGGGCATCCTGGAGCCCAACGCGCTGGTTCAGCTGTGTATGGGTGTGCCGTGGGGCGCGCCGGACGATCTGAACACCTTTATGGCGATGGTGAACAATGTCCCCGATGACTGGACCTTCAGCGCATTCTCTTTGGGGCGGAACCAGATGGCTTATGTCGCGGCGACGGTTCTGGCGGGTGGCAATGTGCGCGTCGGGTTGGAAGACAACCTGTGGCTGGATAAGGGCGTGCTGGCCGAAAACTGGCAACTGGTCGAACGCGCCGGGACCATCATTGAGAATATGGGCGCACGGGTGATCGGACCACAAGAGGTGCGCGAGAAATTGGGGTTGGTGAAAAGAGCCCCACTAGCGAAATAGAAAACAGCGAGAATCGGCGTGACAAAATTCTCTCTCAGGGTTAACGACGCAGGTATGACTGTGTTGTTTTTCTTGTCGTTTTTCGTCGCGTCGATGCTTAGCTTGACCGCGTATCTGCAATCAGAGTCCCGGTGGTGGACAGGCCCGGCGTGGGCCTTTCTTCTGTTCGTGCTGGGCTTCTTCGGTGCCTCTTGGGTGACAGAAGTAGAAGGCACAGGCTATCCCTCTCCCGCCGTTTTTCTAGTGGTGGGTGCTTGGTGGTGTGCTGGTATTATCGGGATTGGCAGCGTCTCGGCGCTTGTACTACGCCGTTTCCGGAACGCAGGTCAGGTCGCTGGAATCGTCTTTTTGGGCGGTTGGATGCTGACATTCCTCTGGTTTGTGACTGGAGGTTCTACCTGAATGGAAAAACGATATGACAAAAACGGCAGCAATCATTGGCGGCGGTGTAATCGGCGGCGGATGGGCCGCGCGGTTTCTGCTGAATGGCTGGAACGTGCGGGTGTTCGACCCGGACCCGGAAGCAGAACGCAAGATTGGTGAGGTTCTGGACAATGCGCGGCGATCACTGCCGGGCCTGAGCGATGTGCCTTTGCCGCCCGAAGGCGCGCTGAGCTTTCACGATGACATGGTCGACGCCGTAGAAGGCGCGATTTGGATTCAGGAAAGCGTGCCGGAACGGCTGGATCTGAAACTGAAAGTCTACAAAGGTTTGCAAGAAGCTTGCGACCCGGGCGCAATCATCGGGTCGTCGACCAGCGGCTTCAAACCCTCGGAACTGCAAGACGGTGCGCTGCGCCCCGAACAGATCGTCGTCACACATCCGTTCAACCCGGTTTACCTGTTGCCGCTGATCGAGCTGGTGCCCACCGACAAGAACCCGCCCGAGACAGTCGCGCGGGCGCAGGATTTGCTGAAATCGGTCGGGTTCTTCCCATTGCATATCAAGAAAGAAATCGACGCGCATATCGCGGACCGGTTCCTTGAAGCGGTGTGGCGCGAGGCTTTGTGGCTGGTCAAGGACGGCATTGCGACGACCGAGGAAATCGATGAGGCGATCCGCATGGGGTTTGGCATTCGCTGGGCCCAGATGGGTCTGTTCGAAACCTATCGCGTAGCTGGGGGTGAAGCCGGGATGCGCCATTTCATGGCGCAGTTTGGCCCGGCCCTGAAATGGCCTTGGACCAAGCTGATGGATGTACCCGAGTTCACCGATGAACTGGTCGACATGATCGCCGATCAGTCCGACGCGCAATCGGGGATGCACACGATTCGCGAGCTGGAGCGTATTCGCGACAACAACCTTGTGGGCATGATGCGGGCGCTCAAGGTGCAGAATTACGGGGCAGGCGCTGTGCTGAACCAGCATGATGCGGCTTTGAAACCAGGTGCCTTGCCGACGTTGGATCAGGCGGATCTAAGCCAGCCGATCCTGACTGTTGCGCGTGCGGTTCCGTTGGACTGGACCGACTACAACGGCCATATGAACGAGGCAAAATATCTGGAAGCATTCTCTGCCGCCACCGACCGATTCATGGAGATCATCGGATGCGACGCCGAGTATATCTCATCCGGCGGCAGCTATTTCACAACTGAAAATCACATCCGGTATATCGACGAGGTGCACGCGGGCACCAAGATTGAGGTCCGCACGCAGATGTTGCTGGGGCAGGGCAAAAAGTTGCACGTGTTCCACAGCATGTATGTAGGCGACAAGCTTCTGGCCACTGGCGAAAGCTTCATGCTGCATGTCAGCCTTGAGACGCGCCGACCGTGCCCTCCTTCCGCCGAGATTGAGGCTGCGATGGCAAGAATTGCTGAGGCGCAATCCGCTTTGCCTTACCCTGAAGGTGCAGGGGCTGCTATTCGGAAACCCTCATGAACCAGAGGGTGCTGGTAACGGCTGGCGCGTCTGGTGTCGGTCGCGCCATGGCCGAAGCGTTTGACGCGGCTGGATATGATGTCTGGGTCACGGATATCGATCAGGCAGCGCTAAGCTCCGTGCCCGATCATTGGACGACGCATTGCGCCAATGCGTCGGATGAGGCTGATATGCGCTGCGTCTTTGATGCTGTGTCTGAGGCAGGCGGGCTGGACACCCTGTGTGCCAATGCAGGAATAGCAGGGCCAACCGATGCCATTGAAGACATCGATCTGAACGCATGGCGGGCCTGTATTGCGGTTAATCTGGACGGTGCGTTTCTGGCTGCCAAATATGCAGCACCATTGATGAAATCGGCGCGGGCGGGAAGCATCATCCTGACCTCGTCGACGGCGGGGCAGTATGGCTATCCGTACCGCGCGCCCTATGCTTCGGCCAAATGGGCGGTCATTGGCTTGATGAAGACACTCGCGATGGAGCTGGGCCCGCATGGCATACGCGCTAACGCCATCTGTCCGGGCGCAGTGGAAGGTCCGCGCATGGAGGGCGTTCTGGCCCGTGAGGCAGAAGCCAAAGGCATGAGCCGAGACGCGGTGTACCAAGGCTATGCTTCGGGTACGTCCATGGGGCGCTTTGTCGAAGCGCAGGACATAGCCAATATGGCCGTCTTCCTTGCGTCAGATGCGGCGCGGCTGGTGTCGGGTCAGGTCATCGCGGTGGATGGTCACACGGTAAATCCTGACCCGAAACTGTGATCTAGCCCTGATTTGGCCCACGAATCTGGCGGATGGTCTGACGGACCGCCTGCCAGTCCTGTGCTTCCTGCTGGTTTCCGGCAGCCTCGCATTCGCGCATTTTCTGCGCAGCTTCGGCCTCGGCCCGGTCTCCGTGAGCGGCGTAAAGGGCACGTGCGTATTGAGCGGTTTGTAATGCGTCCATTCCTATGGTCCTCCGTCTGTGATCGGAATGCCCGAAGGTTCGCGCCAACGGACCATAGCACAGGATTGGTCTGCCCGCATCATGTGGTTTCAGAAATCCTGGATCTGAGCTGCCGCAGGTGGTTGGGAAAGTTTCGGGCAGTCACGTCAGCTTCGCGCACCAGCGTGTCGAAGTGACGTGTGAAGGTTTCGATCCGGTCCCGGTCGCGGAACGCCATATAGTGACTGCCAGCGTAGAACACGCAAAGCAGGGGGCCGAAAATCGTCACCGGCGCGGAATAGAGTCGTTTGGCATCAAATAGATAGATCCGCATTCTGGGGTAAAGCTGATCGCATAGTGTCAGAAGGTGTTCGATCTGTTCCAGCCGCACCTGCGCGCTAAGGCCGCTGTAATATCCTGTGGCGCTTGCAAAGCTCTCGATTTCGAACAGCGGCATGGCTATTTCATAATCCGACTGCGCACTGCGCATCCATGCCAACCTGTCTTCGGAGGCGCCGATGGCCTGATCTGCGGTGCGCCCCAGATGCGGTGCATATTCCCATTCCAGCACAGCACGGGTCTTGAGCATGTCGGGCAGGGTCGCCGGGACATAGCGAACCTTGTAGCCAGCGGCCTCTTTGTGCCACTCGAAGATCCGTTCATCGACCAGTGCGCGGGGGGCTTCGGTAAAACTCAGGGAGCTGGCCAGAAGTTCAGCCGCGCTTTCGGGCCTGTCGGAGAGGCTCAACAACCAATCGGCTGAAACACCAAGTGCGGCCGCGCATCCCCCGACCACATGCGCGTTGGGCAGACGCGCACCATGCCCGGTCAAAAGCTGCGATACGGTCGAACGATCAACACTTATGTGCCGTGCCAGCGCGCTTTGACTGATGTCTCGCTGCTCCATCGCCTGGGCCAGACGTTGACGGAACTGAGCGGCGCGATCTCTTTTGTCGATTTTTTCCTGCATACAGTGATAAATATCATAGATGTTGAATTTTGTTAATCATATTCAGAATTCCCACCATGACTACCGACCTGTAACCCTTTGAAAAAAGCAAAAAGACTGAGGGTCGGAATGGAAACGCGGCGAAGATCTGTCGTGAAAGCAATCGTTTGGAATGTCATGGGGCTTGTCACCATGACTGTTGTGGGGCTGATTGCCACGGGCTCGGCCACTGTAGGCGGGGTTGTGGCGCTGGTGAACACCGCCATTGGCCTGACCATGTACGTGATTTACGAGCGGGTTTGGGCAGGTATCTCGTGGGGGCGCAATGGCTGAGCGACCCACTTCCCAATCGCCTGAATGGGGTACATTTTTCCTGATCATTGCCTGCTATGGGGCGTGGCTTGCAGGGCTGTTTTGGTTGGCAAGCGTGTCGGTTTGGCTGGCCGTTCCGGCCCTTGCTGTTGTTGCGGCGCTGCATTCATCGCTGACACACGAGGCCCTGCACGGGCATCCTTTCCGCACAAAATGGGTGAACGAGGCGCTGATGGCGCTGCCTCTGACGCTGTTCATCCCGTACAACCGTTTCCGGGATTTGCACCTGGCGCACCATCAGGATGCAGCGTTGACCGACCCCTATGACGACCCGGAATCGAACTATCTGGATCCCAAGGTCTGGTCGACTCTTCCGCGCGGCTTACAAAGGCTGCTGGCGATCAACAACACGCTGCTTGGGCGCATGATCTTGGGCCCGGCCATCGGACAAGTTCTGTTTCTGCGAGACGAATGGCGAGGCGCGCGGCATTGGGACAAGGATATCCTGCTGGCTTGGGCTTTGCACCTGCCGGGTGTGGCGGTGGTACTGTGGGTTGTCGCCCAGTCGGCCATGCCGGTTTGGGGCTATTTGATCTCTGCTTATTTCGGCTTGGGGCTGCTGAAAATTCGTACGTTCCTTGAGCACCGCGCGCATGAAAAATCACGGGCGCGTACCGTCATCATCGAAGATCGTGGGCCGCTGGCATTTCTGTTTCTGAACAACAATCTGCACGTGGTTCATCATATGAACCCCAACGCCCCGTGGTACCAGTTGCCGCAACTGTATGAAGACGGCAAAGACAGGTATCTGGCTTGTAATGAGGCTTACGTGTTTCGGTCTTACGCGCAGATTTTCAGGCAGTACCTGTTGCGTGCTAAAGACCCCGTGCCGCATCCGCTCTGGCCAAAGTCCTGATTTGACGACAAAACAGGTGGCATGAGTTTCTGGATCCCTGTCACCATCGCTGCCGCCAGTTTTCAGACGGTACGTTTCATGCTGCAAAAGTCGCTGAGCAGTGTGAAGCTGTCCGCGGCTGGTGCAACATTCGCGCGCTTTGCTTATTCCATGCCGTTGGCTGTCGTGGGTTTGCTGATCGCTTTGCGGGTAACGGGCGCAAGTTTGCCGTCCCTCAGCCCGTTGTTCTGGCTGTACGCGGTGATCGGCGGGACGGCGCAGATACTGGCGACGATTTGTGTTGTTGCCCTGTTCAAGCAGCGCAACTTTGCGGTGGGGATCACCTTTAAGAAAACCGAAGTGATTCAAACCGCGATTGTCGGCTTTCTTGTGCTGGGGGATCGCGTGTCAGCGGGCGCGCTGGTGGCTATTCTGTTGGGGCTTGCCGCAGTTTTGCTGCTGTCGAAAACACCCGGAGGTGATGGGGCTTGGTGGCGACATCTGACCAACCGCGCCTCGCAGCTGGGGCTGGGTTCGGGTGTTCTGTTTGCGTTTTCCGCCGTCAGCTATCGCGGTGCCTCGTTGCAACTGGGCGATGTGGATGCATGGTTCAGGGCCTTGGTCACTCTGGCCGCCGTTGTGACGTTTCAGTTCCTCAGCATGGGACTATGGCTGTTGTGGCGGGACCGGTCCGAGTTGAGTGCGGTCTGGCAAACGCGGTCCACCGGTGTCTTTGTCGGGCTGACCAGTCTGGGTGGGTCGTTCTGCTGGTTCTGGGCCTTCACCTTGCAGAATGCGGCATATGTCAAAGCTTTGGGGCAGGTCGAACTGCTCCTCAGTTTGATGGCCTCGACATTGTTCTTCCGTGAAACGATCACCCGGCGAGAGATCGCCGGAATGACTTTACTGGGGCTTTCGATACTGGCTCTGGTGCTGGCAATTTAGCCAGCACGACGCTCATCAAAGCTAAGAGCGATAAAGCTGGGCAGGTGATCACCCATCCCTACAACAACCGGACCGTTATCGGCCTTGCGGCCTCGACCACGTCCTTTGGGTTCGCGCTCTTTCCGGGTGTCCTTCGTGCCTTCCTGGTCCTTGGCCCTTTTTTCGGTTTTCGGCTTCTCAGATTTGGCCTTTTCGGGCTTGGGCTCTTCCTTGACCGGGTTGTTGATGCGCGGGATGTCTTTCTGGATCAGTTTTTCGATTGCATCCAAAGCTTTTTCATCACGACCTGAGCAGATGGTGATGGCCTTGCCCTCGCGCCCGGCGCGGCCGGTGCGGCCGATGCGGTGGACGTAATCCTCGGCATGGCCGGGCACGTCGAAATTGAACACGTGACTGACCGAAGGAATATCCAGGCCACGTGCGGCGACATCTGACGCCACCAGCAGGCGCAGCGACCCATCGCGGAATCCGTCCAGTGTCTTCATACGCTGCGACTGATCCAGATCGCCATGGATTGCGGCAGCATTATAGCCGTATTTCTTCAGCGATTTTGCGCAGATATCCACATCCGTCTTGCGGTTGCAGAAGATGATCGCGTTGGTGCATTTCTCACCTTCGGCATCAATCAGCGCACGCAGAACCTTGCGCTTGTTGCTGGCCTCACGATCACGGCGACCGCCTTTGAACATGACGACCCCCTGTTCGATGGTCTCGGATGCGGTGGCCTGACGGGCAACCTCAATCCGGGCAGGGGCGGACAGGAATGTGTCGGTGATACGCTCGATCTCAGACGCCATGGTGGCCGAGAAGAACAGGGTCTGGCGCGTGAACGGCGTCAGCGAAAAGATGCGCTCGATATCGGGAATAAAGCCCATGTCCAGCATCCGGTCGGCTTCGTCCACCACCATGATCTGAACGCCGGTCAGCAACAGCTTGCCGCGTTCGAAATGGTCCAGCAGGCGACCCGGCGTGGCAATCAGAACGTCCACACCACGGTCAATCAGAGCCTCTTGCTCCTTGAAGCTGACGCCGCCGATCAACAGCGCTTTGGTCAATTTCAGGTGCTTGGTGTAGGTGTCGAAATTCTCAGCCACCTGCGCGGCGAGTTCCCGTGTCGGGCACAGCACCAGCGAACGCGGCATGCGTGCACGGGCGCGACCACGGGCCAGCAGGGTGATCATCGGCAAGGTGAAGCTGGCGGTTTTACCAGTGCCGGTCTGCGCAATCCCCAGAACATCGCGACCTTCCAGAGCGGGTGGAATCGCACCTTCCTGGATCGGAGTGGGGGTTTCGTATCCGGCTTCCTCAATGGCTTTGAGGACCTTTGGGTTCAGGTTCAGTTCGTTAAACTTTGTCATGTAAGTCCGGTTTTTGCGGACACTTGACCTGGCCCGCGCGTCAAAGATGTGCCGGGCCCGGATGGCCATGCGCGCAATGCGCCTGTTCGGCTTGGGGGCGGACATAACAAAAACGTGGATCAGGGTCAAATGAAGACCGCTTAATCCGTCTCGCGCCGCGGTGATACAGGATTTTCCGCAACAATTCAGCAGCTTCCGGGGAAGTGTTTCGCCAGCTTTGCGTCCAGATCCAAGGGGCGGTGACGCAACAGGCCGTGCTGTTCCAAACGGGTACGAACCTCGGGGTCTACGCCGCTCATCTCATCATAAAACGCGCGCAACCCGTCCGCACCCTGTTCGGCTTGGATCCAATTGAACAGTTCGTTCTTGCTCAGACCACCCTGTTCGCGCGGGACATTGGGGGCCATGCCTGCCTGATAAGAGCCGCGATCCATGCGAAATTGGTAATGCCCGATCCAGTGATCCCAATCAGGGGCGTGACGGTGGCACAACTCGACCTCGGGCAGCTCGTATTTGCAAGGCAGCAGCTTTTTGTTCTGAAACAGGTTGTGGATGCGGAAGTTCAGGTATTTCAGGCCGGTGCGAACGAACAGCTTGCCTTGCACATGGCTGAGAAAACCGCCCAGAACAAATGCTCCGTAGGTTGGATAGATGGCTTCGACCAGAGCCTCGCGGTTGGGGCCCTGGGGGATGTGTGCCTTGTACAGATCGTCGCCAGTTGCAAGCGCCTCCATCGGGCGGACACGGGCGGCGTTGATGTTGGGCGGCACATTGCCCAGCACTTCGGCGATGGGGGTTGGGGACCAAAGAAACTCGTCGACGTCAATATGCGCAAGCCAGTCCAGCGGCGTGTTGCGATAGGCAAAGGTTGCATGAACCGTTTGACGAACCTGATGCTTTTCCGGCCGAGCGCGACCTCGCTTTTCCCAGAACGCATCATCGCAGACCCGCACACGCACCTTGGGGTGCATCCGAAGGGTTCGAAATGTAAGCCGATTGGGTTCGTCCATGTAAATGTACATAAAGTCCGCGCCCAGATCGAGGTGATGGGCCACAAAACGTAGCACGTTCTCGGTCGGGCCGCGAACCATCGAGACGATGCCCCACGTCGTCATGCGCGCGGTGCGCGGGCGTCGCGCATGTGCTTCAGGCGGCGAAAGACACCGCCGGGATCTTTGTTGAGCTCCGTCATCAGATGATCGACCAACGGTGCGATGGTCGGGTCGTGCATTGCCCGGGTCCAGATTGGCGCGATAAGATTGACGTCCAACCCGCCTTTTTCAAAGGAAAACCCCTTCATCTGAAAGGGCAGATCCACATGGTTTTTGTCTTCGAACCGAAAGGGCGTATCCGGGGCCAGTCCCGAGAATAGGCGTTCAAACTCATAAAGCTTCATTAGGCCAAACAGCATCCGCAACGCATGACCCACCTCGCGCTGTGTCGCTGTCTGGCCGTGGTCTGCAAATGTCTGAACCGAAGACACCAGCCAGCGCAAGTCAAGCGTTCCTAACAGGTGGTCGGACTGTTCATCCCACAACCGGCAGAACAGGGCTGGCGCGTGGCGGGGAAAGGACCGTTTTCTAAGGTTCGAAATCAATTGCGCGTTCAGGAAGGCCAGTTCTGACTGACCAACAAACTCGCGCGCGATTTGGGCGCGTTTGCGATCCCAAGTGGTGCTGCGTCCGGCCGGCACTTCGGTGGCGCTGTCTGGAACCGTGCGTCTGGCCAGATCATCCAGATCGACGTCAAGATCGGGTAAGGTGAGTGTGCCGAACTGAAACGGGTTGCGCCGGTTCTCATAGCTGTCCAGCATGTCGGGCAGGCCACCGGGATAGGTCAGTTCGTCGTCACTCATGCGCGCAGGATTGCACAGCCGGGTTCGGCTGCGCAATCAGCCAGTTGGATCACACCATCATCTCTTTTGTCGCGGTCAGGTTCAGCGCGGGATAGTCGCGCACCACCCGGTCAATATCCCATTGCAGGCGTGTCAGATAGACGATGTCACCGTCATGATCATGGGCGATGTGCTGCTTGTTGGCGTTGACGAATTTTTCGACCTCCGCCTTCTCGCCGCTGACCCATCGGGCCGAGGTGAATTGCGACGCTTCAAACCGTACTGGCAAGCCGTATTCCATCTCGATCCGGCTGGCGAGCACTTCGAATTGCAGCGCGCCGACAACGCCGACGATAAAGCCCGACCCGATCGAGGGTTTGAACACCTTGGCCGCGCCTTCTTCGGCAAATTGCATCAGGGCTTTTTCCAGATGTTTGGCTTTCATCGGATCGCCAGCGCGCACGCCCTGCAGCAGTTCCGGCGCAAACGAAGGAATGCCAGTCACGCGCAGCGCCTCGCCCTCGGTCAACGTATCGCCGATGCGCAGTTGCCCGTGGTTGGGGATGCCGATGATGTCCCCGGCCCAAGCCTCTTCGGCCAGTTCGCGGTCAGAGGCGAGGAACAGCACAGGGTTCGAGATCGCCATTGGCTTTTTGGACCGCACATGGGTCAGTTTCATGCCGCGTTTGAAATGGCCTGACGCCATACGCACAAAGGCCACCCGGTCGCGGTGCTTCGGGTCCATATTGGCCTGAACCTTGAAGACAAAGCCTGCGACTTTCTTCTCGTCGGGGGCGATCTGACGCGGTTCAGCGGACTGAACCTGCGGCTGCGGGCCATAAGCGCCGATACCTTCCATCAGCTCTTTGACGCCAAACGAATTGATCGCCGAACCAAACCAGATCGGGGTCATGTGGCCTTCCAAAACCGCCTGCGGGTCAAGTGCTGGCAGCAGTTCACGCGCCATCTCGACCTCTTCCAGCAGTTTTTCCAGCAGATGCTCGGGCACATGTTCGGCCAATTTCGGGTCGTCCAACCCGTTGATTTCGATGCTTTCCGCCACCTTGTTGCGGTCAGCGCGGTCCATCAATTCCAACCGGTCGCGCAGCATGTCGTAACAGCCGATGAAGTCACGACCCACGCCAATCGGCCACGCAGCGGGCGTAACGTCGATAGCCAGCATTTCCTGAATTTCGTCGATAATCTCGAACGTATCGCGGCTCTCGCGGTCCATCTTGTTACAGAAGGTCAGGATCGGAAGATCGCGCAGACGGCAGACCTCGAACAGTTTTTGCGTCTGGCTTTCCACACCTTTCGCACCATCGATCACCATGACGGCCGCGTCTACCGCAGTCAGTGTGCGATAAGTGTCTTCCGAGAAATCGCTGTGACCGGGCGTGTCCACCAGATTGAAGCGGAAATTGTCATAGTCGAACGACATTGCCGATGCGGAAACCGAGATGCCCCGATCCTTTTCCATCTGCATAAAGTCCGACCGCGTACGCCGTGCCTCGCCCTTGGCGCGCACCTGACCAGCCATTTGGATCGCGCCCCCGTACAGCAGGAACTTTTCCGTCAACGTGGTCTTGCCCGCATCCGGGTGCGAGATGATGGCGAATGTCCGGCGACGGGCGATCTCGGGCGGCAGGGTGGGTTGGTTCGAGGTATCAAGCATGAGCGCGCATATATGCGGGGAAACCCGCCGAAGCAAGACAAAGGGGCTGGTTCGAATCATACGCCTGTGGCAATAAGAACATATAGTGAACAAATAATGGAGAGGATCAATGAATTTAAAAGAGATTGCAGATGAACTGGTCGCCGGATGCCGTGAGGATCGCGCCAAGGAAAACCTTGAAAAACTTTATGCTCCGGATGCTGTTTCGGTCGAAGGGCAGGACTTTCAGGGCATGGGGCGCGAAACCCACGGCGTAGAAGCCATACGTGGCAAGCATGAGTGGTGGGAAAGTGCTCATGAAGTCTCGGGGGCTTCCGTCAGTGACCCGTTTCCCCATGGTGACGACCGCTTTGCTGTGATTTTCGAAGTGCAGGGCACTGTGAAAGAAACGGGTGAAGCATTCGATATGCGCGAAGTCGGTGTTTACCACGTGGCCGATGGCAAAATCGTTCGGGAAGAGTTCTTTTACTGATGAACGAACCGTTTCTGGTCTTCTTTGTCTGGCCAGTGCTAGACATGCGCAAGTAGACAGGCAAAGGGGATCAGAATGGATCTGGGCATACAGGGAAAACGTGCGCTGGTGTGTGCCAGCAGCAAAGGGTTGGGATTGGGCTGTGCCGAGGCGTTGGCCGAAGCAGGCGTTGATCTGGTGATGAACGCGCGAGGTTCTGACGCTTTGGAGGCTGAGGCTGCGCGTCTGCAGAATGACTACGGCGTCAAGGTGAATACCGTTGCCTGTGATGTCACCTCAACTGAAGGGCAAGAAGCCGTGATAGATGCAGCGCAGGGCGTTGATATCCTTGTGACAAATGCAGGTGGCCCCCCTCCGGGTTTGTGGTCGGACTGGGATCGTGACGACTTCATTAAGGCGTTGGATGCTAACATGCTGACGCCAATTGCGTTTATGACAGCATTGTTGCCCGGAATGATCGACAAAGGATGGGGCCGTGTCGTCAACATCACGTCGCAATCGGTGCGTGCTCCGATCCCGGCCTTGGGGTTGTCGAACGCGGCGCGCACGGGCCTGACTGGTTACGTGGCCGGCACGTCGCGTCAGGTTGCGCCCTTTGGGGTCAATATCAACAACCTGTTGCCGGGAATTCATGCCACCGATCGGGCGGATTCACTGGACAGCGGTGTCGCATCGCAACAAGGCATTTCGATGGATGAGGCGCGCGCAAACCGAGCTGCCACGATCCCTGCACGCCGCTATGGCACGCGGCAGGAGTTCGGTGCCGCTTGTGCGTTTCTTTGTTCGCAACAGGCGGGTTTCATCGTCGGGCAGAACATTCTGCTGGACGGTGGCGCCGGAAACATGACGATGTAAACATGGCTCAGAATTTCTCCTTGAAAGACCAGTTGTTCAATGCGGAAAAAACCCGTTATCTCGCGGGTTTGTTTGACGCAGCTGATGCATCTTTTGATGCCGATGCGTTTCATGCCCAGGTCATGTCGCGCCTGCTGGAACTGGAACTGAAAGAGAGAATGGCCTGGATTTCAGACTGTCTTCAACAGGCTGTGCCGGGCGATCTGCCAACGGTTGCCCCCGTCATCCTGCGCGCTTTGCCGCCGCCGTTGGACCCCACGAAGACAGATGACGATTTCGGGGATTTCATCTTTGCCCCTTTGGGCGAATGGGTGGCGGCGATCGGGCAGGATCACGTGGAACTGGCGCTGGATGTGCTGGAAGAAATAACACAGCGGTTTTCTATGGAATGGGCCATTCGCCCGTTTCTGAACCAAGACCCAGATGCTGTTTTAAAGCGAATGCACCAGTGGTGCAGTCATGACAGTTATCACGTGCGCCGATTGGTCAGCGAGGGCACACGCCCCCGGTTGCCTTGGGGGCAGGGCGTTGATCTGGAATCGACCGATCCGCTACCGCTGCTGGACCAACTGCACGGGGACGAAACGCGGTATGTTACTCGGTCTGTGGCCAATCATCTGAACGACATCACCAAGAAACATCCTGAATTGGTGCTGGAACGCTTGGAGAAGTGGCGCGTTGCTGGGCAGCAAAACGCGGCTGAGTTGGATTGGATGACGTCCCACACATTGCGCGGGCTGGTGAAAGCAGGGCATCCCGAGGCGATGAAGGTGTTGGGGTATGACCCGGATGCAGAAGTAACAGCGTCAGTTGACGTGATTTCTGAAGCCCGGATCGGTGATGCGCTGGAGTTTTCAGTGACACTGACCGGTGCAAAGGAACAACCGGTTCTGGTCGATTATATCGTTCACTTTCAACGTCCTGGTGGAAAAACCTCGGCCAAGGTGCATAAGCTTAAACAGGCGGCGCTTAAAAACGGTCACCTGCAACTGACCAAGCGACATAAGCTGAAGGGCGACGCCACAACGTTCAAACTGGTGCCCGGCGCGCATCGTCTTGAGGTGCAGGTGAACGGTAAGGTTCGCGCAGGTGTCGATTTCGAACTGCTGGGCTAGGACCACGTAGAAAGTTAACGCTTTTGTAAAAAACGCGGGCTTTGGATTGCTTGACGCAGCGCGCTGCATTACCTGCAAAACAACCATGTATGAAGGGAAGACTGCGATGAAGCATGAATCGGTGCAGAATTACTATGGTGAAGTCCTGCAAAGCAGTGCGGATTTGCAGACCAATGCGTGCTGTACGCCCGATGACATGCCGGATCACGTGAAAAAGATCCTGTCGAAAATTCATGACGAAGTGCTGACCCGTTACTACGGCTGTGGTCTGATCGCGCCTCTGGATCTTGAGGGCATGTCGATCCTCGATCTGGGCTGCGGCGCGGGGCGGGACGTCTACGCCTTGTCAGCCATGGTCGGTGAAACGGGCCGGGTTGTTGGTGTCGACATGACGCCAGAACAGTTGGACGTTGCCCGTGCGCATCAGGACTATCATGCCCAAGCCTTTGGCCACGCCAAAAGCAACGTTGAATTCCATCACGGCTATATCGAAAAGCTGGATGAGCTGGACTTGGAGCCCGGATCCTTCGACATCATCGTGTCGAACTGCGTCATCAACCTGGCCACCGACAAAGATGCGGTTCTGCGCGGCGCGCATCGGCTGCTGAAAGAAGGCGGCGAGATGTATTTCTCGGACGTCTACGCAGACCGCCGTATCCCGCAGGCGATGGCCGAGGATGAAGTGCTGTATGGAGAATGTCTGTCGGGTGCATTGTACTGGAATGATTTCCTGTCGATGGCCCGTAAGGCCGGTTTTGGTGATCCAAGACGCGAAACGCACCGTCCGTTGACGATCGAAAATCCCGCGCTCGAAGCACGTGTGGCACCGCTTAAGTTCCTGTCGGCGACGTATCGATTGTTCAAACTGCCCGCGCTGGAACCGGCTTGCGAAGATTACGGCCAGGCGGTGATCTATAAGGGCACTGTGCCCAACGCCCCGCATGAGTTTGTTCTGGACGATCATCACATCATCGAAACCGGCAAGGTCTTTCCGGTCTGTGGCAACACATGGATGATGCTGCAGGACACACGGTTCGCGCGACACTTTGACTTTATCGGTGACTTCTCGACCCATTACGGCATCTTCGAAGGCTGCGGCGGTGAAAGCCCGTTTGAAGCTGTGGGTGAGGCCGCATCAATGGGCGGTGGCTGCTGCTGATCCCTTGCACCTGAGGGGCGGGGTTGCTATCCCCGCCTAAGCCCGATGGAATTGATCGGGAAAGGCAATTGGGGTCCATCGGTGACAGGTAACGCAACTCCTCCACGTCTGGAAATTCGCAACATTATCCGCCGGTTCGAAGGCCGGGTTGTGGTGGATGACGTGTCACTGACCGTGCAGGCGGGCAAGGTGACGTGTTTGCTGGGGCCTTCGGGCTGCGGTAAATCCACAACGCTGCGCATGATCGCCGGGGTCGAGATGCAGGACTCGGGCGAGATCTATGTTGATGGCAAGCTGATCTGTGACACTGTCTTCCGAGTGCCGCCAGAACGGCGAGAGATTGGCCTGATGTTTCAGGATTTCGCGCTGTTTCCGCATCTGAGCGTGGCCAACAACGTGGCGTTTGGCCTTAAGGGCAGCAAGGATGAGAAACGCACCCGGGTTGAGGAGCTGCTGCGCAAAGTAGACCTGATGCGCTTCATCGACGGATTTCCGCATCAACTGTCGGGGGGTGAGCAGCAGCGTGTGGCGCTGGCCCGCGCCTTGGCACCGCGACCCCGGATCATGTTGATGGACGAGCCGTTTTCTGGTCTCGACAACCGTCTGCGTGACGGCATTCGGGACGAAACGCTGTCCATCCTCAAGGAAGAGGACGCCGCCGTTCTGCTGGTCACGCACGAGCCGGAAGAGGCGATGCGCATGGCGGATGAGATCGCCCTGATGCGGCGCGGCAAGGTGGTGCAGCAAGGCGCGCCCTATAACGTTTACACGCGGCCTGCGGACAAAGCTGCAGTGGCTTTTTTCAGTGATGTCAACGTGTTGCGGGCGCAAGTGAATGGGGCTTTGGCAGATACGCCGTTTGGTCAGTTTCTTGCGCCGGGCATCCCGGACGGAACGGATGTCGAAATTGTATTCCGCCCGCAGCACGTCAAGCTGGACTTTGACCGCAATGGTAAGGGGCCTTCGCCCACGCCCTCGGCTGGTGTGGCTGCGCGAGGCGTGGTCGAGCGTGCGCGCTTTTTAGGAAACGAAAGCCTTGTCGAGTTTCGCATGGATTATGACGGCTCGATCCTCAAGGCGACAGTTCCAAATGTCTTTGTGCCGGGGCCGGGTCGCGTCATGTGGCTGACCATTCGCCGAGACAGGTGTTTTGTGTTCCCCGAGAGCAAAACTTGACCTAACGATTTCCACCCAAGTGGTGCGCGAAAGCCTCAGATTGCAGTCCTGCGTCGCTTGCCGCAACGCAGGCCGGGGTCTATCAAGGGCCAAACGCGGGGGTAAAACGGGCAATGCGTATTCTTCTGACCAATGATGACGGGATCAACGCTCCGGGCTTGATCACGCTTGAGGCGATTGCGGCCGAACTGGCTGGGCCGGATGGCGAAGTTTGGGTGGTCGCGCCTGCCTTCGAGCAATCCGGGGTCGGGCATTGCATCAGCTACACCCATCCCACAATGATCGCCAAGCTGAGCGAGCGGCGCTATGCAGCCGAAGGGTCGCCTGCGGATTGCGTTTTGGCGGGGCTGCATGATGTGATGGCAGACTGCCGACCCGATCTGGTTTTGTCAGGTGTGAACCGGGGGAACAATTCGGCTGAGAATACGCTTTACTCAGGCACTATCGGTGGAGCGATGGAGGCAGCCCTGCAAGGTGTGCCGGCAATTGCACTGTCGCAGTATTTCGGCCCACGCAATCTGGGGCTGGATGATCCGTTTGAGGCTGCTGCGCGGTTTGGGGCCGATCTGGTCCGGCGTATTCTGGGTGCTAATCCGACAGAGCAGGGCGATTACCGCCTGTTCTACAACGTGAATTTCCCACCTGTTCCGGCAGATGAGGTGCTGGGCACGCGCGTCGCTGCGCAAGGCTTCCGCCGCGACACGCATTTCTCGGTCGAACCGCACAGCTCACCTTCGGGGCGACGGTTCCTTTGGATCAAGGGCGGCTATCAGCACAACCCGACGGCTCCGGGCACCGATGCGGCGGTCAATCTGGAAGGCTATATCTCGGTCACGCCGATGCGCGCTGACCTGACCGCCTACGACATGCTGGAGGCGCTGAAGGCAGTCGAATGAGCGGACTGGACCCTGAAACCGTAATGCAGTTCCTGTTTGCCCTGCGCAAACGGGGCGTGACCGATGCGCGTGTTCTGGCGGCGATGGAGCAGGTGGACCGGGGACGGTTTGTCACTGGTCTGTTTGCAGACCGCGCTTATGAGGACATGCCGCTGCCGATTGCGTGCGGCCAAACCATCAGCCAGCCTTCGGTTGTCGGGCTGATGACGCAGGCGCTGGATGTGCGCGCACGCGACACTGTGCTCGAGATTGGTACCGGTTCGGGTTATCAGGCGGCGGTCCTGTCCAAACTGGCGCGTCGGGTATACACGGTCGAGCGCCACAGGCGGCTGGTCAACGAAACAGGTAAGCTGTTCGCCGACCTGGGGCTGACCAATATCACTGCCATGTTGTCTGACGGTTCCTTTGGACTGCCGGAGCAGGCACCCTTTGACAGAATCATTGTGACCGCTGCGGCCGAAGACCCTCCGGGCCCGCTCTTGGCGCAGCTGAAAATCGGGGGTATTATGGTTTTACCCGTGGGTCAGTCGGACGCCGTGCAGCAGTTGATCAAAGTGACGCGCACCGAAACCGGTCTGGACTATGATGAATTGACGTCGGTTCGTTTTGTGCCCCTGCTGGAGGGGCTTGGGAAGGACGAGACGTAACAGGCTTTGTGAATTGGTCGCCGGAACCCCGAAAAACAGGGGCAGGCTTTGAGGACAGAATTATGAAAGCAGTATCCAAATCAGCTATGCGCCGCTGCGCGACCGGACTGGTCGCTGTGGCTGTTCTGGCCGGGTGTGAAGGGCCTTTGGACTATGATCTGCGTGGGCAGGTCGGCGGGTTCTCGACAACCGATGCGGCACAATCTGCCACAACTTCGCGGCCAACGCCGGACAGTCGGGGCGTGATCACTTATCCCAACTATCAGGTTGTCGTGGCCCGTCAGGGCGACACGGTGCGCGACGTTGCCGCGCGGGTTGGCCTGCCGGAAGGAGAGTTGTCGCGCTTCAACGGATTGCAGACCACCGACACTTTGCGAGAAGGCGAAGTTCTGGCTCTGCCGCGCTCGGTTGGTGCCGGTAGCGGGGTGGATATCGCTTCGGTAGCCGGAAGCGCGATCGATCAGGCCCCGGATACGGGCGCGGTTCAGACAACGACATTGGAACCAGCGAAACCCGCGCCAACCGCCGCCCCTGTGCCTTCGGGGCCGGAACCGGTTCGGCACAAGGTTAAACGGGGTGAGACGGCCTATACCATCTCGCGGCTCTATCAGGTGCCGGTTGACGCGCTTGCGGAATGGAACGGGCTGGGGCCCGATTTTACCGTACGCGAAGGTCAGTTCCTGTTGATTCCAGTCAAGAACCAGGCTGCGCCACGGCAAAGCGCTGCGGCGGCAGCGGCACCTGTTGCGGCTACTGAAGTCACCGAGCCAGGGCAGGGATCGCCGACACCGACCCCGCCAAGTGCCACCCAACCGCTGCCTGAAGAAAAAGTTGCGCCATTGGCAGAGGCACCGGATGTCACCGCTGAAGCCCCGACCAACACACGATCTTCAGCCCTCTCACTGCCGGTGAGCGGAACCATCATCCGTGGTTACAACAAAGGCAAGAATGAAGGCATCGACATCGCTGCAGCACCCGGTACGGCTGTCACAGCGGCCGAGGCGGGCACTGTTGCGGCGATAACGGCGGATGCGGATCAGGTTCCGATCATCGTGGTCAAACACAAAAACGATCTGCTGACTGTTTATGCCAATGTGGACGACATCACCGTTAAGAAAGGTGACCGCGTGCGTCGCGGACAAAAGCTGGCGCAGCTGCGGGGTGGAGACAACGCCTATGTACATTTTGAAGTGCGCAAAGGGTTCGAGTCTGTTGATCCAGAGCCCTACCTGAAGTGAGGGTGAATGGCCCTTTTCGGGCCATGCCTCCGGCGGGAGTATTTTTGAAAAAGATGAAGAAGGTCAGACGTTTGGGTCATAATCGCTCAGGCGTTTGCCGGGTTCGTCCGCAAAGAGTTCCGGTAGCGGCGCGACAGTTTCGATCAGGTCGATGCGGAAAACGCGGAAACCCTGGCGAAGCTCGCACCAGGCGGTGAGGGTCCAGACGCGACCCCAGTACTCCATGTGAAGCGGGCGGATGGTACGTTCGGTCAGAACGCCGTCGATCCTGCGATAGCGCAAGTGCAGTTTCTGACGCGTTTTGATGGCCGCGCGGATCGGGGCCATATGTGCCAGCCCACGAGCGGCGTCAGCAAACGGGTAGACTGCGAACTTCCAGGCGTCCGCCTCGGCCACGACCTGCGTGGGCAAGACGGCATCGATTTTGTCAGCCAGAGAATTGGCAGCGGCTTTCAGGTCAGGATCGGCGGCCTCGGCTACGATGGCCATGCCGAGGTTCAGCGCCTCAAGCTCGGCTGGTGTCAGGTTCAGCGGGGGCAGGGTGATCTGCTCGCGGACCATATAGCCTACGCCACGTTCGCCTTCGACCGGAACACCCGAAGCCACCAGTGTATCCATATCGCGATAGATGGTGCGAACCGACACCTCAAGCCGGTCCGCAATGTCCTGCGCACGGTGCAGTTTGCCGTCGCGCAAGATCTGGATGATGTCAAACAGGCGATCCGTCCGGCGCATATTACGCCGTCCGGGCCGCACTTAGGCGGTCATGTTCCATAACACATTCTCGTGGCGCATCTGAATGCTTTCAGGGTTGATGGCTGCCATCAGCCCGGCGCAGAAGTCCTGTTGCGGGAATTGTGCGGCGGCGTCCTTGGCTGCTTTCATGTCCGTCCAGACAACATAATCGGTCCAACGCCCGTCTTCTCCCTGGCTTAACTGGCGATGGGCAAAGCCCGGTGCGCTGCGCACAAAGGTCTCTGAGGCTTGGCTGAGTTTCACGAACTCTTCCGGTGTGGTGCCATTGGCAAGTGTGAAGGTGACGATTTCAGCAACATGGGTCATATGGTTCTCCGTTGACCAGGTTTCGATATCGTCTTCTTATCCATACCCTACTGACATAAACCTGTCAGTAGGAAAAGGCGAACCCTTAGATTCTGCCGGATCACATCAAAATTGGGCATCAATTTGATCTACCGCCCTTTTGAGATCGGGCTTTGGCGCGTAAACAAGCGCAGAGAATGAAAATCCGACGTTGTATGCGTCGTTGTAGCAAGGAGAGATCACATGATCACAACACCCATGGTATTGACCAACGTCCCACCGGTCGGCTGGTTGCTGATTGCCATCGTAATTCTCGTTTTATTTGGCCGCGGAAAGATCAGCTCGCTGATGGGTGAAGTCGGTAAAGGGATCACATCGTTTAAGAAGGGCGTAAAAGAAGGCACAGAAGAGCTGGAACAAGATGCGTCTGAGGTGGCAAAGGACGTCACACCTAACTCTGACAAAGACAAAGCGTAACATCAGATGTTCGATCTTGGCTTTACCGAGCTTCTGGTAATTGGAGTTGTTGCTCTGATTGTCGTGGGTCCGAAAGACCTGCCTGTGCTGTTTCGCAACGTAGGGCGCTGGGTCGGTAAAGCCCGGGGCATGGCGCGCGAATTTAGCAGCGCGATGAATGAAGCTGCAGATCAATCTGGCGTGGCCGATATTCAAAAGGGGTTAAGTTCAGCGACTCAGCCCATGAACACAGCAGTGGACAGCGTCAAGCAAGCTGCACAGGATATGGCTAAGAGTATTGATCCGACCAAGTTTGATCCGGACAGTGAAACGGGGAAACTTGCGGCAGAACGGGCCGAGCAAGCCAAGAAGATCCAAGCTACGACCGCTCGAGCAGCAGCAGAACGAAAAGCCAAAGAAGCGGCTGATGCCTTGGCAAAGGCTGAAGAGGCTGAAGCCGCTGTAAATTCTGAAAGCAAGAAATGAGCAAGACCGACGAGATCGAAGATACCTCGGCCCCACTGATTGAACATCTGGCCGAACTGCGCACACGGTTGATCCATTGTGTTGCAGCTTTTGTTGTCGGCATGTTCGTTTGTTTTGCCATCGCTACGCCGATCTTCAATTTTCTGACTGCGCCGCTGTGCGAAGCCTTGTCCGAACGGGGGCAGGATTGCGGTCTGATATTCATCTCTCCACAAGAAGGTTTCTTTGTTGCAATCAAGGTGTCCCTGTTTGGCGGGTTCATTCTGGCTTTTCCATATATAGGCTTGCAGCTTTGGCGCTTTGTGGCACCTGGGCTGTACCGGACTGAAAAGAATGCTTTTCTCCCGTTTATGCTTGCCTCGCCCTTCATGTTTTTACTCGGGGCCAGCTTCGCTTTCTACATTGTCACGCCATTGGCCTATGACTTCTTCCTGAGCTTCCAGCAATTTGGCAGCGAGGGGGAGGCTGTGATTGACGAGACAACCGGTGCTCCTTTGAGCGTGGTGTTTCAGGGCTCGGCTCAGGAATACCTGAACCTGACAATCAAGTTTATTGTAGCCTTTGGCTTATGTTTCCAATTGCCGGTGCTACTGACTTTGATGGGAAAGGCCGGGTTGGTCAGCGCCGAAGGGCTGGGTGCCGTACGTAAGTATGCAGTGGTCGCGATTTTGATCTTGGCGGGGATCGTGACACCCCCGGACGTGATCACGCAGGTTATTCTGTTTGTGGTGGTTTATGGACTCTATGAAGTGTCTATCTTCCTGGTCGCTCGGGTCGAACGCAAGCGCGAAGAACAACTACGTGCCGACGGCTATTACGACGATGAAGAGGCTGAAGCGGATGCCGATAATATGCAGGATTACGAAGAAAAATCGTGATCTATAGAAAATACTGAACAAGGCGCGCCAATCGCTGGCGCGCCTTTTTCGTTTCCGCCTCTTGTTGCGCCGGAAGGAACATGGTTTGAACGCCAAAACGACCGGAGGCCCCTATGGATGATCAAGCCCTGAACCGTATCGCTGATGCGCTGGACCGCATGGCACCGGCCCCGTTGGCCGCCCCGGATTTCGACGAAGCCCCTGCATTTGTCTGGCATGTGGAACCCGACCGGTTAGAACCAGTGAAGCAGATCAACCGCGTCGATTTGGATCTGTTGGTTGGCATCAATCGGTCGCGCGACACCTTGCTTGATAACACGCGCCGGTTTGCCGCCGGATACAAAGCGAACAACGCGTTGTTGTGGGGCGCGCGGGGGATGGGCAAGTCCAGCCTTGTCAAGGCAGTGCACGGAACCCTGCAAACGGACCATCCAGATTTAAAGCTGGTGGAGTTACAACGCGAGGATATGGCGTCGGTTGCACGCCTTCTGAACCATCTGCGCGCCGCACCGCACCGGTTTATTTTGTTCTGTGATGATCTGTCGTTCAGCCACGATGACCAGCATTACAAATCGCTCAAGGCCGTTCTGGACGGTGGCATCGAAGGTCGCCCGGAAAATGTCGTGTTCTACGCCACCTCGAATCGTCGTCATCTTATGCCGCGGGACATGATCGAAAACGAACGCTCCAGCGCGATCAACCCATCCGAGGCGGTTGAGGAAAAGGTTTCGCTGTCCGACCGTTTTGGGCTTTGGCTGGGCTTCCACCCCTGCGATCAGGACGAATACCTGGCCATGATTGACCGCTATTGTGCGGCCTATGGCGTATCGGTCGATGCAGACACCCTGAGGGCCGAAGCCACTGAATGGCAAGCCACGCGCGGCTCGCGCTCAGGCCGTGTTGCCTGGCAATTCTTTGTCGATCTGGCCGGGCGCAACGGCGTTCACATCGCCTGATCCCAGCTTCATCTGGCTAAAAATACCTCCGCCGGAGGCATGGCCCGCGAGGGCCATTTCCTATAGCAGCGCCAGAATGCGCGCGGCTTCACTTGCCGTGCTGTTCAACGCGTCCCGGTCTTCTCCGGGATGGAACCGTGCGCGTACGGCGGTGGGCATAGGCGCAGGTTCGACAATTGAAACGCGTGGGCCGGTGCGTTCAGTTTCCGCGGCCCAACTGCGGGCCAGGGCCATCTGCGCGGCCTTGGTGGCCCCATAGATGCCATAGAACTTCTCGCCGGCCTTCGGGTCGTCAAAGAACACCGCGTGGCCGTTTTCACCCAGCAGGGGCGTTACGTACGGGATCAGAACCGAGGTCGCATTGGCGTTGGTGTTAACGGCCTTTGCCCACTCTTTCGGATCAATGAAATGAGTTGGTGTCAGGGCCGAGGTATGGATCGCCGTGTGCAACCACAGATCCACCTTGCCCCAACGGTCATGTATTCCCCTGCACAAGGTCGCCATGGCATTTGGATCGGTGATGTCCATGGGGGCCAGCGTTGCCGAACCTCCCTTTGCCTTGATCCGGTCGTCCAACTCTTCCAGGCCGCCGGTGGTACGGGCGACCGCAACAATGTGATACTCGGGCGTCAACGCTTCGGCGAGGGCAGCGCCCAACCCGCGAGAGGCCCCGGTGATAAGGGCGATTTTGGTCTGATCGGTCATGGCTGCGGTTTGAACCCCTGCGCGCGGGGCGTCAAGTCGCGATTAGCTGCCGGGAATAGGGATCCGCTTGGTCTGGCCGCTTTGTCGCAGCATGATGCCATGTTCATCAATCGCAACCACCGTGCCCGAGGCGACCCGGCTTCCGGTTTTTACCTCTTTGACACGGCCCGATGAAAGCCGCATAAGGGCCCGCAGGTCGGCCTTAGGTCCAAAAACTCCAAGAACCGAGACGGAATTCTTCTTCATCGCGCCCCGCTGCGTGGCCGCGCTTTTGACTTTTGCATTCGACATGATCTGCGGCTTGGACCGTAGCCCAAACCCCTTTTTAAGTGAGTGGTGCGGGCCAAGTATCAAAACCGAAACGGAAGCAAAAGCGCATGACACACAGAAGTCATTGAGACAAAGTCGCCCCGCTAAAAAGCCCTTGAGATCACGTGGCATTCACCGCTGAGTTGTGGCAAATTCCCACTCATCTCAACGGCCCGAAGCGAATGTAGTTGTAACGTTCCGATGGCGAATCGTTTGCCCTTAGCTGCGGGTAGTAAAGGTGAGCCCGTTCAGCCAGACGCCAGCTTAGCTGCGTTCCACGACCCGCCCGGAACCTGCATATCTGCACGTTTTTTGCTGACGCGGGTGCTGTTTTCCAAGCTGTCCAGATAATCTTCGCTGACGCTGCCGGTGATGTAGTTTCCGTCAAAGCATGAGCAGTCAAAGGCTTCGATCTCTGGATTGCCTTCTTTGGCGGCCCAGATCAGGTCATCCAAATGCTGATAGAACAGCGCATCCGCACCCAATTCTTCGCGGATCTCCTCGATCTCTTTGCCGTTTGCGATCAGTTCTGCCTTGGTCGGCATGTCGATGCCGTAGACATTGGGATACTTCACCGGGGGCGAGGCGCTGGCGACGTAGACTTTTTTGGCGCCGGCGTCGCGGCACATCTGAACGATCTTTTTGATAGTGTTGCCGCGTACGATGGAATCGTCGATCAGCAGAACACTGTGACCATCAAACTCCAACGGCACGGCGTTCAGCTTACGGCGGACGGATTTCTGTCGCTCTGCCTGACCGGGCATGATGAAGGTGCGCCCGACATAGCGGTTCTTGACCAGACCTTCGCGATAGGGGATGCCTGTGATCTTTGCAGCTTCCAGCGCCACGGGGCGGGCACTGTCCGGCACCGGTATGATCCGGTCGATTTCCAGACCGGACTCCTGAATCTGCTTGGCCAGTGTCTGACCCATGCGCATCTGGGTCTTGTAGACCGAGACACCGTCCAGCAGTGAGTCCGGGCGCGCCAGATAGACATACTCAAAGATACATGGCGTCAGTTTGCCTTCGACGGCCTGAAACTCATGCATGTTGCCGTCCAGATCGATCAGGATCGCTTCGCCCGGTCGCAAGTCACGCAGCTTCTCAAAGCCATTGATGCCAAAGGCCACATCTTCCGAGGCGAACGCATAGTCATCTCCTGCGCCGTCCACTGAGCGTTTCGCAACCGACAAGGGGCGAATGCCAAACGGATCGCGGAAGGCCAGCATCCCGACGCCTGCAACCAGACAGATCACGGAATAAGCGCCTTGAACCCGCTCCATCGTCATCTTCACACCTGCAAACAGGTTGCGGATGGGTTCTGCATTGCCGTTCACCTTGATCGCGTCGGCCACTTTGTCGGCCAGAACGTTCAACAGGATTTCGGAATCTGACGTTGTGCGCAGGTGACGGCTGTACTTGCCTGTAACTTTCTCGCGTTGTTCTGCGGTATTGGTAATGTTGCCGTTGTGAACCAGATAGATGCCATAAGGCGCGTTCACAAAGAACGGCTGAGCCTCGGCCGCGCTGAGCGAACCAGCGGTGGGATACCGGACATGACCCATTCCGACATAACCCAACAGCGTTTCGGCATCCTTTGCATTGAACACATCCTTGACCAGTCCGTTGGCCTTCTTTTCCCGGAAAAACTCGCCATTGAAGGTCACAATCCCCGAGGCATCCTGACCCCGGTGCTGCAGCATCAGCAGCCCGTCATAGATCTCGGCAAACACATCGTGTGTCCGGCTTGCGATTCCCAAAATCCCACACATTTACGGGGCTCCAACTTCTATGACGATTTGATCTGAGGACTGACCGCTTTACGGCTTCGGACAATCTGTGACGCGTGCGCGGGTGTATTTGAGGCAGAAAAAAATGACGCCAATAGGGCGATCATCATCACGACCAGCGCGCATTCATACAGAAAGAACAAGATCGGTGGCTCCGATTCCGTGGCGGGTTGGCCTCCACATAAAGCCTAATGGCGTGGCTGTCATCAAAGGATCACATTTACCAATTGCCGCAGGCTGAAATTGTCCTCGACGCTCATGTTCGGGAAACGGATGACATGTGCAGTCATATATGCTGTCATGCGCATGAATATGCATAAGTCTGGATTGGAGAAACACCCAGAGGATCCGAATGTGGCAACATAAGTCTCAGCAAAAGAAACCGGAACGGGTCAAGCAACGGTGCCATCGATGCCGGGGCATGGGGCGCGCTCCTTGTCAGATCTGCAACGGCGCCGGCGAAGTTGTCAAAAGCCGCGATATTCTGGGCAAACCCATCTCCAGCCGGTGTGATGGGTGTTTCGGATTAAAAACGATCAAATGCACTGTTTGCGGTGGCGAAGGTTTTATCTGACCCGCAAGAAAAAGCCCGGTCAGAGCCGGGCTTTCGATGAACCATGAATTGCGAGGCGTTTAGCCGTCCGCAGGCGCAGTGGTTGCCGGTTGTGCGTTGTCTGCGGTGCAGCTGGCCACTAGTTCTTCATACTGTGCGGTAACCCAGCCCAAAGCGGCTTCGGGGTTTTGTTCTTCGATCTGACCGCTGAATTGTTCAAAGACCTTGGCCGAGCGGCTTTCGTCGACGATCGTGTAGGACTGACCGGTCATCACGGTGTCGTAGACAAAGAAAGCGATCGCAACCAGCAGGATGCCCCGCGCGATGCCGAAGAACAGACCAAGCGCCTGATCCAGACCGCCCAGGGCCGAGCGTTGCACCAGTGATGAAAACAACGGTGTAAAGATGCTGACCACGATCAGAGCGATTGCGAATACGGCAGCAAAGCCGGTGATGACCGAAAGCTCGCAGCTGTCGCGCAGGAAGTCTCCGACAACGGGGATTTCCTTGACCAGTGGGACGGCCTGCGGAGCAAAGATAAACGCCAGAACAGCCGCTGCGACCCAGCCTGCAATGGCCAGAACTTCGCGCATGAAACCACGTGAGTAGGCCAACAAGCCCGACACCACGATGACGAGGGCAACGACCCCGTCAATTATTGTAAAACCTTCCATGGCCCTCGCCTGTTCGTTTTCTGCCCCTCAGGGCGCGACTTTAACCTGCTCCGAAGGTTTCGCCAACAAACCCAACCAAATCAGAGGGTCGGGTGAGTGACAGACCTGCCACAGTGCCGGTTTTGCCACCTGCCGGAGCAATTGCCGCTGTGAAACCAAGTTTTTGAGCTTCTTTCAACCTGTTTTCTGTCTGCGGAGCGGGTCTAAGTGCCCCTGATAGCGAGATTTCTCCGAAAACGACGGTGTCGGCGGGCAGGGCAGTGTCTTCACGCGCGCTGAGTAACGCAGCGGCAACCGCGAGGTCTGCGGCGGGTTCGCTGACCTTTAGCCCTCCGGCGACGTTCAGATAGACATCAAGGCCTGCAAACGGGATTCCGCAACGCGCCTCGAGCACAGCAAGGATCATGGCCAGACGTCCGCTGTCCCATCCAACAACCGTGCGGCGGGGTTGGGAATGGGGCGACGGGGCAACCAGCGCCTGCAATTCGACCAGAACGGGGCGGGTGCCTTCAATGCCTGCAAAGACGGCCGAACCGGGGCTGGGCGTGCCGCGTTCCGAAAGGAACAGGGCCGAAGGGTTCGTGACCTGAGCCAGCCCTTTTCCGGTCATCTCGAAGACACCGATCTCATCAGCGGGGCCAAAGCGGTTCTTGACGGCGCGCAGGATGCGGAACTGGTGGCCGCGCTCGCCTTCAAAATACAGCACCGTGTCGACCATATGTTCGACCACGCGGGGACCGGCAATCTGGCCTTCCTTGGTGACATGGCCGACCATGATGATCGAAACGCCGTGTCGTTTCGCAAATGTGGTCAATTCATGGGCTGCGGCCCGGACTTGTGACACCGAGCCCGGCGCACTGTCCACATTGTCGGCCCACATGGTCTGGATCGAGTCGATGATCGCCAGACCGGGCTTTTCGGCCTCAAGCGTCGTAAGGATGTCGCGCAGGTTGGTTTCTGCGGCCAGTTGGACAGGCGCGTCCTCCAGCCCCAGGCGGCGTGCACGCATCCGAACCTGTGCGCTGGCTTCCTCGCCCGAGACGTAGATGGTTTTGACACCAGCACGCGCGAACCGGGCAGCAGCCTGCAACAGCAGCGTGGATTTACCGATACCCGGATCTCCACCCACCAGAAGGGCAGATGCCGGGACCAGACCACCGCCCAACACCCGGTCAAGTTCTTCCACGCCGCAAAGGGTGCGGGGCGGTGGGGTTTCCTCGGTCGACAAATCCGTGAGTGCAATGGACTGGCCGCGTTTGCCGCCGAGGGATTTCTTTGTCGGGCCAGCCGAAAGGGGCACGTCCTGAACGATGGTGTTCCATTCGCCGCAGGCATCGCAGCGTCCGGACCACCGCGTATGTGTTGCTCCGCAGGCCGAGCAGGAGAAAGAAGTCGTTTTTGCCATGCGGCCTTTGGTGCCCGAGCTTGGGCGGTTCTTCAAGCCCTTGTGGGCTTTCCTCACCGCCGGTGGCGCGCTGCGGCCTCAGGCCCCGAACGGGCCATCGCCCACAGCGGGCGCTGACGCGCCTATTCCGCCGCCCGAGGGGGGGACATCGCAACCACGCTGGACGCCTTTGAGGTGCTGTCTTTGCGCGGTGTCTGCAATTGGGTCGACAGTTCGGGCAACAGTTCGAACAGTTCATCGCGAAGGCGTGCCAGTTGCGACTTGGCGATGGTCTCTTCCATTTCCACGTCGCGCGTCCATTGGCGCAACTCGTTCTGGATGACCTGAGCCTCTTCCAAACGTTGCTGGAACAGCTCAATCTCTTGCTGCCGTTGTTGCAGGAACATCTGCGCACGTTCAACCCGCGCGGTGCCATAGGTCTCGGCCAATTCCTGGCTGATCTGACTCATCTGCGCGGCCAGTTCCAGAATCTCTGGTTCCAGCGATTGCAGGTCAGGGTGCTGGCGCAGAAACGCCATACGCTCTTTGACCGCGTCGAACTCGGACGACATCATGAACAGCCCGCCTCGGTCAGCGGCATGGGCCATCTGATACGCGTTCGCGATGTCATGCATGTTGAGGGCAAATTTGCGATGGTTGTTTTCCAACGCCATCATTCGCGCGTTTGCCGGCAGATAAAACGCCAGCATGAGAATCAGTGCGGTCAACCCGATCTGGATGAACATCCCGGCATCCGTTGCCGGACCGTCGCCGAATCCGGCCTGCATCGAAAGCCAGGGCAATACGCCCAAAGCGGATAAAATCGTGGTTAAAACGGCCAGCAGGGCCGCCATGCAGATCAGTAAAAAAGTCAATCTTAAAAAGGCATTCTGACATTGCAATGTGATGTTGTGGAGGGCGGCCATGATCGTCGAACTCCTTTTTCAAACCGGAACACACCGGGCCGAAGCGGAGGAAGATCAAACAACTTAGGGCGATCCGCTGCGGACCCGAAAACTACAAATCTTAACTGCTCGAAATATAAAGATGATACTTAGATATGTGTTTTCAATCAATTAGGTCTGAGCTTTTCGTGAACCAGATGTCATCTCTGTAATATGGCCAAGCGCGATCGAAGCCAGAATGCAGGCCGTGAACAGGTAGAGACCCCATGCGGTTTCGATGGTGGCGTAAGAGATACCCTTGGCCAAAGTGATGTAAAGCGCGATCAGGAAAATGTCGGCCATGGCCAGTTTGCCGAGGATATTCAGCGCAGGTTGGACGCGCGCGTCCAGCAGGTCCCATTGGATCAGTGCGGTGCCGATGGTTTTGATGTAGGGGGCGAAGAGGGCGAAGATGGTGACGATCAGCGCGAGGAAAATGTCGGATTTCCACAGGGATTGCAGCCCGGTGATAACGCTGATTTCGCTAAGGCCGAAGATCGGCAGGAACCCCGCGCGCATCAGCGGAGCGAACCACGCGATGGGGTAGAGGATCAGGAGCGAGAGGGTGGCGAGGCGGAGGGTCATGGTTTCGAAGTTGAGTGTGGCTAATCACTGAGAAACATCAAGGTTGGTTGGCGACCCAGCTGTTAATAGAACTCGCTTTTTCGGGGTCAGGACAGCCATTTCCAAGTTGCTGGGATCGAGTATTCCTCAATTAGGTACATCTTTTGCTTTTCGTCAAAACCCCGTAGCTCCCTTTCGATCCCAGATGTTTCCACGTTTTCTAGCAACTCGTGAAAGGCAGCAGAACATACCATATTGACGCCCTGTTTGGTCGCATCTTCCAGCATTCGTGCGGTCAAATTCACCGCTGGCCCAATTGCGGTGAAATCCAGCCTTGTTTCTGTTCCGATGTTGCCGAGAAAAACTTCTCCGACGTGAAGGGACGATTTGAAGAAAATTCGCGTCTCTGAAAACTCTTCGTTTATGTCGTTTTGTGTATCTTCAACCGCCGCCAGAGCACATTGAGCAGCTGCTTTTTGAGCGTCTTTTGAGTAAGTGGATCTAAAAATTACCAAAACTCCATCTCCGAAAAACTTGAGAATTTCGCCTTGGTATTTTTCTACGTTCCTTCCAATAATCTCAAAGAACAGATTTAAGGTCGCAAGAACCTGCTCGTAGTTGGATGTGTTGGCAATCTGAGTGAAGCCTGAAAGGTCGGCGAACAATATCACCGCAGTCACTACTTCGCCTTCGCCTCGACTTACTTTGCCGTTTAAGATTCTCTTGGATGGTTCTCTGCCAACATAAGACTCCAAAACGAACTTCTTGTCGAAGTGTTCAGTGTGATATTCTTTCAACCTAGCTATAGGATTGCAAAGCGTTTTCAAAGCCTTGACTTGCGTCATAGTAAAGCCATCAGCTTCTTTGGTTGAGAACTCAATGTTCCCAGTCGCAGAGCCGTCTACATTTATTAGCGGGAGAATCAAAACGTCGCTGTAACCCAAGTCTTTGTAAGCTTTTTGGAAACGAGATGAAAACTGTGACCGATCTGGTGAGAAACGGAAGCGGATCTCTTCGCGAGTTTCAACCATAGAGGACAAAGGTGTTTCCAAGAACTCTGGTGATTTCATAAACGAATGGTCAAAGGTGCGTCTTCGTACGCCTTTTTCTCGAGTCCAACTGTAGCGAATGCCTCTGATCTGAGGATGAACGAACAATCCATTTACAACACATGCAGACAGTGGCACTCCTGCATCGGCAAGTCGCGCAGCGCATTCTAGTAACAATTCTTCAATTGACTTGGGCGGCGGAGCGCCAGCAATTAGCCAATTTACAATGGAGTCAACTTTTTTGGTGTCGACCATGTTGATGCTCAAAATTGATTGTGTCTAACACTTACTCGAAATCATCTAATTGAGCGACAGTTATTTGTCACCGAACCGCCTCAATCGGCCCCTCTGCACTCCCGCTGATAAACTGCTCGACATAAGGATCGCCCGAGGCATCCATCTGCCCGACGGGACCGGTCCATTGGATGACGCCTCCGTGCAGCATGGCGACGTTGTCGGCAATCGCGCGGACCGAGCTCATGTCATGGGTGATGGTCATCGCGGTGGCGCCCATCTCGTTCACGATTTCGCGGATCAGATCATTGATGACGCCGGACATGATCGGGTCGAGGCCGGTGGTGGGTTCGTCAAAAAAGATGATCTCGGGCTCGGCGGCGATGGCGCGGGCAAGGCCGACACGTTTTTGCATCCCGCCCGACAGCTCTGCCGGAAAGCGGTCGGCGACGTCGGATTTCAGACCCACGCGGCGCAGTTTTTCGATGGCGATCTCGCGTGCTTCTTCGGTCGGACGTTTCAGAGAACCACGGAGCAGGCGGAAGGCAACGTTCTGCCAGACGGTCAGTGAGTCAAACAGGGCCGCCCCCTGAAACAGCATCCCGAACCGTGCCAGAAACGCGTCGCGGTCGCCCTTGCTGGCGTCTTTGCCGTCCACATAGATCATGCCGCTGTCGGGGTGGATCAGGCCAAGGATACATTTCAGCGCCACCGATTTCCCGGTGCCCGACCCACCGATGATGACCATCGAGGTGCCCTTGGGGATCTCAAGATTAAGCCCTTGCAATACACGGTTGTCGCCAAAGGCTTTATGTACGTTCTCCATCCGGATCATAGCGAGAAGAATACCCCTGTGAGAACGAAGTTTGCGGCCAGGATCAGCACAGCTGCGGCCTCAACTGAGCCTTTGGTAGCACGGCCCACGCCCTGTGCGCCGCGACCGGAGTTCATGCCATAGTAACAGCCCATGATGGCCGCGATCAGACCGAAGGCCGCGCCTTTGACCAGTGATGAGACGATGTCGCGGGTTTCAAGGAAATCCACGGTGTTTTTCAGATAAGCCGCCGGGTTGAAGCCCAGGTTTTGTGTGGCAACCGTGTAGCCTCCGGCAATGCCGATAATGTCACCCACTGCAACCAGTGCAGGCACCGTAATCAACGCGGCCAACACGCGGGGCGCGGTCAGGTATTTCATTGGGTGGGTCGACAGCGTGACCAATGCGTCGATCTGCTCGGTCACTTTCATAGTGGCGATCTCGGCCGCGATGGATGAGGTCACGCGGGCGGCAATCATCAGGCCGACCAGCACCGGGCCAAGCTCCCGCACCATGCCAATGGCGACGATTTGGGGCACCACCGCCTCGGCGTTGAAACGCGCGCCGCCAGCGTAGATCTGCAGCGCCAATGCGCCGCCGGTGAAGATCGCGGTCAGGCCAACCACGGGCAGGGACAACCAGCCGATATTCAGCAGCGCCATGCCAAATTCGCGCGGATAAAAGGGTGGGCGCAGAATGTGCGAGATGGCATCAAGCGCGAACAATGCGACACGGCCAAAGGCCGCCATAAGGCTCAGCACAGCACGGCCCAGCCCTCCAAGCGCTGCGATCGGGTTCATTCCACATAGCCTCGCGAATAGCGATTGCCCAAGGATGTCAGGATCTCATACCCAATCGTTCCGGCAGCTTCGGCCAGATCGTCGACGGTTTGATGGCCGTTGAGAATACGCAGGCGTTCCGGGTCATGGGGCAGATCGGTCACATCCACGGTGATCAGGTCCATCGAAATCCGACCGACCACCGGGCAGGGCTGGTTTCCGGCAAACGTGTCAATCCCACCACCGATTGCGCGATGCAGGCCATCCGCATACCCAGCCGAAACGGTGGCGATCCGCGACGGGCGGCGCGCCACCCAGCTGTTGCCATAGCCAACCGTTTCGCCGACCTCCAGTTTGCGCACTTGGATGACGGGCAGATCAACGGTGACAACCGGTTTGGCACCGGCAAAGGGCAGGCCACCGTAGAGACCGATGCCCGGACGGCAGAAATCGAAATGGAACTCTGGCCCCAGAAATGTGCCTCCGGTCGCGGCCAGAGAACGCGGTGCGGTGACGCCTTCGGTCATCTCGCGAAAGGTCTTGAGTTGCTGCTGGTTCATCGGGTGATCCGGCTCGTCGGAACAGGCCAGATGAGACATGACCACCGCCGGATTCAAAGCCTCGGCCTTTGGGCGCAGTTCGGCCCAGTCGGCGGGCTCCAGCCCCAGACGGTTCATGCCGCTGTCCAGCTGAATGCCAAATGCGTGATCGGGCAGGGCTTGTTCATGGCGCTTAAACTGCTCAGCCGAGTTGATCAGCGGTGTCAGATCATGCGCACGCAGCAGATCTGTGTCGCCTTCCATATGCCCGGAGAAGACACCGATCATCGGGCCAGGTCCCACCGCCTCGCGCACGGCGGCACCTTCTTCTGCGGCAGCGACAAAGAACTTGCGAACGCCTTCTTCTGCCAGCATATCGCTGACCGGCCCGGCCCCCAGCCCATAGGCATCGGCCTTGACCACGGCCCCGGTTTCAACCCCGGTCTTCGCATCAAGCGCCCGCCAGTTGCTGGCCAGCGCCTGAAGATTGATCGTCAAACGTGCAGTACTCATGGCACTGTTCATGACATTGCGCCGTCCAAGGTCAAGAGGGAATGGTGCATTTCCGTAGCGTATTCCGTCGCCACGTTGCCGCAATCGACGAAAAGCGCCGAAAACCAAGACATTTTGGCGGTTTGTTGCTGTGCGGGATCTGTTTTGTGATTGTCTTCACATTGGTGTTAAAACGATTTTGCGAGTGTGATCGTTCCATCGCAACTCATTCGGGACTGTGGCAGTAGGAGTGCGGAAATCATGGAGTTTTCGACGGGGCTAACACCGGATCCTTCTACTTTGGTTCAGTTGTTTGCGGATGTTTTTTCAGCGTCCGAAGGAGAGGATGAAGGCGCGCTGATCGGCGCGTTTGTGCAAGACCTGATCGAAACCACCCCACCTGAGGATCTGGTCGTGTGCACAGCACATCGCCATCACGAGTTGCTGGGATGCGCCATCTTTTCTCGGGTCGTGTATCCACAGGATACGCGTTCTGTGTTCATTCTGTCGCCGATGGCCGTTCGGACCGGCAGCCAGAAAACAGGTGTTGGCCAAGCGTTGATTTCCTACGGGCTGGACCGACTGCGTGCCAAAGGTGTGGATGTGGCTCTGACCTACGGTGATCCGGGGTACTATTGTAAAACGGGGTTCAAGCAGATTACTGAGGACACTGCTCAACCGCCTCTGTCGCTGAGCCACCCGCATGGGTGGTTGGGGCAAGCGTTGAACGGCCGGGAACTGACGCCACTGACAGGCCCATCGCGTTGCGTGGCTGCGTTGAGTAACCCAACGCTTTGGTGACTTGCCATATGATTAAGCCGCCCAACGGGATTTCCCGTTAGATCAGAGGGTGATCGATCATCGCTTTGCTGTTGCGTATGTGGCGGGCAACCAGTGTTTTTTGCCGCCGTCCGCTGGGGATGTGGCAGGCAGGTGTCATTTCTTGATCGCTGATAAGGGCCGGGAACAGCGTGAGCAGTTCCTGTTGCGCTTCTAGTGAAAGCGATTTCAACGCTTCTGGTCCGGTGAACAGGCTTTCACTTGGCGCGCCTTCGGCAAACAGAACAACGTGACGGTCAAAAACGAGGTGATGATAAGTCACTTTGGTCGCCAAATCGTCGACATAAATGCCAGGCAACTCGGTCAATCGGATGGCCGAGATCAAAACGTCCCGCGTCGCAAACATTCGCTGCGCAATGGCCGAGCGGACCAACATCCGATGTTGACGCGATACAAGCAGGTCGCGGCGCGGTATGCCATGACCCAACGAACCCGCCATGATGCAGACCGGGTGCAGCTCCGGCTTCTTCAAAAGATCTGCGTGTCGCAGGGTTCGCGACAGGCGCATGCGCACCGTTTCCATCGTGCCGTTGGTCGACATGACGCGCATTCCGGGTTCGATATCCTGAACGAGGATCTCACCCTGATCGGTAAGAATCAAAGTGTCCGAGGTGAAACAGGGGGCGCCGGGACTTGGATTTGGATCCTGAACAAAATTCACCCCATCGGTTGAGGACAACGAAGACGTGTCATCTGTGCCATTGCTGCCGATTTGGGTTGAGGTTTGACCGTTTGCTGGACCCTGGGTGGCCGTTACCTGCGCATCGAAAGACACAAAGCTCAGAACCGAACCGTTGTCAGACAATGAGACCGCGCCCAATCTGTTGATACGGGCCGTGACCACGTAATAGTCGAAGCCGCCCACGGTCGTCATTGTCGCCGTGTCGACATCTGTGGAACTGCGCACTGAACCATTAGGGTTATAGACATCAACCTGAAGCCCGGTGACATCGGTTCCGGTCGGCACACGGACTTCGATGAAATCCCCGTCCGGCGCAAAATTCGGACCGTTCCGATATCTGATTTCCGAGATGATCGCGGGCAAAACTCGGGGCCTCCGACCGGCATGAGCGTGCTGTGCAAATTACCTTTACCTACCTTAACACAGCATGAAAGCTACGCCACCAGTTCGACCAGCGGCGTACCCATTGTCAGAAGCAGTGTGATCAGTATCCCTCGATCTCGCCGCCCTGCTGCCAGGGTTTAACCAGATTGCCAAAACGGGTGAACTGGGCTTCAAACGAAAGCTCGACCGTTCCGATCGGACCGTGGCGCTGCTTTCCAACGATGACCTCGGCCTTGCCGTGCAGGCGTTCCATGGCCTGCTTCCACTCTTCCATCTTTTCCAGCTCGTGATCGCCGGGCTTTTCGCGTTCTTTGTAGTATTCCTCGCGGAATACAAACATCACCACGTCGGCATCCTGTTCGATCGAGCCCGATTCCCGCAGGTCCGACAGCTGTGGGCGCTTATCGTCGCGGTTTTCTACCTGACGGCTTAACTGTGACAGCGCGATGACCGGGATATTCAATTCCTTGGCGATGGCTTTCATGCCCATCGAGATCTCAGCAATCTCGTTCACCCGGTTGTCGGACATACCGCGGCAAAGCTGCAGATAGTCGATCACCAGCAGGTCCAGCCCGTGGGTTCGCTTCAACCGCCGCGCGCGGGCGGCAAGCTGTGATATCGGCAGGGCAGGCGTGTCGTCGATGAATAGGGGGCAGGCTTCCAGTTCCTTGGCCGCATCGACGAAGCGGCGGAACTCGGCCTCGGTCATGTCACCCTGACGGATCTTGTGGCTGGAGATCTCGGACGCTTCAGCCAGCACACGGCCCGCCAATTGCTCGGCGCTCATCTCGAGCGAGAAGAAGCCCACAACACCACCGTCGATCGCGCCTTCTGATCCATCCGGCTTTTGGCCGCGTTTGTAGGCTTTGGCCACGTTGAACGCCACGTTCGTCGCCAGTGAGGTTTTCCCCATCGACGGACGCCCGGCCAGAATGATCAGGTCAGAGGGGTGCAGGCCACCCAATTGCTTGTCCAAGTCGGCCAGACCGGTGGAAATCCCCGCCATGCCGCCACCACGCTGGTAGGCTTCATTGGTGACGTTGACGGCTTCTGTGACCGCCTTGAGGAAGGATTGAAAACCTTGTTCGGTCTGGCCCTGCTCGGATAGCTGATAGAGCTGCTGCTCGGCTTCGACGATTTGTTCTTTTGGCTCACTGCTGACTTCGACCCGCGCGGCCTTGTCCGAAATATCGCGGCCCAGTCGGATCAACTCACGCCGAATGGCGAGGTCATAGATCATCTGGGCGTAGTCATGCACCGCAAAGGCGCTGATCGAGGCTCCGGCCAGCTTGACCAGATAGGCCGGACCGCCCAGTTCTTTCAGGCCCTCATCTTCGCCCATAAACGATTTCAGTGTGACGGGCGAGGCCAGCGCATTCTTGGCGATACGGGCGGCGGCGACTTCATAAATCCGGGCATGGACCGGATCATAGAAATGCTCGGCCCCGATAATCGAAGCCACCCGGTCATACAGATCGTTGTTGGTCAGAATCGCGCCAAGCAATTGCTGCTCGGCCTCGATTGAATGCGGCATGGTTTCCGCGTTTTGAATCTGTGCTGCTGCCTGCTCGATACTGCTGATCTCGTTCATCTTGTCCCCGCTGCCCGTTAGGGGGTTTTACACGCGAAACGCCACCGCAAGCTATCTGGAAATACCTGTGGCTAAGTTGGGGTAAAGCCTAGGGATAACTTTCCGTGTCGTTTGGACACCTGCGTATGCGTAGCTTATTATGTATGAACTGAGGGAAAAGTCACCAGATATCGTGGCCCGTGCCCCGATTCTTGTTCACTTATCCCCATTTTGCCCACAAGAGGTTTACGTGGATTTATTGGCCTCTTGCCAGCCACGTGGGTCATTCAGGAACGCCTCGACACCGTCAAGTGTCTCTTGGTCAAAGGCTTTCTGCGCCTTGGCCTCGGCAAGAACGTCCCACCATGTGCAAAGCGAATGCAGCTTTACGCCGTGGTCGCCCAGTGTCTTTTCGGTTTCGGGGAAAATACCATAGTAGAAAATCACCGCAGTATGCCCGCAGGTCGCGCCGGTTTCGCGGATCGCGTCCACAAAAGACAGCTTGCTGCCACCATCAGTGGTCAGATCCTCGACCAGCAGCACACGCTCGCCTTCACTCATCGCGCCTTCGATGCGGGCGTTGCGACCATAGCCTTTAGGTTTCTTGCGCACATAGGTCATGGGCAGCGCCATGCGTTCCGCCACCATGGCAGCAAAGGGGATGCCTGCCGTCTCGCCACCTGCGATGTTGTCGAACGCTTCGAACCCGGCATCGCGCATCACGGTCACGGTCAGGAAGTCCATAAGGGTCGACCGGATACGCGGGTAAGAGATTAGCTTGCGGCAGTCGATGTAAGTCGGGCTGGGCAGGCCCGAGGCAAGCGTGAACGGCTCGCGCGCATTGAAATGAACGGCCTTGATCTCCAGCAGCATCCGCGCAGTCAGGCGGGCGATTTCGGTGCTGTCGGGAAAGGAACTGGGGATCATGGCGCAAACCTCGGGGCTGAATACACATTGCGGGCTGATAGCCCGAGCGCTGGCCCGGAGTCGAGAGGGTCGCAAAAGAAAAGCGGACCCCCAAGAGGCCCGCTTTTCGCCCTTTCGGGCAGAGCGCCAAGGTGGGCTTAGCTGCTCATATCGTAGGCGCGTTCCCCGTGCACCGACAGGTCCAGCCCGTTTGTTTCGGTCTCGGCGTCTACGCGAAGCGGGGTGAGAAGTGCAACCACCTTGACCAAAACAATCGTGACAACTGCCGTAAAGGCACCCACGATCACCAGCCCGCCCAATTGCGCGGTCCATGTGCCAAGGCCAAACGCAGCGATCATGATGGTGCCGAAAATGCCGCCGACGCCATGCACCGCAAAGACATCTAGCGTGTCGTCGATGTTCAGCTTGTTGCGGATGACACTGACGGCTTCCTGACACAGGACACCGGCGACCGCACCGATGATCAGCGCTTGTACCGGACCCACAAAGCCGGATGCCGGTGTGATCGAGGCCAAACCGGCAATGGTGCCTGTGACCAGACCAACCATCGAAGCCTTGCCAAAGCGGATACGTTCCCACAGGGCCCAGGTCAGCGACGCGGTTGCGGCGGACAGATGCGTGACGGTCATGGCCATTGCGGCGCCGCCATCTGCGGCCAGCTGTGATCCGCCATTGAAGCCGAACCAACCGACCCACAGCATTGCTGCACCAACCATGACATAACCGGGGTTGTGCGGCGGTGTGGTGCGATTGCGGCGCGGGCCAAGTATGACGGCGATGATCAGAGCGGCCAGACCCGCAGTTTCGTGGACAACGATGCCGCCCGCAAAGTCGCGCACACCAATCTCACCCAGAATACCGCCATCAGCCAGCATCCCGCCGCCCCAGATCCAGTGGACCACCGGCGCGTAGCAGAGAAGCATCCAGAGGGCCGAGAAGGTCAGGACGAACCCAAAGCCAACGCGTTCGACATAGGCCCCTACAATCAGCGCCGGAGTGATAATCGCAAAGGTCATCTGAAAGGCGAAGAACAGGATCTCGGGCAGGGTGCCTGCAAGGCTGTCGGCATCCACACCGTTCAGGAACGCTTTGCCCAGACCACCCCACACGCCACTTTCGCCGGGGCCAAAGGCGATAGAGTAGCCTGCTACGAGCCACAGAATGCTCATCAAACAGGCGATTGAGAAGCAGTGCATGAACACGCTGAGCACATTTCGGGCACGTACAAGCCCACCATAGAACAGGGCAAGGCCCGGCAATGTCATGAAGAGGACCAGTGCGGTTGCAACGATGATCCAGGCTGTATCGGCTCCATTCATGGGCCGTTCTCCTTTCCCCTGCGTTTGGTCAGGGGGGCTGTTCGGCAGCTCTCCGGACCCTTGTGAGTGTGTGCGCAGCCTTGAAACGGAGGAGGAGTGAGGAAAAAAGAGGCAGACTTGCAAAAGGCGCTTAAAATGTCGCCTTTTGCACAAGAGATGACAGTTTTAGCAGCCTTTTGTGCGATGCGCCTAAATAATGGGCGCTTATGAAAGCCCGTCTTTGAGCAAATCCAACGCGTGATCCCGCGCAGCCAGACGCACAGCATCCCGACCCAACGCGCCGAATTCAACGGTTTCGGTCTGCGTGTTCCGACCATCACGGGCCAGTCCGAAACACACGCGCCCTTCCGGTTTGAACTCGGATCCGCCCGGTCCGGCAATGCCCGTGATCGACACGGCAAGCTGCGCCTGTGAGTGTCGAAGCGCCCCGTCGGCCATCTCGCGGGCCACTTCTTCGGATACAGCGCCATGAGCGGTCAGGGTCGCGGCCAGAACGCCCAGCATGTCTTGTTTGGCTTCGTTGGTGTAGGTAACAAAGCCCCGGTCCACCACAGCAGAGCTGCCGGGAATATCGGTCAGGGCAGCGGCCACCATTCCGCCGGTACAGCTTTCAGCCGTGGCGATCATCATGCCCTGCGCCTTGGCAAGATCCAACAACTCGCTCACGTTCACAGGCCCAGAACTCCGTGAGCAATTCCTGCAAGAACCATCACGCCGATGGCTGCGAAAACGCCCGCGATGACGTCGTCGAGCATAACGCCCATAGGATCGCCGCGCCTGTCGGCCCAACCAACGGGGCCGGGTTTGGTGATGTCGAACAAGCGGAACAGGATGAACGCAGCCACCCAGCCGGGCCAAAGGGCGGTAATGTCGATCCCATGGGCCCAGGACGGGTAAGAAATCGCCCAAAGCGCGATGAACTGGCCTGCGACCTCATCAACGACGATTTCTGACGGGTCGTGATCATCTTGGCCCTCGGTCATCACGCGGGTTGCCCAAAGGCCGCCAACAAAAACGGCCAGTGTTGCAAGTGCCAGCAGGGGAAACCCACCCAGCGTATGCAACACCCAAGCCATCGGCAGCGCCGCCAGGGATCCCCAGGTGCCTGGGGCAGGGCGCAAATAGCCGACACCACCGACTGTGCCGATCACCTGTGCAGCGGTCATGCCTTCACCAGGCAGGCTGTGGCGAGCGAGGCGATCCCTTCGCTGCGACCAGTAAAGCCCAAACGCTCGGATGTGGTGGCCTTGACCGAGACCTGATCTGCGCTTAACCCCATGATTTTAGACATTTCAGCGCGCATGGCAGCGGCATGAGGGCCTATCTTTGGATATTCGCAGACCAAGGTGCAATCGACATTCGAAATGCGGTATCCCATCTGCCCCGCCAGCTCGACCGCATGGCGCAGAAAAATCTCGCTGGCTGCACCCTTCCATTGCGGATCTGAGGGCGGGAAGTGTTGACCAATGTCCCCCTGCGCCAAAGCGCCATAGATCGCATCGGTTACGGCATGCATCCCAACATCTGCATCCGAGTGCCCCTGCAATCCGCGCCCATGAGGCACCTTCACGCCACACAGGATAACATGATCCCCGTCACCAAAACGGTGCACGTCGTACCCGTTGCCAAGCCTTACATCCATATCCGTTCCCATTATCCGTTTCGCCCGGGCAAAATCCTCGGGTCGGGTGATCTTCAGATTGTCCGCGTCGCCGGGGACGATACAAACTTCGAGCCCTGCCGCGCGGGCGACCTCCACATCATCCGCAGCCCCGCCCGAATGGGCCGCGTGGGCAGCAGTGATAGCATCATAGTGAAACCCCTGCGGTGTTTGCGCGGCGTAGAGGCCATTACGGTCCTGCGTGCCGCTCACAGCGTTGTCCTGCCCAACCCACAGCGCATCCGTGACAGCAAGCCCCGGCGCGGCCGCCTGGTGCGTTTCCAGCGCGGTCAGCACGTCCTGTATGATGCGCGATGAGACACAAGGGCGGGCCACGTCGTGGATCAGAACATGTTGCACACCCAGACCTTCCAAAGCCTGTAATCCGCTGCGTACCGAGCTTGACCGATCTGATCCGCCCGAGGCGAGGATCAGATCAGTGTCGCGAAACTCTTCCCATGCGGGGGTGTCTTCGTCAGAAAGCACCAGAACGATGTGATTCACCTGCCCGCGAAACTGTTCGATCGTCCAGTCGGCCACGCGACGTCCCGCAAGGCTGCGCCATTGCTTGGGCACGCCGCCTCCGGCGCGCAATCCGCGCCCTGCGGCGACTATGATGGCGGCTGTGGTCATGTCTCGGGCGCTCCTTCGTCTAGGCTGTGTTTAGGCGGCGGTGAAAGCAGAGGCAATCACCCAAGGTAAAACGATTAAAAAATAGGCACGTGATGATTTTGCGGGCTTGTTTCACGCCGTTTTGTTGTTCATATGCGCGGAATTCGATATCAAATCAGCAACTGCCCAAGGATTAAGCACGTTGACCCTTCACCTCGCTGACAAGGAAGTAAACCCGCCAGTATTGCTGGCCCCGATGGCCGGAATCACGGATCGCCCGTTTCGCGATCTGGTGATGCGGTTTGGTGCCGGCATGGTGGTAAGCGAAATGGTTGCCAGCCAGGAGATGGTGCAAGCCAAGCCTGGCGTGCGCGAACGTGCGGAACTGTCAGCGGATGTCGAAAACACTGCTGTGCAATTGGCCGGGCGCGAGGCGCATTGGATGGCTGAAGCCGCTCGTCAGGTCGCCGACAGGGGCGCACGGGTGATCGACATCAACATGGGCTGTCCCGCCAAGAAAGTGACCAATGGTTATTCTGGTTCGGCGCTTCTGAAAACGCCGGATCATGCGCTGACCCTGATCGAAGCCGTGGTCAGTGCCGTTGATGTGCCGGTGACCTTAAAAACCCGGCTGGGCTGGGACGACTCTCTGCTAAACGCGCCAGATGTAGCGCGACGTGCACAAGACGCAGGCATTCAGATGGTCACGATTCATGGTCGCACGCGATGTCAGTTTTACAAAGGCCATGCCGATTGGCGGGCGATCCGGGCCGTGAAAGAGGCCGTGTCGATTCCAGTCATCGCAAATGGCGATATCGTGGATACCGCTGCCGCGCAGACTGCGTTGGGTCAGTCAGGCGCAGATGGGGTGATGGTTGGGCGCGGCGCGCAGGGCAAACCCTGGCTCTTGGCACAGGTATGCTATGACCTATTCGGGGCAGAGGCCCCTGATATTCCGGTCGGCGCGGACCTGATAGACATGGTGCAGGCGCATTATCAGGCGATGCTGTCCTTCTATGGGGCGGATCTGGGCCTGCGCGTCGCGCGCAAGCATCTTGGATGGTACATGGATGAAGCCGGGACACCAGCGCCTTTGCGGCGGGCCGTTCTGACCTCACGCGATCCAAGCGAAGTGTTGCGCCTGTTGGCGGATGCATTGAGTGAGACGGGCGAGGTGGCGGCATGAACTCGAACGCCAGCATCTGGAACTCATTGCCCGTTCCAGCTTTCATCATTGATCCGGACGATCGCATTTCTGATGTAAACGCGGCAGGTGAGGGGTTTTTGAACGCGTCACGCAAGGCAGTGATCGGCCATCCCGTGTGGGATCAGATCGCCGTGGATGCACCGCTTGAAGAGGCTTTTGAACGTGCCCGGACCTATGGCACGCCTCTGTTTGTGAACGATGTAGACGCCGGATCGGGAAACCGTGCGCCGTTGCAATGCGCGTTGCAGATCGCGCCTTTGGTTGGGTACCCGGGATCGATGATCATGATCATCTCGCCGCGCGAATTGTCGGGGCGGATGACACGGGGCAACACCGTAAAATCGGCGGCTCAATCGGCTATCGGCATGGCCGAGATGCTGGCCCACGAAATCAAGAATCCGTTGGCCGGGATCACGGGTGCCGCACAGTTGCTAAGCATGAATATCCCGGCGCAAGATCTTGAACTAACAGACCTTATCGTGGCGGAAAGCCGCCGGATTGTGAAGCTGCTGGAGCAGGTTGAACAATTCGGTAACTTGCAAAAACCCGACTTCAAGCCTGTCAATATTCACGATGTTCTGGATCGCGCCCGCCGTTCTGCCTTGCTGGGGTTTGGCGCGGATATGACGATCATCGAAGATTACGACCCATCCTTGCCGCTGGCGTTCGGAGACCCGGATCAACTATTGCAGGTGGTGTTGAACCTGCTCAAGAACGCGTCCGAGGCCGCCGGACCACAGGGCGGAACCATTCGGCTGCGGACCTATTTCGAGCATTCTTTCCGGTTGCGCCGCAGCGATGGGTCTGGCCATTCATTGCCTTTGCAGATCGAGATCATAGACGACGGCCCGGGCCTGCCCGAAGACATTCGCGGCGATATCTTTGATCCGTTTGTTTCAGGCAAAGAAAACGGCACCGGCCTCGGGCTGGCGTTGGTCAGCAAGATCATATCGGACCACGACGGCTGGATTTCGGCCGATTCTGTCCCCGGGCGAACCGTATTCAAACTATCGCTGCGCCGCGCACCGCGCGAAGACGCCGAGCACAAAAAGGAGACCACCTAATGGATGGCACAGTACTGGTTGCGGATGATGACCGCACGATCCGTACCGTTTTGACACAGGCCCTGACGCGCGCTGGGTGCAAGGTACATGCAACGTCGTCTCTGACCACGTTGATGCGCTGGGTCGGCGAGGGCAAGGGCGATGTGGTGATCTCGGACGTGGTCATGCCCGATGGTAACGGGTTGGAAATGTTGCCGAAGATTGCCCAGGATCGCCCCGGTCTGCCTGTTATTGTGATTTCAGCACAGAATACGATCATGACAGCGATTCAGGCCGCAGAGGCGGACGCATATGATTACCTGCCTAAACCGTTCGATTTGCCGGACCTGATGAAGCGAACCGCACGTGCGCTGGATCAGAAACAACGTGCCCAGCCGGAGAGCACCGAAGCAGATGGCGAACGCCCGGACGAGCTGCCTTTGGTTGGACGCACTCCAGTGATGCAGGCCTTGTACAGGTTGGTTGCTCGGGTCATGAATACCGATCTTTCGGTGATGATTTCTGGTGAAAGTGGCACGGGTAAGTCTCTGATTGCGCGCGCTATTCACGACTTTTCTGATCGCCGCACCTTGCCATTTGTCACAGTAACAGCGGCAGAACTGCGGGATCTGGAAGGCCCCGCGCGTGTATTGGCGCGGGTACGCGGCGGTACGCTGCTGATTGATGAGATTGCCGATATCGACGATGAGGTTCAGGCCCGGATCGTGCGCATGATGGACACGCCCGGCGATCACGTTCCGCGTTTCATGGCCACCAGCCAGTCGGATCTGACCGAAGGCATGGAAACCGGACGCATTCGTCAGGATCTGTATTACCGGTTGTGTGGCGCCACCATTCATGTGCCGTCCCTGCGCGAAAGAGTGGACGACATTCCTCTTCTGGCCGAGCATTTCTTGGCCCGTGAAGAACGTGAAAGCGGCGCGAAACGTTGGCTTAGCCCCGAAGCGGTGGAACTGGTTCGCCGCTATTCCTGGCCCGGTAACGTCAGGCAGTTGGAAAACGCGGTGCGCAGGTTGGGTTTGACCAGCCGCGCCGATGAAATCTCGAAAGCCGAAGTGGAAATGGTTCTGGGCAGCCAGCCCGAAGCGGAACCGGTTCTCAGCGGTGGCGAGCGTGAAAAACTGTCGACTTCGGTCGAGCGCCATCTGCGGCGGTATTTTGATCTGCACGGAAACATTCTGCCGCCGCCGGGCTTGTATCAGCGCATTTTGCGCGAGGTTGAGGCCCCCTTGATCGAAATCGCACTCGATGCAACCGGCGGAAATCAGGCGAAATGTGCGGATTTGCTGGGAATCAACCGAAATACGTTGCGAAAAAAGATCACTGACCTCGATATTCAGGTGACACGCCGCCGCAAACTGATGTAATATCGCCACACAAACCGTGGCATCCCGGCATCTGTTGGGAAAAGATCACGATATATGGCGGTAAGCCGCAAACGCGGCACATCAGGATGAGGGCAGACGGTGGCAACCCGAGCACAGAGCGGGATGATCCCATCGATAAGTCGATGGCGTAAATCACGAAAACTGCGCAATTTCGGTACCTTTGGGCTGGTCCTTTTGGGGCCAATTCTGGCGCTGGCAACTTATCTGGTCATTGGTCCCTTTGATCTTGGTGCAACGGCACCAACTCTGCGGCTGATTCTGCTGGCAGACCTCGTCTACGTACTGGTTGTCGCGGCACTGGTGTTAAGTCAGGTCGGCAGCCTGATCGCGGCGCGCAGGGCCAAGTCGGCGGGTTCGCGCCTTCATTTGCGTTTGATCGGGGCTTTTACACTGCTGGCGCTGGTGCCGACCGTGACCGTTGCGATTTTTGCCGGACTCACCGTAAATATCGGCTTGGAAGGCTGGTTCTCGGACCGGGTTCGGCAAGTGGTGGGATCGTCGCTTACTGCGGCAGAAGCCTATGAGCAGGAACACCGCCGCGGGCTGGTCCAGGATGCGTCCGTTCTGGCGCGGTATCTGGACAACGCGCGCTCGCTGGATTTCTACATCTCGGACGCCGAACTGCGCGAAGTGCTGGCGCAGGGACAGGCGCAGATCCAACGCGGATTGCGGGAAGCGTATGTCATCGATGGAAGCGGTGAAATCAAGTCGCGTGGGGATCGGTCTTACCTGTTCAATTACGAAGCGCCCACTACGGAAGAGATGGCCGAGGCCACTGACACAGGGCTGTTGATCATAGCTGATTGGCCGAACAATGAATTCCGTGCGCTGGTTCCTCTGACGGCTTATCTAGACCGGTATCTTTATGTCAGCCGCGAGGTGGATGGGCAGTTGTTGACACTGCTGGATGACACCAAGGAAACAGCGCAGTTTTACCAACAACTCGAAAGCGAACGGGGCAGGGTGCTGTTTGAGTTTGGTCTGCTGTATCTGGGCTTTGCGTTGATCCTGATCCTTGCCGCGATGTCGCTGGGAATGTGGTTCGCTGAACGTTTGTCGCGCCCGGTTGGTCGGTTGACGACAGCGGCACAACGGGTCGGGGCCGGAGACCTGAGCGTTCAGGTTATCGAAGAGGCCAGCGATGACGAGATCGCCATGTTGGGCCGGTATTTCAACCAAATGACCCGGCAACTGAAAGGGCAGCGAGACACTCTGCTGGAAAACACGCAGCAAATCGAAAGCCGCCGGCGACTGTTCGACTCGGTTCTGAGTTCGGTCACGTCGGGCGTTGTCGGCGTGGACCCCGAAGGCTGCGTGACATTTGTGAACCGCTCGGCCGAACGGCTGCTGGACTGGTCGCGGGGCGAAGAACACTTGGCTATCGGCATCGCAGTACCCGAGTTTCTGCCTCTGTTCGAAAGCCTGAAGGACAGCGGGCAGGAGGCTGTCCAAGGAGAGGTCAAAGTCACCCGAAAAGGTCGTTTGGAAAACCTGCTGGTACGCATGGCCATCCGCCGTGGCGAAGATGGCGGGCTGGAAGGCTATGTGGTTGCCTTTGATGACGTGACCGATTTGGTCAGTGCGCAGCGGATGGCAGCCTGGGGCGACGTTGCCCGCCGTATCGCCCATGAGATCAAGAACCCGCTGACCCCGATTCAGCTGAGCGCAGAGCGCATCAAACGCAAGTTCGCGCGCAAGCTGGACGAAGAGGATTGCGAAAGCCTCGAGTCGATGACGGGTGTCATTGTGCGCCAAACCAACGACCTGCGTCGCATCGTGGACGAGTTCTCGAAATTCGCGCGGATGCCCGAGCCTGAGCGCCGCGAAGAAAACGTGGTCGAACTCGTGCGTGAAGCGGTTGTATTGCAGCAAGCGGGGCAACCGGATGTGCAGATCGACGCGGACTTACCGCAGCACCCCATCATGGCAGATTTGGATGCGACGATGTTGCATCAGGCCCTGACGAATTTGATTAAAAACGCCGGAGAAGCGATTGGCACCCTTAAAGAAAAAGGGGCGCCGGATAATCTCAAGCCACAGATAAAAGTGGCAGTTTCCAGTGATGATGCCGGTACGGTCATCACGATTGCAGATAACGGGATCGGTCTGCCCGAGGATCGGGCGCGACTGTTTGAACCCTATGTGACCACACGCGACGAGGGGACTGGGCTGGGCCTGCCCATCGTCAAGAAGATCATCGAAGAACACGGCGGAGCGTTAACGCTTGAGGACGCGCCCGTCTTTGACGGACAGGACCATTTTGGCGCGATGGCCGTAATCCGTTTGCCGGGGGCCAATATGTCCTCGACCGTTGCGCCACAGAAGCAGGCAATTAGAACCAACAAACTGAAAGCAGGCCAAAGATGAGTGACATTCTGATCGTAGATGACGAGCGCGATATTCGCGAGCTGGTGTCCGACATTCTGGAGGACGAAGGCTATTCAACCCGGCTGGCGGCCAATTCGGATGAGTGTATGGCGTCAATCAATTCCGAACCGCCGGGGCTGTTGATCCTTGATATCTGGCTGAAAGACAGCCGCATGGATGGGATCGATATTCTGAAGGCGGTGAAACGCGACAACCCGGATGTGCCGGTGGTGATCATTTCCGGACACGGCAACATTGAAATCGCTGTCGCCGCCATCAAGCAGGGCGCGTACGACTTTATCGAAAAACCGTTCAACATCGACCAATTGATGGTGGTGATTCGCCGCGCGATGGAGACCTCTCGCCTGCGTCGCGAGAATGCCTCGCTGAAGCGCAAAGAGGTCAACAACTCGGACATGATCGGCAAATCCGCGTCGTTCCGGGCCATGCAGGGTCAGCTGGACAAAGTGACCAAGTCAAACGGCCGCGTGATGCTGAGCGGTCCTGCCGGGTCGGGCAAGGAAATCGCAGCGCGCTATATCCACGCCCATTCCAACCGCGCCAACGCGCCCTTTGTGACCGTGAACTGTGCCGGGATCGAGCCTGAGCGCGTGGAAGAGGTATTGTTTGGCCGGGAATCCGCTGAGCGTGGGGTTGAACCCGGATTGCTGGAAGAAGCCCACGGTGGTGTGGTTTACTTTGACGAAGTGGCGGATATGCCCCTGGGCACGCAATCCAAGATCCTGCGGGTGCTGGTGGATCAACAGTTTCAGCGCGTAGGTGGATCTGACAAAGTACGCGTGGATCTGCGGGTCATCTCGTCCACCAACAAGGATCTGGACGAAGAGATCGCAGCCGAGCGTTTCCGCGAAGAACTGTATCACCGTCTGAATGTTGTGCCGGTTGCTGTTCCCTCGCTGGAAGATCGCCGCGAGGATATTCCGGTTCTGGCCCAGCACTTCATCGAAATGTGCAACGAAACCCAAGGTTTGCCGATCCGGGATCTCTCGGAAGAGGCGGTTGCCCTGTTGCAGACGATGACCTGGCCGGGGAATGTGCGTCAGCTCAAGAACCTGATCGAACGGGTTTTGATTCTGGGTGACGGAACCGGCCCGATCGAAGCGCGCGAGTTGCCAAGTGAAGAAGACAAGACCGAAGATTCGGGGCGTGTCGTTCTGTCGGGCGCGCTGGCGACATTGCCTCTGCGCGAGGCGCGTGAAGCGTTCGAGCGGGAGTACTTGCTGACACAGATCAATCGCTTTGGCGGCAATATCAGCCGCACGGCCAGCTTTGTGGGAATGGAGCGCAGCGCGTTGCACCGCAAGCTGAAGTCGCTGGGCGTGGTGACGTCGAACAAGTCCGGTGCACGTGTCGCGCAAATCGATGAGCCGGAACCGGCGGAGTAATCCGCCGGGACGGCTGGGCTGGCCATGAGTGTTTTGAGAACAGCGAACCGGCTTGAAACCCGAGGATATCCGGGGTTCGGAAAGCGCCTTAAAAGGTTGCGCCGGTCCGTCGGGTTCAAGCAGGCTCATCTGGCTGAGCTATTGCAGGTGGATCAGGCAACCGTCTCGCGTTGGGAAAGAGGTGGTCAGACACCGCCACCCGAGACCCAACAGGCCGTCTTTGCGGCCCTTTGTCCGACCCGCGCTGACGACAGCGCATTGCGGCGGTTGGTCATGAGCTCATCAGACTGTGTGCATTTGGTGGAAGAGGCGAGCCACAGGTGTCTTGCGTATTCGGCCAGCCGGGCGCGCGATTGGAAAACCAGCCAGAACGCCTTGCTGGGAGTGTCTCTGTGGCAGTTTGCAACGGATGAAATACAGGCGGCCGAGGCTGAACTCGATGCCGATGGATGGTGGGACATGCATACGCCCGCACCAAAGGCGTTCCTGACGTCCGAAGCTGTCCATGACCGTATTCGAATTAGCGCGGGCGAAATCATCTGGGAACGCCTGTATCTTTCTGACGGAACGCCTGTTCGTCTGGTCAGCGGATCCAGACACTGAGGTCGCATAATTTATGCGTTCCTTGATCCGGTTGTGCGCAGTAGAAGCGGCTTATGGTACAGATATTTCAGGTTCTTCTTCTCTGGCTTGCTGGTCTGGGCGCGGCGACTCAATTTGCAAAAATTGCAACTCCGTTTCCCGAGCTTGTCTTACTGTATCCTGATCACATCGAAACCATGGGATGGTTGCTGTCGATCATCAGCCTGATCGGAGCCGTGCTTGGGGCCTTGTCCGGGGCCATCGTAGGGCGGGTTGGGCCCATGAAGCTTTTGACCTTCGGCTTGTGCCTCGGTGGCGCGATTTCGATGTTTCAAGCGACATGGCCTGGGTTTTACGTCATGCTGGCCAGCCGCTTTGTTGAAGGGCTTTCGCATCTGGCCATTGTCGTCGCTGCTCCCACGTTGATCGCGCAAATCACAACCGGCAAGGCGCGCAACATCGCGATGGTCCTTTGGAGCACGTTCTTCGGTGTCGCTTTTGCGCTGAATGCGTGGATCGGATTGCCGCTGATCGCCTCTTTTGGTCTGACTACGTTCTTCCTGCTGCATGGTTTCTTGATGATTGGGGTAGCCGGTGTGATCCTGATCTGCCGGATGCACGTGCAACTTGCCTCTGACATCAAGCCCTGGCAGTGGACAGACGTGCTGAACGTTCATCTGCGCACCTATCGCTCTCCATTCGTGTCGGCCCCGGCAGTGGGGTGGTTCTTTTATACGCTGACCTTTGTGTCTTTGCTGGCCATCCTACCGGGTCGTTTGCCGGAAGACATCAGCGCGCACGTCGCTGGGTTGATGCCGCTGGCGGGAATTGTCCTGAGTTGGATGGCAGTTCCCGTCCTTCTCAACGTGATGCCCTGCGTTGCGGTGATCAATCTGGGATTCGGGCTGGGCATTTTGTCAGTTCTCGGGGCGTTCGTTGGCTTGCCGCTGGAGATCGTATGCGTTCTGCTGTTTGCCGTTTTGGGTCTTGTGCAAGGGGGCAGCTTTGCCGCCGTGCCGATCCTGAACCAAACGGCCGAGGCGCAGGCGCTCAGCTATGGGGCGATGGCGCAAATGGGAAATGCGGGTAACTTGCTGGGCACACCGGTTCTGCTGGCGGTTTTGTGGCGCGTGGATGAGGCCGGGATGCTGCTGAGTGTGATCGGAATTTATGCAATCGCGATCCTTGCGCACATCGCGCTGGCCCGCCAGCGCGCGGCGCAAATCGCTTCAACCTGACTGACCAGGCGAAATGATCTGAAAAGACCCATCATCGAATTTGACAAAACAAGATTGCGTCGTGAGCGGCGGCAATGTTGTTGTGCGCGTTGCAGGTACGCTCGACTTCACTCCGGATTTGCAGGGCGGCAGGCTGACGGGCCGGAACCCTTTCTGCGCCATGCATTGCGCCTCGACCGTGTTGCGCAGGCCCTGGTTCACATCCACGGTGTAGACCCGGCCCGGCTGCCACCATCCCGGGGACTGGTAACACCGCCCCCGACCGTCGCAATAGGTGCGGCCGGGCCAATATGTTGGCGGGCTTTGACGGATTTGATTTGCAACGGGCACCTCTTTGACCGCCTTGAGCTGGCACTGGGTCGTTTCTTGCTGCAGGCGGGAAACGGTTGCGCCTTCGCGGTAATAGAGCGAAAGCGGCCCGCTGCACGCGGACAGCACCATTAGGGTCACAAGCATAGGAAACAGCGTTTTCATACGCTTATCTTGCCGCAGCAGCGCAGGGATGACAATTCAATTGACCGCTTTGGGGGCATCTGTCATTCAATCCTTTCAGGCAGAAGGGCCAGAAACATGAAGGTCATCATTTGCGGCGCGGGTCAGGTTGGCTGGCAGATAGCGCGGCACCTTTCGGGCGAACTGAATGACGTAACGGTCGTGGACAACAATCCCGACCTCGTGCGCCGGGCGACGGAAACTCTGGATGTGCAGGGCATTGCCGGGTTTGCAAGCTACCCTGATGTGCTGGAGCGGGCAGGGGCCCGCGACGCCGACATGATTATTGCTGCGACCCATTCTGACGAAGTGAACATGGTCACGTGTCAGATGGCGCATTCGGTTTTTTCGATACAGCGCAAGATTGCGCGCCTTCGGTCGAAATCCTATCTGGAGGCCATTCACTCGGACCTCTACCGCCGCGATCACTTGCCCATCGATGTGGTGATTAGCCCGGAACGCGAAGTTGCAGCTGCCGCCATGCGCCGCCTGTCTGCCCCATCGGCCTTTGACACCGAGATTTTCATGGATGGCAAGGCGCAGCTTTTGGGCATCAGAGTGGAAGAGGACTGCCCAATCGTGAATACGCCGCTGCGGCAGCTGACGGATCTGTTTTCCACACTCAGTTCGATTGTCGTGGGGGTTCGGCGCGATGGCACGTTGTTTGCACCCGAGTCGGAAGATCAGCTGTTTGTCGGTGATGAATGTTACGTCTTCACCAATGTAAACGACGTGAACCGCACGATGGAGGTTTTTGGCAAAGCCCAGAAGCGTCAGGATCGCGTTGTGATTGTGGGCGGTGGCAATGTCGGATTGGAAGTCGCCAGCACCCTGGAAGAACGCGAGAGTCGGGTGCGCGCCAAGATCATCGAACGAGACCGGAAGTGTGCCGAGATCGCGGCCGAAGCACTGGAGCGGACGATTGTTCTGCATGGGGACGGGTTGGATTCCGGGCTGTTGAACGAAGCTGGTATCGACCGCGCCGATGCAATGTTGGCCGTTACGGATGATGACCGCACCAACATGCTGGCCGCTGTGCGTGCTAAAGCCGAAGGCTGTGCGCTGGCGATTGCGCTGATCAACGATCCCAGCATGGTTGCCCTGATGGGACCGTTGGGCATTGACGCCTATATCAACCCGCGTGCCACCACTGTCAGCTCGATCCTACGCCATATCCGTCACGGGCGCGTAAGACAGGTGTATTCCATCGGCGATGCCGAGGCCGAGGTGATTGAGGCCGAGGTTCTGTCCACATCTCCGATGGCGGGGCAAAGATTGCGCGATATCGATTTCCCCGAAGGTGTGCTGGTGGGTGCCGTGCGCAAAGGAGACGAGGTTCTGCGCCCGACAGGCAGCCTGCGGATCGATGAAAAGGATGTGGTCGCAATTTTTGCCATGTCCAAGGACGTGCCCGAGGTCGAGCGCCTGATGCAGGTATCAATCGATTTCTTCTGATGGCGCGAGCGGGGACACAACAAGTTGGGTTAATTCAGCGGCTACCGCTGTTCCTGCTGATCTGGGCAATCGTATCTTTGGCTATGTGGATTCCAGCACTCTATGCGCTGGTGCTGGATGATCACGACACCTCGCGGTCTTTTCTTTACTCCGGCATTCTTGGTCTGTTTCTGGTCTCGATCGTTGCAATAGCCTCATCTAACCGAATTCCACGGCGGGGGACGTTGGGGCAACTGGCGGTTATGTTGGGATGTTTCACCATCCTTCCTATCTTTCTTGCGATCCCGTTTCATGATGCGCTTGGCACGACCACGTTTCTGAACGCTTACTTCGATATGGTCAGCGCACTGACGACCACAGGGGCCGACCTGTTCCCGGATCACAACCGGCTGAGCGCACCACTGCATTTGTGGCGTGCGCTTGTCGGATGGATGGGCGGTTTGGTGATGTGGATCGCCGCGGCCGCGATTTTGGCCCCGCTGTCTCTTGGCGGGTTCGAGGTGACCGCAAAAGGGCAACCCGGACGTCCGGTATCAGGTGTTGCACAAAGCGAACGCGTGGACCCGCGCGGCCGTTTGCTGCGTGTGGCGCGGGCGCTGACGCCGGTATATGCCGGGCTGACTGTAGTGATCTGGGTGCTTCTGCTGATCGCGGGTGAGGCCGGGCTAACGGCTGTCTGTCACGCGATGTCGGTGATGGCGACTTCGGGTATCTCTCCGGTTGGCGGCATGGAAGGCGCACAGGCCGGATTTACAGGTGAAGCAATCCTGTTTCTTTTCCTGTTCTTTGCCCTTTCGCGTCTGACTTTTTCGACGGACACCGCCACTACCGGATATTCACGTTTGGACAGAGACCCCGAATTTCGCATCGGTCTCATGATCGTTCTGGCCGTTGCGTTGTTGCTGTTCTTTCGCGTGGTTGCTGGCGTGACCGAGATCGGCGGGCAGATCGCTCCGCTTCAGGCGTTGCAGGTGATCTGGGGTATGCTGTTCACTGTGCTGGCCTTCCTGACCACGGCTGGGTTCGAAAGTGCGAACTGGAACGATGCCCAGCAATTATCGGGTCTGGGTACGCCAGGGTTATTGCTGATGGGGTTGGCGCTGATCGGCGGCGGGGTCGCCACCACAGCCGGGGGCGTCAAATTGCTGCGGGTCTTTGCATTGTACCTAAACGGTGCGCGCGAGATTGATCGCTTGATTTACCCTTCGTCCGTCAGCGGTGTCGGCGGTGGCAACCGACGCATTCAAAGCGACGGGGCCTTTATCGCCTGGATCTTTTTGATGCTTTTCGCGCTGACGCTGGCGGTGTTTAACCTTTTGCTGGCGGCGATGGGTTCCGGCTTTGAACAGGCAATGGTGCTGAGTGTTGCCACTTTGACGACAACGGGTCCGCTGATCGAACTGGCCACGGATGTCCCAATCCGGCTAATTGATCTGTCTTCTGGGGCGAAACTGACGCTGTGTGCGGCGATGGTGATCGGTCGGCTTGAGACGCTGGCGATCATCGCCCTGATCACACCGTCGCTGTGGCGCGATTGAGCCGAATACGCCCTGCGGACGTTACCGCCTTATTTTTCATCTGGAATATCTCTTCGCGGCACTCCATACTCGCCGGGAGGGAGCGCGTTGGTCCGCAGCGCGTAGCAAGAACAATGGCGAGATTATAAAAATATGGCTTCGGACAGACAGAATCTTCAGGATGCCTTCCTGAACAATGTACGGAAAGCTAAGGTTCCGGTAACGATCTTCCTGATCAATGGCGTGAAGTTGCAGGGTGTGATCACCTGGTTCGACAATTTCTGCGTATTGTTGCGCCGCGACGGACAGTCGCAGCTGGTCTACAAGCACGCGATTTCAACCATCATGCCATCGCAGCCGATCAATCTGTATGAGGGCGAAGACGCCTCTTGATGGAACATGACCGGAGGCGCACCCGAGCGTGGGTGCTGCATCCCGAAATCAAATCAGATGAACAGCGCCGTGTCCCTGAACCGGCGCTGGCCGAGGCGGTTGCATTGGCCGCTGCATTGCCCGACCTGGATGTGATCGGGTCCGAGATCGTGCGCCTGCAACGCGCCCAGCCGGGGCTTTTGTTCGGCAGTGGCAAGATCGAAGAACTGGCCGAACGTCTGCATGACAGCGAAATCGAACTGGTTTTGATCGACGGGCCGGTCACGCCGGTGCAGCAACGCAATCTGGAAAAGGCGTGGAAGGTCAAGATCCTCGATCGAACCGGGCTGATCCTGGAAATTTTCAGCGATCGCGCCCGCACCCGAGAAGGGGTGTTGCAGGTCGAGATGGCGGCACTCAGCTATCAGCGGACGCGATTGGTACGCGCCTGGACCCACCTTGAACGGCAACGTGGCGGGTTGGGATTCGTTGGCGGACCGGGTGAAACTCAGATCGAAGCCGACCGCCGCGCCATCGACGAGCAACTGGTCAGGCTGCGGCGTCAGTTGCAGAAGGTGGTCAAGACCCGGACCCTGCACAGGGCCGCACGTGCCAAGGTGCCGTATCCAATCGTTGCGCTGGTAGGTTATACAAACGCGGGCAAGTCGACCCTGTTCAACCGCTTAACCGGGGCCGAAGTGATGGCCAAGGACATGCTGTTTGCCACGCTGGATCCGACCATGCGACGCGTACAGCTTCCTGACGGTCCTGAGGTGATCCTGTCGGACACTGTGGGCTTTATCTCGAATTTGCCAACCGAGCTTGTGGCGGCCTTCCGGGCAACCCTCGAAGAAGTGCTGGGCGCAGACCTGATCGTGCATGTCCGCGATATCAGCCACGAGGAAACGGATGCGCAGGCGCAAGACGTTGAGGCCATCCTGACCTCATTGGGTGTCGATGAGGAACGGCCACGGCTTGAGGTTTGGAACAAGATCGACCTGCTCAACCCCGACGACAAAGACGCTGCATTGGCGCGGGCCGAACGGGACCCGACGATATTCTCAATCTCGGCTGTAACGGGCGAAGGTGTTGACCCGCTGTTGGCCGAGATCGCCACACTGCTTCAAGGGGCACGGCACGAAGTTGTTCTGAACCTCTCTTTCGCCGAAGGTGACAAGCGGGCGTGGTTGTTCCGTCAGGACGTTGTTCAGAGCGAGGATCAAACCGAAGACGGGTTCCGCCTGACCGTTTTGTGGACAGACAAACAAGCCGCGCAGTTTGGGTCGCTTTGAACAAGGCAAGGGGTGGTCATGTCAGATGCATCGGATCAAAGGGTTTTCCTGAACGGCCATATCGACGTGCCACCCGACCGGCTTGAAGCGGTGCGGTCAGCATTACCGCTCCACATCGCTCTTACACGCGCGGAAAAGGGCTGTATGTCTTTCGAAGTTGTGGAAGATCAGACAACGCCCGGGCGGTTCATGGTGTCGGAAGTGTTTGCAAATCAAGCGGCGTTTGACGCACATCAGGCGCGGGCCAAGGCGTCAGACTGGTTTCAGGTCACACAGGGAATACCCCGCAACTACACGATAGAAACGGCTGAGGATCGAGCGCGTTAAGCTATTTGCCATCAATCTGCCGTTGATAGTCATCTGCGTCGAACCAGCCCAACGATGACTTTACAAGATAGTCTGGTGTCAATTCCCACTCTTCCCAACCGCGCGCGACAACGTGGTTGCCGGTTTCGGCGTGGTGTCCTTCGCGCGTCCAAACAAAGATCGCATGAGATCCGGCCCATCGCATCATGTCGCAGCGGACCTCAAGATCGGGAAAGTCGGCACAGGCTTTGCGCACCATCTCAGCAATGGCGTTGTGCCCGTGAATGGGGTCATTGCCATTCATGGTGATCTGCCCGTCACCTGTAAAGAAAGCTGCAACTGCGTCGCCGTCGCCAGAACTCCATGCAATCGCGTAGTCCCGCGCAAGATTATTCAGGACATCCCGAATGCTGGCCATATTCGCCCCCCTTTGGTCCCACATAATCGGTGGAACGATCATAGGCGAAAAAGGTTCACGGTGCCACGACGCCCCGGAAATCGGGGCGAGGAGTTGCCGAATAGGCGGATTACCGCGGGATCAGATTGGTTACACCAACAGCAGCAGCGCGCGCCAGATCAAGGTCCAATGACATGGGAATATACTCGCCACGCCGCCAAAGCTGCGCCTGATCGTCGTAGTAGCGCGACAGGAAGTGACCCGATTGACCGGTCGCAGTGATAAAGACCGAGCTGTTGGGATCTGCAAAGTCGTACACCCCGCGATACCCGGCACCGTGCACGTTCTGAAACGGATCCGGGCCTTCGCCCGAGGTACGACCGCGGAGCAACGTGTTGTCGCCACCGCTGGTCGATTGGCGGATGTTCACGAAATAGCGCAGGACAGGCACGTCGCCCAGAACCGGGTGATCATGCGTGGCCTGATGCGCATCGCCCCAGCGCAAGGATTCAAGCGCACTGCCATAGCGTTCAGAGATCCAGATCAGGGCGTCGTCCAGCGCCAGTCGGGCCATTTCGGTGCAGGTCTCAACAGGGGCGCTTTGTCGTACATCGCACCAGACGCTTGCTCCGTCGATGTCGCGATAAACGCGTTCGATGAACAGCGGCTCGACGTGTTTGTACTCGCTGGCCAGTGGTCCAAGTTCGTCCGCGATCAGGCGGATCTGAAGGGCGCGCAACCACGCCGCATAAATCAATGGCTCGGGCAGGTGTTCGTTCATCTCACCGTTCCAATCCGCCAGCAGCGACAAGGCGATCTGGCGCTGTCGTTCCGGTGTGCCCTCGGGCGCAGACGCACCGGTGAACCACAAATCCGCTCCGATCAGTGGCAACAGGGACCGCGCCGTAAAACTAACGGTATCAAGCTGCGCTTCGATAAAGCTGTCGCGGGTATGGACCTCGCGCGATTGCATAAGGCGATCCCAGCGGTGCACGCGCTGTGTATCGCCCCATTCATACGAGACATGGTTGGGGAAGGGACGGTCGATTATCTTGTTGTTCGTATTGCCCAGAATACCGCCAACCGGGGCGACGAACTCGGGATTGTCCGCATAGGGCAACCGGCCTTGCCAGCGGTTTGTTTCAATCCAACCGGGGCTTGGAATGCGACCGCGGCTTTGGTTTTGCAAGTCGCGCTGCGGCATGGCACCGATCAGCTTCATTCCGATGGTGGTCCGGTCAACCAGCGACAGGTTCTGTGACGGGGCAATATATTGCTCGCCCGCCTGAATGGCCTGACGCACATTGTCGGAATTCATCAGGGCCATGGACGCGGTCATTGACGTGTCACGGGGGCTCAGCGCTGTCCAGGACAGAGACGCCACATGGCCGGGCGGAGTGATAGTCTCGAGCTTGTAATCCGTGCCGGGCAGCACCGGGCCGTTATCAGTCCAACGCAGCGTTAATGTAACTGGTGCCTCGTCCTTGATGGCGATGATCGATGGGCGGGTCAGAAATTCCTTATAGCCGTCCGGGGTCAGATATTCCTCGGGGTTGTCGGGGTTCAGTTGTTCTATGTGCAGGTCCTGATCATCCAGATAAGAAGAGGTCAGCCCCCATCCCAACCTGTCACTGCGTCCGGTCATAATAGCAGGCACACCGGGTATCGAAGCCCCGATCACACCGCCTTTTTCAAGATCAAGATGCGCCAGATACCAAATTCCGGGTGCCGTGAAACCCAAATGTGGATCGTTTGCAAGAAGTGTGCCGCCACTTGCCGACCGAGACGGGGCGGCGGTCCAGGCGTTCGATGCTCCGGCCAAACCGCGTTTTGGAAGCGGTGAGAGATGTGTTTCGGGTGCCTCGGTTCCGGCGGCATAGCGGGGAAGATTTGGGAAAAGGGAAGCGTATTCCGGCAAAGCCGCGATACCGGGGCCTGGGACGTCAGGCAGGATATCGGCAAGACGTTCTGGGTTGTTCAGCATCAAAGACGTGCGAGCGCGCAGAACCTCATCAGTCAAGTGCCCAGATAATTGCAACGCCATCAACTTTATGATCGCAAGGCTATCGCCTGGTTGCCAGGGCGATACGGGGGCGTTGAACAGGAACATTTCCGGCGCACCGCGACCCAGCGCCTCTTCATTGATTTCTGCCAGCCTTGCATTAACCCCGGCCGCATAGGCTCGCAACGCGGCCTTGGTGTACTCGTCCTGCACCTCGACCGAGCGATGAGCGAGGCCGTAGAGATCCAGCCGACGTAGTAACTTGTCGATGCGGAGAGTGCGTGGACCAAAGACTTCGGAAAGGCGGCCCTGTGCAGTTCGGCGCAACACGGTCATCTGCCATAGCCGGTCCTGTGCGTGGGCGTACCCCAAGCCAAAGAACACGTCGGGATCGGTCTGGCCCAGAATATGCGGCACGTTGGCGGTGTCGCGTACAATCTCGACAGGGGCGGTCAGGCCATCAACTTCAAGGGTCTGATCGTAGTCCGGCAAGGATTGGCTGGCCAAGAAGTAGACAAGGCCTATCGCGGCGAGGATCAGAAAAATCAGACCCGACGCGATGCGCACCAGCCAGCGGAAAACAAGACCCATTACTGCCCCAGATTCTTATTCGGATGAAGGTTGGGCAAAGACTAGAGGATGGTGGGTCTAACCGAAAGAGGAACGCGGCAAGAACCTGCTTGGAAACGCTTATAAATAATTGCCCCGCCGCAGTGTTGTGCTGCGACGGGGGCCATGTGTGGGGGAAGTGGTAATCCGGATTATGGAATGATGCGCGTGTACTTTGTGCCTTCGACGGTCGCGCCGAATTTCAGACCTGCCTGACCAAAGACTGCTGCTAACACCGGCGACCGTAGTGTTGTTGTGTCCGTTGATAAGGAACTCCCAGTTGCGTCAACCACGTATCCAATATCAGCGCCGGCTGTCCATCCGCTGGAACGGCGGAAATCGTTCAGCGCATCTTCGGTCATGAAGAACAGAACATGCGCATATTGCTGTGCACCAATTTGCAGGCCGGCGGTTCCGGAAATCGCGGAATAATAATCGACCGTCGCCCCGTTGATGCGCAGTGCGCCCTGGCCGTAGGCGCCTCCAAAGAAGATCAATCCGGCGTCAGTGATCAGGGGCATAACCAACATCCCGTTGGCTTTGTTCACGATCTCAACCGTGTTGGGATATTTCGCGTACATCTCTGTCAGCGTCGCGTCGACGCGAGCGTCTATCGTGGCCGCGTTCGAATTGCCGACGCCGTTGCCGCAGGCGGTGGTCAGGGTCAGACCTGCCATGCCAAAGGCAAAGCCGCGACGGCTCAGTCGGGGGGAAGGGGAACTGCTCATGGTTTTTATATCTCTGTAACTGTGCCTGATGTGTCGGGTGATCCCGATCTTGGTGGCAAGGATACGCCGATTAGGGCGATGTGTCACGGGAAAGCTGCCTGAAGCAGCGAGTTTGTCGGCGAAAAATTGCGACTCTTTGGGGTTTTAGCCCTGAAGGATGCGTGCGACCTGCGGCGAGAAATAGGTCAGGATGCCGTCACATCCCGCGCGCTTGAAAGCCAGCAGACTTTCCAGCATCACCTTGTCGCCGTCGATCCAGCCGTTCTGCGCAGCGGCCTGGATCATCGCATATTCGCCCGAGACCTGATAGGCGTAAGTCGGCGCGCCAAAATTGTCTTTTACCCGGCGGCAGATGTCCAGGTAGGGCATGCCGGGTTTGATCATCACCATATCCGCGCCTTCAGACAGGTCACGCTCGATCAGGCGCAGTGCTTCGTCCGAGTTGGCCGGATCCATCTGGTAAGTCTTCTTGTCGCCGGTCAGCGCGCCAGAGGCCCCAACGGCGTCACGGAAGGGGCCGTAAAATGCGCTCGCGTATTTCGCAGCATAGCTGAGGATCATGACGTTGTGGTGGCCAGCGCCCTCTAACGCGCGGCGCATTTCGCCAATCCGACCGTCCATCATGTCTGATGGGCCGATAATGTCTGCTCCGGCCTCGGCCTGGGCAAGGGTCATTTTGACCAATGCCTTGACGGTCTGATCATTCACTATCTCACCATCGACGACGTAACCGTCATGTCCGTTGATATTGTAAGGGTCCAGCGCCACGTCGGTCATCACGGCAATATCGGGCGCGGCAGCCTTGATCGCCCGGATGGCACGATTCGACAGGTTGTCTGGATTCCATGCCTCGGCACAGTCTTCGGTCTTCAGCGAAGTATCCGTGTAGGGAAAGATGCAAATCGCAGGAATTCCAAGCGCTTGTGCTTCGGTCGCGGCTTTGGCGATCAAATCCACCGACCGCCGCACAACACCCGGCATCGAAGGTACGGGCTCTTCGATCCCTTCACCATCTCGCACGAAAACCGGCCAGATGAGGTCTTGTGTGGTCAAGTTATTTTCACGCACCAGCCCCCGAATTGCCTCGGACTGACGGGCCCGCCGAAAACGGGTCATGGGATAGGGGGCAACGGTCGGTTTCATGGCGCGTTCTCCTTGAACATTCCAGCATTGGGTGGCATGAATTCACAAAGGTCTCAAGGGTATCAATGGACGCGCCGCCGCGATAAACCCCCCTGAGTTGTTTGAATAAAGGGTTGGGTTTGGACTGGTACTCTTCGATTTTTGAACTCATCGACATGCGCAGTTTTTCGAATCTGTGGTATTGGATTGTGCTGGCGGTGGTCTGGTCGTCGGCAAGCCATTGGGTGATGGGCATTCCGTATGATCTGGTTGTACGCGCGCGTCGGATCGGCGGGCAGGTCGAGATCGATCTTCTGGACATCGTACGCATCAACACGAACCGAATTTTGCTGATCGTTGACATGTCGGGCACCATCCTCTTGGCTTTTGCAAGTTTTATGCTGACAGGTCTGGCGACACTGGGTTTCTATTACGACGTTGAATTTGCGCAGGCTGTGTTTTTGTTAATGTTCCCAATGACGCTGGTTCTTTTGGTGAATATCTCACAGGCCAGGCGTTTGCGTCGGCAGGAACTGACGCTTGAAACCGTCACCAAAACCATTTCCCGCTGCCGTCTTTATACCCAGATCATCGGCATGATCTCGATACTGGTCACTTCGTTCTGGGGCATGTATCAGAACATTTCGATTGGCGTTCTGGGTTAGACTTATCTGAAAGGCGAGGCGATGAAGGCTCCGAACCACGTAACAGTTGGCGGCGCCCCTGAAGGGTTTGACGCACAACTTGTGCTGAACGAAATCGCCCGCAGCAACGGGCCGGTGGCCCATGTCGCGCGTGACGACAAGCGGATGGAAGCGATGCGCGCTGCGCTGGCCTTCTTTGCCCCCGACATGCCGGTCTTTGTATTCCCCGGCTGGGATTGTCTGCCTTATGATCGTGTGTCGCCGAACGCGGATATTTCGGCGGCCCGGGTGGCCACATTGGCCGCTCTGGTCCACCAGATGCCGCAGAAATTTGTGCTGCTGACCACACTGAATGCAGCCACCCAGCGCGTGCCCGCGCGTGACGTTCTGCGCGAGGCGGCTTTTACCGCACGTGTTGATCAGCGCATCGACGAAACCGCTCTGCGAAACTTTCTGGTGCGCATGGGGTTCACCCAAAGCCCAACAGTGATGGAGCCCGGCGATTATGCCATTCGTGGCGGCATCATAGACATATTCCCTCCGGGCGAATCCGGCCCCGTTCGTCTGGATCTATTCGGAGACGTTCTGGACGGCGCGCGCCGCTTTGATCCGGTATCACAGCGCACCACCGAAAAACTGGACGTGGTGGAACTTGCGCCTGTGTCCGAGGTCATTTTGGACGAGGCCGCGATCACCCGGTTCCGTCAGAACTATCGCATCGAATTTGGCGCAGCAGGCACGGATGATCCGCTCTACGAAGCGGTCAGCGCGGGTCGTAAGCATCAGGGCATCGAACACTGGCTGCCGTTTTTTCACGACAGGCTTGAGACGCTGTTTGACTATCTGCCGGACGCCACTATCACCGTAGATGATCAGGTCACACCAGCGCGTCTGGCGCGGTGGGATACGATTGCCGATCAATATGAAACCCGGCGTCTGGCTTTGGAAAACCGATCCCGCATGGACACGGTTTACAAACCCACACCCCCGGGTCTGCTCTACCTGGACGATGCCGCGTGGGAGGCGGCGGTCGCAGATCGCAGGGTTATGCAGTTCAGCCCCTTGCCGCAGGCCTCGGGTCCCGGTGTCATTGATGCAGGCGGACGGATCGGGCGCAACTTTGCGCCGGAACGCCAGCAGGAGAACATCAGCCTGTTTGGCGCTTTGGCCAGCCACATTACAGCCAAGCTCGACAAAGGCCCGGTGCTGATCGCCTCGTATTCAGAAGGTGCGCGCGAACGTCTGACCGGCTTGATCGAAGATGAAGGTCTGGCCGAGGCCATTTCGGTGACGGGCGGCACGCGTATCGGCAATCGCGGCTTGCATTTGGCCGTCTGGGCGTTGGAGCATGGGTTCGAAACCCCTGGTCTGACAGTCATCGCCGAACAGGACGTGCTGGGTGACCGCCTGATCCGCCAGCCCAAGAAGCGCCGCAAGGCCGAAAATTTCCTGACCGAGACCCAATCGCTTAGCCCCGGTGATCTGGTTGTTCACGTGGACCACGGAATCGGTCGTTACATGGGGATGGAAGTCGTCACAGCCGCGGGTGCCGCGCACGAATGCCTGTTGCTGGAGTACGCCGAGCAAGCCAAGCTGTACCTGCCGGTCGAAAACATCGAACTTCTGTCGAAATATGGCCATGACGAAGGTTTGCTGGACCGTCTTGGTGGTGGTGCATGGCAAGCCAAGAAAGCCAAGCTGAAGGAACGCATTCGCGAGATGGCGGACAAGCTGATCCGCATCGCCGCTGAACGTGCCCTGCGCAAGGCTCCGGTGATGGACCCGCCGCCCCATGCGTGGGAGGAGTTCAGCGCGCGCTTCCCGTATCAGGAAACTGATGACCAGTTGCGGGCCATCTCGGATGTGATGGAAGACATGCATTCTGGTGCGCCTATGGATCGCCTGATCTGCGGCGACGTAGGCTTTGGCAAAACCGAGGTCGCCATGCGAGCCGCCTTTGTCGCCGCTATGTCCGGTGTGCAAGTGGCCGTCGTTGCGCCCACCACACTTCTGGCACGTCAACATGCAGCGAGCTTCAAGGAACGGTTCCGTGGCTTTCCACTGGAAGTGCGCCAACTCTCACGGTTTGTTTCCGCGAAAGAGGCGCAGCAAACCCGTGATGGACTGGCACGCGGCACGGTGGATATTGTGATCGGCACTCATGCGCTTCTGGCCAAAGGCATTCGATTCAACAATCTGGGCTTGCTGATCATCGACGAGGAACAGCATTTCGGCGTGGGTCACAAAGAACGTCTGAAGCAACTGCGCAGCGACATTCACGTGCTGACCCTGACTGCAACTCCGATACCTCGGACGCTGCAATTGTCGCTGACCGGGGTGCGCGATCTGTCGATCATCGGAACACCGCCCATCGACCGGCTTGCGATCCGAACCTATGTCAGCGAATTCGATGCCGTCACGATCCGCGAGGCGCTGCTGCGTGAACACTATCGCGGTGGGCAGAGTTTCTATGTGGTGCCTCGTATTTCGGACCTGCCCGAGATCGAAGAGTTCCTGAAGGACCAGCTGCCCGAACTGACCTATGTGGTAGCGCATGGTCAGATGGCTGCGGGCGAGCTCGACGACCGAATGAACGCGTTTTACGACGGCAAATATGACGTGCTGCTGGCCACCACCATTGTCGAAAGCGGGCTGGATATTCCGACGGCAAACACAATGGTTGTTCACCGCGCGGATATGTTTGGTCTTGCGCAGCTTTATCAGATACGGGGCCGGGTAGGGCGGTCGAAGACTCGTGCCTACGCTTACCTGACCACCAAGCCGCGTCAGAGATTGACCGCCACGGCCGAGAAACGCCTGCGTGTTCTGGGCTCGCTCGATACACTGGGGGCCGGGTTCACATTGGCATCGCAGGATTTGGACATTCGCGGTGCGGGTAATTTGCTGGGTGAAGAACAGTCCGGCCAAATGCGCGACGTCGGCTATGAACTTTACCAATCCATGTTGGAAGAGGCGATTGCCAAGATCAAAGCAGGTGAAATGGAAGGCCTGTCGGATGCCGACGATCAATGGGCTCCGCAGATCAATCTGGGCGTGCCGGTTCTGATCCCGGACGACTACGTGCCTGATTTGGATGTGCGCTTGGGCCTGTATCGCCGCCTGTCCTCGCTATCGACCAAGGTAGAGCTGGAAGGCTTTGCCGCAGAACTGATCGACCGGTTCGGAAAACTCCCAAAAGAGGTCAACACTCTGATGCTGGTCGTTCGTATCAAAGCGATGTGCAAACGGGCAGGGATCGCTAAATTGGATGGTGGCCCAAAGGGCGCAACCATTCAGTTTCACAACGACAAGTTTGCCTCGCCTCAGGGGCTGGTCGAGTTCATTCAGAACCAGCGCGGAATGGCCAAGGTTAAAGACAACAAGATCGTTGTGAGGCGCGACTGGAAGAAGGATAGCGACAAGATCAAAGGGGCTTTTGCCATTGCTCGTGATCTGGCCGAAAAAGTGGTCGCAGTAAAGAAAAAGGCCAAGGCAGGTTGATATGTGAGCAGGGGGCGCTGCCCCCGCCGCGCGTTCCGCGCATCTCCCCCGAGGTATTTACGGCCAGATGAAGACGCGGATCCCAGCTTCATCTGGCTAAAAATACCTCCGCCGGAGGCATCGCGCGGCAGCGCGATCTATCCCATTAGTCACGCATCGCAGCCTGCGCACAGAAGCAAGAGGCCGCCACCATTTGGTCGGCTCGGGCCAAGGCCAAGTCGAGCCGCTGTTTGATTTGGCGGATTTCCACCTGTTCGTTCCTCGCTGCGAGGCAGTCGTGCAACCCCTTCAGGCTCCACACATTGTCGGGGTGGATAGAGGCGCGGCTGAGGCTTCCGCCCAAGCCCAGGTCTTCGCGATACACGCCTTCGGCCTCCGCGACGTGGCCTTGTTCGAAAAGCAAAGCGCCAAGCGCGTGACGGGTGGGCTGCATCCAGCCCCAGGGTTCGTCATAGGGCAGGGTGTCGTCCAATTCAACGGAGCGGCGCAAATGTGCAAAAGCAATCTCGAAGTTGCCTTTGCGATACTCGATCTCGCCGCGCAGCATTTCCCGCGCGATCTCCAGCAGGTCGATCACACGGTTGTTGTGCAGCCTGCGGGTTTCGGGGACGCATTCCTTGGCTGCGAGAAACAGGTTCTCTTCAGCTTCGGCGCGAGCGATGTCTCCGGTTGCAGCATGTGCGATAGCGCGGGCGTAATGGGTTGTGGCAGTTAAGGTTCTATACAAGTCCGGATCAGAGGGCAGATCCAGCGCTTTCGCCTCTTCCCAGCGGCCAAACCGGATCAGGATGTGTGGCCCCATGGACATGTAGCTTTCGAAGAAATCCGCCATGGGCGGGCTTTCGATGCGCAGCATTTCTTCCGGCGTCGTATCCCAAATTCCTTGGTTGGCGCGTAGGGCGGGTTCGATCTGTCCCAGAAACAACGCGCCGTAGATTGCAAAATGGTAGTTGTGTTGACGATAGCCGGTGTAGATGTTGAACGCGCCTTCACGTTCGTAATACTTCAGGTCTGCTTCCGACGCTTTTTCGTTCCAGTGCACCACATTTTGGTAGTGGCCGCACAGCACATCTATGTGAGTTGGCATATGCACCAGGTGTCCCGCATCCGGGACCAATGTGCGTAGAACGTCCCCGGCTTTCAGCGCCATCTCGGGGCTGGGAGACATTTCCATCAGATGGACATACAAATGCAGCAGCCCGGGATGTGACATGGCAGCCGGATCATTGGCCATGGCCCATTCCAGCACCTCTTGCGCTTCAAGTGTGGCCGCGCCTTCGGCGGGTCGGCCGGTTTTCAGATCCCACATCTGCCAAGGGGTCAGGTTCAGCAACGCTTCGACATAGACCGTGCGTAGGTCAAGGTGATCTTGGTGCGTTGCAAACGCCGCCCGCATCGCGTCGGCAAAGTCGTGATCCCACTGGTGCATGTCTTCGATTGGATCGGATTGCGGGTAGCGCGCGGGCAGCGCGTGAATCAGAGCCTGCTCCACAGGCGTGCAGGTATCTGCATACTCCAATGCCTTCTGCATTGCATCATAGGCGAGTGCCAGCGCTTTGCTGCGTCCTCGATCATCCTGCAATTCCCAGGGCAGGTTGTAATTCGGCCCTGCGCCATAGGCCACGCCCCAATAGGCCATGGCGCATTGAGGATCATGTTCTGCGGCGCGCTGGAAACACACGACGGCTTCTTCGTGATTGTACCCGTAGGTCCAGTTCAGGCCTCGGTCGAACCATAGTTGTGCTTCGGGGTTCGAAGTGGAAATCGGGCAGGTGTATGTGCCCAGATCGTAATAGTCATTCATCAAAAAACCTCCCCGCAACCTGGGCTTAAGGTAGCGTGTTTCGGGTAGGTTGCACAGATCAGGCTGGCAGTCGCTGTTCCACCCGGCCCATATGCAACATCAGGCCGAAAGCCAGAACGCACATGGTCAGGATGCCAAACGTCAAAGGAGCAATTGACCCATCGAACAGCAATCCGATCGGCGCGGCAATTGCCGCGGCCAACACTGTTGAAATCGATCCGATGACCGAGGCCGCCATGCCAGCAATGTGCCCCATCGGTTCCATCGCGATGGCGTTCAGGTTGCCGATCGTGATGCCTGCCATGAAGAAAACCATGGTTTGCCAAAAGACGAACAGCGCAAATGACGTTGTTGGAGACAGGTTGGTCATGTTCAGGAGAATGACCATTGATGTAATTGCGATCTGAGCGCCAAAGGCAAATGTCACCATCCGCCGCATTCCGACACGGACCACCAACGCGGCGTTCAGCAGGCTGGCCGAGCCAGACATCAGAGCGACAAAGCCGAACCAAAAGGGAAAGCTGTCGGCCCGGCCGTGGATCACATCATAGACCGGCTGTACCATGGTCAGCATGGTGAACAGCATTCCCATGCACAGGGTTTGTACAAGGATCGAGAGGCGCACCGTTGGATGGGCAAACATCTCTTGCACAGCTGCGATCATCAGGGGCAGGCGGAAGGGGCGGCGATTTTCGACAGCGAGAGACTCGGGCAGACGAACGCTCATCCAGCCGACGACGATAAGCGCAAACAAGATGAACGAAACAAAGATACCGCGCCAGCCAAACAAAGCGATGACACCTGCGCCCAGCATCGGTGCGATGGCAGGGACCAGTGTGAAAATCATCATCGCAATCGAGATGATGCGGGCCATCTCACGCCCGGAATAGAGATCCCTGATGATCGCCATGGCGACTACACGCGGACCAGCGGCGCCCAGACCCTGCACAACGCGCGCAATCAGTACCAGTTCCAGCGATGAACTGGCCCACGCAACAGCAGATGCCGCGATGTACAACAGTGCGCCGCCAAAGATCACCGGCTTGCGTCCCACCGCGTCCGAAATTGGGCCGGTAAAGAACGTGCCAATCCCCATGCCCAACACAAAAGACGTCAGGATCAGCTGCGCCCGGTTGACATCATCGGGGCTGAGCTGCGCGCCGATTTCGGGCAGGGCAGGCAGCATTGAATCGATCGAAAACGCGATTGTGGCGAACATCATTGCGATCAGAGCAATGAATTCCGCCTTCGACATGCGGTTGGCCATGAAGCACTCCTAACCCGTTCGCGCTATCATGGCGGGTCAGGTTAGACCAGACTGGAAATTCGCACAGACCTCTGTGCTATTCTGCAGGGGAGGCCTCAAGTTGAGACATGATCTCAGCGATCACTTTCTCCCACATTTCAGGGGGTTGAGCGCCCGGAACTGCATGTTGGTTGGCGACAATGTAGGTTGGGACCGAACTGACACCCATTTCACGCGAATGACTGTCACGTTTGCGAATGTCGTCCCGGTCGGCGTCAGATTTCAGCAATTTCATGACCACGGCAGCGTCCATTCCGGCGCTGTCAGCGATATCTGACAGGACCTCGGGATCACCGATATCACGGGCTTGCACGAAATAGGCATCGAACAGCGCGTCGACGACAGCGTTCTGTTTGCCCTCGATTCCAGCCCAATGGATCAGGCGGTGGGCGTCCAGTGTGTTGGGCGTGCGCTTCATACCTTCGAAATCGATCTTAAGGCCCGCGTTTTCTGCGTGTTCCACCACAGGCGCATAGGCCCGCACAGCGCCGTCTTTGCCGCCGAACTTACGCTCAAGGTATTCGCGCCGGTCCATGCCTTCATCCGGCATGTCGGGGTTCAGCTGAAAGGGATGCCATTCGATGACGAATGGATGATCAGGGATATTGGCCAGTGCCTTGTCCAGATGCGTTTTGCCGATATAGCACCAGGGGCAGATCGGATCGGACAGGATGTCGAGCTTGACGGTCTGGGTCATATGGTTGGTGCCTCGAAATAGGCCGGCAACGCGCGGCGCAGGAGTTTGCCATTGCCGCCAGTGGGCAGGGCGGGCAGGTGGATGAAGGCGCGCGGTTGTTTGTAGCGGGCCAGATTGGCTTCGACATAGGCGCGCAGGGCCGCATCGTCCAGCTTTTCCGGGCCAGTATAGAAGGCTGCTATCACAAATGTGTCCGGTTTGACCTCGACAGCGGCTGCGCCGACCTGCGTGATGCCGGGAAAACGGGACAGCGCGGCTTCGACCTCGACCGGGGACACGCGATAGCCGCCTGCGTTCATCATGTCATCGTCGCGGCCCAGATAGCTGATCTGGCCATCCACTGCCATCGCGCCCTGATCTCCGGTCAGAAACCAATCCCCTTGCATCCGCGCGTCGGCTTCGTCGGGTGCGTTGAGATAGGTCAGCATCAAACCGGGGTCCGAGCGGTGAATGGCGATGGTGCCTTCCTGTCCTTGCGGTACTGGACCATCGGAACCCAGAATGGCCACGCGACGCCCCGGCTGCGGTTGCCCTAACGCGTCGCTACGCGCGGGGTGGGCCGGGCTGGAAGAGATAAAGGTTGAGCATTCCGACATGCCGTAGGCTTCGAACAGGTCGGTGCCGGTGCTGGCAACCCATTTCTCGTGCAAAGAGCGCGACAGCTTCTCACCTGCGCATAAGCCATGGCGCAGGTCGGGCAGGTTCATCTGCTCGGACGTTTGCAGCATCTTCCGAAAGACACCGGGGGCCGCAGCAAAGATCGTAGCGCGGTGCTGGCGAAGTAGTGCGGGCAGCGCATCGATACTGGTGCCGGGTTTCGGGATTAGGGCCGTCGCGCCAATAGTCCACGGGTCCATCAATCCTGTGCCCAGCGTATAAGTCCAGTTGAACGCGCCCGCGTGGCACAAACGGTCGGTTTCGCGCAGACCGTACCAGCCATCAACCATCATCTGCCGCGCCCAAATCGCCCGGTGGGCATGGGCCACCGCACGTGGCTTGCCTGACGTTCCAGAGGTGTAAACCACGTAGGCCATACGCTCGGGGTCGCCCATGTCAAACGCGGCTTGTGGCAGCGTGCGCATGCCTTTCAACGCATCCAGTTCGATTTGTTTCGGATGCGAGATACAGGCGACGTCAGGGTCGCGCAGTATCGCCGTCGGAGAAAGATCTTCGACCATTTTGGCGGTTTCGGGTTCCGTCAGCTGCGAAGATGTCGGTACCGGAACGATACCCACAGAAATTGCGCCCAGATAGGCGATCGGAAAATCAACCGTGTTTCCCAACCGCATCAGCGCAATGTCACCCGGTCTCAGACCGGCCTGAAGCAAACCTGTGCCAGTGCCCAACACAGCGGATTTCAGATCCGAATAACGCCAATTCTGAACCTCGTCTGTGCATAGTACAGACAACGCCACCTTGTCTGCGATGCGATCTGCGTGACCCAGAACATGAGCTGCCAGGTTGAAAGGTTGCGGGCAGGGCGCGGGTGCCCCTTGATCAAAGATGGACAACATGGCCCTTGGCTATCCCGGAGCCTGCCGCGTTGCAAGCGCGGCAGACCGGGCCTATAGAGAAGGGCATGAGCACTCAAGATCCAAAATCCCTGATCCGAATTGCCCGTGACTCTGGCGACCATACCGAAGTCGAGCCGCTGGACCTAGGCGCGCGGGTGCGCGAGCTGCGTAAGGCGCGCAAATGGACTTTGGAACAGGCTGCCACACAGGCGGGGTTGGCACGCTCGACGCTGAGCAAGATCGAAAACGGGCAGATGTCGCCCACGTACGACGCGCTGAAGAAACTGGCGATTGGCCTTGAGATTTCAGTGCCGCAACTGTTCACCCCGCCCCAGCGCGATCAGGTGATCGGTCGCATGGCTGTGACGCGCACTGGAGAAGGCGCGGCCCATGCCACAGCCACTTACGAGCATGAGTTGCTGGCCGAGACGCTAACCAAGAAACATATGCTGCCGTATCGCGCGCGGGTGCGGGCGCGGTCGATGGATGAGTTTGAGGGTTGGGTGCGCCACGATGGTGAGGAGTTCATGTATGTCCTCACTGGCGTTGTTCGGTTGTTTACTGAGTTTTATGAGCCTGTCGAAATGCGCCGTGGCGACAGCGCTTATTACGACGGCAGCATGGGGCACAACGTCATCTCCGTCAGTGACGAAGACGCGACGATTCTTTGGGTCACATCACTTGCTTAGTGATGCGTGCGTGAATTCGCGGTTCAGGCCTTCGGTAAACAGGAAATCTTCAACTTCTTCGTGCGCTTCGTTCATGGTTAGCTGGTGACGCTCTGCCAGATAAGCTTCGAACCCTTTCCGGTCCTTTGACACGCGCATCATGTCCTGATCCCGCAAGTTCGGAAAGCGCCGTTTTGCACGTGCGTAGGCCGCGTTCCAGTCTTGTTTAAGATCCGTCCAGTTCATCATCTTTGAGCTTTCCTTTTGTAGCCATTAGGACTGCTCTCCCCCACAACAGCGTAAGGAATGGCTGCCGTAAGGTAAGACATGACAAAATGTCGCACCTGACTTTCACAATTTATTTAGGGGTGGTGCCCGCTGCGAAAGCTCCGCAACGGGCGGGCGGGCCTGCAGTCGGTGTGAGTGGTGGCGGGCCCGGTTATGCGTTTTCCGGCTTTGCCGGAGTGATCATATGCAGCGCAGAAGTGCAAATGCTTCAGTCCACACCTGATCAAAATCATGAGCGGTGTATACATCTTTCGCCCGTAAAATAAAGACTTTTACGGGGTATCACGCGTAACTCACCGACTGTTGATGTGTTTCTTGCACCAATCCAGCCATCATGAAAGCCGTATTGTGACGGCACGCCGTTGGTGCCTTTTGCAGGCGCTCTGCGACTGGTGTTTGTTCTTGGCGTCTTGCCGAAAATAATCAGCAGGAACTTGCTCAACTATCTATGCGGATGAGAATTGAGGCGGCCCAACCCGGGGTTGGATGTCCCGGGCGAGCCGTCGTCGGCCTAGTTCGCCTCGTACCACCAGACATCGGGCATGTATTGCGGGCCGTCTCCGTAGATAGGCAAAGTGTCGGGGAACTTTAGCTCGCGGCTATGCGCAATGCGCCCGACATCGAAGCTCCAGATCGGGATCACATAGCGGCCTGCGGTCAGGACACGGTCCAAAGCGCGGGTGGCCGTGGTGAACTCTTCGCGCGTCTCCGAGGCCAGCATGGCATCGATCATCGCGTCAACGGCGGGCGAGGAAACACCCATCAAATTGCGCGTACCCGGCGTGTCTACAAATTCGCTGCCCCAGTAGAACCTTTGTTCGTTGCCAGGCGATAAGGACAGCGCGCGGCGGAATGGCGTCATGTCGAAATCCAGTTCGTTCATGCGCGAGGTGTATTGCGCATCATCGACCTTCTCGACCACCAGCTCGATGCCAAGACGTTCCAGAGCGCGAGCGTAAATCTCGGCTATGGTACCAACATCCTGCACGACATTCAGACTGCCCTGGCTGATCACCATTTCAATCTTAAGCGGACGACCTTCCGCGTTTTTGAGAACACCATCCTGAACGGTCCATCCGGCGTCTTCCAGCAGCTTGACTGCCTGCCGAATGTTGCGCCGGTTGCGTTCCGAGCCATCGCCTTGCGGCAACTCATACCCTTCCAATGTGCCGGGCGTCAGTTCGGCCTCAAAAGGATCTAGCAAAGCGCGCACCGGTTCGGTTGCCGGCCCAGGTTGCATCGCCAGATCAGAGCCGGAGAAGTAAGAAGAAATACGAGGCTGTGCGCCGCCCGTGACCGTGTCGTTGATAAATTCAAAATTGAAGGCAAGCGTCAGCGCTTCACGCACGCGCCAGTCATCCAGCGGGGCTTTGCGGGTATTCATCACAAAACCGGTCATCCCCGACGGTTTTCCATGGGGGATTTCAGTCTTGATCACGTCCCCGCGCTGAACAGCCGGGAAGTTGTATTGTTTGTTCCATTTGTCGGCGTTGAACTCGCGCACAGCCGAAAGCTCTCCGGCTTTGAAAGCTTCAAACGCGACAGATCCGTCACCGTAGAATTCAATCCGCAGCTCATCGAGGTTCATGGTGCCGCGACGAAACGGAATGTATGCGCCCCAATAGTCCGGGTTACGCCGCAGGTTCACGTAGCGACCGGCCTCATAGCTGTCGATGACGTATGGGCCGGTACCGATTGGAACGTCCTGCAACGTGGCATTCGCGAAATCCTTACCGTCCCACTGCGCCTTTTGCAGGATCGGGCGCATTCCGGCGAGCAAAGCCAATTCCCGGTCAGGTTCGTTGAACGAGATCCGAACCGAGCGCGGACCGGTCTTTTCAATGCTGTCGATCTTGCCCCACAGCCCACGGTATCGCAGGTGACCCTCGGTTCCGAGGGTCTCATAGGACCAGATCACATCCTCGACTGTGACGGGGCTACCGTCGGAAAAACGTGCCTCGTCTCGAAGGGTAAATTCGACCCAGGACCTGTCCGGCGCTGCCTCAACTGATTCGGCTAACAGCCCGTAAAGTGTGAAAGGTTCGTCCCAGGACCGCCCCATCAGGCTTTCATGGGTCCAAAACGGCAATTGCCACGGAGAGGTGCCTTTTTGCAAAAACGGGTTCAGACTGTTATAGCCGCCGGTGTTTCCGAACACCGCTTTGCCGCCTTTGGGCGCATTTGGGTTGGCGTAGGGGAGGGACACAAAATCCGGTGGTAGGGCCGGGTCCCCATACATAGCTATGCCATGAGACGATTCTGCATGGGCGACAGACATGAGAAAAATGGCGGCGATTCCCGCCGCAAGTGGTCGAAACGGTCGGAGAAAATCCGGGCTCATTTTGGAAACAATCCTGCTCTGGCCTTATTTTGTTGGGATTCATCGTAGTGATGATTTTTCTTATTATCAAACTTTTAGCTTGGACGAAGGCGCAGAATTGCTTATAAAGGATCCACTGCTCGATAGGTTTCTTGCCTGTATGAAACCTGCCTCAATAACTTAACGCCCGCTTCGTGCGGGCGTTTTTTTTTGAGCAGTTTGGGATCTCTTAGTCCGGGATTTCAATTCGACATGTTTCCCCGTTTTCTTTGCAGGTGCAGCATGGCATGGTGCGCGAGGATATCGCATCAGGGAGTTCGGTCATGAGCCTTTCCGGCAAAACGGCAATCATCACAGGATCAAATTCAGGCATCGGTCTGGGGGTCGCACGCGAGTTGGCCAAGGCGGGGGCCAACGTGGTTCTGAATTCTTTTACCGATCGGGACGAAGATCATGCGCTGGCCGCAGAGATTGCAAATGAGACCGGAACCAACGCGCGTTACATCAAAGCGGACATGTCCAAAGGGGAAGAGTGCCGCGCGCTGATCGAGCAGGCAGGTGCCTGTGATATTCTGGTGAACAATGCGGGTATTCAGCATGTCTCTCCGATTGATCAGTTCCCGACCGAGAAATGGGATGCGATTATCGCAATTAATATGAACTCGGCGTTTCACACCACAGCTGCGGCATTGCCGATGATGCGTAAGGCGGGATGGGGCCGGATCGTCAATATCGCCTCGGCGCACGGTCTGACGGCCTCGCCGTACAAGGCGGCTTATGTTGCTGCAAAACACGGTGTGGTCGGGATGACCAAGACCGTGGCGCTTGAGACCGCGCAAGAGCCGATTACATGCAACGCCATTTGTCCGGGTTATGTTCTGACGCCTCTGGTTGAGGCACAGATCCCGGACACAATGAAAGAATACAATATGAGCCGTGAGGACGTGATCAAGAACGTCATGCTGGAGCGGCAGCCCTCGAAGGAGTTTGCCACCGTCGAACAGTTGGGTGGCACGACCATCTTTTTGTGTTCGGACGCGGCGGAACAGATTACCGGGACGACGATTTCAGTTGATGGCGGCTGGACCGCGCTTTGAGGATTCATGGGGGCGCAGCCCCCATACCCCCGGAGTATTTCTGAAAAGATGAAGGGGCTGATGTATGAAACGGATCAATCTGGCATTGCAGGGTGGTGGGGCGCACGGCGCGTTCACGTGGGGAGTCCTTGACAGGTTTCTGGATGAAGAAGACGTCGAGGTCGCAGCCATCACCGGTACGTCAGCGGGGGCGCTGAACGGGGCCGCATTCAAATCGGGTATGGTGCATGCCGGCCGCGATGGGGCTCGGGCAAGTCTGGATGCGGTGTGGGCGCGTATGGGTGCGATTGGCGACATGCGCATGGCCCATTGGTTCCGAGGAGTGGAGCCTGCAGCGATTTCCAGAGCAATGGAGTATTCGGTCCCTTATTCCATAGGCGAGGCGTGGTCTCGAATGGTGTCGCCTTATGCGTATGGTCCGTTTTACAGCAATCCGCTGGAATCGGTGGTCGATCGGTTCAACTTTGCCGAAGTGTGTGCAGATGACGGCCCTCGTTTGTTTGTCTGTGCGACCTGTGTGCGAAGTGGAAAGATCCGTGTCTTTACCGGAGATGAGATTTCGACAGACGCCATTCTGGCCTCGGCCTGTCTTCCGACTCTGTTCAAGGCGGTCGAAATCTATGACCCTGACACCAAGCGGACCGAGGCCTATTGGGACGGTGGCTATACAGGGAACCCGGCGCTTTATCCGTTGTTTGATGACGATCTGCCTGACGACGTGGTGATCGTGAACATCAACCCGCTTGAGCGTGATGAAGTGCCTGTCACGCCGCAGCAGATCCAAAACCGGATCAACGAGATTAGCTTCAACTCATCTCTGTTTCGCGAACTCAGGGCGATCAGTTTTGTGCAGCGGTTGCTGAAAGAGGGCAAACTGAAAGCCGGTGAAATGAGCCGTGTTCTGGTGCACATGATTGCGGATAACGAACTGATGAACAGCTTGTCTGTTGCAACCAAGACCGTCCCCAATCCGGTTATCCTGCACAAGCTCAAGCAGGCCGGGCGCGACGCGGCAGATGGATTTCTTGCGAAACACAAAGATGATCTGGGCCAGAACAGCACGGTGGATCTGCCCGCGATGTTTGGCTGATCACTCGGGCGGCTGGGTCGGGTCTTTTTCGTTGGGGTAAACCAGGCCAGCCGAAATCACCAGTTTCGCCGCGTCTTCGATGCTCATGTCCAGCAGGATTACGTCTTCGGCGGGAAAGAACAGCAGGAAGCCAGAGGTCGGGTTGGGCGTGGTCGGCACAAAGACGCTGAGCAATTCGCCCCCGGTTTCGGCCCGTTGGCTGACCTCGCCGCGCGCGCTTGTCGAAACAAATCCGATGGCCCAGATGCCCCGGCGTGGATACTGGATCAGGCAGGCTTTTTCAAAGGACCGTTCGGTCTGCGCAAAAACCGTTTCCGAGATCTGCTTGATCCCGGAGTAAACCGATCGCACGACGGGCATGCGGTCGACCAGGCTTTCGGCGAAATGGATCAGCGAGCGGCCCAGAATACCCTTGGCGATCCACCCCACGATGATTGTGAAGATCAGGAAGATCACCACACCCACACCGCGCAGGTTGATGCCCACATATTGTTCTGGTTGGAATTGTTGTGGAACCAGCGGCAGAACGGCACTGTCGATCCAGCCGACCACAGACCAGATGAGCCAGACGGTCAACCAGACAGGTGCAATAACGACGATGCCGGTCAGAAAGGACCCGCGCAGCCGTGAAAGCAGGCCGGGGCGGCGATGGGGCTCTTCGTCGAAAGGTGTGTTCATTGCAGGTCCGAGTGAGCAGTTCCGAATGGTTTCCGGGGTTTAGGTAGTCAATCCGTCGCTTTCGTACAATAGGGCTGCGTCAACCCTGCTGCACCAGCGATTGCGCGATTTTGGCGGCAAGGCGTGCATTATTGCGGACCAGCGCGATATTGGCGGTTAGCGAACGGCCTTCGGTTTTCTCAAAAATGCGTTGCAGCAGATAGGGGGTTACGGCTTTGCCGGTGATGCGGTGTGCATCCGCGTCGGCCTGAGCCTCGGCGATGATCGGGGCCAGTTCCCCGGCCGGTATCTGATCGGCGGTGGGGATCGGGTTGGCAACCAGTTGTCCGCCAGGCAGACCCAGCGCCCGCCGCGTGGCATGGGCTTTGGCGATGGCTTCGGCACTGTCCATACGCAGAGGCGCGGTAAAAGGTGATTTGGCCGACCAAAATGCAGGGAACTCATCTTGCCCATACGCGATGACAGGCACGCCCAAAGTCTCTAGCACTTCAAGCGTTTTGGCGAGGTCCAGGATAGCTTTGGCCCCGGCAGCAACCACTGTGACCGGCGTATGGCCCAGCTCGTGCAGGTCGGCAGAAATGTCGAACGTTGTCTCTGCGCCCTGATGCACGCCACCAATGCCACCAGTGGCAAAAACCTCGATCCCGGCGTACTGCGCGGCGATCATCGTGGCGGCGACGGTTGTGGCCCCGGTGCCTCCGGTCGAGATGCAGGCCGCCATGTCTGCGCGTGAGATCTTGGCGACACCCTGCGCCTGACCCAACCATTGCAGTTGGTCGGGTTCCAGCCCCACGTGCAGTTTGCCTTCGATCACCGCCATGGTGGCCGGAACTGCGCCTGTGTCACGGATATCCTGTTCGACCTGCGCCGCCACTTCGACGTTTTGCGGATAGGGCATTCCATGGGTGATGATGGTGCTTTCCAGCGCAACGATGGGTTGGCCTGCTTCTTTGGCGGCGCGGACCTCAGCTGAGTATTGAATGTCGATCACAGTGGGGTTTCTCCGGAAACATAGGTTGCAGCGGCGTGCAGAGCGCGGGTCAGGGCCTCATCACTCGATGCGCCGCTGGATTCTGAGGCGATATGGGCCGCCATGAAGGTATCCCCGGCACCGGTCACGCGGGTGACCAGGACGGACGGGGGTGTTTGGGTCAGGATTTCGTCAGAACTGCCGACGGTGGCCGAGTTGCCGCCATCGGTGACCAGCACGCGAAGCGCGCCACGATCCAGCAAGCCCTTGGCTGCGCTCTCAGAGTCGGTGAATTCGCGTTGGCACAGGATGCCGGCCTCTTCGAGATTCACGTAAAGCGTCGCGCGAGCGTGCTTGAGGAAAGGCAGCAGCCGTTCAGCCTTGCCGGGCGAGGCCGGCGCCACGCGCAGATCGGCGCGGGCAAAGGCGGGGCTTTGGGCAATTTCTTCCAACAGGTCCAATGTCAGGTTGCCGTCCAGCGCTATGGGGCCTTCAAAGGGCGTATTCTCATAACCCAGTGGCCCATGCATCAAAGGGCGCAGGATCTTTGCACCCGCAGCTTCCAGCGAGTGCGCGTCAGCAATGGCAGCGATCAACCCGTTTGCGCCTTCGACTGCCATATAGCGGTCGGTCGGCAAATCCTGAGAGCGATAGATGTGATCCGTCACCATGCCCAGCCGCGAACAGGCGTGGACAAGCTCATCACCCTCGGGATCGCGCCCGATTGCAGTGAGCAGGGTAGGGGTCATACCAAAGCGCACCAGCGTCATTGCGATGTTCATCGCAACACCGCCGGGCAAACGGGTGATCCGCCCCGGCACGTCCGAACCTTGTCGCATAGCGCTTGCTGATCGTCCGATCACGTCCCACAGGACCGAACCGATACATAGTATATTGGTGTTCTGAGTCATGAGGATGTCATGCCGCAGCGGTGATGCCCGTGCAAGTCAGAACGTTCCTGCCAACGGATATTCCCGGATCATCAGGCAATTGCACCTTTTGATCTTGCGATCTAAGGCCCGCGCGGGAACAATTGCCCGCAATGATTGGTGATTTGTTTCTTTTACCGGAGCGTTTCGTATGAATGGCCATGGTTCTCGTGCCATCCTTCGTGCCCTTACTGTCTTCTTTTTGTATATTTTCGTCCTGACGTTCTTTCATGCGGGTCAAGGACGGGCGCAATCCACACCGCCGACCGTGATTGATTTCTGGATCGCCGAAGAACAGTTGTTTCTTGAGGTCAGTTTGAATGCCGAGGCTCTTTTAGTCGGGCTTTACCCAACGCAGCATCAAGCGCTTTTGAATGATCCGCAGTATCAATCCTTAAGGGAAATGACGTCATCAGATTTTGAGCCGCTGATCAAAGGTTTTGTTGAGAATTGGGTACAGGATGTTGAAGTCGAGGTGCCCGAACGACTTGCGCTGTCTTATGCAGGTGCGCGCGTTCCTGATCCGGGTGAAGTAGAAACTGCGCGTGTTTCAATTGTGTACCTGACCGCACCCTTGGAAGAGAATGCTTCGAACCTTAGGCTGCGCTGGCCAACAGAGGGCGGACCGATCGTGCTGCGCCAGCAGGGCGTTACGGCCCCCTACACGGGTTATCTGACCGCAGGTGAGTCCAGCCCGCTTATACCGTTGCGCGGTGGGGCGTCTCTGACACCGCAACAGACCTTGCAGACGTATTTTGCACTGGGGCTCAACCGCTTCACGCAAGCGCCTTTTGCGCCGTGCCTGTTGGCTGCCTGCCTTGCGTTTTTGTCGTTGTCCTTGCGCCCCGTTGCAGTGCAGGTGGTGTTTCTGTCTGCTGGCGTGTTCCTCGGGCTTGGGTTGGCTGTTTACGGCGTGCTGAATCCAATCACTTATTTGCCAGTCCAGGCGCCACCAGTATTCATCATTATTCTCGCTTTGTGGAACCTAGTAGCCCGCCGATTACAGGTCTCGCGGCTCCTGACGGTGTTTGCGGCAGGAACGGTGTTTGGGTTGGGCTTGGCCACGGCCTTAAAGACCATTGGCGTGCCGCCAGACCATCAGCTTCCAGCGATGTTGGGCTTTGGGGCGGGGGTTGTTTTCCCGCTCATTTTCACGGCATCAGCTGCGTTTGGTCTGGCTCTTTTGCTTGCAGGCGGGTCGCATAGGGCGCGGGGCCGAATTTCCGCGCTGGCCTCGATCCTGATTGCGGGGCTCGGGGTCTATTGGCTGGCCGAGCCTTGGATGCTGGGGTGAGGCCCGGTTAGGACATCGCTGCTGTCAGGGCGTTCAGCTTGCCGAGCGGATCGTCGCTGTTCCAGATCTCGTCCCCAATGCCGAAGAAATCGGTGCAGGGGGCAAGGGCGCGGATCAGGTCGGGCGTTAGCCCACCTTCGGCCACAACCGGAACTTCGATCATCTCGGACCACCACTGGAACAGATCCTTTTCGGCACGTGTGCCGTCGCCCAAAGCGCCGGTGCCAACCGGACCGAAGGCCACATAATCGGCACCGTTTTCTCCCGCTGTCATACCATCATGGCTTGAGGCACTGCAAAAACTGCCAACAATTGCATCTGCGCCCAACTCCTTGCGCGCAGCACGGACCGAGCGTGCACCGTCGTCCAGATGCACCCCGTCCAGACCCAGACGTTGCGCCAGCAGTACATGGTTCGAAATAACGATGGCCACATCGCGCGCATGGGCAACTTCGCGGCAGGCATCTGCCGCACGGGAAAGGGTGTCTTCGTCGCTTCCGGCCAGCGCCAGACGGATGCAGGCGATGTCGGCCCCGTCAAGTACCGTCGCCAGTTTGTTTGTGAACGTGCTCAACTCAATGGTCGGAGGCGTGATCAGGTAAATCTGCGGCTGCTCGGGGGTGTCCATGGGCGCGTCCTTCGGCTTTTGGTCTTTGGCGCGGTTTAGCGGATTGCGGCGGGGAAGCAAACTTTTTAGCCCGCCAAGCAGGTATTTGGAAACAGAAGAAGCGGATCGGCTTGCCCTGTTAACGCTGTCGGATTAGAGCGGGCGGAACTTTTCGGAGACAGCCATGCCCAGCGATACATCTCAGCCCTCTTTCGTGCTCGTGCGCCCGCAGATGGGCGAAAACATTGGGGCCGCCGCGCGTGCGATGTGGAATTTCGGTCTGGACCGTATGCGCATCGTGGCCCCGCGCGACGGCTGGCCGAACCCCAAAGCCGTGGCCATGTCCAGCGGGGCGGGGCGGCTGCTGGATGAGGCCCAACTGTTTGACGATCTCGCCGGATCGCTGGCCGACAGCACGTTTGTCTTCGCGACCACAGCCAGGCAACGCGGGTTGACCAAACCGGTCTACAGCCCAGAGCGTGCGATGCAGATCGCGGCTGAGAAAGTCGCAGCAGGTGAGAAAGTCGCCGTGCTGTTCGGTCCCGAGCGTGCAGGGCTTGAGAATGAAGACATCGCAAAGGCCAACGCGATCATATCCGTTCCGGTGAACCCGGAATACGCCTCGCTGAACCTGGGGCAGTGCGTGTTACTGACCGCCTATGAGTGGATGCGCCAGACCGGAGACGTCGTGCACGAGACCACCGATTTGGGCAAGGGCGACTGGGCCACTGGGATCGAAGTGGAAAAACTCGTCGAGCATTACGAGGATCGTCTGGAAGAAGCCGGGTTCTTCTATCCCCCCGAAAAAGCAGAGGGTATGAAAGTCAATCTGCGTAATCTGTGGTCGCGGATGCGGATGACGCGGGCTGATGTGCAGATGCTGCATGGGATCATGCGGCAGATGGTCCGCTGGAAAGACAAAAGCTGAGGCTGGACCTATCTTCCACCAAGCCCTAGCTTGCGACAAAATCAGGACATGAGGACAGCATGAGCGGTAAGCGCAGCATCTTCGAAGAGGTCTCGGACACCGAAAAACAACAAGCCGTGCAACCGGGAATGATAGACCGGCGACGCGGTGGTGCACGTCAGGCGATCCGCATTTGGCTGATGGTCCTGTTTGCTTTGGTTGTTGTGATGATTGCGGTTGGTGGCCTGACGCGTCTGACTGACAGTGGCCTTTCGATCACGGAATGGCGGCCGATCACCGGGGCCATCCCGCCGATGAATGAGGCGGATTGGCAGGCGGAATTCGACAAATACAAGCAGATCGACCAATGGCGCATACAAAACCAATGGATGGAGTTGAATGATTTCAAGTTCATCTACTGGTGGGAATGGGGCCACCGTCAACTGGGCCGTGTGATTGGTTTGGTTTGGGCCGTTGGCTTTTTCGGTTTCCTTGCGGCGCAAAAAATCCCAACCGGCTGGACCGGTAAGCTGTTGATTCCAGGTCTTTTAGGTGGCGTTCAAGGTGCGGTCGGCTGGTGGATGGTCGCCTCGGGTGTGACGCAGGGCGAGGGGATGACCGCCGTTGCAAGTTATCGACTGGCCACGCATCTGGGACTTGCCTTTGTGATCCTGGGCTTTCTGGCGTGGTACATCTTTGAACTTGGCCGCGCAGAACGCGACCTGATGCAGGCGCGCCGCGCGAAAGAGGCGAAACTGTTCTCGCTTTCCACCGGTCTGATGCATTTCGCCTTTTTACAAATACTCATCGGGGCGCTGGTTGCCGGGATTGACGCCGGGCGGTCTTACACCGACTGGCCCTTGATCGGTGGGCAAGTTTTCCCACCGGATGCCACAGCGCTGGAGCCAATGTGGCGGAATTTCTTTGAAAGTCCCGGATTGGTGCAATTCATCCACCGCTGTGCGGGATATCTGCTGTTCATCTTCGCTTTCATCGTTTGGCGTCGTGGCGGGACCAGCGCGCATCCGCAGACACGTTTTGCCTTCAACGCCGCCTTTGCTGCGCTGGCATTGCAGGTTGTCGTCGGCATCGTGACTGTTGTCTACGGTGCGCCCTGGCAGATCGCTATCTTCCATCAGTTCATGGCCGTTGTCGTCTGGACCCTGATCCTGCGCGCCCGGTTCTTGACCGCTTATCCCATCGCAACATCCCTGCGCGGAGTATGATCCTATGACCGCTTTCAACGAGCTTATGGCCTTTCAGCGTGAAACCTCGGCTTTGGGCCAGATTGCCGGGCGGCTTGGCTGGGATCAGGAAACCGTCATGCCGCGCGGTGCGGCCCCACAGCGTGCCGAAGAAATGGCGGCGATCGAGGCTGTGCTTCACGCACGAAAATCTGACCCACGCGTGGCTGAGTGGCTGGAACAGGCGGCACCTCAGGATGAGGTCGGTAAAGCGCAAATTCGTGAAATCCGCCGTGCATATGAACGCGCTGTGAAAGTGCCAGCCGATCTGGCAACGACAATTGCCCGTGTCACGTCCGCTGCACAGGGAACCTGGGCACAGGCCCGGGCGGATGAAGACGTTTCCGCATTCCTTCCGGTTTTGGAAGAAGTGGTCTCACTCAAGCGTCAGGAGGGTGAGGCATTGGCGCAGGGGGGTGACGTCTATGACGCCATGGTCGAGGATTATGAGCCCTATACAACCGGCGCACAAATCGCGGCCATTTTTGATGAAATGCGCCCACGTCTGGTGGCTTTGCGCGCCGCCGTACTGGACCGACCGGAACCGGCAGCCCTGAATGGCAGCTTTGATGAACAAACTCAGATGCGCCTGACGCAAAAGCTGGCGACAACTTTTGGCTATGACCTGAATAACGGCCGCGTGGACAAAGCGGTGCATCCGTTCAGCTCGGGCAGCGGTTTGGACGTGCGTATCACCACGCGCACCAGTGAAACGGATCCGTTCAACTGCTTCTATTCCACCATTCACGAGGTCGGCCATGCTGCCTATGAACAGGGTATCGATGAAGCCTACCTGCTGACCCCGCTTGGGTCCGGCGTTTCAATGGGTGTGCACGAAAGCCAAAGCCGGATCTATGAGAACCAGCTTGGCCGTTCGCGGGCCTTTACCGGTTGGCTGTTCAGCCAGATGACTGAGGCTTTTGGAGATTTCGGCATCGCCAATGCAGATGCGTTCTATGCGACCGTTAACCGCGTCCACAACGGATACATCCGCACCGAGGCTGATGAGGTTCAGTACAACCTACACATCATGCTGCGTTTTGATCTGGAACGCGCCTTGATGGCCGGGGATTTGCAGGTGAGCGAACTTGAAACCGCGTGGAACGACCGATTCAAGGCAGATTTCGGTTACGCTGTCGACAAACCTTCGAATGGCTGTTTGCAGGATGTGCACTGGTCTGTTGGGCTGTTCGGCTACTTCCCGACCTATTCCCTTGGCAACGTTTACGCTGGCTGCCTTTATCAGGCTCTGCGTGCAGCCGTACCGGGACTGGACGCGCAACTGGCCAAGGGTGACACCTCGGGCGCTACAGGCTGGTTGCAGGATCAGGTTCAGCAACATGGCGGCCTATACGCACCACGTGACATCATCGCGCGTGCCAGCGGTGTAGAGCCGGGGCCAGAGCCATTGCTTTCGTATCTGGAAGAGAAGTTCGGCGCACTATACGGTCTGTGAGCCGCCATACACGCGCCCTTTGCGTTCTGAGTTCTGGCACTATCCCCCGCTTGCAAGCGCGCGACGGGTTAGTTTTTGTTTTTACTTATTTATTTTTCTACCTGAAGTTGTTTTTCGTCCAAGACGGCATCGCTTTGCACAGGGCTGAAATTATCTGTTTCGCCTGTGAGGTGTTTTGTTTAGTCGCGTTACAGTCGCAGCACATTGTTGGCATTGCCCGAGCAGTTTTTTCAGTGAATTCATTTGTTTCCAACTTTCCGGCAATAAGTGGTGAGTGAAAGATTGTTGCGCTAAAGTTTACAGAATTACTAAAATTCACCTGAAATTTGGCGCAAAAGTGGCCAAAATGTGGTGCGCCCATTATAGATTTTGGACGTTTAGTCGAACACTCTAAGCGGGTGTGGCTGGTAAAAAGTGATTCAAGGTAGGGGTTGAAAACATGGCGCTTAGACGAAACGTTGCCGCGATTGCGGTTGCCGGGATGATTGTTGGCAGCGCGGCTTCGGCATTGACGGTATCGGGGATAACGCCGTCATGGAACAACGTGAATCCGACGACAGGCGTGACTGAAAGCACAACGGGTTCAACGATCTCATTGCGTTGGGGAAGCGGCAGCAGCCAGAGCGGGTATGATTTCACACCTACCGGCACACCGATTGCCGGGTTGCTGCCAAACACGGCTTTCGAGCTTGGTGAATTCACGCATCTGAACTTTCCTATCTATGGACCGACCTTGAACTCTGTTGACCTCTCAGTTGATATTCTCATTGAAAACGGTCCGCTCGTGTCTTCGACATTCGCTCTGACGCATGATGAAACCCTCAATCGTCCGAGCAACTGCCCTTCGAACACAACGCCATGCGATGACATCGTGACAATCACCAATGCGCTTGGGTCTCAGAATTTCACCTTTGGCGGTCAGAACTTTGTGTTCTCGGTACTTGGGTTTTCTCAGGATGGTGGCAGCACGATTTCCAACGGCTTCTTGACTGTGGAAAACATGCAGAACACCGCAACGCTGTACGGCCAATATACAATTGCGCCTGTTCCATTGCCTGCCGCTGGTTGGTTGCTTTTGGGTGGTATTGGTGGCCTGTTCGCTTATGGTCGCCGTCAAAAGAGGAAAGCGGTCTAGTCACTGATTTTGCTCTGTGCGCTCGTCAAAGCGATCAGCAGGGCTTAGGAAACAAAAAAACCCGAGGTGTGCTCACCTCGGGTTTTTGTTTGTCACGGTTTGGACGGGCTACTCTTCTGTCTCGTCCTCACCCTGATCGGCGATCCAGGCTACGCTGACAACCTCTTCGCCTTTACCAGTGTTGAAGACACGGACACCACCCGCACTGCGAGACCGGAAGGAAATTCCTTCGACCGGAACGCGGATTGACTGGCCTTTGGACGTGGCCAGCATGATCTGATCGTCGATTTCAACCGGGAAGGATGCCACAAGCTCACCGCCGCGCATCGCCTTGTCCATGGCTGCCACGCCCATACCGCCGCGTCCGCGGACAGGGTAGTCGTGGCTGGAGCTTAGCTTGCCTGCGCCGCCTGTGGTGATGGTCAGTATCAGGTTCTCGGCGGCCGACATTTCGGCATAACGTTCCTGAGTGATCGAGCCGGGGGCTGCTTCATCCTCGTCCGTCTCACCGTCGTCGGCAATGCCGGCCACAGCGCGGCGCATCTTGAGGTATGCCGCGCGTTCGTCCGGGTCGGCCTCGAAATGGCGAATTACGGACATCGAGACCACGCGGTCGCCGTTTGTCAGTTTGATGCCGCGCACACCGGTGGATTCGCGCGAGTTGAAAACGCGCACGTCGGTGGTGCGGAAGCGGATCGCGCGGCCCGAATTGGTGACCAGCATCACGTCTTCGTCTTCCGAACAGATGCGGGCATTCACCAGTTCCACATCCTCGGGCAGCTTCATCGCGATCTTGCCGTTGCGGCGGACATTGGTGAAGTCCGACAGACGGTTGCGGCGCACGTCGCCCGCGCTGGTGGCGAAGACGATTTGCAGGTTTTCCCATTCTTCATCCGGCACATCCACGGGCATGATAGCGGCGATGGACACACCGGTCGGGATCGGCAGGATGTTGACGATCGCCTTGCCCTTGCCGGTCCGGCTGGACTGCGGCAAGCGCCAGGTCTTGAGCTTGTAGACCATACCTTCGGTGGTGAAGAACAGCAGCTGGGTATGCGTGTTCGCCACGAAGAGGTTGGTAACGACATCCTCTTCCTTGGTCTGCATCCCCGACAGACCCTTGCCGCCACGTTTCTGAGCACGGAAGTCGGCCAGCGGCGTGCGCTTGATGTAACCGCCCGAAGTGACGGTCACGACCATGTCTTCGCGCTCGATCAGGTCTTCGTCTTCCATGTCGCCGGACCAATCGACGATCTCGGTGCGGCGGTCGACGGCGAATTGTTCACGGACACTGCGCAGCTCATCTGCGATGATGCCCATGATGCGCTCGCGCGAAGACAGAATATCCAGATATTCCTTAATCTTGGCAGCCAAGTCTTCCAGCTCGTCCGTGACTTCTTTTACACCCAATTGGGTCAGGCGTTGCAGGCGCAGTTCCAGGATCGCGCGGGCCTGAACTTCGGTCAGATTATAGGTGCCGTCGTCGTTCATCTTGGACAACGGATCGTCGATCAGGCGCAGGTAGCCTTCGATCTCGGATGCCGGCCAACGGCGGGTCATCAGTTTTTCGCGTGCTTCGGCGGCGTCAGCAGATGAACGGATGGTGGCGACCACCTCGTCCACGTTCGACACGGCCACGGCCAGACCACACAGGATGTGGCTGCGTTCGCGTGCTTTGCGCAAGTCGTAAGCGGTGCGACGGGCAACAACGTCCTCGCGGAAGTCGATGAAGGACGTCAGGAACCGGCGCAGGGTCAATTGTTCAGGGCGGCCTCCATTCAAGGCCAGCATGTTGCAGCCGAAAGATGTCTGCATCGGCGAGAATCGATAAAGCTGGTTCAGGACCACCTCGGGCGTGGCATCCCGCTTAAGCTCGACCACGACGCGTACGCCATTACGGTCGGATTCGTCCTGCACGTGGCTCACACCTTCGATGCGTTTCTCACGCACCGCTTCGGCGATCTTTTCGATCATCGAGGCTTTGTTCACCTGATACGGGATCTCGTCCACGACAATCGCATATCGATCCTTGCGGATTTCTTCGACACGGGTCTTGGCGCGGATGATGACGCTGCCGCGGCCTTCCAGATAGGCCTTGCGCGCACCAGAACGGCCCAGCATCACTCCGCCGGTTGGGAAATCAGGGCCGGGGACGTATTCAATCAGTTGCTCTGAGGTCAGGTCAGGATCGTCAATCAGCGCCAGCGTGGCGTCGACCACCTCGCCCAGATTGTGTGGCGGAATGTTGGTCGCCATCCCAACGGCGATACCACCGGCGCCATTGACCAGCATATTTGGGAAACGCGCGGGCAGGACGGTCGGTTCTTTGTCCTTACCGTCGTAGTTATCCTGAAAATCGACCGTCTCTTTTTCGATATCGGCCAGCAGGGACGCGGCAGGTTTGTCCATGCGTACTTCGGTATAGCGCATCGCCGCTGGGTTATCGCCGTCCATTGAGCCAAAGTTGCCCTGACCATCTAGCAAAGGCAGCGACATCGAGAAATCCTGCGCCATTCGTACCAGCGCGTCATAGATAGCTGAGTCACCGTGCGGGTGGTATTTACCCATTACGTCGCCAACGGGGCGCGCAGATTTGCGGTAGGCTTTGTCGTGGGTATTCCCCGTCTCGTGCATGGCGTACAGAATCCGGCGATGCACCGGCTTCAGCCCGTCGCGCAAATCAGGGATCGCGCGGGATACGATGACCGACATGGCGTAGTCCAGATAGGACGTGCGCATTTCGGATTCGATGGAGACCGTCGGGCCGTCGTACACTGGGCGCTCTGGCGGGGTTTCGTCCATGTTTTCAGGAATTTCTGGCGTATCGCTCACGTAAACTGCCCGATCTTTGGCTTGGGTCTATATCTTGTGGATGCACCTTATCAGACCCGGCACATAAGGTGCAAGCAAGCAGCGCATTGAGCGCGAAAAACCACGGTAACGTCCCGGTAACATATTGTTATCCAAGAATTAGAAGGTTTCTGTGCTAGCCTGAAGAGACCTTGCAACAAACCGGAGGTCCGCATGAACCCAAGCGAAACCGAATTGATGCTTAAAGGGTACGGTCTGACAACGGCAGAATTCTTCTACCATATGCCCGACTATATCCACGTCTTGAACACGTTCATCTGGCAGGAATACGACCTTGCGCCGGATCATCCGAAACTGTTCGAATTCATCGATTTCTGGCAGCGAGAGATCGAGGGTCCGCTACATTCCGTCAAGTTTACCCATCGCAAAATGATCGCGCCGGGCGAATGGCGCAACATGGTGGGTGAGTTTCGGGTAAACTAAGCAGATGTGAAAGTCTGACTGAGCATCGAAATACCCGTTCTTATTTAAAGCAAGTCGGGTATGGTGGCAGCCAATTCGTTGGAGCCACAGGATAAAAAACGATGAAACGAGCGGTACTTTTTACTGCAATGCTGAGCCTGAGTGGCCCCGTGTTTGCCGAAGGCGTTCTGGACAAAATCAAAAAAGGCGCTGAAAACACCGCAGATGCGATTGGTCGTGGCGCGGAAAGCGTCGGTGAAACAATTGGCAAAGGCGCTGAGGCCGTCGATGAAACCATAAATTCCACGTCGGACTTGTTGTCCAACGAAGCTACACCGGAAGAAACGCGTACCAAGCTGGACGTGATGGCAGGAGAGATCCTTGATCAGCTGCTTGCCGAAAACCCCGAAGCGCAATCTCTCTATGACGTCAGCGCAGGCTATGCGGCCTTCGACTCGCGCAAGATTTCGGTGTTTCCGGTATCAGCGGGATACGGGCGCGGTGTGGCCGTTTCGAAAGACACCGGGCAGCACACTTATATGAACATGGGCACAGGTGGCGTGGGTGCAGCCATTGGCATTGGTGGCTTTGAGACCAAGTTTGTGATCCTGTTCGAAACCCCGGCAGACCTGGAACACTTCATAACCCATGGCTATGACGCAACGGCGGAAACCGGCGCCATGTACGGGGAAGACCAATCAAGCGAAACCGTGCGTTTTACAAATGGGCGCTCTTTCTTTGTGCTCAGTAAAAAAGGCTGGCGCGTGTCGGCTGGTGCATCCGGCACCAAATTCTGGAAGTCGCCCGAACTGAACTGATCAACCCGAGCAACTGGCACCGCCCAGAACGCAGAACTTGGCGCAATGGGGATGGTTGAGGTGAACATCCGCCTCGGCTTCGGCCAGGCTGTGCCCCATCTCGAATTCGGGTTCATACGGCAGCAAGGTGCAGGCCAGAACGGCAGGGCGATCCGCACCTTTGCGTTTGACCACCATACGTGAACTTGCACACATCACCGCATTGGGGGATTTGTCCAGAATTCCCCAGCAGGCCGTTGTGATTTCCGGCACTTCCACGGTCTCGTCCATTTCCGGGAACAAAACGGTCTGCGCTGGATTGTTCGGGTCGATGTCAAAGCGATTCTTGGCGAAGAACGCCGCATAGCCCGCGCGGCTTTCTGCATCCGTGTCCCCCCAAACAGTTCTGCCTGCGATGGCCATGTTGAAGCCGTGATCTCGCAACCACTCCATTCCGGCAACGGTTTTGTCGAAACTGCCTTTGCCACGCTCTTCATCGTGCAGGTCGGGGCGGTGGTGATCGACCGAGATACGCAGGGTCAGTTTGTCGTTGTACTTGTCTTGCAGGTCCAGCAAACCTTCGCGCATCTTGCGGCGCATCATCGGGGCCATTGCATTGGTCAGGATCAGGACTTCATAGCCACGCTCCAGCGCGGAACGCGTCATCTCGATCATCTCGGGGTTCATAAAGGGTTCGCCGCCGGTAAAGCCGATCTCACGCACGGGCCAATTGCGATCTTCAATCTGATCCAGATAGTCGCGAACCTCTTCAGCGGTCAGATACACCAAAGCGTCATTAGTCGGGCTGCTGGCGATGTAACAGTTGACGCATTCAATATTGCACAGCGTACCTGTGTTAAACCACAGCGTGTCTGGCTGGGTCAGTGAAACTGTTGCGCGGGTCTGCCCGTCCGCCGTCACCAATTTGTCTTGAAACTTGCCGATATTGGCGAGCTGTGGGGCGTTGTCTCTCATTCCCGCATCCGGTTTTTTTGAAGTCGTCGGTTTGAACTAGCGTGTTGTTTGGGATTTGGTAAGGGTGACGCGACGGTTCTGACAGAGTTTTGATGAGCTTTGAGTTTTCAGATTTGATTGCGCTAACATTGGACATGCCGAATGGGGCGAGGTAAGGACAGCTTATGGTTTCACGCGTCATCCCAGTTGATCCTTTTGATCTGATTATTTTCGGCGGTACCGGCGATCTGGCGCAGCGGAAAATCCTGCCTGCGCTGTTCCGGCGGTTCTGTGCAGGGCAATGGCATGAGGATGCAAAAATACTGGCAGCCGCCAGGGCGAACCATACAGCGGAAGAGTTTCGTGAGATGGTTGCCGTCTCTTTGCGCCAACACGCACCGAAGCGGGCGCAGGACAGCCGGGCGCTGACGCGGTTTTTGCAGCGGGTCGATTACGTGTCACTGGATGCAATGACCGCAGAAGGCTGGGATGTTTTGGGCGAAAAGCTGTCGCCGGACAGGATAAGGGCGTTCTACTTTTCGGTTGGTCCAGGTTTGTTCGGCCCGTTGGCCGAGCGGGTCAGGGCGCATGATCTGGCGACGGACGACACCCGCATCGTGGTGGAAAAACCGTTTGGGCATGATTTGGACAGTGCGCGGGCCCTGAATGCCACGCTGGCTGCGCATTTCGACGAAAGCCAGATCTACAGGATCGACCATTATCTGGGTAAGGAAACCGTGCAGAACCTTATGGCTGTGCGCTTTGGCAACATGCTGTTCGAACCCTTGTGGAACAGCCAATATGTCGACCACATCCAAATCACGGTTGCGGAAACCGTCGGGATTTCGGGGCGCGAGGAGTATTACGAGCGCGCAGGCGCAATGCGGGACATGGTGCAAAACCACCTGATGCAATTGCTCTGCCTGATCGCGATGGAACCTCCGGCCAAGTTTGATCCTGACGCAGTGCGCGACGAGAAACTCAAGGTAATCCGTGCGCTTGACCAGGTAGAGCCCCATCACATTGTGCGCGGCCAGTTTGCATTAGGGCCAGATGGGCCGGGATACCGGGACTGCGTTGGCAATCCACGCTCGACCACCGAAAGCTATGTGGCGCTGAAGGCCCACATCAGCAACTGGCGGTGGGCTGGTACGCCATTCTATCTGCGCACAGGGAAGCGGTTGGTGGCACGGTCTTCGGTGATCAATGTCATGTTCAAGGACGCGCCGCATTCGATCTTCGGGGAAGAAGCCGGACGGCACGCCAATGCGCTGTCGATCCGCTTGCAGCCCAACGAAGGGATCACCTTGAAGGTGACGATCAAGGAACCGGGACCGGGTGGGATGCGTCTGGTCGATGTTCCATTGGACATGAGCTTTGCCGAAGCCTTGGGACCAGAAAATCAGGATCCGCCGGATGCTTATGAAAGGTTGGTGATGGATGTGATCAGGGGCAACCAGACGCTTTTCATGCGCGGGGATGAGGTCGAGGCCGCCTGGGCCTGGACCGATCCGATCATCGCTGGCTGGCTGGCGCGCGGGGACGTGCCGAAACCTTATGACAGCGGCAGCACAGGGCCGGGCGACGCCGAGCTGCTGATGAAAAGAGACGGTCGCCGTTGGCAAGGAATCAAGCCATGAATATTCTGGAATATGCAGACCGAGAAATGCTGGCCATCGACGTGGCAAATACTCTGGCGGGTGATCTGGAGTCTGCTTTGCTACATCATGAGACAGTCGCCTTGGCCGTTCCTGGTGGGACAACCCCTGGGCCGGTGTTTGATAGTCTCTGTGCTGCTGATTTGGCGTGGGACCGTGTGCGTGTTTTGCCCACCGATGAACGCTGTGTACCAGCCGATCACGAGCGTTCGAACGAACGTTTGATCCGTGAAAGACTGCTGACCAACCGAGCTTCTGCCGCGCATTATATCCCGCTCTATGTACCCGGTGAGGAACCCGAGGCGGCGTTGCCCGAAATCGAATCCCTGATCGCACCGGTGTTGCCGTTGTCGGTTTTGGTACTTGGGATGGGTGACGACATGCATACGGCCTCTTTGTTTCCAGGGATGGATGGGCTGGCCGAGGCGCTGGACAGTAACGCGCCAACGCTGGCTGTTGCTCGTACAGAGGTGCAGCCAGAGGCGCGCATTTCGCTGACAGCACCGATTTTGGACGGCGCGCTGTCAAAGCACCTTATCATCTACGGTCAGGCAAAGCGCGATGCTTTGGAAAAAGCGATGTCGCTGCCACCGGAAGACGCGCCCATCGCCGCAGTACTGAGCGGCATGACAGTCCATTGGTCGGAGTAAGCTTATGCAACTGGACGCTTTAAAGGTATTGGCAGACGCGGACGGCCGTATCTTGGATCTGTTTGAGGCGGACGCGAACCGGGCCGAGGCTTTTTCGGCTTCAGCCGGGGATATGCTTTTTGATTACTCCAAGACGCAGATCGACGAAAACGTGCGCGCGGGGCTGATCCAACTCTGCGTAGACGCCGGTCTTGCGGCGCGGCGCGACGCGATGTTTGCCGGTGAGAAGATCAACGAAACCGAGGGTCGCGCGGTGCTGCACACGGCCTTGCGCAATCTGGACGGTGGGCCGGTCGACGTGGATGGTCAGGACGTCATGCCCGAGGTTCTGGACACGCTGCAACGAATGCGGGTCTTTGCCGAAGAAGTCCGCGGTGGTGCGATTGCGGGGGCAGGGGGCAGCTTTACCGATGTGGTCAATATCGGCATCGGCGGGTCGGATCTTGGTCCTGTCATGGCAACACACGCGCTGGCGCCGTATCATGATGGGCCGCGTCTGCACTATGTTTCGAACGTGGATGGCGCGCATATCGCGGACACGCTGCGCCAGTTAGATCCGACGCGGACTCTGGTGATTGTCGCCTCGAAAACCTTCACGACCATTGAGACAATGACCAATGCGCGCACTGCGCGCGCCTGGATGTCCGAAGGCGGAGGCGATCCATCCCGGCAGTTTGCCGCCGTATCCAGCGCATTGGACAAGACGCAGGCGTTTGGCATTCCCGAAGCGCATGTATTCGGTTTCGCCGATTGGGTCGGTGGGCGTTATTCGGTCTGGGGGCCAGTGGGCCTGCCGGTCATGATCGCTGTCGGCTCAAACGCGTTTGATGCGTTTCTGCGTGGTGGGCAGGCGATGGATCTGCATTTCCGCTCGGCGGATTGGACCGAGAACATGCCCGTCATGCTGGCGCTGGTCGGTATCTGGCATCGTCAGGTTCTGGGCCATAGCAGCCGCGCCGTGCTGCCCTATGATCAGCGGCTGTTGCGGCTGCCAGCCTATTTCCAACAGTTGGAGATGGAATCGAACGGCAAATCAGTAGCCATGGATGGGTCTTCGCTGACTATTCCGTCGGGTCCTGTGGTCTGGGGCGAGCCGGGCACAAATGGTCAGCACGCGTTCTACCAATTGATTCATCAAGGCACGGATGTCATCCCTTGCGAGTTCATGGTTGCCGCCGAAGGGCACGAACCCGAGCTGACCCATCATCACCGCCTGCTATTGGCCAATTGTCTGGCGCAGTCCGAAGCCCTGATGCGCGGCCGGTCACTGGACGAAGCGCGGGACCGTATGGCGGCAAAAGGGCTGACAGATGCGGAACTGGAGCGACAGGCGCGGCATCGGGTTTTCCCCGGCAATCGCCCATCCACCACTCTGATCTATCCGAAGCTCACACCATTTGTACTGGGTCAGATTATCGCCCTTTATGAGCACCGGGTGTTTGTAGAAGGAGTGCTGTTGGGTATCAACTCTTTCGACCAATGGGGGGTAGAGCTGGGTAAGGAACTGGCTACTTCACTTGGCCCAATTGTGGATGGAGCAGAGAGTGCCGAAGGCAAGGACGCGTCCACCGCTTCGTTGGTCGCGTATGCGTTGAAACATCGGGGCTAGCGTCTAAAAACGCAGCGCTTCACTGGCGCGTTGCATTCTTTTATTGTCAGACAATTAAATGCTTGGCAGGGTTCCATCCTAGGAGACGTCTGGATTGACGCAATGGGGCCTGCCCCTAGCTGTTAATGTCAGATGGATAAGGCAGGGGTCATCCAAGACCCCGCCAATGACGGGAGGATGTCCATGCTGGGACAGATGATGACGCAGCCTTTGCTGATTTCGTCGCTGATTGATCACGCAGAGCGCTACCATGGCCAGACCAGTATTGTCTCGGTCGAGACGGATGGAACTGTGACCAAAACCAACTGGGCCGAGATTGCGGTGAACGCCCGACGCCTGGCATCGGCGCTGACAACACTGGGGCTGGAACCGCAAGACAGGATCGGGACTCTGGCTTGGAACAACCGGCGGCATCTGGAGATATACTACGCCACGTCAGGCTCTGGCTTTGTTTGCCATACGGTCAATCCGCGCCTGTTCCCCGAGCAAATGACCTACATCATCAATCACGCTCAGGATCGTGTGCTGTTCTTTGATGCAACTTTCATTCCGCTTGTGGCCGCACTGCATAGTGCGCTTACCGAAGTCAGGCACTTCGTCCTGATGGGGCCACGCAATGAAGAGGCAGCGTCAAAGATCCCTGATCTCAAATTCTATGACGAACTGATCGAAACAGGAGACGCCGGGTTCGTATGGCCTGACTTGGATGAAAACACCGCATCAAGCTTGTGTTATACCTCCGGCACGACGGGCAATCCGAAGGGCGTGTTGTATTCCCATAGGTCTACGATGCTGCACAGCTTTGCGTCGAACACAAAAGATGTAATCGGATATTCCGCGATGGATGTCGTCATGCCTGTTGTGCCGATGTTCCACGTCAACGCCTGGGGGTCGCCCTATGCTTGCGCAATGTCAGGCTCGCGCCTTGTTTTGCCGGGGCCGGATTTACATGGTGAGGCTTTGGTCAACCTGATCGACACTTATGGTGTGACGTTGGCCATGGGGGTGCCCACAATTTGGCAAGGTCTGCTGGCCCATGCCGCCAAATGCGGGACCGAGTTGAAAAGCCTGGATCGAACAGTGATTGGCGGGGCAGCCTGCCCGCCCTCGATGATCGAAACCTTCCGCGAAAACTATAGCGTCGACACGGTTCACGCCTGGGGCATGAGCGAGATGAGCCCTCTGGGTACAGCAAACTACCCTCTGGCCAAACACATGCAGTTACCGTTGGAAGAACAGCACGCAGTCCGTCTGAGCCAGGGCAGACCGCCCTTTGGGGTCGAGCTGAAAATCGTCGATGATGATGGCAATGATCTGCCGCATGACGGCGAAACTCAGGGCGATCTGATGGTGCGAGGGCATTGGGTTCTGGACAGCTACTTTTTGTTGCAGGATCAGCAGCTTCTGCAGGACGGCTGGTTTGCCACTGGCGATGTCGCCACGCTGGACCCGGATGGCTATATGACCATCCGTGACAGATCCAAAGATATCATCAAATCCGGTGGCGAATGGATCAGTTCGGTCGAGCTTGAAAATATCGCGGTCGCGAACCCCAAGCTTGCAACTGCCGCCGTTGTGGGCGTGCCGCACCCGAAATGGGATGAAAGGCCCTTGCTCGTCGCTGTGAAGGCTGAAGGCGAAGACCCAAGCGAAGACGAATTGCTGCGTTTCTTCGAAGGCAAGATTGCCAAGTGGCAAATCCCGGACAAGGTGGTGTTTGTCGATGCGCTGCCGCTGAACGCCACCGGCAAAGTCCTGAAACGTAACCTGCGCGCGGATTTCGAGAATACCCTGACGGGTTGAAATCAGTGTAAGGGGAGAATGGCTCCGGCGGTAGGGATCGAACCTACGACCAATTGATTAACAGTCAACTGCTCTACCGCTGAGCTACGCCGGAACGGTTCGCGCCGTATAGCAACCTGTTTCTGCGGCGTCCAGAGGGCGATTTAGATTTTTCGACGAAAAAACTCGCAACGTCTCCCATGCGCTTACATGGCCTGCTGATCGGATCTGGATCTGGGGGATTTTGGCTCCGGCGGTAGGGATCGAACCTACGACCAATTGATTAACAGTCAACTGCTCTACCGCTGAGCTACGCCGGAACTGAGGCGCGTATAGCAATCCGGATTCCCGGCGTCCAGAGGGGAAGCGCGCGAAGCGCAAAAAATTTTCTACGTTTCAGGCGACGCGATGAAACTGGGCTGTGGCAGACATTTCTCCGCGTGGGAGAACCTTGTTTTTTCCCGCAAGATCAACAAGGTGCGCAAATACGTTCCGTTCGGCTGCCGGTAACAGGGCGGCGGGTGTGTCGGTATAGATACGCTTGGCCAATTGCCGGGCTGTGCCGTCTGCCTGTTCCAAAGCAGACAGAATCTGCGCCTCGCGGGTTTGCCTGTGGTGGATCAACCAGTCCAGGCGCTCGGCAGGGTTTGTGATCGGTGCCCCGTGTCCTGCATGGAATACGGACCAGTTCCGGGCGCGCAAGCGGTGGCACGCCGCCATGAAATCCGTCAAATCTCCGTCCGGTGGTGAGACCAATGAACTGGCCCAACCCATCACGTGGTCCGCGGTGAAACAGGTGTCTTGCCAGCCCAACGCGATGTGATTTCCAAGATGGCCGGGGGTGTGAATGACTTCCAACTGCCAACCATCACCGGCAATGACTTCGCCGTCTGCGACTTCCACGTCCGGGCGAAATGCTGTGTCGATACCTTCGCCACCTCCGGTCATACCTTGCGTAACCAAATTGGTCATGACGTCGCTTCGGCCGGCCTCTGGCCCGCCAAAGGCATAGATCGCCGCGCCCGTCTGTGCCGCCAAAGGAGCGGCGAGGGGTGAATGATCCAGATGCGTGTGTGTCACGACAATGTGGCTTATCTTCTGCCCCGGCTTCAAAGCATCGAGAATCGCAGTCAGATGCGCCTCGTTTTCAGGTCCGGGGTCAATCACCGCGATGTCTCGATCACCAAGCAAATAGGTGTTGGTACCACGATACGTCATAGGCGACGGATTCGGGGCCAGAACGCGCCGCAGCCCCGGTTGCAGATCGACCGCAACACCTGCGGTTGGATTGAAATCGTCAGGTGCCTGCATTCTGCGCTCTTCCTCTTGTCCGGGCGGCCCGCTAGGTTTAGCCCATGTCTTCGCAATGGCTCAAACCCTATCTGCCTCGCAGCCTCTACGCCCGCGCCGCCTTGATTCTGGTTTTGCCGGTGATCGTGCTGCTGCTCGTGGTGGGAATCGCGTTTATTCAAAAGCATCTGGAAGATGTCACCGGGCAGATGACACGTGCTGCTTCGCGCGAAGTGACCCTGATCACAACGATGATCGCGGATGCTGAAACCCAGCAAGAGGCTGTGGCTGCGATGCGTCCCGATTTGCAGGCCCTCGAAATGCAGGCGCGTTTTCTGGGTGTGAACGAAGAACCGATGATCGGTGCGCGGCGCTGGTATGATTTCATCGCGCCGCAAGTTCGGGCTGACCTTCAGGCGAACTTGCCTGATCTGGTTGCTGTTGCTTTGCCAACCAGCCGCGAGGCGCGGGTTTACATGCAGACTCATTTGGGAATTTTGCAGCTGACGTTTGACCGACGCCGGTTATCCCCGGTCGCGCCACATCAGCTGATCGTGACGATGGTGTTTTTCGCCGTGATCATGACTACGATCTCGTTTCTATATATGCGCAATCAACTGCGACCTATCACGCGGTTGGCCGATGCTGCGCAGGCGTTTGGTCGGGGACGGGTCGTGCCGTACACCCCAGGTGGTGCAATCGAAGTTCGTGCGGCCGGGAATGCGTTTCTGGACATGCGCGCCCGGATCGAACGTCAGATCGAGCAAAGGACTCTGATGCTGTCGGGTGTCAGCCATGACCTGCGTACGCCGCTGACCCGTCTGAAGCTCGGGCTGTCCATGCTGCCCGAGGATGAGGCCGCACCTTTGCAGCAGGACGTGACAGAAATGCAGTCTTTGCTGGATGCTTTTCTGGATTTCACACGCGGGGCTGCGGAAGGGTCCCCCGAAGAAGTGCAGCCCGACGTGTTTATCCGTCAGATCGTCGACGATGCCAAACGTGCAGGGCATAAGGCCCAACTGATCAGCGTCGAGGGGCAGGGAACTGTAATGTTGCGACCTGTAGCCATTCGTAGGGCGGTCGAAAATCTGATCGGAAACGCAGTGCGTTATGGTACGCAGGCCGACATCAGCCTGACGCTTAACCCCAAGTCCCTACGCATTCGTGTCGAAGACGATGGGCCGGGCATCCCAGTCGAGGAACGCACCGAAGCGGTCAAGCCTTTCACCCGACTTGACCCGGCGCGCAATCAGAACAAAGGCAGCGGCGTAGGGCTGGGTTTGGCGATCGTGGCGGATATTGCGCGTGCTCATGGCGGAACCTTGCGGCTGGCAAACAGCGAGCGTTTGGGTGGGCTTTGTGCCGACATTATCATCGGTCGATAGCTAAGATTCCCTTGCTAATTAAATGCATGCAATTTTGTGATTTTGTATAAGCATGTCATTCTGACCCCAGTTTTCAAACGACGTGGGGTTCAGAGAAAATGATTAAAGCAGCTCTCAGCAATATCGAGAAAGTAGTCGTTACCGTTACATCATTGTTTGCGCTTGTTCCGATCACGCAATTTGCACGGGAAGCCGAAGATCGAAAATTCGAACGCATGGCCAGCTTCATTGCGCTTGGGGATACTTGCAGCAATTGGATGCAGGAAGAAGTGATTCAGGGGATGGCGTTTGAGCTGAAGCACTTTGTCCAGGAAGATGCAGACGAGTTCGCACCTATTCCGGTTCAGGTCCGAGCAAACCAGGTGATCTATTGCTCATACGTTCTGGATTACTTCCAAGCCGAGTTTGCGAAGGTCTATGGCCCACCAGATCCGGATCAGGAATATTACGAACCAACTGCGGATGAATACTTGGCCATGCTGTATGACGCATCACATTGGTCCGTGCCGATCGATTTTAAAGACTACCTTGTGACCGTCAGAAACCTGCCAAATTCGGCTGGGACACATACGTTCTACGAAACACAAAGCCCCTGGTGGCTGGCTGATAGTGTAGAAGAGTTTCTGGAGTATTAATTCTGCCGGTCTGCGGTGTTTTGGCATGATCTACGTTTTGTATCGTAGTGCAAACAGGCCAGACATTTTGACTTCGCGGGGTTCGGCACGCCAATTGGCTCAAGGGCGACACGTTTATCATTTTCTGTCAAAGCGTTAGGCGGTAATTTGGTAGGCCCGGCAGGACTTGAACCCGCAACCAAAGCGTTATGAGCGCTCTGCTCTAACCAATTGAGCTACAGGCCCGCCACGGCGTCTTGCCTATCACGGTGAACGCCCGCGTCAAGCCTGACCGTTGCAACATGTTGCACAATCGACTAACCCGCCCGCAAAGCATTCATGAGGGACCGACCATGACAGCGGGTAAGAACGGAATCACCTATGCCGATGCAGGCGTGGATATTGACGCGGGCAACGCTTTGGTCGATCGGATCAAGCCTGCAGCCAAGCGGACCAACCGCCCGGGCGTGATGAGCGGGCTGGGTGGCTTTGGCGCGTTGTTCGACCTGAAAGCCGCTGGGTATCAGGACCCGATTCTGGTGGGCGCAACAGATGGTGTCGGAACGAAACTTCGGATCGCGATTGATACCGGCGTCGTGGATGGCGTTGGCATCGACCTGGTGGCCATGTGCGTCAATGACCTGATCTGTCAGGGGGCCGAGCCGCTGTTCTTCCTAGACTATTTCGCGACTGGCAAGCTGGACACTGACACGGCGGCGCGGATCATAGAAGGCATTGCCGAGGGTTGCGCGCAATCCGGCTGTGCGCTGATCGGGGGCGAGACGGCTGAGATGCCGGGCATGTATCCCGATGGTGACTTTGATCTGGCGGGTTTCTCGGTTGGTGCGATGGAACGTGGTGCAGATTTGCCCGCAGGCGTTCAGTCGGGTGACGTGCTTCTGGGTCTGGCCTCGAACGGGGTACATTCCAATGGTTATTCTCTGGTGCGCAAACTGGTCGAACTGTCGGGGCTGGGTTGGGATGTGCCGTCGCCATTTGGTGAAGGTTCTTTGGGTGAGGCTCTGCTGACGCCGACGCGGCTTTATGTCAAACCAGCTTTGGCCGCGATCCGTGCCGGTGGCGTTCACGCGCTGGCTCATATCACAGGCGGTGGTTTGACTGAAAACCTGCCGCGCATTTTGCCTGAAGGGCTGGGGGCCGAGATCGATCTGGACAGCTGGCAATTGCCACCCGTCTTCAACTGGATGGCGGAAACCGGCGGCATCGTCGAGGCCGAAATGCTCAAGACCTTCAACTGCGGCATCGGCCTGATTGTGGTGTGCGAGGCAGGCAAGGCTGATGCGTTGTCGAGCTTGCTGTCCGACGCCGGTGAAACTGTCGCGCGGATCGGCACCGTGACCGAGACGCCTGGCGTTGCCTATTCGGGCAAATTGCTGTGAGCCATAAGCGCGTCGCGATCCTGATTTCCGGGGGCGGGTCGAACATGGTGTCTCTGGTCGATAGCATGACCGGGGATCATCCGGCGCGGCCCTGTTTGGTGCTGTCTAACGACGCGCAGGCAGGCGGGCTGAAAAAAGCTGCGGACCGTGGCATTCCGACCGCAGTGGTTGATCATCGCCCGTACAAAGGGGACCGCGGCGCGTTTGAGGCCGAGCTTTTGAAGCCCTTGCAAGAGGCACAGCCGGACATTGTGTGTCTGGCGGGTTTCATGCGCGTGCTGACAGGTGATTTTGTGTCCATGTTTCAGGGGCGGATGCTGAACATCCACCCCTCTTTGTTGCCGAAATACAAGGGTTTACATACACATGCCCGCGCTATCGAGGCGGGTGATTCCGAACATGGCTGCTCGGTCCATGAAGTCACCGCAGCGTTGGATGACGGTCCGATTCTGGGGCAGGCAAGGGTGCCTGTTGAACGCGGTGATACCCCGGAGTCACTGGCCGCGAGGGTGTTGGTTCAAGAGCATGTTCTGTACCCCGAAGTGTTGCGCCGTTACGCCGAAGGCAACAGGTTGCCCGTCCTGTTGCCCTGATCCCGCTCTGGGTGATTTACACCTGCCCGATAATCGGCCTATGGTCGTCGGTAACGCTCGGGACGAAGAAAAAAACGGGCAGTCACAAAACCAAGAGCGATACTAGTACGGCGCATGAAAACCCTGACGACGACGCAAGAGCTGGCCGACTTCTGCAAGGCCGCTGCAGGCTATCCTTATATCACTGTCGACACCGAATTCCTGCGCGAGCGGACGTATTATTCCAAACTCTGCCTTGTGCAATTGGCGGTCCCTTCTGAAGACGAAGACAGCGCGGTTCTGGTAGATCCCTTAGCCGATGGTCTGTCGCTTGAACCGCTTTACGAGCTGTTCCGTAACGAAGATGTGGTCAAAGTATTCCATGCTGCGCGTCAGGATCTGGAAATCTTCTGGGTTGAGGCCGGCGTGTTTCCTAACCCTCTGTTCGACACGCAAGTCGCGGCAATGGTCTGCGGCTTTGGCGAGCAAGTGGGTTACGAGACCTTGGTGCGCAAGATCTGCAAGCAAGGGGTCGACAAGACCTCTCGGTTCACAGACTGGTCGCGGCGCCCGCTGACAGACGCACAGAAATCATATGCGCTGGCTGATGTGACCCATCTTCGCAAGATTTACGAATATCTGGCGGCTGAGCTTACTAAGACCAGGCGCAGCCATTGGGTGGGCGAAGAACTGCGGACGCTGACGCAAGCCGCGACCTATGACATCCGCCCGGAAGAGGCATGGAAACGGGTCAAGACGCGGACAAACTCGGCCAAGTTTCTTGCGATTGTCAGGGAACTTGCTCAATTTCGCGAAGCTTACGCGCAAGAAAACAACGTCCCACGGAATCGGGTGTTTAAGGACGATGCACTGATTGAGCTGGCGTCAACAAAACCCAAGACGCCCTCGGATCTGGGCGGATCGCGTCTGTTGCTGCGAGAGGCGCGTAAAGGCGCCATTGCCGAAGGAATACTGGCTGCAGTCAAACGTGGTGTGAATTGTCCGGCAGACAGGCTGCCCAAGATCGATACATCGCGCGACAAGCTAAAGGTAAACCCGGCACTAGCCGACCTGCTTCGTGTTCTTCTGAAGTCGAAAACAGAAAGCTCGGGTGTAGCTGCCAAACTGATCGCCACAAGCTCTGAACTGGATCAGATTGCAGCCGGCGAACGCGATTTGCCCGCCATGTCTGGCTGGCGGTTCGAGGTCTTTGGCGAAGACGCTCTGAAACTCTGTGAAGGCAAGATCGCGCTGGCAGCCAAAGGCCAATCGGTCAAGGTCGTCTCTCTTTAGCGCCGTCGTGATTCCAACACATTCTGCTGTCCGACCACGCGAACCAGCCGAATTCCTTCAAGATCCTGACGGCTGACATTCACTGCGTCCGAGACCATTCGTGTGCGTTCGGACCCTTGCGGTGTCTGTTGTTCGGGATAGTCGACGCGAAAAACAAACTCCAACGTGCCGTTCTTGGTGTTCTCTTCGTTGACCACCGGGACAAGACGCGCGCCAAAGGCCCCCTGACGAATGGCCGTGCCCGAGGCATAGATGATTGCGCCTGTAGGTGTGGGTTCAATGCGCAATTCATCAATCTTACCGATCGGTACGCTGGTATCCACAAATTCGGGACGGGAAAACAATCCTCTGCCACCGCTTTGTTTAGGAACAAGAGCGTCCGCTGCATTGGGGTCCGGCGGCGTTTCGGCTTCGACCGATCTGCTGGAACCGAACCAGTTTGACGGGTTCACCCGAGAATCACGCCAGCCGCTGCATGCAGTCAGGGTCAGCGTGGCGATGATAAGAACGGACAGAGATTTTTGCATAGACCCACAGCTTTTCACACGAATTCAAGCAATGGGTTAGCGCAATTTCCTCGCGTTGAAAAGCCACTGCGGGGCTGGACAGCAGGTGGTCGTCGGCATAGGTCACTGGTGGTATCGCAACCAAAAGGATCGCCGCGCCATGGCCACGCCCGCCTTTGAGGACATTGTCGAGGATTTTGAGTTTCTGGAGGACTGGGAAGACCGGTATCGCCACGTCATCGAACAGGGCAAGGCAATGGACGCCTTGGACGACGCGTTCAAGGTACCGGCCACCAAAGTGAACGGGTGCGCCAGTCAGGTTTGGCTGCATCCCATGATCGAAGGGGGCGTGTTCAAATTCGATGGCGACAGCGATGCCCTCATCGTGCGCGGACTGATTGCTGTTCTTCGGTCTTTGTACAATGGATTGCCAGTAGCAGCGGTGCCCAAAGTCGATGCAGGGGCCGAGTTGGCGCGTCTGGGTCTCAACGATCACTTGTCGGCACAGCGATCCAACGGCCTGCGCGCCATGATTGAACGCATTCGTCAGGTGGCGCAAGAGAACGCATGACTTCAGGTTGGGCGGTTTGCCCAATCTGCCAATGTGTTTTCCAGATCGCCGTAGCCCGTGAAACGGCGCTCAAACTCTAATCCCATACGGTCTGCACATTCCCGCGCGCGTGCGGTCAGATCCGGGCTGTCGATCTGGGCCTGATAGATCAGCTTTGTGTAGTTGCCAAAATACATGTCGCGCAGTTCCGGGTGACGATCCAGCCCCAAGGGCTTCCAGACAAAGGCGTCAAATTGACGGGCCAAAAAATCTGTCAGGTAAAAGGCCGTCGTCTCGTCTTCGCCGCGCGCATGAAAGGCTTCGTTCCCCTCGAAGAACGAGTAACAATGGGGGCCTTTCACCATCTCGACGCCCAGCTTTTCGCAGGCTTGTTGCAGCAGGCCACCGGTCCCACAGTCAGCGTAGACCACATAGATCTTGTCGAACTTATCTCGGTGTTTGGCCACCGCATCTTTCACCGCCTGCGTGATCCGTTCCGGATGAACATGCAGAATCGCGGGCAGGCAGGTCAGTGCCATATGGTCCCATCCGTTGCGTGATTTGATGTCCAGAATCTCTCTGGCCAGAGCCCCGCAGGCGATCAGAAGGATACGGCCCGACTCGGTGCTGGAATAGCCTTTGGTTGTTAGACTGGCATCATCGGGCAGGGCGTCTTCTTGCATGGTGTTGCGTCCTCTGAATCTGCCTCTAAATGACGACGAATACCAACATTGAGCAAGCCTTGTTCCGACCTCTGAAGGCAGGCTGCCGACGTTCTTGGTTTGGATTTGCAGCCTAAGGTTTGTCTCTGAGGCCCTTTTAAAGAGGGCGATCCCTATTGTTACAGATTTTCATCCCTGAGGTTTGAAACGAAAAAGGGCCGCCCAAATCGGACGGCCCTTTGGATGAAAGTTCAGGCGGTTTAGCCAGCCAACTGATTGTGCTTGCGGCCAACAAAGTCCTTTGCGGTTTCCACTGCAACCGCAGCATCACGGCAATACGCATCTGCACCGATGGCTTTGCCAAACTCTTCGTTCAACGGTGCTCCGCCGACCAGAACGATATAGTCATCACGGACGCCTTGTTCGACCAACGTGTCGATAACCACTTTCATGTAAGGCATTGTGGTGGTCAGCAGCGCGGACATGCCCAGAATGTCAGGCTGTTCGGTTTCCAGCGCTTCCAGATAGTTTTCGACCGGGTTGTTGATGCCGATATCAACAACTTCGAACCCAGCGCCTTCCATCATCATCGACACAAGGTTCTTGCCGATGTCGTGAATGTCGCCCTTAACGGTGCCGATCACCATCTTGCCAACGCGCGGCGCGCCGGTTTCGGCCAGCAGGGGTTTCAGGATCGCCATACCGCCCTTCATGGCGTTGGCGGCCAGCAGAACTTCGGGCACGAACAGGATGCCGTCGCGGAAGTCATGGCCCACAATGGTCATGCCACCGACCAGAGCTTTGGTCAGAATGTCATAAGGGGTCCATCCCCGCTCCAGCAGGATGTTGGTTCCTTCTTCGATCTCTTCTTTCAGGCCGTCATAGAGATCGTCGAACATCTGCTCGACAAGTTCGTCGTCGTTCAGTTCGGACAGGATGATGTCTTCTTCGTCGGACATGGGGTATTCCCTGTGCTGGGCGGGCCATCGGCCCGTGGTGGCATTTTTTCCGTTTTGGCTAAAACGTCGCATCCTGACTGTGACGATTGCGACGTCGGTCGTTTCGAGACCGACCTATATGTTAAAAAAACCGGCGGCTCGAATGAAAAATCTGCATGATTATCGTGCACTCCGCTTGATTGCGCCTAACTGGACTGAGACGGAGTTGACTTGCGCCCGGTGAATGGTTCATGCGAGAACATAAAGAGAACAAATTGCTAAAGTGAACACTGTGTCGACACCAAAAGCCAGAGGAACACATTCAAACAAGGCCGGGCGGTTCGAGCGCTTTGCCACCGTCGCTGTCGATGATGGATGGGACGTCGAAGAAGACTTACCGCCTCTGCGAACCGAAACACGGGATGAGGTTGCGCGCAGCGCGATTACGTACAACCGATCTCCGGATTTGCCGTTTGATCGTTCAATTAATCCCTATCGCGGTTGCGAGCATGGTTGCGTCTATTGTTTTGCCCGGCCCAGCCACGCCTACCTGGGTCTGTCCGCCGGGTTGGATTTTGAAACCCGCCTGACGGCCCGCCCCAATATGAGTTGCGTTCTGCGCAAAGAATTATCGTCCAAGTCCTATAAGGTTGCTCCGCTGGCCATTGGCACCAACACGGACCCATATCAACCGATCGAGAAAGATCGTTGTATAACAAGATCCTGTCTTAAGGTGCTGCAAGAATTCAATCATCCGGTTGCTATTGTCACCAAGGGCGCTCTGATCGAGCGGGATCTGGACATTCTGACTGAAATGGCCAGCCGTGGATTGGTGCGCGTTGGTATCTCGCTGACCACTTTGGATGCCGCTTTGTCGCGCCGGATGGAACCTCGTGCACCGTCACCGCAGCGGCGTCTGCGCATGATCCGTACATTGACCCGAGCAGGGGTTCCAGTGCGTGTGATGACGTCGCCGATTGTGCCCGGGCTGACGGATCATGAGCTTGAGAACCTGCTGGATGCGGGGCAGGAGGCAGGCGCAGATGCTGCCAGCTGGATCATGTTGCGATTACCGCGTGAGGTGTCGCAGCTGTGGCAGGATTGGCTGGCCGAACACCAACCCGCACGGGCGGAAAAAGTGATGTCCAAGCTGCGCGACATGCACGGGGGGCGGGACTATGATCCGCGTTGGGGTCACAGAATGCGGGGTGAGGGCGAATACGCCGGGATCATTGCCCAAAGATTTTCGAAAGCCTGCAAACGTTTGGGGCTGTCCGTGAAATCTGCGCACCTGCGTTGCGATCTGTTTGCTATTCCACCGCAACCGGGCGACCAGATGAGTTTGTTCTGAACCCAAATTCCACTTCGGTTTTAGCCAAAGGTTTTTACTGTGAAAGCAACCGGTTGCGCTGATTGCGGAGTGTTCGATGTAAAAAAGACCCCGTCAAAACGGGGTCTTAAAAGCGTTCGTGAACTTTGATGTATCAGCGGTTTTCGATATCCACGTAATCCCGCAGCGTTTCGCCCAGATACAGCTGGCGCGGACGCCCAATCTTGTTTTGAGGATCGGCGATCATCTCTTTCCACTGGCTGACCCAACCCACGGTGCGCGACAGGGCAAAGATCGGCGTGAACATCGAGGTCGGGAAGCCCATCGCTTCGAGGATGATGCCCGAATAGAAGTCCACGTTCGGGAACAGCTTCTTTTCGGCGAAATACGGATCTTCCAGCGCCTCGCGCTCCAGCTCCTTGGCAACCTGCAGTTTCGGGTTGTTTTCAACGCCCAGCAGGTCCAGCACTTCGTCGGCCGATTGCTTCATCACTTTGGCGCGCGGGTCAAAGTTCTTATAGACACGGTGACCAAAGCCCATAAGGCGGAACGGATCGTTCTTGTCTTTGGCGCGCGCGATGTATTCTGGGATGCGATCCACAGTGCCGATCTCTTCCAGCATCTCCAGGCACGCCTGGTTGGCACCGCCATGCGCAGGACCCCAAAGGCAGGCGATACCAGCGGCAATACACGCGAACGGGTTCGCGCCCGAGGATGACGCCAGACGCACGGTCGAGGTCGAAGCATTCTGCTCGTGATCGGCGTGTAGGGTAAAGATACGGTCCATCGCGCGGCTGAGGATCGGGTTTACCTCATATTCCTCGGCAGGCACGCTGAAACACATGCGCAGGAAGTTGGACGCATAGTCCAGATCGTTGCGCGGATACACGAAGGGCTGACCGGTGTGATATTTATAGGCCCAAGCCGCAATCGTCGGCATCTTGGCGATCAGGCGATGCGATGCGATTTCACGCTGCTGAGGGTCCGAAATATCGGTGGAATCGTGATAGAAAGCCGACATCGCACCGACAACACCAACCATGATCGCCATAGGGTGCGCGTCACGGCGGAAACCGCGATAGAAATACTGCATCTGTTCGTGCAGCATGGTGTGACGGGTGATCGTTGTTTCGAACGTCTCCAGATCTTTTGCCGCCGGCAATTCTCCGTAGAGCAGCAGATAGCAAACCTCGAGGAAGTGCGATTTCTCGGCCAGTTGGTCGATCGGATAGCCCCGGTGCAGCAGCTCGCCTTTTTCGCCGTCGATATAGGTAATGGTGCTGTCGCAGCTCGCAGTCGAGGTAAAGCCCGGATCGTAGGTGAAGACCCCGGCTTGTCCGTAAAGCTTGCGAATATCGACAACATCAGGCCCGGCGGTCGGGGAATGAACTGGCAACTCGTATTCTTTGCCGTGAACAGTCAGAGTGGCTGTTTTGTTGCTGTCAGTCATAGTTGTCCCTTCTTCATTCATGCGCACGCCGGACAGACCGCCAGCGATACGGGCAACGACTGCGCGCGGACGCGCAATCCGGGTGTTAGCGGAGCAGCGTTACCCGTTTATGAAGATTGGGTTTATTTCGCTGCCTCAGAAAGCCGCGCCAGGGTTTCATCCCGCCCTAGCACCAGCATCATGTCAAAAACCGACGGTGTCACCGCCCGACCTGCCAGCGCAGCCCGTAGCGGACCTGCCAGCTTGCCGAACTTGAGCTCCTTTGACTCAGCAAAGGAATTCAGGGCCTCCTCCAGTTCGTTCCGGGACCAGCTAACATTTTGCAGCTGCGGCGTCAATTCCGACAGTATACCATCGGATACAGATGCCAGCGTCTTTGCAGCCTTTTCATCCGGGACAATTGGGCGCTGGGTCAGTGCAAAATGCGCTTTTTCAAGGAGTTCCGGGAAAGTGCGCGCCCGATCCTTGAGGCAATACATCGCACGTTCCAGATCACCAGATTGTGTCGGAGTGAGAGCCGGAAGGTCTGCTGCCGCGAGGTAATCTTCAATTTCTTGCCGCAGTGCAGCATCATCCGAGATTGCGATATGCTGCCCGCAGAGATTCTCGAGCTTTTTCAGATCGAAACGGGCCGGGCTTTTGCCGATTCCGTCCAGATCGAACCACTCTTTTGCCTGCGCATCCGTGAAGAACTCGTCGTCACCGTGGCTCCAGCCCAAACGCGCCAGGTAATTGCGCATTCCAGCCGCGGGATACCCCATGGCTTGGTACTCCTGCGCACCAAGCGCGCCATGGCGTTTCGACAGCTTTTTACCGTCGGGTCCGTGAATCAGCGGAATATGCGCCCAGACCGGAACGTCCCAGCCCATTGCCTCATAGATCATCATCTGACGCGCGGCATTGTTCAGGTGATCGTCGCCGCGAATAACATGGGTGACGCCCATGTCGTGATCGTCAACCACCACTGCCAGCATATAGACCGGTGTTCCGTCCGAACGCAGCAGGATCATATCGTCCAACTGATCATTGCGGATGGTGACATCGCCTTGAACCTGATCGCGGATCACGGTCGCACCGTACTGCGGGGCCTTGATGCGAATGACAAATGGCGCATCGGGATGTGTTGCCGGATCAGCGTCGCGCCAAGGGCTGCGGAACAGGGTCGATTTACCTTCGGCTCGTGCCTGTTCGCGGAAGGCAGCAATTTCTTCCTGCGTCGAGAAGCACTTGTACGCCTTGCCCTCGGCCAGCAATTGACGCGCGACCTCGGCGTGGCGGGCCGCCCCTTCGAATTGGCTGATCACGTCGCCATCATGATCCAGACCCAGCCATGCCATGCCCTGAAGGATTGCAGCGGTTGCTTCGGGGGTCGAGCGTTCGCGGTCGGTGTCTTCAATCCGTAACAGGAATTTGCCGCCACGGCCCCGAGCATAGAGCCAATTGAACAGCGCGGTACGCGCGCCACCTATGTGCAGAAAACCGGTGGGTGAGGGTGCAAAACGAGTGACGACCTGGTCGGACATAATGGGGATTAACCTTTTGGTAACCGTATCTGGCATAGTTTGACGCCTGTCTAACGAGCCCGAAGGACGGGGGCAACCATGCGTGTTCTTGCACGGGTCGAGGCCGCGCTGCTATGCCAAACGGGGTATCTGTTCCCGTGGACGCCGGTCTTGCTTGCTACCGGGATCGGTCTGTATTTCGGCATTCGGGCTGAGCCTGAATTGCTGGACTATGCTGGTTTGGCCGGCCTTTGCGTGGTTCTCATCACTGTGCGCCGCTGGCTTCTGCCGGGGGTGGGTTCGTTGGCCATCGGGGGGGCGCTGATCGCTGCTGGATTCTGCCTGGCAGGTGCACGCGCCCATATGGTGGCAGAGCCGGTTCTGTCATGGCGATATTATGGCCCTGTCGAGGGGAGGGTCGTCACCATGGACCGGTCTGCCTCGGATGCGTTGCGGTTGACGCTTGATCAGGTGCGCATAGGGGACGTACCGCAGGAGCGAAGGCCGCAGCGCATCCGTCTTTCCGTTCATGCCCCAACCGGTCCTATCGCACCGGGGCAGAGAATCATGACAACGGCACATCTGTCACCGCCACAAGGCCCGGTGGAGCCCGGCGGGTTCGATTTTCGCCGTCACGCCTGGTTCCAAAGCTTGGGTGCTGTGGGGTACACCCGCGTTCCTGTTCTGACCATCGCACCTGCCTCGGACGGGATTGAAGGCGTTCGGATAACCGCCATCCGCATGGCCATTTCAGAGCGCGTGAAAGAGATACTTCCCGGCGAAATCGGTGGCTTTGCTGCCGCCGTGACGACAGGTGATCGTAGTGGAATGGGGCAAGACACGCTGTCGTCGCTACGGGCATCCAATCTAGCACACTTGCTTGCCATATCGGGGCTGCATATGGGGCTGCTGACGGGCTTTGTATTTGTGGCCTGTCGGGTTGGTTTGTCTCTGTTTCCGCCGCTTGCACTGCGGTTGCCAGTTCGAAAAGTGGCTGCGGTATGTGCATTGGTTGCGGCGACTATCTATCTGATGCTCTCTGGCGGTAACGTTGCAACCGAGCGCGCGTTTGTCATGGTTACGGTCATGTTAGGCGCTGTACTGATCGACCGCCGGGCGATCTCGCTGCGCGCTGTGGCGGTTGCGGCGGTGATCGTTCTGCTCCTCAGGCCGGAATCGCTCCTGAGCCCAGGGTTCCAGATGTCATTTGCGGCCACGACTGCTTTGGTCGCGGTGTTCGGGGCGCTGCGCGAAGTCGGCCCTATGCCCGGACCAAAATGGCTTAAACCGTTGGTTGGCGTGCTCATGTCATCGGCTATCGCCGGGCTTGCGACGGCTCCGATTGGTGCAGCGCATTTCAATACCATGTCGCACTATGGCCTTTTGGCGAATCTGCTTTCTGTTCCGGTCATGGGTTTGTTTGTCGTCCCAGCGGCTGTGGTTGCCGCGCTATTGGCGCCTCTGGGGCTTGAGGCGATACCCCTGACGGTGATGGGGTGGGCGTTGCAGTGGATTTTGACAGTATCGCATTGGGTTTCGCAGATGGATGGCGCACAAGGCTTTGTGGTCAGCCCGCCGTGGTACGTCCTGCCTCTCATTGCCTTGGGTGCCTTGTGGATTGCCTTGTGGCAGGGACACGCGCGGTGGGTCGGGATGGGCCCGCTTGCGGCTGCCTTTTTGCTTTGGACTGCGGGACAGCGTCCCGACGCCCTGATTGCTGAAACCGGAGGGTTGGTGGGCGTGATGACCGAACAAGGCCGCGCGCTTAGCAAAAGCAAAGGCAGCGGGTTTGTTGCAACCGTTTGGCTTGAGAATGACGGGGATGGTGTCGATCAGTCACAGGCTGCGCTCAGGTGGCCCGAGGCGGACACGATCCAGCGCTACCTGTTGAAAGATCAGGAGATTATCCACCTGACTGGTAAAAGGGCTGCAAACGGGTTTGACGAATGCAAGGCAAACCAGATCATCGTCTCTGCCGTGGCTCTGGATTTGCAGGGGCCGTGCGGGGTCTTTGACCCGGATCGTTTGTATAAAACCGGAAGCCTGTCAGTTCAGGATGGAAAGCTGGTAACAAGTGCCGAGCTAACGGGGCACAGGCTGTGGTCCCCGAACGCACCCGGGGACCTTCATTTCAAACGAGATCAGTAAGTCCGGATCAAGCCCACAAGGCGGCCTTGTACCTTGACCTTTTCCTCGGGCAGGACACGCGTTTCGTAGACCGGGTTGGCTGCTTCGAGCGCGATGGCATTGCCCCGGCGGAAATAACGCTTCAACGTGGCTTCCTGATCCTCGACCAAGGCAACCACGATGTCACCGTTGTCGGCGGTCGACGTTTCCCGGATCACCACCACGTCACCGTCGTTGATGCCCGCGTCGATCATCGAATCCCCACGAACCTCCAATGCGTAATGCTCGCCCTTGCCAGAAACCATGGGGCCGGGGACGGCAACATGGTGTGAGACATGGCTGATGGCCTCAATGGGAACACCGGCTGCAATCCGACCCATGACCGGCAGTTCCAGCGCGTCGACTGACACCGGCTCAACATTCGCAGGGCGGCGGCCTTCCGGTTTGTCACCTTCGATAACCCGCGGCGTAAACCCGGCTGTGGGTTCGCCACCAAGGCTTTCGGGAAGTTTCACAATCTCAATAGCGCGCGCGCGATGGGCAAGGCGGCGGATAAACCCGCGTTCTTCCAGCGCGGTGATCAATCTGTGGATGCCGGACTTCGACCGCAGGTCGAGTGCGGCCTTCATTTCGTCGAAACTGGGCGGAACACCGTCCGCCTGCACGCGTTTGTGGATGAATTCCAGCAAATCCAATTGCTTCTTGGTCAGCATCGCTCACACCTCGTCGCTCATGCGTTTTCTTTTGTTCTACGCATGTTCACGTTTTGTGTCAACGGATTTGAGAACATCTCAGATCGGCAGGTACTGAACCGTTTCCCCGATTTCACGGGCTGGATCGTGCGGTTGTCGGACCAAAAGCGCATTTGCTTGGGCCAGAACGCTGAGAAGCGAACTGTCCTGATCGACGCAGGCCGCAATGCCCTTATCGCTTAGAATCGCGCGCATGTAATGCTCTCGCGGCCCGTTTTCCAACAAGGGTTCCGTAAGTTGCGCGGTAAGGAAAGGCGGCACCACGTAGTCCAGGCCCAGCATCCGGCGCACCATTGGTGCCAGAAACAGATAACCGCACACCATGGAGCTGACTGGGTTACCGGGTAAGCCAACCATAGCCGTTTCGCCGATACGTCCGGCCATCAGTGGTTTTCCGGGGCGCATTCGGATCTTGTAGAATGACCGTTCCATGCCCAATCCCTGCGAGACATTCGAGACAAGGTCATAATCACCAACCGAAGCGCCACCGATTGTGACGATAAGATCGGCGCCATGTGCCAGGCCAAATGCAGTTTCAAGCGAGGAAACGGTGTCGCGCGCAATAGGCAGAACGCGCACCTTTGCTCCCAATCCCTCAAGCAGAGCCTGCAAGCCGAATGTGTTCGAGGCGATGATCTGATCCGGGCCCGGCTTTTCCCCGGGCATCACCAGTTCGTCGCCAGTGGAGATCAGGGCAATCACCGGTTTGCGCGCAACCGTGACGCGCGGGGTGTTCATTGCGGCCATCAGGGCCACATCTTCGGGCCGGATCAAACGCGGCGCTGAAATGGATGTGCCGATTTCAAAATCAACGCCAGCAGGGCGGATATTGGTTTTAGGACCGGGTTCGTCGGTAATTGTGATCAGGTCGCCACGTCGGTCGGTGTCTTCCTGAATGACCACAAAATCAGCGCCCTCGGGCACTGGCGCACCGGTGAAAATGCGCACCGCCTGACCGGGACCAACCTGGCCGTCAAACCGATGGCCGGCCGCGGATTCGCCAACCACCTTGAACATGGCGTGCAGCTCAACTTCGGCGGCCTTGACCGCATATCCATCCATCGACGATGCCGCGAAGGGCGGTTGGTTCCGCCCTGCCACAACATCCTGCGCGAGAACACGCCCGGCGGACTGTGCCAGAGGAACCTCTTCCGGAGGTAAAACCCCCACCAGATCGAACAGCAGGGCGCGCGCCTCTTCGACCGTGATCATTTCGCCTCGTAACGCCCTGATTTACCGCCATCTTTCAGAAGAACACGGATGCCGCCAATTTCCATCGCCTTATCGACGGCCTTTGTCATGTCATAGACTGTCAAAGCCGCGGTTGAGACTGCGGTCAGGGCTTCCATCTCAACGCCGGTCTGTCCCGAGGTCTTGACCGTGGCCTCGATCTGAACGCCGGGCAGATCAGGATCAAGCGTCAGTTCAACCGCCACTTTGGTGACTGGAAGAGGGTGACACAACGGGATCAGACCAGGTGTCTTCTTTGCACCCATGATGCCCGCCAGACGGGCGATGCCCAGCACGTCACCTTTTTTTGCGCGGCCTTCTGAAATGATTTCAAAGGTTTCTGCTGCCATCTTGATATGACCGGCAGCGACAGCGACACGGTCGGTCACGTCCTTGTCCGACACATCAACCATATGTGCCTGACCTTGTGCGTCAAAATGGGTCAGCGGCATCACATCACTCCGGGAATTAGCGGGCTGGACAGAATATGACGCGTGGCGGCCTCAACATCGTCCTGACGCATCAGGCTTTCGCCGATCAGGAAGCAACGGGCACCGTAGCGGGCGATCTCCCTTAGGTCGTCGGGTGTTCCCAAGCCACTTTCACAAACGATGGTGCGATCTGCGGGCACCAGCTTGGACAGGCGTCGCGTGGTGTCCAAAGTGGTCTCGAAGGTCTTGAGATTGCGGTTGTTGATACCGATCAACGGGCTTTTCAGCTGTGCCGCGCGCTCCAGCTCCGCTTCGTCATGCACTTCGATCAGAACATCCATACCCCAATCGAAAGCGGTTTGTTCCAGTTCCGCCGCCTGATCGTCGCTGACGGAAGCCATGATGATCAAAATGCAATCTGCGCCAAGGGCTCGGGCTTCGACCACCTGATAGGGGTCATACATGAAATCCTTGCGCAACGCGGGCAGGGATGTCGCCTCGCGCGCCTGCGTCAGGTATTCCTTTGCGCCCTGAAAGCTAGGGGTGTCAGTCAGCACGGACAAACATGCTGCGCCCCCGTCTTCGTACGCCTTGGCCAGTACAGGCGGGTCGAAATCCGGGCGGATCAGACCCTTGGACGGGCTAGCTTTCTTAACCTCGGCAATCAGGCCATAACCTTGCCGCGACGCGGATCGCAAAGCGTCAGCAAAGCCACGGGTTTCCGATGCGGCCCGAGCTTCACTTTCCAGTGTTTCCAAAGACTTCTGCGCTTTGTCGGCCGCGACCTCTTCCAGTTTGTAGGCTTTGATTTTGTCCAGTACGGTCTCGGTCATTCGGCTTCCTGTGTCTTGCGTGCCAGAGCGGCGATTTTTTCTTTGGCTTTGCCACTGTCGATGCTCTCGGCGGCCATGGCGACACCTTCGCGCAGGTCGCTTGCCGCTTCGGCGACAACCAAAGCGGCAGCCGAATTCAACAGCACCGCATCGCGATAAGCCGACGGAGCACCATCCAGCAGAGCGCGGAAGGCCACTGCGTTTTCTTCGGGCGTGCCACCGATGATGTCTTCGAATGGATGCACGGGCAGACCCGCATCTTCGGGGTGCAGCTCGACCTCTTTGATCGTGTCATCTTCCAAAGCGGCGACCCAGCTGATGCCGGTGATCGTGAGTTCGTCTGTCCCGTCCGAGCCATGCACCAGCCACGCGCGGTCTGATCCAAGCAAGCCAAGAGTTTCGGCCATTGGCCGGATCAGGTCACGACTGAACGCGCCGGTCAATTGCCGTTTGACACCAGCAGGGTTCGTCAGAGGGCCAAGAATGTTAAAGATTGTGCGTGTGCCCAACTCCTGGCGCGATGGCATGACATGGGCAATGGCTGGATGATGCATCGGAGCCATCATGAAGCCGATACCAACGTTTTCCAGAGCTGCTTCAACGACTTGCGGGCCAACCATGACGTTGATTCCCATCTGACCCAACGCGTCCGCCGCACCCGATTTCGAACTGAGGTTCCGGTTGCCATGTTTGGCAACGGTGACACCGGCACCGGCAACCACAAAAGCTGTCGCGGTCGAAATGTTCAGCGTGCCTTTGCCGTCGCCGCCCGTGCCCACAATGTCCATCGCCCCGTCCGGAGCTTTAACGGCGTTGCACTTTGCACGCATCACAGCAGCAGCGGCGGCGTATTCATCGACTGTTTCACCGCGTGTGCGCATGGCCATCAAAAGACCACCGATCTGACTGGGCGTGGCTTCCCCGTCAAACAGAATGGCAAAGGCTTTTTCAGCTTCATCGCGTGTTAATGGGCGATCGGCCGCGGCTCCGATCAGCGGTTTCAGCGCGTCGCTCATGCGGGGACTTTCAGTTCTTGCAGGAAGTTCTTGAGCAGGGCGTGGCCATGCTCGGATGCGATGGATTCAGGATGGAATTGCACGCCATGGATCGGCAGTTCCTTGTGTTGCAAACCCATGATGGTGCCGTCTTCCAATTCAGCCGTAACCTCAAGGCAATCGGGCAGGGTTTCGCGTTCCACGATCAATGAATGGTACCGCGTTGCTTCAAAAGGCGATGGCAGCCCGGCAAACAGACCCTTGCCTGTGTGATTCATTGTTCCCATTTTACCATGAACAATCTCGTGGCATCGGATGACCTTACCGCCAAAAACCTGACCGATGGTCTGGTGTCCAAGGCAAACCCCTAGCAAAGGTGTTTTGGTTTCTGCGGCGGCTTCGGTCAACGCAAGGCAAATACCAGCCTGATCCGGGTCGCAGGGGCCGGGGCTCAGCAGGATACCAGCGGGGTTCATGGCCATCGCTTCCTGAACATCCAGCGCGTCATTTCGGCGAATGACCATTTCGGCACCAAGTTCGCCTAAATAATGTACCAAGTTGTAGGTAAACGAGTCGTAGTTGTCGATCAGCAGCAGCATATGGGCACTTATCTTCGCTTGGGCATTTCAGGCTGGCGATGCAGCCCCGGGCCACGGTATAATGTCCGCACATACATGCTCAGGCTTGAGCGGCAGCGTCAAGAGGACATACCGTTTCTGACGCGTCCAATTGGCCGAGCGCCACATCAGATGGCGCAGAGCTGGACGAGGCAGAGAAAAGAGGCGAAAGGCAGGAAAAATGGGCGGATTTTTCGGAGGAATGGTCGCCGGGGCGATCGTTGTTTTGATCTTGGGCGTGTTTGTGTCGCTCAAGACACCGATGGTCAATACGCCGGTTGTTGTAACCGAAGCGCCGGCTCCGGTGATTTCTGAAACACCCGAAGCACCGACTGAGGTAGCCGAAGCCGTATCTGATGCCGATGTCGTGGAGTTGGCTCCGCATGGGCTGGAAGCCGCCGATGACTCAACCGAGGATCTGGCTGACTTGTCCGGGCTTGAATCATCCTCGGACACGCAACCAGAGGTGGGCGCAGCAGCTGAGGCGGTGGACCAACCCGAGGCCGCTGTTGCGACCGAAGTTTCAGTTGTGACCGAAGCGCCTGCAGCGCCGCCAGAACCCAGCCTGGCGCCTTCGGCTCCGCAGGACGAGGCGGGGCCAGCCGTGATCGACGATACGCCGACCCCTCCTGTAGAACCCGAGACGACCGAGGTTGCTCTTCTTCAGCCGGAAGAAGATCCGTTGCCGCAAACTGAGGACACAGACGAGGAAAACCCGTTTGAAAGCAGCCCAATCGCCGTGGAAGGGGATGAGGACGTTCTGCCGCGCAAGCTGCCGCGTATCGCTGCGCTGCCGCAGATTGGCGGTGACCAGGAAGCAAGCGCAAGTTCAACGATCGGTAAACGTATCATTCCACTAACCGAACGCGATGATGAACCTGTGGCCGATGAAGCCTCGGCGGAAGAGCCAAAACCGGCGGGCAAGCCGATCGAACGCTATGCGGCCAAATTCGAAAACCCTGAAGCCAAACCGCTGATGTCCATCATCCTGATCGATGACGAGGGCGCATTTGGGGCTGAGGCGCTTCAGGATTTTCCCTATCCGATCAGTTTTGCCGTGAACCCGTCTGATCCAGATGCTGCAGAAAAGATGGCGCGGCACCGCGCGGCCGGGTTCGAAGTCATGGCTCTGGCTGATTTGCCCGAAGCTGCAACTGCGCAAGACGCTGAGGTTTCGCTGTCCGTCTGGCTTGACACTCTGCCCGAAACCGTTGGCATTCTGGAAGGGGTGGACAGCGGCATTCATGGCAATCGGAAACTGGCCGATCAGGTTGCTGAAATTGCTGCCGGAACAGGTCGTGGCCTGATCACGCAGGACAATGGGTTGAACACTGTGCAGAAGCTGGCAGCCCGCAATGGCACGCCGTCGGGTGTTGTGTTCCGCGACATCGACGGTGCACGTCAGGACCCTAAAGTCATGCGGCGTTTCCTGGATCAGGCTGCGTTCCGCGCCGGGCAGGAAGGTGCTGTGGTCATGCTGGGTCGGGTACGCCCGGAAACGATTTCAGCCCTGCTGCTTTGGGGCTTGGAAGACCGGGGTAGCCGCGTTGCCATGGCTCCGATTTCGGCGGTCATGATGAGACAGGTTCAGTAATCTGCGAAAACGAGTGTTAAAAAAGGGCGGCGATCTTATAATCTGCCGCCCTTTTTCGTTTAGCTGTTTCCGCTTCCGGTGAAACGTGCAGCATCTGCCGCAGCGCGCCGGATTGCATTGGATTTATGAACGGTTTCCATGAACTCGGCCTCGGGGTCGCTGTCGTAAACAACACCGCCACCGGCTTGAATATACAGCTTTTGATCTTTCACGATGGCAGTGCGCAGCGCGATACACATATCCATGTCGCCCCCCGCGCTGAAATAGCCTACGCCGCCGCCATAGACGCCGCGTTTTTCCGGCTCCAACTCGTCGATGATCTCCATCGCGCGCACTTTGGGCGCGCCCGAGACGGTGCCCGCAGGCATTCCGGCAAAAAACGCATCCAGCGCGTCTTTGTCTTCGGCCAGTTCACCCACCACGTTAGATACAATATGCATGACGTGGCTGTAGCGTTCGATGATGAACTCTTCGGTCGGGCGCACAGTTCCGATCTTGGAAACGCGTCCCGTATCGTTGCGGCCCAGATCCAGAAGCATCAGGTGCTCGGCCAGCTCTTTCTTGTCGGCCAGTAGGTCAAGTTCGTTTGCCTTGTCTTCTTCCGGCGTCGCGCCACGGGGGCGGGTGCCAGCAATGGGGCGAATGGTGACTTCATTGCCGAACACACGCACCAGAATTTCAGGGCTTGCACCCACGACCTGAAAGCTGCCGAAGTTGAAATAGAACATGAAAGGCGACGGGTTGGTGCGCCGCAACGATCGATAAAGGGCAAAGGGCGGCAGCGGGAAATCCTGCGCCCAACGCTGTGCGGGGACAACCTGGAAAATATCGCCAGCGCGAATGTATTCCTTGGCCTTTTCAACCGCCTCCATATAGCCGGACTTGGTAAAGTTCGACACTGGCGGTGCGATTTCACGTGCATCGCCCAGATCCCGCGTTTCGGCAGGCATGGCACGTTCCAGATCGCGGACCGCATCCATAACGCGTTCAGCAGCTTGCGCATAGGCCGCTTTGGCGGACTGACCCTCACTGGCCCAGGCCGGTGACACAACGGTCACTTCGCCTTTGACACCATCCAGCACAGCGATAACGGAAGGACGCAACATGATCGCATCGGGCAGGTCCAGAGGGTCAGGATTCACGTCCGGCAGGTATTCCACCAGCCGCACCATGTCATAGCCCAAGTACCCGAACAGCCCCGCTGCTGCCTGAGGCAGATCGTCCGGCAAGTCGATGCGGCTTTCGGCCAGCAAAGCGCGCAGGTTGTCCATGGGGTTGCCGTCCTGGGCCGAGAAGGCCTCGGAATCGAACCGTGCAGAGCGGTTGAGTTCGGACGTTTCACCGCGACACCGCCAGATCAGGTCGGGTTTCATACCGATGATCGAGTAACGACCACGAACTTCGCCGCCCGTCACGGATTCCAGCATGAACGCATCTTTTTGTGCGCCCGTCAGCTTGAGCATCAGCGACACAGGGGTGTCCAGATCAGCGGCAAGCCGTGTGTAAACCACCTGATTTTCGCCCGCTTCATAAGCGCGCGCGAAGGTGTCGAATTCGGGTGTCAGGGCCATATCGGTCTCGTTTAAAAGCTCGATTGCACGGCATTCAGCGCCTGTTGGTCTACGACCGGACGCGCGCGTGTCTGTGCATCGCGCACATAGGCGTTGAAAATATTCTGTGACAGGGCCTGATTCATCTGCGCGGACAGGGCTTCACGCAGTTGGCGAAGTTCGTCTGTGTCTGCAGGCGGAAGAACTTCATCCAAGCGCACCAGCAGTGCTGCGCCGTTTCCACCGATGACACGCAGTTCGCCGGGTTCCATCTGGAACACCTCGTTCATGAAATCTGCGGGAACGTCATCCAGAAACGCCGTGCGAGTCAGGGCATTTTCTACGCGGAAGGGCAAGCCTGTAGCTGTAAAATCGCCATCTGTCGCCAGCTGTGAAAGAACTGCATTCGCCCTGTCTTCCAAAGCCTTGTTGGTTTCGGCCTGAAGCCATGCGGCGGCCACGCGATCACGTGCGCTGTCCAGCGGCTCGGGGCGGCGCGGCAGAACCTCATTCAGGCGCAAGGCAAAGATCGACCCATCTTCGAGGAATGCGATTTCGGGGAAGTCACCTTCCTGCACCGCTTCGGCGGCGACGCGGAACCCGTCATAGGCGGCGATTTCGTCCGAACTCTCGCGGGTCCAGTCGATCTGACCCAGCTCCATTTCGGTCTCATCCGCCAGTTCTTCCAGCGTGGCTCCGCCAGCCAGCATGTCGTTGATATCTTCTGACTGCGCCTCGATCAGGCGGCGGGCGCGCTCGGCTGCAAGCTCTTCGCGCAAGGCCGGTTCGGCTTCTTCGAAAGGCACATTGTTGGCTGCCAGAGAGCCGTTAATCCGAAACAAGGCCGGGCCAAAAACCGAAGGCAGGGGGCCGACAACAGTATCAAGATCGGCTGCGAATACAGCGTCCGCAGCCTCGCCCAGATCGTCGCGGGTCACGTCGCCGAGATCGATGTCGCTGAGCTCAAGATCGCGTTCACGAACCAGTTGCTCGAACGTAGTACCGCCAACCTCAAGTTGCGCTTTTGCGTCACTTGCGGCTTGCTCATCCGGGAAGTTCAAACGCTCGACCAGACGGCGTTCCGGTTGATTGTACTCGTCTGAACGGTCTTCATAGAGTTTCCGCAGGGCGTCTTGATCCACCTCAACGCTATCGATCAGCATCGCAGGGGACAGGATCGCGTATGTCAGTTGTTTAGTGCGGGGCAGGGTGAACTGGTCGCCATTCTCATCATAATAAGTCTGGATCTGCGCGTCGGTTGGTTCGGCAATTGGGGTCTCCAATGCCTCGGTCCCGACGGTGGCCACAGTAAAGCTGCGTCGCGCGCCAATGTAATTCGTCATCGTGTCTGTCAGGGTCGCTGGCATCTCGACCCCGCCCATGATCGCGCCTTGCACGATTGTGCGTGCAGATTCCTTGCGCAGATCCGTTTCAAACTCAGAATCGGTCATGCCGATCTGTTCAAGCTGAAAGCGATAGGCTTCCCGGTCGAAACTGCCGTCGACGCCTTGAAACGCCGGGATCGCTACGATCTCTTGTTGCAGGATTTCGTCGCCAATGGAAATTCCAAGTTGCCCGACTTCGTTGTCCAGAGCCGCCAACGCGGTCAGGCGGGCAAGCGCGTTTTGATCCAGGCCCAGATCTCGCGCCTGCGACATTTGCAGCGGTTGGCCGGACTGCGCTTCGACAGCGCGGATTTCGCGCTGCAATTCGCGCACATACTCATCGACCGAGACGCTTTCATCGCCCACTTGTGCGACTGTTCGAACCGTTCCGCTGAGGTTGGTGGCACCGAAGCCTGCAAGGCCCAGCATCAGCAGGCCCATCAGAATCCAGACAAAGGTTTTCGAAAGACTTTTAGCGCCTGCGGCCATGATGCCCTCTTGTTATTGCGGCAGCGTTCTGCCCTGTCGGTTGCGGCCCTGAATACGACGCACACAGCCGAGGGGCAAGCTTAGAAGGACAGGCCCTGTAACCGGTCGAACAATTGACCCAATCCCGCACGGTCGAGATTGGCAAAAGCCACGCGCACTTGCCGTTTTCCGGCAGGGTCATGATCGGGCATGAACATCGTACCCGGCAACAGCAGCACGCCTGCCTCTGCCACCAGACGGCGGGCCAGTTCATCCGAAGCAATATCGAATGGATGTTCCAGATAAGCAAAATAGGCGCCAAGCCCCAAAAGACGCCATCCTTGCGCTTCAAGTGCTGGCATTCCGTCCTTGATTGCGGCCCTGCGGTCCAGAATCTCGTCCCGTTCACCTGCCAGCCACTGTGACAGGTTCTGCATCCCCCAAAGGGCCGCGAACTGGCCAATCTGACCAGGGCAAATGGCAACGGTGTCGAGGAATTTCTCGACTTCTGCCAAAAGGGTGCGGCTTGTGGCAATGGCTCCAACCCGATGGCCTGTTAGGCGGTAGGCTTTAGAAAAGGAATAGAGATGCACCAAGGTCTTGTCCCACGCTGGCTGCTGGAACAAGTCGTGTGGTGGACCGCTGCGGCTATCAAAATCGCGATACGTCTCGTCGACGATCAGGCGTAATCCGGTGTCACGCGCCAGTTCATAGAAAGCTCGGACCAGATCGGCCGGGTATTCAACACCGCCGGGATTGTTAGGCGTGACCAGAGCGATAGCGCGCGTTTTTTCGGTGAGCAGTGCGCGCGCCTGTTCTGGGTCCGGCAGCAGGTCATCACTGGTTGGGAGGTCCACAGCCTTTACCCCAGCCATGTCCAACCACATTTTATGATTGAAATACCACGGCGTTGGTAGAATCACCTCATCTGCCTCATCGGTGATCGCCGAGATCACCGCAGAAAAGGCCTGATTGCAGCCCGAAGTGATCGCGGTCTGAGCCGGATCAACCTGTGCTGCGTAGTGCCCGCTGATCTGAGCCGCCAATTCGGCGCGCAGGTCGTCGTTCCCCAAGACCGGCCCATATAAATGCGCGCTGTCTTCCTGCACGGCAAAATCGGCCATGGCCTGACGCAAAGCAAGCGGAGGTGGGTCGACAGGTGCCGCCTGACTGACATTGATCAGTGGGCGGTCAACTGGGAAGGTGACACCTTCAATCCAACGTCGCGCCTCCATCACCGGAGGAGGGAAAGTGGCGCTGGTGCGGGTCTGGGTCATGGCGTACCGGTTTCTATGCGAGGCTCTGCCTCGCGCTCCGAGGTATTTTTTTTAACAGAAGAAGGGATCAGTCGGTGCCGCGATATGGCTCGACATATTGAAGTGCCATATCCCACGGAAAGAAGATCCACGTGTCCTGGCTGACCTCGGTGATAAAGGTGTCCACCATCGGACGGCCCTTGGGTTTGGCATAGACGGTCGCAAAATGTGCATTGGGGTACATTTTGCGGACCAACTCCAGCGTTTTGCCGCTGTCTACCAGGTCATCGATGATCAGAACGCCGGTGCCATCGCCCATCAGATCTGCGTCGGGGGCTTTCAGAACTTCGGCTTCGCCTTGTTCCTGATGGTGGTACGACCGCACGCTGATCGTGTCGACCGTGCGGATGTCCAGCTCTCGGCTCACAATCATCGCAGGGGCCATGCCGCCGCGCGTAATGGCTACAACGGCGCGCCAGGCACCATCGTCTGGACCTTGTCCATCAAGACGCCAGGCCAACGCGCGCGAATCGCGATGGATTTGATCCCAACTGATGTGAAAGCCTTTTTCGTGGGGCAGGCGGTCTTTGGCGCTCATGATCTTAGCCCTTTTCCACGTCGGGTGCGTCAACCGCTTTCATGCCGACGATATGATAGCCCGCGTCCACATGCATGTTTTCACCAGTCACGCCGCTGGACAAATCCGACAGGAGGTAAAGCGCAGATTTGCCAACGTCGTCGATGGTCACGTTGCGGCGCAGGGGCGAGTTATATTCGTTCCACTTCATGATATAGCGGAAATCGCCGATGCCGCTGGCAGCCAGAGTCTTGATTGGACCGGCAGAGATCGAGTTGACGCGGATGCCGTCCTTGCCCAGATCCTCGGCCAGATATTTGACCGACGCCTCAAGCGCGGCTTTGGCCACGCCCATTACATTATAGTGGGGCATGACTTGTTCAGCGCCGTAATAGGTTAGGGTGATAGCACTGCCGCCTTCGCCCATCATCTTTTCGGCGCGCTGCATAACAGCGGTGAACGAATAAACCGACACATCCATTGTCAGTTTGAAATTCGCCCGGCTGGTATCGACATAGCGGCCGCGCAGTTCGTTCTTGTCGGAAAAGCCGATGGCATGAACGATGAAGTCCAGTTTACCCCATTTTTCTTCCAGCGCAGTGAACAGCGCATCTATGGATGCCTCGTCGCTCACGTCACAAGGCAGGACAATTTCGCTTCCCAATTGTGCTGCAAGCGGGTCAACCCGCTTTTTCAAAGCATCGCCCTGGTAGCTAAAGGCAAGCTCGGCCCCGGCGTTGGACAAGGCGCGGGCGATTCCCCATGCGATTGATTTGTCATTGGCCAGTCCCATGATGAGGCCGCGTTTGCCGGCCATCAACTGATTTGACATGTGTGGTTCTCCGCCTGTCTTCGCGATGTGTTGAGTTGGTTTATGCCATTGGTAGCGCTGCATCAAGGCCGTGCGCTCTTGCCCGCAGCGGGTTCTCGCCTTAGGTTCGTCGTTAACACTTTCCAGGGGATGGAAATGACCGAGCGTGATGGCATCTTTGCTGGCTCCGATCCGTTTGAAATCGCGGGTCGGTGGTTAAGCGAGGCTGAAAAGACAGAATTGAATGATCCAAATGCGATTGCGCTGGCAACCGTCGACTCAGATGGAATGCCGAACGCGCGCATGGTGCTGCTGAAGGAGATCGAAGCAGATTCGTTTGTGTTCTATACGAACTACGAAAGTGCAAAAGCGGCCGAACTGGATGCAGTCGGAAAAGCCGCGTTTGTCATGCATTGGAAATCTTTGAGGCGACAGTTGCGTGTTCGTGGTACAATCACCCGCGAAAACGGACCTCAGGCGGACGAATATTACGCATCGAGGTCGCTGAAGAGCCGTTTGGGGGCCTGGGCGTCGAAGCAATCTCAACCCCTTTCAAGCCGTGCAGCCTTGATGGCTGAGGTGGCCAAGGTGACTGCTAAGCTGGGGCCGAATCCGCCGCGTCCACCGTTTTGGGGCGGTTATAGATTGACGCCAACTGAAATTGAATTTTGGGCCGATGGGGCGTTCCGCCTACATGATAGGTTCAGATGGAAACGCAATGAGCCGGGAATGACATGGCATGTGGAAAGGTTGAATCCATGACGTTCACGTGTCGTGAAATGCAACAGGCAGAAAATAAACGATTTTTTCAGCTTGAATTTGTCTGCCATTCCCATAAACAACAAACCCTTAACGAACGGCTAAAACTCGCGATGGGAATACCGTGCCAGAAGATCTGAACAACATGTACCGCGTTCGTGGACACGTGAAATGGTTCGACCCTGCTAAGGGGTACGGATTTGTTGTGTCTGACGATGGCGGCCCGGATATCCTGTTGCACGTGAACGTCTTGCGTAACTTTGGGCAGAGCTCTGTCGCAGATGGCGCAGGGATCGAAATCATGACGCACCGCACGGATCGGGGCGTTCAGGCGGTCGAAGTGGTCGCGATTGATCCTCCGGCGCGGACCGACTCGATGATGCTGGCCGATTTCGCCGAGTTAGATCCTGTGACGATCGCCGAGGCACCGTTGGAAGCCGCACGTGTGAAGTGGTTCGACAAGGGCAAGGGTTTTGGTTTTGCCAACGTCTTTGGCCGTGGCGAAGATGTTTTTCTTCATATCGAAGTGCTGCGCCGATCCGGTCTTGCTGATCTGCAACCGGGCGAAGCGCTGGCCATGCGTGTGATCGACGGAAAACGGGGCCGGATGGCGGCTCAGGTGCTGGCCTGGGAAGCCGCACTGGACGGCTGACTTTTTCATGAAACGGATTCTGACGCTTCTGCCCCTGTTCCTTATGCTTTGGACAGGTGGGGCGTTTGCTGCGTGCAGCGCTGACCGTGTCACTTTGCGAAATGACAAGTCTACGGTGCGATTTGATGTTGAACTTGCCATAACACCTCAGGAACGCTCCCAAGGGTTGATGTTTCGCGAAACGCTCCCGAATCGATCCGGCATGTTGTTTGTGTTTGACCCACCTCAACGCGTCGCGTTCTGGATGAAGAACACCTTGATTCCGCTGGACATGATTTTTCTGGATCGCACCGGTTTGGTGACGCGCGTGCATGAGGGGGCGATTCCCGGCGATCTGACCCCGATCGAAGGCGGAGATTCCGTTTTTGCAGTGCTTGAAATCAATGCCGGATTGTCGGCGCGCTATTCGATTACGCCGGGCACACAGATGCGGCACGAAATTTTTTCGTCAGGTCCTGCAATTTGGCCCTGTTAGGGCTTTTCAAATCAGATTGGCATCGTTAGGAAGGCGCACGGTCCGGGGCGTGGCGCAGTCTGGTAGCGCACCTGTTTTGGGTACAGGGGGTCGTAGGTTCGAATCCTGCCGCCCCGACCACTTCCATCAGTTTATGAGGGCGAACCGCCCATTGCTTGGAAAAGCCGGCTGATCGACTGATCCAGCTCGGCGCTGTCCAATGGCACTTCGACCACGGATCCGGTTTTCTGCGGGACTTTGAAGAACACGTTCGCATCTACCCGGTATCCGCTGGTGTTCTTGCTTGATGTCAGGCGCATCACGCTTTGCGGCAGGTCTTGTGGATTTCCGTCATAGTTCAGAATCAGAAAGGCGGATGCCTCTGGGGGCAGGATTTCGCGACATTCAAATGTCTGGCCGCCGGTTTTTTCAAAAGATTCTCCCGGGCCGGAGCAACTGGTTTCAAAACTATCAAACAGTCTTTGCGGATAGGTTTCGAACTGCGCGCTGCGTGACGCATCGGGCACATCTTGTGGTGCGCAGGCCACGATACAGGCCAATATCGGGATAAAGGTGAGCAGCTTCATAGCTTTGTACCTTTTCACATTTAAACGAACGGGCCGCGATCAAACTCGAACGCCTCAGAACAGATGCAGATGATTCCCAATCAGCCTAGTCGGTGTCGCATCGGTTGATCAAACGCAGATAACTATGCTGGTAAAAACGGGAAATCGATTTGAGATTCCAAACCATCAGCGGAAATTTGCCGTGGATGATCCTGTGGGGGAATCGGACATTGTTGGTTGCCCATGTTCAAAGGGCGGCAGGTCAACAAAAAAGATTTCAAAAAAGGCTGAAAAAGGGCGTTGACCTTCTATGGCAACATACGCCAGATTGTATGAGCCGAAGGGATTGCCACAATATCTGGTGTTTAAGCCGGAAGGGGCAGCAGGCGAGGGTCGGAAAGCACATCTAATTAAAGTGCGCCGTTTTTGCGGTTTTCCGCTGTCTTTGACAGTGAAGGATACCTTTGTCCTGAGTTCTCTGGGCGTTGCGGGCGGCACCCTGCAACACAAGATTTGGTGCCGGAACTGAACATTGGGCGGAATTTAACCAGGGCTGCGGACATGAAGATTGAAAGAAAATTCACCAAACCAGATCAGGATGCCTACTCGGACCTGGATTTTGTTTCCGCGACGTCTGAAATCCGCAATCCCGACGGCACGATTGTCTTCCGTCTTGACGATATCGAAGTACCTGCAAGCTGGTCGCAGGTGGCAAGCGATGTGATCGCACAGAAGTATTTTCGCAAAGCCGGTGTCCCAAGCAAACTGAAGAAGGTCAAGGAAAAGGGTGTCCCTGAGTTCCTGTGGCGCTCTGTCCCCGCAGAAGGCGCTGAGTTCGATGGGGAAACGTCATCCAAGCAAGTCTTTGACCGTCTGGCGGGCGCGTGGGCCTATTGGGGCTGGAAAGGTGGGTACTTCTCGGATGAAGAAGATGCGCGCGCCTATTTTGATGAGATGCGTTACATGCTGGCGACTCAGCGCGCCGCGCCGAACTCTCCGCAGTGGTTCAACACAGGGCTGCACTGGGCCTATGGAATCGACGGTCCGGCGCAGGGTCACCACTATGTCGATTACAAGACCGGCAAGCTGACCAAATCGAAATCTGCGTACGAGCATCCGCAGCCGCACGCGTGCTTCATTCAGTCTGTCGATGATGATCTGGTGAACGAAGGCGGCATCATGGATCTGTGGGTGCGCGAGGCGCGCCTGTTCAAATACGGCTCAGGTACCGGGACCAATTTCAGCCACCTGCGTGCCGAAGGCGAAGCGCTGTCCGGTGGTGGCAAGTCCTCGGGCTTGATGGGCTTTCTCAAGATTGGCGACCGCGCGGCTGGCGCGATCAAATCAGGCGGGACAACCCGTCGAGCAGCGAAGATGGTGATCGTCGATGCGGATCACCCGGATATCGAACAGTTCATCGAATGGAAGGTGATCGAAGAGCAGAAAGTGGCCTCGATCGTTGCCGGATCGAAAATGCACGAAAAGATGCTGAACGGCATTTTCGAAGCGATCCGGTCGTGGGACGGCACCGCCGATGACGCTTATGATCCAAACGCGAACGATGCGCTAAAAAAGGCGGTTCGCGAAGCGAAAAAGGTCGCGATTCCCGAGACTTACATCAAACGTGTTTTGGATTACGCCAAGCAGGGTCACGACAGCATCGAATTCCCCACCTATGATACGGACTGGGATTCGGAAGCCTACAGCTCGGTCTCGGGTCAGAACTCGAACAATTCAATCCGCGTGACGAATGCATTCCTGACCGCCGTTGAGAAAGACGCCGATTGGGAACTGATCAACCGCACCGATGGCAAGGTGGCCCGCACTGTCAAGGCGCGCGATCTGTGGGAAAAAGTTGGCCACGCCGCATGGGCTTGTGCTGATCCGGGTATCCAGTTTCACGATACCGTCAACGAGTGGCACACATGCCCCAATGATGGTGAGATTCGCGGCTCGAACCCGTGCTCGGAATACATGTTCCTCGACGACACCGCGTGCAACCTGGCGTCGATGAACCTGCTGACCTTCTTGAAAGACGGTGAGTTTCAGGCGGCAGACTATATGCATGCCTCGCGCCTGTGGACTCTGACGCTGGAAATCTCAGTGACCATGGCGCAGTTCCCGTCGAAGGAAATCGCGCAACTGTCCTATGACTTCCGCACTTTGGGTCTGGGTTATGCCAATATCGGCGGTCTGCTGATGAACATGGGCTACAGCTATGACTCGGATGAGGGCCGGGCCATCTGTGGCGCGCTGACCGCGATTATGACCGGCGTGGCCTATGCGACTTCGGCTGAGATCGCCGGAGAACTGGGCGCCTTCAAAGGTTACGAGCGCAACGCTGATCACATGCTGCGCGTTATCCGCAACCACCGCCGCGCGTCGCAGGGTGTGACCGACGGGTATGAGAAACTGGCCGTGAAACCGGTGCCTCTGGACCACGGCAACTGCCCGGACAAGCGTCTGATCGATCTGGCCATGTCCGCTTGGGACGAGGCGTTGAGCCTGGGTGAAAAGAACGGCTATCGCAACGCGCAGGCCACTGTGATCGCACCAACCGGCACCATCGGTCTGGTGATGGACTGTGACACCACCGGGATCGAGCCGGACTTTGCTCTGGTCAAGTTCAAGAAGCTTGCTGGTGGCGGGTACTTCAAGATTATCAACCGCTCGGTGCCGTCGGCGCTGGAGAAGCTGGGCTATTCCTCGTCTCAGATCGAAGAAATCGTCAGCTACGCGGTTGGTCACGGCACCATCGGCAACGCGCCGGGGATCAATCACACCTCGCTGACCGGTCACGGCTTTGGCCCCAATGAACTAGCGAAAGTGGATGCTGCACTGGAAAGCGCCTTTGATATCCGGTTCGTTTTCAACCAGTGGACACTGGGCGAGGATTTCTGCACCGGCGTTCTGGGCATCCCTGCGACCAAGCTGAATGACCCGACTTTTGATCTGCTGCGCCATCTGGGCTTTACCCGCGCGGATATCGACGCAGCGAACGACCACGTCTGCGGGACGATGACACTGGAGGGCGCGCCGCATCTGAAGGAAGAGCACTATTCGATCTTCGACTGCGCCAACCCCTGCGGCAAGAAAGGCAAGCGTTTCCTTGGGGTTGATAGTCACATCACGATGATGGCGGCGGCGCAAAGCTTCATCTCGGGCGCGATCTCGAAGACGATCAACATGCCGAATGATGCAACCATTGAGGATTGCCAGAAGGCATACGAGCTCAGCTGGTCTCTGGGTGTGAAAGCCAACGCACTCTATCGTGACGGCTCGAAACTGTCGCAGCCTCTCGCCGCGGCGCTGGTCGAGGATGACGACGAGGCGGCTGAAGTGCTGGAAAGCGGTTCGACGCAGGAAAAAGCTGTCGTTCTGGCCGAGAAAGTGATCGAGAAGGTCGTGGTCAAGGAAATGATCCGCAGCCACCGCGAGAAGCTGCCGCATCGCCGCAAGGGCTATACCCAAAAGGCGATCGTGGGCGGCCATAAGGTTTACTTGCGCACCGGTGAGTTCGAAGACGGCAAGTTGGGTGAGATCTTCATCGACATGCACAAGGAAGGCGCTGGCTTCCGTGCGATGATGAATAACTTCGCCATTGCCGTGTCGGTCGGTCTGCAATACGGCGTGCCGCTGGAAGAGTTTGTCGATGCCTTCACCTTCACCAAGTTCGAACCGGCAGGGATGGTGCAGGGCAACGATTCGATCAAGAACGCAACGTCGATCCTGGATTACATCTTCCGCGAATTGGCCGTGTCCTACCTGGACCGCACCGATCTGGCGCATGTGAAACCCGAAGGCGCGACCTTTGACGATCTGGGTCGAGGCGAAGAAGAAGGTGTGTCCAACATCTCTGAGATCAGTGAAAGTGCTGCGTCCAAGTCATTGGAAGTGCTGAAACAAATCAGCTCGACCGGCTATCTGCGCAAGCGTCTGCCTCAGGACCTGGCTGTGTTCAATGCAGGTCAGGCTGAGCTGAACGGGATGGCTGAAACAGCAGCTGCATTCGAAGCCCCTGTGGCAGAAACCGCAGTGGCAACCGGCATGGACGCCCGCACCAAAGCAAAGATGCAGGGCTATGAGGGCGACCCGTGCGGTGAATGCGGAAACTACACGCTGGTCCGCAACGGCACTTGCATGAAGTGCAACACCTGCGGCGCGACAAGCGGGTGTAGCTGAGGAGTTGGAGGTCAACAAGATGAGGACTCTGCGAGAGCTTTTTGAGCGACTACCTGCAAATGGAGACGTGAGGGACGCGCTTCGAAAATTCAATTTGGCACCCAAGGTGAATGGCAAGGCGAAGTCGGTTAAAGAACTTGCGGAGAAACTTGGGTTTGCAGTGGAGCGAAGAAAACTGCCGGCTGGAATGGCTGGGCGTCTGGTGCAGGACCCGTTTTCAGACAACGGATATTGCATTGAAGTGAACGAAGGACACTCCGTAGAAAGCCAACGCTGGTCGGTGCTCCATGAGATGGGCCACTTCTTTCTTCACGCCAATCATCACGATCCCCTTGCGGATCCATTGTATTTGGACCGTTCCGGATACGCGTTTTATGTAGATACATACCAAGAGGTTGAAGCGAACGAATTTGCTGCTGTTTTGCTCTTCGGTGATGGCGCATTGATGGCGGCTATGGGTTTGTATGGAAAAGATCTAAAGAAACTGTCGAAGCACTTTGGTGTTTCGGAAAAAACAATCCGAATTGCCATGAAACAGTTCTGAGTTTAACGCCCCGGCACCCCGGGGCGTAGGGGTCGGACGCTGCCCTTGGTTACCGACCCCGACGAATACGGAGAAAGGCACCGAGACTTACCAAGTTTGCCTTTTTCCACTCGGCCGACATGCCCGTGTTGGCCGGGAACAGGGTGGGGCGGAATATTTGCTCCCTCCCACTCTTTCACGGGGCGGGTGCGCTCGCCCCATGCGCAGTCCAGGCCGCAGGCAAAAAAACACCGGGCGGTCAACGACATGAGCCTGGAAGGCGAAACTGACAGGGGGCTTCGGCCCCCTTTCTTTTTTGCATCGCACGGGTCGCATAGGCGCGGTTTTGCCGGATTTGTTGGGATCCGTCGGGCGAGACCTGCCGAAACGGGTCCGGCGAAGTTTTGCCCGGCGGCGCGTTGCGCGCCCGACTCGGCCAAACACGCAAGGATTGGCGCGAATCTCTGGTTTTCGCGCAATACGGGTGACGCATTGGGGTGTCTCGGTGTTTCTGGGGCCTGTCCGGACGAAAGATAATCAACCTATCAGGAGGCACCAAAATGAAACCGCAGTATTTGATTGGGATTTCCATCGCTGCTTTGACCTTGCCGGGGCTCGTATCGGCGCAATCGACGGCAGACGCCAATGGTGATGGCGTTCTGACGATTGAGGAAGTGCAGGTGGTTGCACCCAGCGTGGATGCTGACACCTTCTCGGCCATGGATGCAAACGGTGACGGCGCGTTGGACGCAGATGAAGTAGCCGTTGCACAGGAAGCCGGATTGCTTCCGCCAAGTGACGGATAAACGTATGGGCGGCCCGATCATCCCCGGGCCGCCTGTTTTCCTGCTATGCGGGCAGGTGGATCTTGAACTTTTCGCGCAATTCCATGTCCAGCATGGGATCGAATTTGGCCTCGGATGGCGTGGATAGAATCTCTTCTTTTCGGGCTACGGCTTTATCGATCAGATCCGGTTTGCCCAGCTCGACCCATTCTTTTGGCGAAGACCGGTCGCCGAAAACCGGATAAACATAGTCAGCTTGCATCCGGCTAAGCGTAGCTTCCGTTCCCAGATAGTGACCGGGACCACCCATGCAGACCTCGGCCATCTGGTCCAGAGCGAGAGTATCATCTGTCACCTCGATCCCGCGTACACAGCGTTGGGCCTGACCGATCAGGTCATCGCTGAGGATCAGGCTTTCAAAACAGAAGCCCAACAATGAGGCGTGCATGCCGGCTGCTTCGTACACCATATTCAGACCGGACAGACCTGCCATCACGTTGGAACACATCTGTTCCCACCCGGCCTGCATGTCGGGAAGCTTCGAATCCGATGCCCCCGCAGCTGCACCGCCGGGCAGGTTATAGAACCGGTGCATTTGCGCGCACCCAGCCGTCAGCAGGGCCTGTTCACCCGAGCCGATGGACATCGCGCCTGTCCGAAGGTCCAGGCCAAAAGGCCAAGTGCCAAAAACGGCGGGTGCTCCTGGGCTTACGGCGTTTACGTAAACTAAACCGGCAAGGCATTCGGCGGTTGCCTGCGTGATTGCTCCGGCTATGGTCGATGGCGCTGTGGCACCGGCCATCCCAGCCGAGAGCAGCAGGACAGGCATTCCGGCCTTGATACATTCTTCCATCACTTCGCAGCTTTCCGTTGCGAATTTCATTGGCGGAACCACGAAGCAGTTCGAATTCGATATAAAAGGCCGCTCGCGGTATTTATCTTCACCGCCCGCGATCATGTAGATCATTTCCATCGCGGGCGCGACATGGCTGGGTTCAGTGAACGAGGTTCCGATGTGTTTGAAAGTGCCGGAACAGCTGGCGTAGATTGTGTTCAGGTCCATTTCCAGATTGTCCGCGATGTCGCGGCAAACCATTGGTCGTTGAACAAAGTGAATGTTATCAAGTTGTTGGCAGATACGCGAAGCATCATGCAGGTCTTGCACAGTGGAATCGCGGTATTCGCGCCCGTGCACGTCGACCATAGATACGGCAGCACCCGCAGTACCGTAATGAACCTTGGTGCCGGTCAGCTCGAGATCGGTTTTCCCGTCGCGACTGTAGAGTGTGACCGAGCGGTTCGCTTTGGCGATTGTGTCTTCGACCAGCGCGCGCGGAAATCGGATGCGTCCGTCATCGCCAAGGGTACAGCCGGCGCCCACAAGGTAGTCGATGCCACTTTGCGGGGCATCCGCCAGCCCAATGGTTTCAAGCGCGGTCAGGGCGGCCTCATGAATACGTTCAATCTGCGCCTGTGTCAGAACATTCAGAACGCCGCCCTCCATTCCTGGGCGTACAGGGCGCAGATGGTCAGGCAGGGCTGAGGCTCGGGCGGCACGGCGCGCAGCGCGGCCACCGCTGCGTGAGGTGTTGCGGGATTGGTCGTTCATTTCATAATCCGGTCGTTGTGTGATGCCTTGGGGTGAGGATAGTCCCCCTTACGGTCGCCCCCGTGCGGCACGGCCACGATCCGCACCAATGGTACGGCTGATCAGGCTGATCTTCCAATCGTGATCCGTCATGTGGCCTCTCAACAACTTCACCGAGCTTTCCAAAATGCTGCGACACAATCTGTCCTATTTGCGACCTTTGTTGGAATTAGCTGTCGACAATGCCAGTAATCCGCCGGTTGAAACAGGATTGGTTAGATTTTCTCCCGTTTGGGAAGAATTCTGTTATACTGCATTCACTTACTCTTGAGCGTTACGACCCAGGAATTGAATTTTGGCGGAGCGGATCACAGATTAGAATTAGTTTGCGTCTTTAGGATCGAAACAAGAGCGACATAGCTTTGAACCCGTGTGCAAAACCTCTTTCTGTCCTGTTTGCTGCGACCCTCATCGCAAGCGCAAGCCCTGTATCGGCCGAGGACTGGACAGGTGGGTATGTTGGTCTCAGCTTCGGATATGCAGATGCAGACGGGTCCGGGGGCGCCAGCGGTGATGACACCGTTTTTGGGGCGCATGTCGGTTATGATCAGGACTTTGGTAACTTCGTGCTGGGGGGCGAGCTGGAATACAACCGCCTTTCTTTGGACTTGGGGTCAACTCAGGGTAGCCTGGACAGCATGACCCGTCTGAAGCTGCGTGGTGGATACGATTTCGGCAGCGCCCTTGGGTATGTGGTCTTTGGCGCGGCACGAGCCGAAACCTCGGTCGACAACGACACAGCAGCTGTTTACGGTATTGGCGTTGCCTATCCGATTGGTGAGAATTTTGTCATCAGCGGCGAGGCGCTGCGGCAAAACTTCGACGATGTCACTCGTTCCAACGGCAGTCTGGATTCCAACGTTTTCAACCTGCGCACTACATTCCGCTTTTGAAGATTATTCTGCGGCGTGACGCTTTGCGAGTTGTTCGGCGTAGGAACATAGCGTTCTTAAGGCATTTGCAAAACGATCATCATCGACCGTCATGGCCACCCGAATGTGCCCAGCGGCAGCCGACCCAAAGCTCTCGCCCGGCATGACGGCAATGGCGTGAGTGTCGAGTAGAGCGTTGGCAAACTCGTTCCCGGACATGCCGGTCTTGCGCACGTCAAGCATTAGATACATCGCACCCTGTGCTGGCACCAGTCCAACTGTATCCTGCCTTTGAAGTATCTTCATCGCCATTGACCGCCGTCGGCGAAACGGGGCGGCGATCTTCTCCTCCAGCTCTGGCCCTGCGGTCAGCGCAAAACTGGACGCATCCTGAATAAAGCCCGGCACACCATAAGTCGTGTGGGTAGCCAGATTGATCAAATGAGCGATGACCTCTTCGGGGCCGACGATCCAGCCACAACGCGATCCTGTCATGGCATGAGATTTGGACATAGACCCGACAACCAGCGTCCTTTCTTCCATACCGTGCAGCGAACGTGGCGAAAGGTGCTCACCTTCCCAGACTTGCGTGTCATACACCTCATCCGAGATCAGCCACAGGTCGCGCCTCTTGCAAACCTCTGCGACCGCTTCAAGTGACTGGCGGGAATAGACAACTCCGGTCGGATTGTTGGGTGTATTGATCAAAAGCGAAACGGCACCGTTAGCGGCAGAATCAATCTGTTCGACGCAGGGTTGAAAAGCGTCTTCCGCCGCGGTCTGTATTGCGCGGGCAACCGCTCCGACCCCACGAATCGTGCCGGGGTAAGTGGCATAGTAGGGATCGATGAACAGGCCCACATCGCCCGGATCACACACAGCCATATGGGCCGCAAACAAGGCTGATTGCCCACCGGGTGTGATCAAAACATTGTTTCGCGTTGTGGGCACGCCCGTATGCGTTTGCACACGTGCGGCGACCGTATCCCGCAAAAGATCCGTGCCGGGAACCATGGCATAGCCGGTGTGTCCTTCACGGGCAGACAGATCCATCGCATGCAGGATCGATGGATCGGTCCGAATGTCATGTTCACCAATCGTCAACTCGGTGACGGCATGACCTTCGCTCAGCATCCTTCGCGCGCGGTAAAACACGTCCCAGCCGTCGCTGCCACCGCCGGTGATCTGCGTGATGCGTTTTGACAGATTCATTAAACCGCTCCCGGATTTCCTTTCGCTGAATGGGGCAGAGCGGCACGCCTTTGTCAATCAGCTTCGCGGCGGCAAGGTCGCCTGAAGCTTTTTCGTCAGGGATGCGCGGACGATGTCATACGAAACGGTCAGGCGATGCCGTAGTTCATCGGTCTCAGCATCAAACGGAAGGCGGACCCAACTGCGGTGGAAGTATGGGGCTTTTACGCCGACACCCGCGTCAATGACCATCTGAGCCGTTTCCACGTCCGGAGTTTTGACGGACACCCCGTCATTCGCGGTGCCAATGCAGGCGAACATCTTGCCACCGACTTTCCATGCATCATGGCCGCCGCCCCATGGGTCAGAAAGCTCGGCCCCCGGGAACTCTTGGCAAATGGAGTTGATGTAGTCGCGGTCCATATCGGGGACTGTGCCCGAGGGGGTGCACAAACTCAATGCTTGGCTTGGACTTGATCCCGTGGTAACCGGTAGGCATGAACCCGGTGACCTGCATCATTATCTGCTGCATTACCTGCTGATTTATCAAGCGGGCCGGTTTCTTTCGTTTTCATCCCTGAGACAAGTTGCTAAGCCCGCGCCAACGCGCAAGCACATGCTGTTTCTGAGGAGCACGACCGATGACGACGATCAAGCTGCACAACACACGGACGCGGACGAAGGAAGACTTCGCTCCGATCGACCCTGAAAATGTGCGGATGTATGTCTGTGGTCCGACGGTCTATGACCGCGCCCATCTGGGTAACGCCCGCCCGGTGGTGGTGTTTGACGTGCTCTATCGTCTGCTGCGCCACGTTTATGGCACGGATCACGTGACCTATGTGCGCAACTTCACCGACGTCGATGACAAGATCAACGCCACCGCACTGAAGCGTAAAAAGGCGGGCGCGGAAGGCACGTTAGAGCAGTTGGTGCAAGAACGATCTGACGAAACCATCGGCTGGTATCTGCACGACATGGGCGCGTTGGGAACTCTTGAACCCAACGAGATGCCGCGGGCGACTCAATACATCGACCAGATGATTGCAATGATCGAGGATCTGATCGCTAAGGGCCATGCCTATGCCGCTGAAGGTCACGCCTTGTTTGCTGTCGACAGTTGGAAAGAGGGCTATGGCAAGCTGTCGGGTCGTTCGGTCGATGATATGATCGCAGGCGCGCGGGTCGAGGTGGCGCCCTACAAGAAGAACCCGATGGATTTCGTGTTGTGGAAACCGTCAACCGACGAACTGCCGGGCTGGGACAGCCCGTGGGGGCGGGGGCGTCCGGGCTGGCATATCGAATGCTCGGCCATGGCTTACGAATTGCTGGGCGAGAGCTTTGACATTCACGGGGGCGGCAACGACCTGATGTTCCCGCACCACGAAAACGAGATCGCCCAAAGCTGCTGCGCGCACCCGGAAGGTGAGTTCGCGCGGTATTGGCTGCACAACGAGATGTTGCAGGTCGAAGGTAAAAAAATGTCCAAATCGTTGGGCAATTTCTTCACCGTGCATGATCTGTTGGAGCAAGGCGTGCCGGGCGAGGTGATCCGGTTTGTGTTCCTGCAAACCCATTACCGCAAGCCGATGGACTGGACCGAGAAAAAGGCGCGTGAGGCCGAGGCGACGCTGCGCAAATGGCGGGCGCTGACAGCGGGCGTTGAGCCCGCCGCCAGCGCGGCACCTGAGGTGGTCGCTGCGCTGAGCGATGATCTGAACACAGCAGGTGCCATGACCGAGCTGTACCGGCTTGCCTCGGAAGGCGACGCAGCGGGTCTGTTGGCCGGCGCGCAATTGCTGGGGCTGTTGCTGCCAGAGATGGGTGCATGGGCGGATACAGCATCTGTTGACCTGACTGCACATGCAGACCGTTTGGCGAATGCACGGGCGTCTGCAATGCAGACCAAGGATTTCTCGGAAGTTGACCGCCTCAAGGCCGCCTATGTTTCCGCGGGGCTTGAAGTGCGTATGAGCAAGGAAGGGGTGGAGCTGGTGCCCGGTGCCGGGTTCGATGCCTCCAAACTGGAGGAGGTTTGATGACCAAAGAACGCCTCTATCTCTACGACACCACCCTGCGCGATGGGCAGCAAACGCAAGGGGTGCAGTTTTCGACCGCTGAGAAAGTGCAGATCGCGCAGGCGTTGGATGCACTGGGTGTGGATTACATCGAAGGCGGCTGGCCCGGTGCGAACCCCACCGACAGCGCGTTTTTCGAGGCTGCGCCAAAGACCTCGGCCCGTCTGACGGCGTTTGGCATGACCAAGCGGGCAGGACGCTCGGCCGAGAATGACGATGTGCTTGCGGCCGTGATGAATGCGGGTACGCCAGCCGTCTGTCTGGTGGGCAAGTCACACGATTATCACGTGACCCATGCGCTGGGAATCTCGCTTGAGGACAATGTCGAGAACGTCCGCGCCTCGGTCGCACATATCGTGGCGCAGGGGCGCGAAGCGCTGTTTGATGCCGAGCATTTCTTTGATGGCTACAAGGACAATCCTGATTATGCGGTCGCGGTCTGCCGCGCCGCGCTGGACGCGGGCGCGCGTTGGGTGGTGCTGTGCGACACCAATGGTGGTGCTTTGCCGTCCGAAGTCGGACGGATTGTGTCAGAAGTGATCTCGGCAGGGCTGCCCGGTGATCGGTTGGGTATTCACACCCATAACGACACCGAGAACGCAGTGGCTTGTTCCCTTGCTGCGGTCGAGGCAGGGGCGCGACAGATTCAGGGTACTCTGAACGGTTTGGGAGAGCGTTGTGGCAATGCCAACCTGACGGCTTTGATTCCGACGCTGCTGCTGAAGGAACCCTATGCTTCTCAGTTTGAAACCGGAGTTAGTCTGGATGCATTGGCGGGGTTGACCCGCATCAGCCGGATGTTGGATGACGTTCTGAACCGGGTTCCCAGCAAGCAGGCGGCCTATGTGGGGGCCTCGGCATTCGCGCATAAGGCGGGGCTACATGCGAGTGCGATCCTCAAGGACCCATCAACCTATGAGCATGTTGAGCCTGCAAGTGTCGGCAATACACGCATCATTCCGATGTCGAACCAGGCCGGGCAGTCAAACCTGCGCAAACGTCTGACCGAAGCCGGGCTGAGTGTTGAGGCGGGTGATCCCGCGCTCGGTCGGATCCTTGAACGGATCAAAACGCGCGAGGCGGATGGGTACTCCTATGACACCGCACAAGCCAGTTTCGAACTGTTGGCGCGAGACGAGCTGGGACAACTTCCCGAGTTCTTTGAAGTCAAGCGCTACAAGGTCACAGTTGAACGACGGAAGAACAAGTACAACAAGATGGTCAGTCTGTCCGAGGCCGTTGTTGTTGTAAAAGTGGATGGTGAAAAGAAACTGTCCGTCAGTGAATCCATGGATGATTCTGGCAGCGACCGGGGACCGGTGAACGCTCTGTCCAAAGCCTTGGCCAAGGATTTGGGGCGGTATTCGCAAGTCCTGTCAGATATGCGGTTGGTCGACTTCAAGGTGCGGATCACACAAGGCGGGACCGAAGCGGTTACGCGCGTCATCATCGACAGCGAAGACGGGCAGGGTCGGCGCTGGTCCACTGTGGGCGTCAGCGCAAACATAGTCGACGCATCGTTCGAAGCTTTGCTGGATGCGATCCAGTGGAAACTAGTGCGTGATTGCGACCCGCAGAAGGCAGCGGCTGAGTGAGCGTGGTCTTTGACGACGACGTCAAAGCCTGTGCCGCGCTGGTACAACGGGCTGATCCTGGCCGATTCCGTGCCGCAATGGCGGCCCCGGTGGCAGTGCGCGCTGTTCTGTTCCCGATTTATGCGATGAATGTCGAAGTGGCGCGCGCGCCCTGGGTCACACAGGAACCGATGATAGCCGAGATGCGGCTGCAATGGTGGCGCGATGCCCTACAGGAAATTGCCGAAGGTGGCATCGTGCGGCATCATGAAGTGGTAACACCTTTGTCTCGTGTGCTGTCGCCGCATCTGGCTGGCGTCTTGGATGAATACGTCGCCGTAAGGCGTTGGGATATTTATCGGGATCCGTTTGAGGATCAGGAACACTTTGATACCTATATCAACCAAAGTTCAGGTTCTTTGTTTGTGGCTTCCGCTCAGGCGCTAGGAATGGCGGATGAGGATGTTTTGCGCGACTATGGGTATGCGGTCGGTGTTGCAAACTGGCTTCGCGCGATCCCCGAGTTGGAACACAGGGGGCGAATACCGTTGTTGGATGGCACGCCGGATGGAGTGCGTGCCCTTGCGAAATCTGCGCTGGAGCGTTTGAACAAGGCCAGAGCAAACCGGGCTGCGATTTCTGCCGAAGCTCGTCCTGCGCTTTCTGCCGGGTGGCTGGCGGACTGGGTGTTGAAACAGGCCGTTGCGCAGCCTGAGCGTGTTGCTTCTGGTGCATTGACCCCAGGCGAAATGCGGCAACGCCTGTCGCTGATGTGGAAGGTCAGCAGCGGGCGCTGGTGATCAGGCCCGTTCCGGGTCGGCAGGACGCAGGACCAGCCACAACAACGCGCCGCCCGCCAGCGTGAGAAGTGGTACCATGGCCAGATTCACGGCCGTCCAGCCTTCGATCGCAGAGCCGCCCGAGCAGTTCATCAAACCGCCTGAGGCCATCGACGCCAATGTGACACCGCCGAACACCAGCAGGTCGTTCAGGCCCTGCATCCGTCCACGCTCTTGCGGGTCATGCGAGTCAGCCAGCATCGTCGTTGCGCCTATGAAGCCAAAGTTCCACCCAATACCCAGCAGAACAAGCGCGAGGAAGAAGTTCCCAAGTTCAACCCCTTGCAAGGCAACAACCCCGGCGCTTGCCAAAATGGCAAGGCCCAGCGCCACGATCTTCTCAACCCCGAAACGGGCGATCAGGTGACCGGTAAAGAAACTAGGGATGTACATGGCCAACACGTGGCTTGTGACGATATCCGCTGCGTCGTTGGCCGAGAATCCACACCCAACGACGGCCAGCGGGGTCGAGGTCATCACAAGGTTCATCAGGGCGTAAGAGACCATCGCACAGATGATCGCCACGGCGATACGCGGCGTTTTCAGTAACTCAAGCCGTGAACGTCCTGTGGGTTCGTTTTCTGTGGGTTTCGGCGGTGTTGGGATGTCGAGAAAGAAGAACAGGGCAGAGCCCAGAACGTTGATGCCAATCACAGCCAGATAGGTACCCAAAAACGGGATGACATAGGCTTCGGATGTGAATTTCACAATCTGAGGGCCGATGATCGCCGCAGCCAATCCGCCCGCCATGACATATGAAATAGCCTTGGGGCGATAGGCGTCCGACGCTGTGTCCGCAGCGGCGAAGCGATAGAACCCGTGCGCGCTCATGTAGATGCCAGTCAGCAGACTGCCGACAAGAAAGACGGGGAAAGACCCCAGGAACAGGCCATATGCCCCAACAAGCCCGCCCAAGGCGCCCGCAGTTGCCCCCACAAGGAACCCCACGCGCCGGCCCCAGCGCTGCATGATCGCAGAGATTGGCGTTGCCGCCAGCATCGACCCCAGAACAATCAGGGAAATGGGCAATGTCGCGAGGCACGGGTTCGAGGCCAGCGACTGGCCTGCCAGCCCGCCGACAATGAACATCATGGGCATTTGTGCACCTAGAACGGCCTGCGCAGCCACCAAAACGGCCACGTTGCGCTTGGCCTGACGGTCATCTGGAAGGGTCGAGGTCATTGTCATGGGCGAATGGTTATCGGCTAAGCCTTTGCTGCACAAGCGGCTTGCATCTGCGGCACATGCGCCTAACGTGCCCATGAGCGCCGAGCAAGGAGGTCGCATGTCCGTAGGTCGCATTATCGAAACCAACGATTGCGTGGCCGAAGGGGCCGAATGGTTGGCCCAAGCCTGCCCGCGTATGGCTTTTGCAATCGAACAGACCGGTCCTTTGCCCCTGCGTCGCCGCCCAGATGGTTTTGCGCAATTGCTGAGCGCAATTGTCAGCCAGCAGGTCAGCGTGGCTTCGGCGCGTGCGATCTGGAAACGGTTGCAGGACGCGAAACTGACTGGTCCGCGCAAGATCATTTGGGCCACGGATGAGGATTTGCGCGCTGTGGGCTTGAGCCGCCAAAAGATCCGCTATGCACGGGCGTTGGCTGAGGCGCGAATAGATTACAAGGCGTTGCGGGATGCTTCGGACGCTGAAATTGTTGAGACGCTGACGCAAGTGTCCGGCATCGGCGTCTGGACGGCCGAGATCTATGCGATGTTTTCCCTGGGCCGCGCCGACGTGATCGCACCCGGCGATCTGGCGCTGCAAGAGGCCGCGCGTGTCCTCTATGACCTGCCCAAACGTCCGACAGACAAAGAACTGCGCAAAATGGCCGAGGCCTGGTCGCCCTGGCGGTCGGTTGCAGCGCGGGTTCTGTGGGCCTATTACCGGGTTGATAAACAAAGAGAAGGGATCAGATGACACGGGTTTTGAATGCGCTGAGGAAAGAGCCTGTTTCGGGCGACACGCGATCAGTCGTGGTGTTCGTGCACGGCTATGGCGCAAATGGCGCTGACCTTTTGGGGTTGGCCGATCCGCTGGGCGAGCATCTGCCTGATACGCTGTTTGTGGCCCCCGATGCACCCGAGCAAGTTCCAGGTATGCCAAATGGGTTTCAGTGGTTCCCAATCCCGTGGATTGACGGCTCGTCCGAAGAAGAGGCGCGCCGTGGTATGGAAATGGCGGTCGAAGACTTCAACGCCTTTCTGGATGCCCTGATGGTGGACGAAGATGTGCTGCCCGAGCAGGTTGTGCTGTTTGGTTTCAGCCAGGGCACGATGATGAGCCTACACGTTGCACCGCGTCGCGAAGACCCGGTTGCGGGCATCGTCGCCTTTTCTGGCCGGTTGCTGGAACCTGATCTTTTGCCCGACGAAACTGTCAGCCGGATGCCGATCCTGCTGGTGCATGGCGATGCGGACGATGTCGTGCCGCCACAATCGCTGCCCGAGGCCGCCGAAGCCTTACAGGCTGCCGATTTCAAAGAGGTGTACGCGCATGTCATGAAGGGTACCGGCCATGGCATTGCTCCGGACGGGCTAAGTGTCGCGCTGGCCTTCATGCGCGACAAGCTGAGTCTTTAGGCGTGATTGCGGTCCGGCCGATGATGCCTGAGGATGTGGCCGCGTCGTGCCGCATCCTCAATCAGATCATCGAAATCGGAGGAACAACCGCGTTCGAAGTTCCATTTTCGGAGCCGTTGTTCGCGCAAAGCTATCTGAAGGGCGCAGATAAAATCTGCTGCAATGTCGCGTTGGATGATCAGGGCGAAGTTGCGGGCTTTCAATGGTTGGGTACCCATGACGCGCTGCCCGGGGATTGTGCCGATATCGCAACATTTACTCGACGCACACCCGCACTTCGCGGGGCCGGGCGGGCGCTGTTCCGGGAAACGGTCAAAGTGGCGGGTTCGCTGGGATTTCGAACAATAAACGCGACAATTCGGGCAGATAATGTTCCGGGTTTAAGCTATTATGAAAAAATGGGTTTCCGGGACTACTCTGTCGCTTATGGTGTACCGTTGCGCGACGGAACGCCGGTGAACAGAATTTCAAAACGGTTTGAACTGGGCTAGTCCCACAAATGGCCTTCGGCAAACTCGACCGAGTTTCCAGCCGGGTCGCGCACGTACAATGACCGTGCACCGCCGGGCCAGTCAAATTCAGCGTCCACGGGGATGTTCCAGTCCAGAAGGTGTTTGCGCATCACCGCAATTTCATCGCGTGACAATACAAGACACACATGGCCGGGGCCGCGCGCACCATGAGGTGGGACAGGCATATCAGGGTTTAGAGGCGGCTGTTCTGTTTGGTCGGGGTTAAAGATCAGCAGGACCGACCCGCCAATGCGAAAGAAAACATGGCGATTGTCGACACGCTGAATCCGCTCAAGATTCAGAATCTCGCCGTAAAACTGTTCCGCAGCATCCAGATCGTCTGCGTAAAGCGCAGCCTCCAGAATGGCAGAAGGGGCAGGTATGTCTGGCGTGAGTTTCATGCCCCAAGTGTAACAGAACAGGGCAGGTATTGTCACCGGCGCGGGCGACGGTCTCGTTTGCGCTGAGGCGCGGCATTCAGCGTCGGCATCGGCAGGCTGTCCCATTGACCGGGCTCTAAATCATCCAGGGTCCAGTCTCCGACGCGATAGCGGATCAGGCGCAGGGTCGGCAGACCTACCGCGGCTGTCATCCGCCGCACCTGCCGGTTCTTGCCCTCGCGGATGGTCAGTTCCAGCCAACTGTCGGGAACGGTCTTGCGTTCGCGGATCGGCGGGGTACGAGGCCAGAGCCCCTCGGGCTCATCCATCTGCCGCGCCTTTGCAGGGCGCGTCAGGCCATCCTTCAGCTCAACCCCGTTGCGCAGCGCTTTCAAGGCTGCCTCATCAGGGTTGCCTTCGACCTGAACCCAATAGGTCTTTGCCATCTTGTGCTTTGGATCAGATATCTGGGCTTGCAGTTTTCCGTGATCCGTCAGCAGCATCAAACCTTCGCTGTCACGGTCCAGACGACCGGCGGGGTAGACACCCGGCAGGTCGATAAAATCAGACAGTGTGTTACGCGGACTTTCGACATTGGCGCGGTCGGTGAACTGCGGCAGCACGTCATACGGTTTGTTGAAGCGAATGAACCAGGACATGACCCGCGCATAGCCCGAAGGACGCACCCGACGCAAGCTGTGGATAAGTGTCACGTACCTGTCACAGATTCGGCTTACCCAGTCTGCGACATATTGTGGAAACTCAGGGCTTGTCAGAGTTTTAACACGATATATAGTTATCTTAAGGCCGGGGCGGGTGCTCCCCGCTCTGGTGTCACAAACGGGCAGCTGAGAGCGAGGAGCGATTCTGTGATGGACGGAGATTTCAGGACCGAATTTGTAAGAGAGCCGGGTATGCTCAAACAACACCCGGCCTTGGTTTTGAACGCCGATTACCGCCCCTTGTCCTATTACCCGCTTTCATTGTGGCCCTGGCAAGAGGCGATCAAAGCTGCGTGGCTGGATCGGGTCGACATCGTGGCTGAATATGACGAGGTCGTCCGAAGCCCGAGCACCGAGATTCGAATACCCTCGGTCGTTGTTTTGAAAGACTATGTAAAACCCAGAAAGCGCGTGGCCTTCACGCGCTTTAATTTATTTCTGAGGGATGAATTCCGCTGCCAGTACTGCGGCAGCCGCGATAACCTGACTTTTGACCACGTGGTGCCGCGCGCTGCAGGCGGCGTGACCAGCTGGCAGAACGTGGTGGCGGCATGTAGCCCGTGCAATCTGCGCAAAGGGTCCAAGTCGCTGCGTCAGGCGGGGATGACATTACGCAAACCGCCACGTCAGCCTGACGCCGAGGCGCTGCGCAACATCGGGCGGAAGTTTCCGCCGAACCACCTGCACGAAAGCTGGATCGACTTTCTGTATTGGGATGCAGAACTGGACGAGTTTTAAGCGCGCGCCTGCCAGGCCGCGATCCAGATCAGCATCAGCACTGCCGAGGCGATGGCGTTCCAGCCTGCCATCGAGATGCCGAACATCTCCCACGGGATATCGTCACAGCGCACCAGTGGCGCATTCATGATCTGATCGAACAGGTCATCGGTGCTCAGTCCGCTGATATCGCCCGACGTACATGTGCTGGGGCCTTCCCACCAGCCTTGCTCAACACCGGCATGAAAGGCCCCGATGGCACCCGTTGTTGCAGCAGCTGCTGCGCCCAGCAGCGGCAGGATGCTAAATCTTGGCAAAGCCAGTGCCACCGCACCAATCGCAAAAGCCACAGCGTGTGGATAGCGCTGCCAGATGCACATCTTGCAGGGGGCAAGCCCGCCCAGGTGCTGAAAGCCAAACGCAGCCAACAACAGAGCTGCTGAGCCAATCGTGGCCAGAGCCACAAGTCCGGATTGTCTTGTCATAGATATTTAACCGCCACGAACCCGCCAAACAGAAGGATGATGAACAGCGTGAACATAAGGCCCAGACGCTTTTCGATAAAGTCCCGGATCGGCTCGCCGAAGCCCCAAAGAAGACCGGCAACCAGAAAGAACCGCATGGCGCGCGCCAGAATCGACGTGGCGATGAACGTGCCCAGCGGCATTCCGGTCCAGCCGGACATGATGGTGATGACTTTGTAGGGGAAGGGCGTCACACCTGCGGCCAGCACAGCCCAGAACCCGAAATCGTTGAAACGCGTATTGAATTCTTCCATCGCGTGCGCCTTGCCCATCGACTCCAGAATGGGCTGACCGATGCTTTCATAGAAAAACGCACCGATCGCATAGCCTAACAATCCGCCCAGAACCGAGGCCACCAGCGCAACTGTTGCGATTAGCCAAGCGCGCGACGGGCGGGCCAGAATCATCGGGATCATCAGGACGTCAGGGGGAATCGGAAAGAACGAGCTTTCGATGAAAGCGACGATGGCCAAGGCCCACAGGGCATGAGGGTGTTCGGCCAGACGAATGGTCCAGTCATAAAGCGATCGTAACATATACAGTACTCAAATCCCGTTTGCGGCCCCAAGAAGCCAAACCATGCACCTGACGGACCGTCAACCGCCCAGAAAGAAACAAATGGAATATGGGGTGTTTTTTGCCTCTGGACCTTCCCGCGCTTGGGCGCTAATCCAGTGTTCGTGGCCCAAGTGGCGGAATGGTAGACGCAGGGGATTCAAAATCCCCCGCCTTCACGGGCGTGAGAGTTCGAGTCTCTCCTTGGGCACCACATTTTCCGTAGATCAGGTATTTGTGTTTCGCGATCAGGTGGTTGCGTCGCTTTGTTGTCATAGCTTTTGTTGCCGCAGCCTTGAGACGCGCGATTATTCTGCCTTGCGAATACTTGGATACAAAAACGAAACGGCGACGATCTGGCGTGGTTTTCTACAACGCCTGAAAACTGAGCGGTCCAAGAAAACGAGGCAGGGGAAATGGGAAACAATTACGGCGCTGCGCTTCAATTGTTCATCGCAAGTTTTTTACTTCATGGCCAAAGGCGAAGCCGGGCATATGCCTCAAACCTTGCGCTGATACCATTTCAAAACAAACACCCGAATGGCTGACGCAAGGCCAGTTTCAGGATCGCGCTCAACATCAATTTCTGCGGCCAAAACATTGATCGGAAGTCTTTTTTCAGCCGCTATGTCGCGGAAAGCTCGCCAGAATTCATCTTCAAGCGACACGGATGTTCGGTGCCCCTTGAGAGTCAGAGAGCGTTTGATTGGGCGGCCGCTCATTCGTCTAACTCGCGCTTGTCGAGGTCACGCTTCAGCTTGTCCTGTTCAAACTTGGCGATTTCTTTCTCGGCCTTGGTGCGGCCGAATGCGACAGCATTCTGATCCGCGCGGGCTTTCTTTTCAGCCCGCGCTTTTTCCTTACGATACCGGTTCAGGTTGACCGGCTTGCCCATCAGTCTTTCGGACCGATCATCTGTTCCGGGCGAACAACGGCGTCAAAGGTCGCTTCGTCCACAAAGCCCAGCGCGATGGCCTCTTCCTTGAGGGTCGTGCCATTCTTATGCGCCGTCTTGGCAACCGTTGTGGCGTTGTCGTAGCCGATAGTCGGCGCCAGCGCTGTGACGAGCATCAGTGATTCCTTCATCAGCTTGTCGATACGAGGCTCGTTGGCCTTGATGCCCATCAGCATCCGTTCGGTAAAGCTGTCAGAGGCATCGCCCAGCAATTGGATCGATTGCAGCAAGTTGTAGGACATCATCGGGTTGTAAACGTTCAGCTCGAAATGACCCTGGCTGCCTGCGAAAGTCATCGCGGCATTGTTGCCCATCACGTGGGCGGCGACCTGGGTCAACGCTTCGGCCTGTGTCGGGTTCACCTTGCCCGGCATGATCGACGAACCGGGCTCGTTCTCGGGCAGAATCAGTTCGCCCAGACCCGACCGCGGGCCGGAGCCCAGAAAACGGATATCATTGGCGATTTTGTAGCAGCTTCCTGCAATCGTCGCCAAAGCGCCTGACAGGAAGACCATCGCGTCATGGGCGGCAAGCGCCTCGAACTTGTTCGGCGCAGTGACGAAGGGCAGGCCGGTGATATCGGCCATATGACCTGCGACAGCCTCGCCCCAGCCGTGTTGGGTGTTAAGCCCTGTACCAACTGCGGTACCGCCTTGCGCCAGCTCGTAAATCCCAGGCATGGCTGCATGAACACGGGCAATACCCTGGCGAATCTGATGGGCGTAACCGCTGAATTCCTGTCCCAGCGTCAGAGGCGTTGCGTCCTGCGTGTGCGTCCGACCGATCTTGATGATGTCTTTGAATTCCTCGGCCTTCTGTTCCAGCCCCGAGGCAAGCTTCTCGAGCCCCGGAAGCAGCACGTCACGCACGCTGGTCGCAGTGGCCACATGCATGGCGGTAGGGAAGGTGTCGTTCGAAGACTGACCCATGTTACAGTGGTCGTTCGGATGCACCGGGTCTTTTGAGCCAATCACACCACCCAGAATTTCGATGGCGCGGTTTGCGATGACCTCGTTCGAGTTCATGTTCGACTGCGTGCCCGAGCCGGTCTGCCAGACAACCAGTGGGAAGTTGTCATCAAACTTGCCCTCGATCACTTCACCAGCGGCTTGAATGATCGCGTCGGCAATTTTTGCATCCAGTTTGCCGGTGGCCTTGTTCTGCATTGCGCAGGCTTTTTTGATCACGCCCAGCGCGCGTACGATAGCGACGGGCTGTTTTTCCCAACCGATGGGGAAGTTCATGATCGAGCGCTGCGTTTGCGCGCCCCAATATTTGTCGGCAGGAACCTCAAGCGGGCCAAAGCTGTCGGATTCGGTGCGGGTCTGAGACATATGTCACTCCGTCTGGTATGCAGTTGTATGCCGTTTAGCCGCAGCAAAGCCGTGACGCAATCGGCCAGTTGCGCGCACCATAGCCAGAGGTATCGCAAAGGTATAGGTCGCGGGGTGCGTCACTTTACTTGAGATAGCCGGGGAAAGTGCCATTGTGCGTGGGCCTCTGTGAGCTACAATAAGAAGGTGAACGCCGTGGAGGACAAAATGCCAGATTTCCATCGTCTTGCGCTTGCAAAAGCCGTCGCGATCTTTGCCATTTGCGCATTGTGGCTGTCCGTTTTCAGCGATTCTGCGCGGGCTCAGGACATTGCACCGTTTGTTGGGGACTATATCGGGTCTGCTAACGTTGTGGATGCTGATGGCACCTCAACCCCTCGGGACATGAGCGTTTCCATTATTGAAACCAAAAGTGGGTTCAATGTCAGTTGGCGGACGACGACCTACAAGTTGGACGGGCGCGTTAAGGAACAGAAGTTTTCTATCGACTTTGTGCCGTCGGGCCGCGGGGATTTGTTTTCGGCGGCTATGAAGCGCAATGTTTTTGGCCACGAAGTGCCGTTAGACCCGATGAAAGGGGAACCGTTTGTCTGGGGTCGAATCGTCGGAGATACGCTGACCGTGTTTTCTTTGTTCATCGATCAGGATGGCGGATACGAACTACAGCAATTTGATCGCACGCTTGCAGAAGGCGGGCTGAACCTGTCCTTTTCGCGTTTTATAGACGGTGTGAAATCCCGGTCAGTCGAAACATTTCTGCAAAAGAAATAACCCCGCGCGCGGCGGGGTTGACCTGGTTACTTTCGGAAGCTGTCGAGTGAGACGACGTCTGCATCGTGATGTGGCTCTTCCTCTTCGACTTCTATCGACTCTTCCATGATGTGGTCGTCGTCGACCTCACCCTCGGGGCTTTCAAAGCGCAGGCCAAATTCAACTGACGGATCCACGAAAGTTTTGATCGCGGCATAGGGAATGTACAGCGGTTCAGGCGCGTCACCGAAATTCAAGGTAATTGCAAAACCAGATTCGCCGACTTCAAGGTTTTCGAACCAGTGCTGCATGACGATTGTCATTTCTTCCGGATACCGTTCACGCAACCAGTCAGCGATGTCTACACCGTCCTCGCGCGTGTCGAAGGTAATAAAGAAATGATGCGCGCCGGGTAGACCGGATTCGGAAACATCCGTCAGCACTTTCTTGATGAGTCCGCGCATGGCGGAGTGCATCAGGTTGCCGTAATCGATGCCTTGCGACATGTGTGATCCTCAAAAGTGGTTATGCCCAGCATAGGGCTTTTGTTCGGAAACGAAAGGGCAGGTATGGCCGGATTGATCATATAGTGTGTGCAGCCAGCCCAGCGAAGGACATCAGGGCCAGCGCTGTGCCCATCCCCAAATTCAGCCGAAAAATCAAGGCTCCAGCCAAAATTGTCAAACCCAATGCTGTGAAATCCATTTGGGAAAGCGATGGCATAGGTATTGCCAGTGGGCCCCAGGATATGTCCGGGACTGATTCGAATAGAACGTTCAGGGCGAACCACACGGAAAGGTTGAGAATCACTCCGACGACAGCAGCGGTGATGCTATGAAGGGCCGCAGACAGGCGCGGGCGCGCGGCCAACCGGTCAAGGTATGGCGCGGCGAGAAAGATCCAAAGAAAGCACGGCACAAAAGTTGCCCAAAGAGCGACTGCACCGGCCGCCAGAGCTAGGCCGAAACCTCCGCTCAACTCTCCTGCAAGCATTGCGACAAATTGAGTGACCAGTATCAAGGGGCCGGGTGTGGTCTCTGCAAGGCCCAACCCGTCGATCATCTGGTCAGTGCTGATCCAGTGATACTGATCCACAACCGTCTGGGTCATATAGGCGAGTACAGCATAAGCACCACCAAATGTGACGACGGCCAGCCGGGCGAAAAACCAGCCCAAATCGCTCAACAGTTGATGCCCGCTCAAGGTCAAAGCTGCCAAGGGGGTAAGCCAAAGTGGTAACCACACCGCAACGGTTCGGAGGGAAGGTTTCAGGTGCGACGGCTGGTTAGGCTCATACGGTTCCGTCGGGCCTTGGAAAGTCGCGTACCCCCACAATGCGGCCGCGAAGATGATCAGCGGGAAGGGGAGGTTCAGCAGGAAAATGCTAAGGAATGAGAGTGCGGCAACGACGTAGTGGTCTTTGTCCGTCAAAGCCTTGCGCGAAAGGTTGCGCAGCGCTTGCAAGACAATCACGATGACGGTTGCCTTGACGCCGATGAAGGCCGATTGCACCAATGGAAGGTCTCCAAACGCGGTGTAGAGCGCGACCAAAACAGCAATGACTATTGCGCCAGGCAAGACAAACAAGCTGCCTGCGATCAGACCCCCGGAAACCCCACGCAAACGCCATCCGGCGTAAGTTGCCAATTGCATGGCTTCAGGCCCCGGAAGCAACATGCACAGTGACAGGGCACGCAGGTAGGTTTGTTCATCCAGCCATGGTCTGCGCTCGACCAGTTCCTGATGCATCAGTGAAATCTGTGCCGCGGGTCCGCCAAAGGACAGCAACCCGATTCTGCCAAAGACGCGAATAAGCTCTTGGACCGAGGGCGTCACAGTATTGTTCATGCTGAAAGGCCCAAAAGCTTTGACTGGTTCCTGAATTTGGAAGCGTCGAAGGCAGCCAAAAGCACTAAGACCTGCTGTGCAATGTCGGGTGGCCAAGTCACAACACTTTATCCTGCAAGTTCCGAAAGATGCGAAACTTGCGGTACCGCCTTGGGGTGTTCGCACTTGGACCCCTTAGCGCTTGCTAACGTGCAAGCGCAATTGGGGTCAAGATTGCTTTGGGTTCAGGCCCAGTCCAGACGTTGACCTGTCATGCACACGGGCAGAGTGTCGGATGGAAACTGGCCTAACTCTTCAAAGAACGAGATGAAATCAAAGTGATTATAGGCCTCAACCATCTTGTCGCCTTTGAACCGCGCCATCACCTGTCCCGTGACCTCCAAGGGCGCGCCATTATCGGCGCGGAAGGTGCGAACATTCAAAATGGCTGACACCCAATCGCCGTTTTCGATGATCTTTGGAAGCTCGACCTTGATGTCGCCCAGGATATGGCGGAACGCGGTGACCAGGTCGCGGAAATCATCGGCACCAACCTGCATTTCGGGAATCAACCCTTCGGCCATTGTTTCAGGCGCAAAATATTGATCGATTGCCTCGGTATTTCCATTTTCCCAAACTTCGGAATACCACGCCCTGAGTATCTCTGAATTTGTCATCCCAGTTCTCCTGTCCAAGTCAGCGCACGATGACAGGCAGGAATGAACAAACTCTGAATGTGCCCTGAAAAAGGGAATAACGTCAGACATGTCAGGGATTAATGCAGGTTTCTGTTGCCAGGTACCTGCGAACCCCGCCTTACGCGGCTAGGCGCAAGGGCTTAGATTTCGGTCTTGTTACTGCTTACGCAGCAACTGCAACCGGAGCACGATTGTCGTTTGCAATTGTACTAGTTTCGCCGATAACGGTGGCAGACAGCCGAGACAAAGCTAACCCCTTTAGACGTTCGTCGATCCTGTTTCGGCCCCAAAATCCCCAAACGAAGGATGGTTGGTGGAGCCGCCGGGTACCGCCCCCGGGTCCGATCCGCTTATTACGAGCGCGTTTATGTCCATAGTCCCGAAGGACAATTCATATATAGGTGAGGTGTTGGGTAGATGCAAACTCAGATTACATCTCAATCAACTCAATGGTCCCAGTTGGTTAGGTCGTTTTGTTAAAGTTTGCTGCAATCAGCCAAACGGCCAGAACCAGTTCGATTCCCCCAAAGATCATCGCCTTGGCGAACGGAGGATTGTCCAGCACGACCGATACAAATCGGCCTAACGCTGCCCCGGAATAGACGACGCCCAGCATGACATAGGCCATTGGATTGTTCAGCCAGATAACGGCGATTCCGGTGACGACAAACAGTCCCCCGACCGAGGCGCGCATCTCAGACAAGCCCATCGTGCTGTTGGTCGGGGCCAGATCAAGGGCCGAGGCAGTGTGGGCCGGGGCCAGAAACCCAAATGCGCCGAACCCGATGGTCAACAACGCAGCAATCACGTTCAGAGTTGTGACCATTCCGGCCCCCTTATGGTTCAGGCCGCGTAGGCGGCGTCAAAGAAATCACGTTCCAGTTCGACTGCGCGATGGAACAATCGCGTGACCTCGGCCTGTTCAGCCGCATCCAGCGTCGGCCAAACCTTATCCAGCTGTCCACGCAGATATTCGACCACGCTTTCAAACCCTTCGCCCGCATGTAGCGTGATCCATTCGGCAAACCAGAAGGGCAGGTCGTCTTTGGGCGGGTTTTCCGGGTTGGCCCAGCTCAGATAGACCCATTCGGCCACAACCAGCACGGCCAGCATGTTCTGATAACGGCCCGAGGCCACGGCCTCGGCCATCAGGTCCTGAAACGCCCGTGTGGCGGGGGCGGGTTCTGTGCTGGGTTTTGTGCCCAAAGCCTCCATCGCGCGCAGGAAATAGGTGTTCTCGGGGCCTGTGATCACCGCGAGAAACTGCGCGGCTGGTACGCTGTCTGCGAGGGTCGGAGCGTGCGCGATGGCACTGGCAAGCAAGCGCACAAATCCGTCCACGAACTGATAATCCTGCTGAAGGTACCAGCGCATTTTGTCCTCGGGCAGGGTGCCGTCGGACAACTCACGCGTAAAGGCGTGGGAGATGGCGGCTTGCCAGTCATCACTTCTGCCCAGACGCAGCATTTCGGTCGGGCGGGTATGGTCCTGCATTCGGAAACTCCGTTTTTTGTCTTGCCGCAGACAAAGCGCGTTTCAAATCAAAGTACAAGATCAACCCAGCGCGGACCAAAGACCAAGGCCGCCAACCAATATCAGGCTAAGTGCCCAGATCAGCTCAAGATTGAACCAACTGCGCGACAGAACCTGCAGGCCCAGCCAGCGATAGACAGCAAAGGCCAGCAGACCTCCGCCCAGAACCATGGCGGCTGTGTGCAGCGCGGCGACGCCCAGAACCAGCAGGGTGTTTGTTGTCATGATCTGGGAAATCGCTTGATGGCCGGCGTCCAGTTCATCCACGGCACACAGCCCCAGATAGATCGGAACCAGCATCAGGGCAGCGCCGTGGGCCAGGGCCACGAGCAAGGACCAAAGAGCCAGTTTACTAGGAGGAATCCGTGACAGAAAACGGGGGTGACGCCGGGTGATTGCGATGAACAGCCCCATCGCGATGACAGTCAGCGCGGCACCAATTCGGATTTCCTTTTGATAGTCGACCAGAACGGCCATCAGGGCGAAAGGCAGCAAGACCCCAAGCATGGCCACAAAATGCCCGCCTGCCAAAGCTGCCAGTGCTTGCCAAAGCGCGGATTGGCGCTGCTCCATCAAAGCGGAAGAGACTGCCAGCGGCCAGCCCATGCCAGGGTTCAGGCCGTGATAGGCGCCGCTGAGAACAACGGCCAGCCAGAGGCCAGCCGTTGATGTCATCAAAACGTCCAACTCAGACCGAGGGGTAGCAGAAGCTGTCGGTTGAACAGTCTCCGCCCTCTAACCGGATCTGGTGGCTGCGGTAGCCGTCGGGGAACGAGACCCAGAAATTCGGATCCAACGTCAGGCCACCGTTCTCTCCAACATCAGCCTTGACCATCGCAGCACCGCCTTCGCCGGGATAGAACTGATCGTCCCAAGTGGAATAAAGCGAATTTGTCCAATAGACGCGTTTGCCGTCCCGACTGATCTCGACCATTTGCGGGCCGTACCCAAAGCTCTGGCCATTTGGATGCTTGGTTTTCTTAACGATCCCCCCGATTTCAACCATACCCGCCAGCTTGGGGTTCATTGGGTCGGACACATCGTATTGGTGCATCTCACCGGTGCCCCAGCACGAGACGTAGAGGTACTTGTCATCAAGGCTCAGGTCGATGTCAGTGACCAGCGGCGGCACCGCCGAAAACCCTTTGAGCAGATCTGGCAGATCATCCGGATCAGCAGGTTGCGGATCGATGGTGATGGTTTTCTTGGCTTCGAATGTGCCGTCATCATTGCGCCACCAGGTGAAGATCGCACCTTGCAGGTTGGTGGTATCTACAACAACCCCACAGAACCCGTACTGCTTGACCGGGTCATGGGCCGGGCGGATTTCCAGTGCCATCTGGTGGTTTTCACCCAGATCGATGGTCTGGATATTGGTCCGATTGCGCAGGTTCCAGAAATGAATGCGATGACCATACTTGTTCGAAAGCAGATCTTCGGCCACCAGCCCGTTTTCGAATTGCGGGGGCAGACCCCATTCAGAACTGACCATGTAATCGCGCGGCAGGTTCCACCAGAAATCATAATGCTTGTCCTGCACGCCGCGTTCGATTTCATAGCGACCGATGATCTCAAAGCTTTCACAATCCATGATGAAAATGCCCGGAGGACCGTCAGTACCATCCGTACCGCCACCACCAAGCGTGCTGACATAGATTCCTTCGGGCCCGCAATGGATCGTGTGTGGGCGGGAATATCCCGTTTTTGCAAAGACTTCTTCGGGTTCGATGATCTTGTGAATCTTCGCCTCAAGTGGGTTTTTGACGTCGATAACGTAAATTCGGCTGGATCGAATTCCGGGGATGATCAGATAGCGCCGCTCCAGAAAGGCATGGCCGGTCAGCGGTGACAGGGCGGACGAACAGGCATTCCATCCGAAATGGTGAAACTCATCGCCTTTCTCAGGCATGATCACCTGATGAACTATTTTTCCGAAATCGTCGGATGTTGGATCAACATTCACAACCGCCAGCCCGTCTGGTTGCGAAAAATCCGGGCTTAGCATCAAGGTGAAAGCAAGCGTTTCGGTGGGCCCCTCCATCGCGAGCTTGGCGGATGGGTAAAAGGTTGGGTCCGGTCTAGTGTTCATAACGTCCTCCCGTAAGTCATTGATCTTCAATTCGTATTGAGAGTTCCGGTCTTGACGCCGGATGACATTCTGCCTGCTCGTCTTCCTTTCTTTGCCTGAGCGCGTGTTGGGCGCTTAAGCTGGTTTGCGTTTACGCTCGGCCACGTCCTGCGCCAATTGGCGGGTGTAGTGTTCCAGATCATTCAGCGCGGCGTCCACGGTTTCGGCGTCCTGCGCTTCAAGCGCGTCAACTATTCTGCTGTGCAACGCTATGATTTCCTCACGAGATCGCGCGGTGAACGTGATCATGTTCATCAGAGGTTGCATTGCCTCGACCGCCCCCGCCAATTGATATGACAGGACCGGGTTTCCAGCCCCATCCACCAAAGCGCGGTGGAAGGTCACATCAGATGCACAAAATGCTTCGTCTGTCAGACCCGGTTGAGATTGACGAAATATCTCGGCCCGCATGGTGGCCAATTGATCTGCTGTCCGTCGCTGCGCGGACAAAGGCGCACAGGCCCTCTCCAAAGCATAGCGTGCCTCGCAAGCGGTATCAAAGCTGACGGCATTCATCGACAGCAGCAGGGTCGAGGTCGTGACCTGTTGGGAATAGGCGTCCTCAAAACTCAGCCGGTTCACAAATGCGCCGCCCGATGCGCCGCGCTGTGTGCGGATCAGGGATTGCGCCGCCAACCGCTTTAACGCTTCACGCACAGTAGGGCGCGAGACCTGGAATTGATCGGACAGCTCGGCCTCAGATGGCAAGCGGGCATCCACGATCAACTCCCCTGATACAATCGCATCCCGAATGGCTTGAGCGATCTGAGCGGACAGGTCAGCGGGTTTCCGGGGCGCGACTTTCATCTTCAGAAGGACCTTGGGTAAATTTTTATTTGTCTGACATTTAAAAGTCTGACATTTGAAAAGCAAGGGAGTTGAGTCGGGAGGCCGAAGTGAGTCGCACGTGGCTGCGCAGCGGAATGTGGCTGGGCTTTTATGTTCTGATCCTGTGGGCGTGGTGGGTCATGTTCTCGATGAGCCGGGACATGGACCTTGATCTGATCGGTCGCCCCGGACCCATGGGGCAGGCCATGGCGGCCATGGATCCGCGCATGGACATGTATATGCCCATGGCCGAGTTCGGCCCGCTGTTTTCAATGTGGGCGATCATGATGGCGGCGATGATGCTGCCGACGCTTGTACCAACCCTGCGCTGCTATGATGACCTGATCCACAGTGCAAATGGCAGCCGTGCGGGTTGGTTGGGTGTTCTGGCGGGGTATTCGATCGTGTGGGTTGGATTTGCGGCTCTGATCACTGGGATTCAACTGGTTTTGCTGTTTGGCGGTGTGGTCGATATGCTGGGTATCGCCAAGTCCGGCTGGGTTGCAGGCGGATTGATGATCGCAGTGGGCGCCTTTCAGTTCACACGTGCGAAAGAGGTCTGCCACGGCGTTTGCCATGCCCCGATGAACTATTTTCTGGGCCATTGGAAAACCGGTTTCGCAGGCGGTGTTCGCATGGGTTTGGGTCTTGGCGCGTTTTGCGTCGGCTGCTGCTGGGGGTTTATGGCGCTTGGATTTGTGGGCGGGGTCATGAGCTTGTTGTGGATGGGGCTGGCGACACTGTTCATGGTTTTGGAGAAACTCCCCCAAATCGGGCACGCGATAACGCGGCCCATGGGGTTTGCATTGATTGCGGGTGGTCTGGTTCTGCTCGTCTATCCAATTAGCTACGGAGGTTAAGCCAATGGCAAAAAACAGAAAACCAGAAGCCGACCGGCTACCTATCAGCCAACGGATCGACAGCCGGATGCCCAACCCGAAAAGGCGGCAGATGTCGCCCACTGATTGGGAGCTGAAGGGCGAGTTGTTCATGAATTGCTCCTGCACAGTTTTTTGCCCTTGTGTCGTTTCTCTGGGCAAGCATCCGCCGACAAATGGGTACTGCCAAACCTGGTTTGGTATCGACATTGAAAGTGGACATTTTGAAGGTGAACCGCTTGATGGACTCACTGCCGCTCTGTTGGTCGATATTCCTGGTCGAATGGCTGAAGGTGGATGGAAAGTTGCGGTCTATGTCGATGAAAGCGCAACACAAAAAGCCTATGATGGCATGCTTAAAATCTTTAGTGGCGCTGCCGGAGGTACCACAGGCGTATTCCACTACCTTGTATCTGAAATTATCGGCGCCGAACGCGAACGTGTTGTTATCGAAAAGGATGGGCCTCGCCGAAAGATTACAGTCGGTCGCAAGATCCAGGGTGAAATTGAGTTGATACCAGGCGCTTCACCCGGAGAACCAGTTAAAGTAACAAATTCGAAATACTGGATGGGACCGGAAGTCTGGGTCGCAAAAGGTCTGCGCTCGAAGGTACGAGACTACGGAAGAGTCTGGGACTTTGACGGTAACTCTGCCGATATTACACCGATCAACTGGCATGGACCCAAGTAATGATCACCGGTGCATATGCGCGTGAGATGGCGCAATACAATCATTGGCAAAACAAGCAGTTGGCGGAGTTTCTGCAAGCATTGACTCATGAGGAACTGGTCCTAGAACGCGGAGCGTTTTTCGGTTCGATCCTGGGAACAGCCAACCACTTGCTCTGGGGGGACTGGATCTGGATGTCTCGCTTTGAAAAGGCAGATGGACCGGAAAGCAACATTCATCGAACGGGCGGTGGTATTCATGAAAGTGTGTATCTGTGCCCCGACCTGTCCGCATGGCTGCCCCTGCGAGAAAAGATTGACGCGCGCATCATCCGTTGGGCTGACAGCTTGGGGGACGAACCTCTGACGGGTCCGTTCACGTGGTATTCAGCCGCGAAAGAGGCTGACATTACTTTGCCTTATGCGCGCTGCGTCATCCACATGTTCAATCATCAAACCCACCACCGGGGACAAGTGCACAAGATGCTGACTGAGGCGGGATCTGAAGCGCCGGTCAGTGATCTTGTCTTCATGCCGCAGGAGGATTGAATGCCGCAAATTTCTCCTTCTCGCCGTCTGAGGCGCACGCCATTCTCGGATGGGGTCGAAGCTGCTGGGGTTAAAGGATATACGGTATATAACCGTATGTTATTGCCTACTGTTTTCGAAAGCGTTGAAGCAGACTACCGGCATTTGAAAACCCATGTACAGGTGTGGGATGTGGCTTGTGAACGGCAGGTCGAATTGCGCGGGCCGGACGCTGCTCGGCTGATGCAGATGCTCACCCCGCGCGATTTGCGTGGGATGTTGCCGGGACAGTGTTTCTATGTGCCGATCGTAGATGAGACCGGTGGAATGCTGAATGATCCGGTGGCCGTGAAACTGTCTGAAGATCGTTGGTGGATTTCGATTGCTGACAGTGACCTGTTGCTATGGGTCAAAGGGATCGCCGTCGGATACCGTTTGGATGTGTTGGTTGACGAACCGGATGTATCTCCGCTTGCGGTTCAAGGCCCCAAGGCAGACGATCTTATGGCGCGCGTGTTTGGCGACCGCGTGCGGGACATCCGGTTCTTCAGGTTCGATATGTTCGAGTTTGAGGGGCGCGATCTGGCGATTGCGCGTTCGGGCTATTCAAAACAGGGCGGGTTTGAAATCTATGTTGAGGGTAGCGAGATCGGAATGCCCCTTTGGAACGCTTTGTTTGCGGCAGGCGAAGACCTGCAGGTGCGCGCTGGCTGTCCGAACCTGATCGAGCGGATCGAGGGCGGTTTGTTGTCTTATGGCAATGACATGACTGACGATAACACGCCGCACGAATGCGGGCTGGGCAAGTTCTGCAACACGAACACCGCAATCGGTTGCATTGGGCGCGACGCGTTGCTGCGCGTGGCTAAAGAGGGACCCATTCAACAAATTCGACCCATCGCGATTGCGGGTAAACCTGTTCCCGGTTGTGATCGACCCTGGGGGCTTTACGCGGACGGAAAGTGGGTCGGGCAGGTAACCTCGGCCGCCTGGTCCCCGGATTTCAAGACCAATGTGGCTATTGGAATGGTGCGGTTGAGCCATTGGGATGCGGGAACGGAACTGGATATTGAGGTACCTGACGGGATGCGTCGCGCAACTGTGCAATCGCATTTCTGGATTTAACACGAGGGTTGGGGGCGCTGCGCCCCCGTCGCTGCGCGACTCCCCCGAGGTATTTTAGGCCAGGTGAAGGACTGGTCTGGTCACGGAAACACGAAAGGATTTGAGAATGTTCAATGCGTTGGTGATGGACAAGGACGAAGAAAGCGGCTTGGCGAGTGCATCGGTCAAGCAGCTTTCAGTGGATGATCTTCCGCATGGTGAAGTGACCGTGGCGGTGGAGTATTCAACCGTGAACTATAAGGACGGTCTGTGCCTGTCGCCCAAGGGGGGCGGGCTGGTGCGGGCGTATCCCCATGTGCCGGGAATCGATTACGCCGGCACGGTCGAAGCGTCGTCAGATGAACGCTACAAACCCGGTGACAAGGTCGTTCTGACCGGTTGGCGCGTGGGTGAGGCGCATTGGGGCGGCTATTCCCAGAAAGCCAACGCGCGGGCGGACTGGCTGGTGCCGCTACCTGACGGGTTGGATGCGCGGCAGGCCATGGCTGTGGGCACCGCTGGTTTTACGGCCATGCTTGCGGTGATGGCGTTGGAAGATCATGGGCTGACCCCGGATCGGGGGCCGGTTTTGGTGACGGGCGCTGCAGGTGGCGTTGGATCGGTGGCCACAGCCATTCTGGGCCAGCTGGGTTATGAGGTGGCTGCTGTGACCGGGCGCCCCGAAACCGGTGACTATTTGAAATCGCTTGGCGCGACAACGATTGTGCCCCGCGAAGAGTTGAATGAGACCACCAAGCGCCCGTTGGAAAGTGAAACCTGGGCTGGCTGTGTAGACGCGGTGGGCGGAGATATGTTGGCGCGTGTTCTGGGGCAGATGAAGTATGGCTGTTCAGTTGCTGCCGTTGGTTTGGCCGGCGGCGCGGCCCTGCCAGCGACTGTGATTCCATTCCTGTTGCGCGGCGTGAACCTGTTGGGCATCGACAGCGTGATGCAGCCTTACGACAACCGACTGCGCGCGTGGCAGCGGATCGCGACCGATCTGCCGATGGACAAGCTGGAGGCGATGGTTCAACCAGCCGCTTTGTCGGATCTGCCGCAGCTTGGCGCGGATATTCTGAAGGGTCAGGTCAAAGGCCGCGTTGTTGTTGATGTGAACGCCTGAAGCTGACGCGTACTGTATCCTCGGGCGGGTGTGCCTGGCCGGGGACCGGAGCGGAGTTGGTACAAAATGGTCGCAACACCTCTGGCCATTGATACAATTCCCGACCATGATTGCTATACATCCCAATTGCGATGGCGTAAGACCCATCCAAAGAGTACCTGAAAACGGGGAGTGAGCAGCATGTCTGACGACTTCGAACTGGACACCGATGATCTCAAGCGCCGCATGGATGGCGCCATGGCCAATCTGAAAACTGAATTTGCCTCGTTACGTACGGGCCGGGCTTCGGCGTCTATGCTTGAGCCTGTTATGGTTGACGCCTATGGCTCCCTGACTCCGATCAACCAGGTGGGGACGGTGAACGTGCCCGAGCCGCGGATGGTGACTGTAAATGTCTGGGATAAGTCACTGGTTGGTAAGGTGGAAAAGGCCATTCGTGAAAGCGGACTTGGCATCAATCCTCAATTGAATGGCACCATCATCATGTTGCCGATACCGGAACTCAACGAAGAACGTCGGCGTGAGCTTGGCAAGGTCGCCGGACAATATGCGGAAAGTGCTCGGGTTTCGATCCGCAATGTGCGCCGCGACGGTATGGACCAGATCAAGAAGGCCAAGGCCGATGGGATGTCGGAAGATGACCAGAAACTTTGGGAAAGCGAAGTTCAGGATTTGACCGATGAAATGATCAAGGCCGTCGACACTGCGCTTGAGACCAAGCAATCTGAAATCATGCAGGTCTGAGCTGGTCTGATGCCCAAAGATCCCCAAACCGATCCGGTTTCCGGCCCGCGCCACGTGGCTATCATCATGGATGGCAACGGTCGCTGGGCACAGGCGCGCGGCCGTCCCAGACTGTTTGGTCACCATGCAGGGGCACGGCGTGTCCGTGAGGTTGTAGAGGCTTGTCCGGGGTTGGGGATCAAGTATCTCACAGTGTTTGCGTTTTCGACCGAGAATTGGAAGCGTACGCAGGTTGAGGTCGCCGGGCTGATGAGCTTGTTCCGTCGTTACATCATCAAGGAAACCCGGACACTTGCTGACAACGGAATTCGCGTTCGGTTCATTGGTGATCGGGTTCGCCTGGATTCAAAACTGACCGAGTTGATGGATTCTCTGGAACAGGAAACGAAGGATAACGACCTCGTTCATTTGACCGTGGCATTGAATTACGGTGGCCGGGACGAGGTGGCCCGCGCCACAAAACGGTTAGCGCGTGATGTTGCCGAAGGCCGTTTAAAGCCCGAAGAGGTGGATGAAGAAACGCTACCTAAGTATCTGGATACGCGGGTTCTTCCGGACCCCGACCTTGTTATTCGCACCAGTGGCGAAGCACGGATATCCAACTTTCTTTTGTGGCAATCGGCGTATTCGGAATACGAATTCATTGATACGCTTTGGCCGGATTTCACAGCTGCCGAATTGGAAACCTTGTGTCGCAACTTCGGCTCCAGAGAACGCCGGTTTGGAGCGGTGCTGGCATGAGCGAAGGCCGATGGTCTGACCTGACAGCACGGGTTCTTTCTGCTGCGGTTCTGGTCTTGATTGGCGCGGTCGAGGTGTGGCTGGGCGGTATCTGGTTTGAAACTTTCATCGCGGTGGCCTGCGGTCTGATGACCTGGGAACTGGTTCGGATGATTGAGCCGAACAAACAGAGCACGGGTATTCAGTTGGGTATCCTGACAAGCGTTGCGGTTTTGCTCAGTTACCACGTACCACCGCTGTACACATTGCCAGTTGTTGTCGCGCCTGCATTGGTGGGTATGGGGCAGGTGAGCCAGTCAAAAATTCTGTACGGGCTTTTTGCAGTTTGGATCGTTGGTGCTGGGTTGGGTTTTATTTCGATCCGCGAAAACTTTGGCTTTGGCTGGATGGTGTGGCTAATCGCAGTGGTCGTGGCCACAGATGTCGCCGGATATTTTGTTGGCAAAACAATTGGTGGTCCGAAGTTCTGGCCCAAGGTCAGCCCGAAGAAAACGTGGTCGGGAACGGCAGGTGGATGGGCTGCGGCGGCCTGTGTCGGAATCGCCTTTGCGACCCATGCAGGATTTGGATTCGCTTTTGTCGTTGTTTCGGTATTGGCTTCAATGGCAAGTCAAATCGGTGATATTATCGAAAGCGCGGTCAAACGTAAGTTTGGTGTCAAAGACAGTTCAAATCTGATCCCGGGCCACGGTGGTTTTCTGGATCGCTTCGACGGCATGATGGGTGCTGCGTTGTTTGTTCTGATCGCAGGGCTGTTTTACGCGCCAGGTGGGATGTAATGCGCAAAGTAACTGTTCTGGGGGCCACAGGATCGATTGGGCAAAATACGATTGATCTGATCGCCCGCGCGCCAGACGACTACGACGTCGTGGCTCTGACCGGTGGTGCGAATATCCAGCAATTGGCCGACGATGCGCGCCGCCTTGGGGCCGATCTGGCTGTGACAGCGCATGACGATAAGTTTGACGACCTGCGCAGTGCACTTGCAGGTAGCAGCGTGGAAGTGGCGGCTGGATCGCGTGCCATTGCCGAGGCTGCAGCACGCCCAGCGGACTGGGTTATGTCAGCCATTGTCGGTTCAGCGGGCCTTGCGCCGGGGATTGAAGCGCTCAAACAAGGGGCGACGCTGGCGCTTGCCAACAAAGAGACGCTGGTCTGTGCCGGAGCTCTGGTGTTGGAAACCGCCAAGGCTAACGGCGCACGGTTGCTGCCCGTCGACAGTGAGCATTCGGCCGTGTTTCAGGCCCTGGTCGGTGAAGACATCGACGCTGTCGAGCGCGTGATCATTACGGCAAGCGGAGGTGCCTTTCGGGACTGGCCGCTGGAAGACCTGGCCAATGCAACGGTTGAACAGGCGTCCAGCCACCCGAATTGGGACATGGGTCAACGCATTACAATCGACAGTGCGTCTATGTTCAACAAGGCGTTGGAAGTCATAGAAACTAAAGAATACTTTTCGGTCTCTCCAACCCAGATCGAAGTTGTGGTGCACCCGGAATCCATCGTGCACGCGATGGTTGGATACCGGGATGGGGCGGTGATTGCCCATTTGGGCGCACCGGACATGCGTCACGCCATTGGTTATGCCTTGCATTGGCCTCAGCGCCGCAACCTTCCTGTGGAACGGCTTGACCTTACGAAACTGGGCCAACTGAACTTCAAGTCGCCGGACCTGACACGCTATCCCGCATTGAAACTGGCTTGGGATGTCATGGATCGCGGTGGTTTGGCGGGCTCGGTATTCAATGCGGCAAAGGAACGGGCGCTGGATCATTTCATTGCACGCCATATCTCATTTACGGATATGGCAGATGCTGTGGCCGCTGTTCTGGACCGTTTTGACACAGCAGACGGCCTTATTGATGCCCCGATGACCCTTGATAACGTGCAGCAAACGGACCATTTGGCACGTCAATGGGTCGATGACACCGTGGTCGAACGAGCAGGATAAAACTTTGGACGTACTTTCGCTGATCCCTCAATTTGGCAATCTTCTTTGGACGATTGTAGCGTTTGTCATCGCCTTGTCGGTCATCGTGGCCGTGCATGAATACGGCCACTATATCGTGGGTCGCTGGTCGGGCATCCATGCTGAGGTATTCTCGATCGGGTTCGGCCCGGTCCTGTGGAGCCGCGTCGACAAGCGGGGCACCCGGTGGCAGATCGCGCTCTTGCCCTTTGGGGGGTACGTGAAATTCCTGGGCGACGCTAATGCCGCGTCGGGCAAGGATGAAGAGGCGATGGACGAAATCGCCACCCAAAGCCCGGAAGAGCTGCGTCGCACTATGCACGGGGCCCCGTTGTGGGCGCGGGCTGCAACGGTAGCGGCAGGTCCAGTTTTTAACTTCGCAATGTCCATTCTGGTCTTTGGAATGATCTTTTGGTCTCAGGGTGTGTCGCGTGAGCCTTTGACTGTGGCCTCGTTGCAGCCTTTGCCAGGGACGGTACAGGAACTGCGGGAAGGCGATGTGATCACCGCAATCGCTGGAATACCGACGCCGGACTACGACGAAGAGGGGGCCTGGCAGGATTTCATCGATGCGTTGCCGGTGCAACCGGTTCTGGATTACACCGTGATCCGCGATGGCGAGACACTGGACGTTCAAGCGCCTTGGATGTTCCCACCGTTGATCCGTCAGGTTGCCCCGCGCAGTGCGGCTATGGACATTCAGTTAGAGCAAGGTGATGTGATCACCGCCGTGAACGGCGAACCGATCTTTGCCTTCGATCAACTGAAGGATTTTGTCGAAAGTTCGGACGGTCGCGTCCTGCTGTTGAATGTATGGCGGGATGGATCTGATCTTGAATTCGCGCTTGCCCCACGCCGAACAGATGAACCGAAGCCGGAAGGAGGGTTTGTCACACATTGGCGGATCGGGATCATCGGCGGCATGATGTTGGAACCTGCCACTGAGCCCGCCGGTTTCGTGGATTCACTGCGTGGTGGCGTGATACAAACCGGCCGTATCATCGAAGGGTCTCTGTCCGGCATGTGGCACATGATTACGGGTGCGATCAGCACCTGCAACATTTCCGGGCCAATCGGGATTGCTGAAACCTCGGGTGCGATGGCCAGCCAGGGGGCGCAGAACTTCATCTTCTTTATCGCGGTTCTGTCGACGGCTGTCGGATTGTTGAACCTATTTCCGATCCCGGCCTTGGATGGCGGTCATCTGGTGTTTTACGCCTATGAAGCGGTCGCCGGAAAGCCACCCAGTGACGGAGCGCTGAGGATTCTCATGGGGTTGGGGATCACAATTATCCTGACGCTTATGCTGTTCTCGGTCAGCAACGACCTGTTCTGCTGAATGTGGCGATTGGTGCAAGTTTAGGCCGCATTCCTGCCTCAATTCATGGCTATACTTTTTGCGTCGAAAGGGTATTGCCATGACCAAAGCGCTCAAAAAATCGTACCAGGGGTTCAGCTTTCTTTTCATGCTGAACCGTGACGTATTGTTGAGCTTTGCTATGACAGCGCTGGCGTTGACTGGCGCAATGTATCTGGCCGGGGTTTATCTGGCCGGATTCTGATTCTCACCGAAATGCAGAAAGCTTACTGTGCGGCGTCGCGCTGCAATGCTTCTATTTCGCCTTTTGACAAGCTCATTCAATCTCGTTACTCAGCATTAAAGTCTTAAAATTCTGGGTAGAGCACAAAATGACTGACAGGCGAGGCGCGGGCACATCCTGCGGGGGGCAAATGCCGACAAACAATATTTTGTGGCAGGCGCTAACGGTTCTTTTCCTTTTTGTTGCAGCGTGTTTGGTGGCATTTCCGAATGCTGCACAGGCGCAGAACTTCACGATCAATTCGTTTCAGGTTGAAGGCAATCGCCGGATTGAAACGGGTACGATCATCGCCCGAACCGGAATCGAACCTGGACAAACGGTCACAGCCGGACAGATCAATGATGCCTATCAGCGTTTGCTTGACAGTGGTGTATTTGAAACAGTCGAACTGACGCCTCGCGGCACGACTCTGGTGATCGAAGTTCAGGAATACCCCACGATCAATCAAATCAGCATCGAAGGAAATGCACGCGTCAAAGACGATGTTTTGTTGGATGTCATCCAGTCTGAACCGCGCCGGGTCTTTACCCCTCAGGTGGCGGAAGCAGACGCGGACTTGATAGCCGAAGTATACTCGGCGCAAGGCCGGGTCGCGGCAACTGTCATCCCCCGTATTATTCGCCGTAGTGACAACCGGGTCGATCTGGTTTTCGAAGTTGCTGAAGGTACGACAATCGAAGTTGAACGTGTCAGCTTCGTGGGTAACCGCGCGTTCTCGGACCGCCGCTTGCGCCGGGTGCTCGAGACCAAGCAGGCAACTTTCCTGCGGACCTTTTTCCGCGACGATACCTTCATCGGCGACCGTATCGAATTCGACAAACAGGTTATTCGCGATTTCTACCTGTCGCGTGGATATATCGATTTCCGCGTCAACAGTGCCAACGTGGAATTTACCCGTGAACGGGACGCCTTCTTCCTGGTGATGAATGTCACCGAAGGGCAAAAGTTTTCATTCGGTAAAATCACAACCGTCAGTGAAATACCCGGTGTGGACGCAGCGCTGTATCAGGACGCGCTGAAAATCAAACCGGGGGTGACCTACACGCCGACGCTTGTTGAAAACTCGATTGCGCGGCAGGAACGGTTGGGAATCAAGCAAGGCGTGGATTTCCTGCGGGTGGAACCACGCGTCACGCGCAATGATCGTGACCTGACACTGGATGTGGAGTTTGTACTGACAAAAGGTCCACGCATCTTTGTCGAGCGGATCGATATCGAAGGCAACACCACCACGCTGGACCGTGTAATTCGACGTCAGTTCGACACCGTCGAAGGCGACCCCTTCAATCCTCGTGAAATTCGACAGGCAGCCGAGCGGATCAACGCTCTGGGCTTCTTTGCTGTTGCTGATGTCGAACCCCGTGAAGGCTCGTCGCCCAGCCAGGTGATCCTTGACGTGGATGTTGAGGAGCAACCAACAGGTTCACTGAGCCTGGGCGGTAGCTACTCGGTCACAGACGGTTTCGGGATTGCAATCGGCCTGAACGAATCCAACTTTTTGGGACGTGGCCAAAACCTGGGCCTGACTATCTCGACCGCGCAGGACTCCGAGCAGTACTCGCTAAGCTTTACTGAACCCTACCTTTTGGGGCGGAAACTGCGCTTTGATCTGGGGCTGGGTCTTGCAGCGACGAACTCAGGCTTCGCGAGCTATGACACAAGTTCTCTGTTCTTCAATCCGCAGCTAACTTACGCCATCGGTGAGTTGTCGTCGCTGCGCTTGCGCTATGGTTGGGATCGCAGCGAGATGACCCAGCAGGACAACCAAGTTAACGGTGCCGTCATTTCGTCCGAAATTGCGCAAGGTAAGCGTACGTCCAGCACGTTGGGTTTGTCTTACGTGTATGACAGCCGACGCGGCGGTCTGGATCCCAACTCTGGCGTTTTGTTCGAGGTTGGTGTTGATGCAGCGGGTCTTGGCGGAGACAACAAGTTCTTCAAGACCACAGCACGTGGTATCGCGCAAACGCGCGTTTGGAACGAAGAAGTTGTGCTGCGGGCGACGATGGAACTGGGTGCACTGCATTGGAGAGGCAACGATTTCAGCCGTACTATCGACCGTTTTGTGCTGGGCCCGAACACCTTCCGGGGTTTTGAGCCCGCCGGTATTGGTCCACGTGACCTGTCGAACGGTCAGGACGATGCCATTGGGGGCAACTATTACTGGGTTGCCCGGTTCGAAACCGACTTCCCGCTTGGCTTGCCCGAGGAACTGGGTCTGCGCGGTGGTTTGTTCTATGATGTTGGGAATCTCTACAACATCGACAATGTGAACACCGCAGGCGCAAATATCGTGGGTGCAGACGGATCGATCCGCCACGTGATCGGCGTATCGGTTTTGTGGGAAACCCCGTTTGGGCCATTGCAGTTCAACTTCTCCCAACCCCTCAAGAAAGAATCCTTCGACAAGGAGCAGAACTTTGACCTGACCATTCAGGCCCGGTTCTGACCCCGGATGTTGAAAATGTTCATGACGATAGCGCGGGGCCCATTGCGGGCCCTGTGCGTTTTTTCGGCCTTTATGATGCCGCTTGCATTGGACGCGCAACAACTTGGCGTGCCGCAGGCCAGCGTCGTGACGCTTTCCAGTGAAAAGCTATTTTCTGACTCGGCTTTCGGACAGCGCGTTCTTCGCGAGATCGAAGCTGAAGGCGCATTGCTGGCAGAAGAAAACGAACGGATTGTGGCCGAGCTGAGCCAGGAAGAAAAAGAACTGACGGAACAGCGGGCGAACTTACCCGCGCAGGAGTTTCGCCCGTTGGCCGAGGCCTTTGACGCCAAGGTTCAGTCTCATCGAGAAGGCCAGCGCGCCAAGCTGGACGCTCTGGCGCGGCGCAGCGAGGAAGCACAACAGACTTTTTTTGAGATTGTTCGCCCAATTCTTGTTGATCTGCTGCGCGAGTTTGGCGCCAGTGTGATGATCGAGAGGTCGAATGTCGTCGTAAGCACGTCAGACATCACCGAGGCTGCAATCGCTCGTATCGACGCCGCAATTGGTGATGGCAGCGCGTTACAAGAAGGCAACGGCGAATAGGGTTGCTTGCTCTTGGATTGCTGTGTTGCTAACCACGCGGAAAAGAAACATCCAAAACGGGATATCTGATCAATGACTACGGAAACCAAAAGCGCCGACATTCAGCTGATCCAAAGGATCTTGCCGCATCGCTATCCGTTTTTGCTGGTCGACAAGGTTGTGGATATCTCGGGCTATCAGTCGGCGCGTGGCATTAAGAACGTGACGATGAATGAGCCGCATTTCCAAGGGCATTTCCCTGGTACGCCGATCATGCCGGGCGTGACAATCGTAGAAGCTATGGCTCAAACAGCAGGTGTGATGCTTGGCGTTGGCATGGACGTCATCGATACCGAGCTGCTGATCTATTTCATGAGCATCGACAAGTGCAAATTCCGTCGCAAGGTTGTCCCCGGCGATGTTCTGGAAATGCATGTTGAAACCGTCCGCGGCAAAAAAGGCGGCAAGCTGTTCAAGTTCAGCGGCCGGGCCACCGTAGAAGGTGAAGTGGCGGCCGAGGCCGAATTTTCGGCCTATGTTGATTGGGACATGGAAAAAACAACATGAGCGGAATCCATCCCAGCGCAATTATCGAAGAGGGCGCTCAGATCGGGCAGGACTGCTCAATCGGTCCATTCTGCTATGTTGGTGCGCAGGTCAAACTGGCGGATCGGGTTGAGCTGAAATCCCATGTGGTCGTGACCGGTGACACATCGATTGGCGAAGACACTGTGATCTTCAATTTTTCGGTGATCGGTGAAATCCCACAGGACCTGAAGTTTGGTGGCGAAAACACCAGTCTCGAAATTGGTAAACGCAACCGTATTCGAGAGCATGTAACAATCAATACCGGTACCGACGGTGGTGGCGGTGTGACGCGGATTGGCGACGATTGTCTGTTTATGGCGGGCGTTCATGTCGCTCACGACGTACAGATCGGCAACCGTGTGATCATGGTTAACCACGCTGGTGCGGCCGGTCACTGCATCGTAGAAGACGATGTGATTGTCGGTGGCATCTCGGGCCTGCATCAATGGGTGCGCGTTGGACGTGGGGCGATCATCGGAGCGCTTACCATGGTGCCCAAGGACGTTATTCCCTATGGCCTTGTACAGGCGTCGCGGGGTGAGTTGGAAGGTCTGAACCTTGTGGGTCTGAAACGCAAAGGCGTCTCGCGCGAGGATATCTCGGCGTTGCGCGCTGCGTTCAAGGAAATGTCCGAAGGTGATGGAACCTTCATGGACCGCGCCAAACGGATCGGCGAAGGCAATGAAAGCGATTACGTGCAGCGGATTGTCGATTTCGTCACCGGACACAGTGATCGCTCATTCCTGACACCGGGGAAGTGAGCTTATGCTGGCGCTGATTGCAGGTACCGGAGCATTGCCAACCGAAGTTGTGGCTCAGCTGACCGACCGACCCTTGATCTGCGCAATGGAAGGGTTCCTGCCTGACGATCTGACCGCGGATATTGTGTTCCCGCTGGAACAGCTGGGCAGCTTTATTGCCGATCTTAAGGCGCGGGGCGTGACGCAGATTTGTCTGGCCGGTGCTGTTCAGCGCCCACCCGTCGACCTAAACCGCATAGACGCGGCGACCCTGCCATTGGTCCCCGTCATCCAAAAGGCGATCATGTCCGGGGATGACGGCGCGTTGCGTGCGGTCATTGGGATTCTTGAAGATGCCGGGCTGCAAATGCGTGCCGCGCACGAAATAGCGCCCGGATTGCTTCCCCCTCTGGGGTGCCTGACGGACACGCAGCCCTCCGAGGCCGACATGGCCGATGCGGACCGTGCAGCAGGTATTCTGCGTGCCATGGGGGCTGCAGATACGGGGCAGGCATGTGCGGTTTCAAAAGGGCAGGCGCTGGCGATCGAGGGTATTTTTGGCACCGCCTGGATGCTGCAATCCCTGACGCAGCGCCCGGATGCGGGTGGAGGCATTTTGTTCAAAGGCCCGAAACCCGGTCAGGACCGGCGCGCCGATTTACCAGCCATCGGACCCGATACCGTCACTGACGCGGTCGCGGCCGGGTTGTCCGGGATCGTGTTGGAAAAAGGCGGCGTGCTTGTTCTGCGGCAAGAGCAGGTCATTGCTGAATGTAACCGCCTGGGTCTGTTCCTTTTCATCCGCGAGCGGGCAGCCTGATGCGCGTCTTTCTGGTCGCCGGAGAACCTTCGGGCGACCGGCTGGGCGGCGCGTTGATGGAAGGCTTGAAGACTCTGATCCCAGATGTCGAGTTTGACGGGGTCGGCGGACCGCTGATGGAAGCGCAGGGACTGACAAGCCAGTTCCCTATGTCTGAACTGTCGGTCATGGGGCTTGTCGAAGTTCTGCCGAAGTTCTTTCACCTCAAGCGCAGGATCTCCGAGACGGCACAGGCTGTGCTGGACACGAAACCGGATGTGGTGATCACCATCGACAGTCCGGATTTCAGCCTGCGTGTGGCCAAGATCGTAAAGGCCGCAAGCAACACCCGCACGGTTCACTATGTCGCTCCAAGTGTCTGGGCCTGGCGGCCGGGACGGGCCGACAAGATGGCCAAGGTCATTGACCATGTGCTGGCCCTGCTTCCTTTTGAGCCGCCGTATATGGAACGGGCAGGGATGGAGTGCGACTTTGTCGGCCATCCTGTGGCCAGTGAACCGGTTGCCACACCGGACGAGATCGCCGCATTTCGGCGTCGTTTTGATCTGGGCGATGCGCCGATCCTTCTGGCTTTGCCCGGATCACGTCGGGGAGAGATCGAACGGCTTGCGGAGTCCTTTGGCGGCGCATTGCGGCTGTTTGCCAAGGACCATCCGGACTACCGCGTGGTGATCCCGACCGTTGGCGCGACAACCGACCTCGTGAAAGACTTGGTCACGGACTGGCCCGGAGATCCGGTTGTGCTGGACCCACGCCACGAAGGTACGGATCAAGCGCTTACCGACAAGCGTTCCGCGTTTGGCGCGGCGAGTTTGGCGCTTGCGGCGTCGGGAACCGTGTCACTGGAACTTGCAGCGCAGAATACGCCGATGGTCATTGCCTACAAGCTCAACTGGCTGACACAGAAGATGGCCGAACGGATGGTCAAACTGGATACTGTAACGCTGGTCAATCTGGTGTCAGATACGCGAGCGGTACCGGAATGCCTTCTGGATGATTGTCAGCCCGAAAAGATCGCCGACGCCTTGCGAAATGTGGTCAATGCCCCGGATACGCAACAAACCGCAATGAGCCTAACCATGGAAAGATTGGGTCGAGGTGGCGAAGCCCCCGGTCTTCGGGCAGCACGGGCCGTATTGGACAGAATGCAGGTCGATCATGCTTGATCATGCGTTGTTTGCGGTGTCTGCCGGGATCGCGATGGTATCCACCAATCTCGACAATTTGGCCGTCTTGCTGGGCCTGATTTTGGTTATGGAACAGCGTCGCGCCATTTTGGGTTTTGCGGTCGCACAGACACTTGTTCTGACTCTGGCTTTGACCGTGGCGTTGGGGTTGAACCAAAGCGGTGTGCCCTTCTGGATTGGGTATCTGGGCATCGTACCATTGGCTTTTGGATTGCGCGGTATTTGGAAGAAATTTCGGGAAGAGGACGTGGAAGAGGCAGAACCGAAAGGTGCCGTAACCTCGGTCGTCACACTCTTCCTGAGCCTCTCGATCGACAGTTTCGCGGTCATGACCCCGCTGCTGGCGGACTCGGCGCCCACTTATCGCATTGCTGCGCTGGTAGGCGCAGTAGCGGCCGCCGCCGGTCTGGTCGCTGTCGCGACATGGGGGGCGCCGCGCGCCAAAAGTCTGGGTCCTCGTGTCGCGCGCCTGGATCGGATCGCCCCTTACATCATGGTCTGCGTCGGGCTTTACATTCTCTTCAATTCGCCCACAGATGTTGTGTAGCGGGTTCAAGACGCGCCCGTGTCGCGCATAAGTGATCTCAGCCCGGTTGTTGCAGCGGCGTGGGCCTGAGATATCTTGATCGAAAAAGGAGCCTCGCCATGACCCGCATTCCCCCGTTGTCGGATCACGAGATGACGGAAGAAGCACGCGCGTCCCATGAAGCTTTGGGTGCGTATGGCCCGTTCGACAACTGGGCCCGCGTGGCCGCTTATTGCCCGCCTGTTCTGGAACATGTTACTGGAATGCTGACCACGTTGCGCGAACAGCAGAACCTGCCACGTCGCGCACTGGAATTGGCGATGGTAACAGTGTCAAAGCTCAATGCTTGCGACTATTGCGTTTCCCATCATACGCCGCTGCTAACAGTTGCGGGCCTTAGCCTGGAAGGGGCCGCGCGCCTGCCGGATGTCGAGGATCACCCTGAACTGGATGCCTGTGACAAGGCCGTGGTGCGCTATGCCGAAGCCGTGACAACGCGATCTGGTCGGATGCGGGACGCCGAAGTATCTGAATTGCGGGAATGGTTCACGGACGCTCAGATCGTTGAACTGACCTGGCGTATCGCGTTGTGCGGAGCGTTCAACCGGTTCAACGATGCGCTTCAGATTCAAATTGAGGCCGAAGTCGAGCCGGTTTCACCCTAGTAGCCGCGCCAGATCCAGCCGCCTCCAAAAATGCGGCTGCCTTCACTTGCATAAAACACACAAGCCTGACCCGGTGAAATACCTTCCTCGGGCGTCAGCAGTTCAACTTCTGCCGTTGTGTCGGACAGCGGGCGGATGATGGCTTCACGCGGCGGGCGGGTCGAACGAACTTTGACCTTCAGGTGCCATTCATCGCGCGAGGTGAAGGGCTCGTCGCCCAGCCAGTTGATCTCGCGCACCGGTACAACACGGGTGGCCAGCATCTCTTTGGGGCCGACAACAACCTGCTTCTTGTCAACGTCCAGTTTGACGACGTAAAGCGGTTCGCTCAGACCACCAATGCCAAGGCCGCGCCGTTGCCCGATAGTGTAATGGATCACACCGTCGTGCTGCGCTAGAACGCGGCCATCGGCGTGTACGATTTCGCCGGGTTCCGCCGCACCGGGGCGCAGCTTTTCGATCACGCTTGCGTAGTTACCATTGGGCACGAAACAGATGTCCTGGCTGTCGGGCTTGTCGGCCACGGACAACCCGTATTGCGCCGCCATTTCACGCGTTGCGTCCTTGGACGGCAGATGGCCCAGAGGAAAACGCAGGAAATCCAGCTGTTCAGGCGTAGTCGAAAACAGGAAATAAGACTGATCGCGGTTCGCATCCTCAGCGCTGTGCAGTTCTGGCCCGTTGGGGCCCATCTTGCGCTGGATATAGTGACCGGTGGCCATGCAGTCGGCCTCAAGATCCTTGGCAGTTTCCAGCAGATCCTTGAATTTCACCCGCTCATTGCAACGAATGCAGGGCACAGGGGTTGCGCCGGCCAGATAGCTATCAGCAAATTCGTCGATCACGGCGTCTTTAAAGATGTTCTCATAATCCAAGACGTAATGCGGAAAGCCACGCTCCTCGGCCACACGCCGCGCGTCGTGGATATCGATCCCAGCGCAACAAGCGCCTTTTTTAGCCAACGCCGCGCCGTGGTCGTAAAGCTGTAGTGTCACGCCCACGACGTCATAGCCCTGATCCGCCAGATAGGCCGCCACAACCGAGCTGTCGACGCCACCGGACATCGCGACAACCACACGCGTTTCCGAGGGAGGTTTAGCAAAACCAAGCGAGTTCAGCGGGGTCTCGGTATCGAGGGCCATGATCAGTTCCGTTTCGGGTTAAGGAAGACCGCCGGAATATAAGAAAATTCTACACATTCTCAAGGGGCGGTTTCATGCGGTCTTAAGTAGCCTGATGTCAGTAAAGGAGCAGGAAGAAAAGGGTTGAAAGATGTTTTTGCACAAAGTTGAGGGCCCACGGTCCGTGACACTGCCCGATGGGTCCGTTTTGACGCGCGCTGATCTGCCGCCTGCAAATACACGCCGCTGGGTGGCCTCACGCAAGATTTTGGTCGTACGTGGCGTGCTTTACGGCCTGATCAGCTTGTCTGATGCCAAGAAAAAATACGGGATCAGTGATGAGGAGTTCAATGGCTGGGTGTCTCTTGTCGCCGAACATGGTGTCGAGGCGTTGAAGGCCACTTCTTTAAAAAAATATCGACAACCTATGGGAGAGTGTGAATAAATGATTCAACGGTAACGTCAGATTAACCATTCTTGTTCAGGTATATTTTAATTGAAATTGTTGACCGAATTGGAGCAGTGAAAAATGCGCGTACTTCTTGTCGAGGACGATCCAACCACGTCGAAAAGCATCGAACTGATGCTGACGCACGCAAACCTGAACGTTTATGCTACGGATCTTGGCGAAGAAGGTATCGATCTGGCAAAGCTGTACGATTACGATCTGATCCTGCTGGACCTGAACCTGCCGGACATGAACGGGCATGAGGTGTTGCGCCAATTGCGCATTGCCCGGGTTGAAACCCCGATCCTGATCCTTTCCGGCGCCGATGACACCGAAAGTAAGATCAAAGGCTTTGGTTTTGGTGCAGATGATTACCTGACTAAACCCTTCCACCGGGAAGAACTGGTGGCGCGTATTCACGCCATTATCCGCCGGTCGAAAGGGCATTCGCAATCTATAATTCATACCGGTCGGGTTGCGGTAAACCTGGATGCCAAAACCGTGGAAGTGGATGGAAAAACTGTTCACCTGACCGGCAAAGAATACCAAATGCTCGAACTGCTCAGCTTGCGTAAGGGCACGACCCTCACCAAAGAGATGTTCCTGAACCACCTCTATGGCGGCATGGATGAACCTGAGCTGAAGATCATTGATGTGTTTATTTGCAAACTTCGCAAAAAGCTCAGCAATGCGACAGGCGGCGAGAATTATATCGAAACCGTCTGGGGGCGTGGATATGTGCTGCGCGACCCGCAAAGCAACAGTTTGGAAGAAACACGGATGGCTGTCGGCCTCTGATTTGAACCACCTGTGCTGTCGGCGGTCCGGGGCAGCACATTGCACTCACGGCTCAGCACGTCTGGACCTGGCCATGACCTCGCCCTATCACTGAGGTCCAAGAACGCGTGACAGGGCGAGGCCATGAGCAACACAATCTCCATTTCTGATCTGACCGAAGACCAAGCACGCGCCGAACTGGCGCGTCTGGCGGATGTGTTGTTGCGGGCGAACACGCTCTATCACGGTGCAGATGCACCTGAGATTTCGGATGCCGAATACGATGCACTGAAACGCCGTAATTCAGAAATTGAGGCACGATTCCCTCACCTTAAACGTGATGACAGCCCGTCGGAGCAGGTGGGTTCCAAGGCGGCAGACGGGTTTTCGAAAGTCACGCATGCTGTCCGAATGATGTCGCTGGGTAACGCCTTCGATGACGACGACGTGGCTGATTTCGACAGATCCATTCGCAAGTATCTTGGTCTGAGCGCGCAGGAGCCCCTGTCGTTCACGGCTGAACCAAAGATTGACGGTCTGTCGCTGTCCTTGCGCTATGAAAAAGGGCTGCTTGTGCAGGCGGCCACACGAGGGGACGGTGAGGTCGGCGAGAACGTGACCGCAAATGCACGCACCGTCTCGGATATTCCTCAGCAGTTGGACCACGCGCCCGAAGTTCTTGAGGTCCGCGGTGAGGTCTATATGTCTCATGCCGATTTTGAGGCACTGAATGCCCGACAAGCGGAGCGGGGCGGAAAACCATTTGCCAACCCGCGTAACGCAGCGGCCGGATCTTTGCGTCAATTGGATGCGGAAATCACGCGATCCCGTCCCCTGAAGTTCTTTGCTTATGCCTGGGGTGAAGTGTCTGAGCCACTGGCGGGCACGCAAATGGAAGCGATTGATCGGCTCAGGTCGCTTGGTTTCTCAACAAATGATCTGACCCGCCTGTGCAAGACGACTCAAGAGATGTTGGAGCATTATCGGGATATTGAAGCGCAACGCTCTACCTTGGGCTACGACATTGATGGGGTCGTCTATAAGGTCAACGATCTGTCCCTTCAGGCGCGCCTGGGGTTCCGCTCGACCACGCCGCGATGGGCGATCGCGCATAAGTTCCCGGCTGAACTGGCATGGACGAGGTTGGAGGCCATCGACATTCAGGTCGGTCGCACAGGTGCACTCAGCCCTGTGGCTCGGTTGCATCCGGTGACTGTGGGCGGGGTCGTGGTATCCAACGCCACACTGCATAACGAAGATTATATCGCTGGGCGTGATGCCAAGGGCGGTACGATCCGCGACGGCAAAGACATTCGTGTCGGCGATTGGGTGCAGGTCTATCGTGCGGGTGACGTGATCCCGAAAGTGGCAGACGTTGATCTGTCGAAACGCCCGTCCGACGCGCAACCTTACGCTTTTCCGACCCTCTGCCCAGAGTGTCAAAGCCCGGCAATCCGTGAGGAGGGCGACGCAGTGCGTCGCTGTACTGGCGGCTTAATTTGCCCGGCGCAGGCTGTTGAAAAGTTGAAACATTTTGTCTCGCGCAAGGCGTTTGATATCGAAGGCCTGGGTGCAAAGCAGATCGAGATGTTCTACGATGATCCGGTGCTGCCGATCAATACTCCTGCGGATATCTTCACGCTGGAGAAACGCGACCAGGGTAATCTCGCGCGATTGAAAAATCGGGATGGATGGGGTGAGACTTCGGCCGGTAACCTGTTTGCCGCGATTGACGAAAAGCGAACCATTCCGTTTGCGCGCCTGCTGTTTGCTTTGGGCATTCGCCATGTGGGCGAGGTCGGCGCACGTGATCTGGCGTTGTATTACCGCGAGTGGGATGCCATGGCACAAGCGCTGGATGCCGCGCGCCCGGCGGCTTTGGCGCAGCGGCAAGCTGATGAGGCAGAAGATGCTGAACGGGCCGCAGCGCTGGCCGAAGGTCGTCGCGCCCGCGTTAAGGAAATGCGTGATGCAGCGATTGCCGCAGCCCGCGTACCAGCAGAGGCCAATGCCGCATGGTCCGATCTGATCGGTATCGATGGGATCGGAGCAACGCTTGGGCTGTCTCTGTCAGATGCATTTGCAAATGCGGAAGAGCGGCGCGCATTTGATACACTGCGGCAGGAACTGACCGTTATCGCACCCGATGCACCTGCGTCCGACAGCCTTGTCGCAGGCAAAACGGTTGTTTTCACAGGAACGCTGGAAAAGATGACACGCGCCGAAGCCAAGGCCCGGGCCGAGGCTTTGGGCGCAAAAGTGTCTGGCTCTGTCAGCAAGAAAACCGACATTCTGGTTGCCGGCCCCGGTGCCGGGTCGAAGGCAAAGAAGGCGGCAGAACTTGGGATCGAAACATTGGATGAGGATGGCTGGCTGCAGCTGATCGAAGACGCATGAGCGGACGGCCTGAACAGCTTTTCCCGCTTTTTGCGGGTTTGGAAACGCTTGAGGGTGTTGGCCCCAAAACCGCGCAGGTTATGGCGCAGACCGGCGTAGAAAGCCCGCGCGATGTTTTGTTTGGATTGCCATATGCTGTGGTTGATCGGCGCAGGCGCGATACGATTCAGGGTGCTGACCTGCCTACTACTTTGACTGTTGAGGTGACTGTTGGCGCTCATCGTCCGTCGCGCAACAAGGGCGGAGCTTATCGCATTCATGTCGAAGACAGTCAGGCCGATTTCCAGCTGGTCTTCTTTCATGCGCGTGGAGACTATCTGAGAAAGCTGCTTCCGCAGGGATCGCGCCGGGTGATTTCAGGCAAGTTGGAATTGTTCGACGGCATGGCCCAAATGGTGCATCCGGACCATATGTTGCCGGTCGAACAGGCCGGAGAGATTCCAGAATTCGAACCTGTCTACCATCTGACACAAGGGCTGACTCAGAAAACGGCGTTCAAGGCCAGTCGCAGCGCGTTGGCCCGGGCGCCTGAGCTTGAGGAATGGATCGACCCTGCGCAGGTGGCCCAGCAAAACTGGCCGGACTGGGCTTCGGCCATTCACGCCGGGCATAACCCTCAGGGGGCGGATGACGTCGCCCCGTTTGCGCCCGCGCGACAGCGTTTGGCGTATGACGAATTATTTGCACATCAGTTGACCTTGGCATTGGCTCGTCAACGAGAGCGCAAATCCCGAGGTATCGTCAGTGTCGCGACCGGAAGATTGCAGTCCAAGGTGCTGGCCAGCCTTCCGTATCGCCCGACCGGTGCTCAGAGCCGGGCGATTGATGAAATTGCGGATGATATGGCATCTGAATCCCGAATGAACCGTTTGCTTCAGGGCGACGTTGGTGCAGGTAAGACACTGGTGGCCTTCATGGCACTGCTGATCGCCGTTGAAGCTGGCGGGCAGGGTGTGATGATGGCCCCGACCGAGATTCTCGCGCGTCAACATCTGGAAGGGTTGCGCCCATTGGCCGAAGAGGCCGGGGTGGTTTTGGAACTGCTCACCGGACGTGACAAGGGGGCCGAGCGTCGTGCCAAGCTTGAGGCGCTGAAACAGGGTAATATTCAGATTCTGGTCGGTACTCATGCCGTGTTTCAAAATGACGTGGAATTCAAGGCTCTGCGCTTGGCTATCGTCGACGAACAGCACCGGTTTGGCGTTCGGCAACGGATGGAACTGTCGGAAAAAGGGCAGGGTGCGGATGTTCTGGTGATGACGGCGACACCGATCCCGCGCAGCTTGGCGTTGGCGCAATACGGGGACATGGACGTCTCGGTGCTGGACGAAAAGCCGCCCGGGCGAAAACCGATCAAAACGGCGATTGTCAGCACGCAGCGCATGGACGAGGTTGTGTCGCATCTGCGCCGCGCGATCGAAGAGGGGCGGCAGTGTTACTGGGTTTGCCCGTTGGTGGACGAATCCGAGGTTTCGGACCTGACGGCTGCCGAGGATCGGTTCAAACGGCTGCGCGCTATTCTGGGGGAAGGCATGGTGGGGCTGGTTCATGGTCAGATGCCACCCACCGATAAAGACGCTGCCATGAGTGCCTTTCAGAACGGTGATACCAACGTTCTGGTTGCGACAACTGTGATCGAGGTTGGGGTCAATGTCCCCAACGCCACGATCATGGTGATTGAACGGGCCGAGATTTTTGGGCTTGCACAGTTACACCAATTGCGTGGGCGCGTGGGTCGTGGTGACGCGGACTCGACCTGCCTGCTAATGTACCAACCGCCGCTCAGCGAAGGTGGGCGCAAACGGCTGGAGGTCTTGCGCGAAACCGAGGATGGATTCCGCATTTCTGAAACCGATCTTGAGATGCGCGGGGCCGGGGATCTGATCGGAACCGCGCAGTCCGGCCTTCCTAAGTTCCGCATCGCTGATCTTGAACGACAGGCCGGGTTGATGGCTGTCGCCCAGTCAGATGCGCGGGCTTTGCTGAATGCGGACCCGAAACTGACGTCGGAACGGGGCCGTGCCGCGCGCGTTCTTTTGTGGCTGATGAAACAGGATCAGGCAATCCGTTTGATTTCAGTAGGTTAGGCGTGACGTTCCAAAAAGTTCACAAATGTTCTCAAAAAGTTCTTTACCGACTCGGGTAAATATGAGAACAAAAGGTCAACAAAGGATTAAAGCTCTGACCGGAGGTGACCCTATGCTGACCCAGATCAAGACCGCTTTCAGCCGCGCGCAATCGACCATCCTGCAGGATGCGGTTGGCGTGATGTCTCTGGTCGTGATTCTGATGGTCGCACTACACCTGCCTGTTGGTTTTTAAGACTTTCTGCCTGCGATCTCGTGCCGAAAAATCCGCGCTGTCATCCCCATTTCAGTCAAGGGTGACCTGCCTGTCCCAAACCCCTTGAGGGGCCATGCCTCGGCCCCGCGCGGTGAACCGGACCCCACGCGAGACACGCAATGCCTGCCGCCGCCCTTTCGCCCGGAAGGTGCGGCGGTTTTTTTATAGCTGACCGGTTTTGAAAATCTCAAGCAACGCAGAGAGAACAGAGTTGACCGCAACCGAGGCCAGGATCATCCCCATGATACGGCTGATGATCGCCGCGCCTGAATGGCCAATCCAACGGATGATCGGCTCTGCCAGAAGCATCAGTACGAACGCAACCAAAAGAACCGAAAGCATCACCAAAGCTGTGATCCCCTGATCGGCAGCGCTGTAGCGGTGATTGTCGGTCAGGATGACAATAGCCAGCATCGCGCCGGGTGAGGCTAAGGATGGCACCGCCAACGGGAAAATTGCCGGGTTTTGCTTGTGGTACTTGTCTTCCAGATCTTCCTCTGCCTGACGTTGTTCAATGTCCTGCTTGCTTTCACCAAAGATCATAGTCAGGGCGAACAGGAACAGGATGATGCCGCCCGCCACCTGAAAGGAATTCAAGCCGATGTCCAATGCCTCGATCAGCAGTTGCCCAAAAACGAGGAAAAACAACAAAACCCCGGCACTGATCAACGACGCCAACAAAGCGGTCTTGCGCCGGGCTGCGGCGTTCAGCCCAGCGGTGACGGCGATAAACACGGGAATTGTTCCGATTGGGTCAATAACAACCCAAAGCGTTACAAAATGCTCAAGCAGATTGTCCAAACCCTTCCCTCCTAAAACCTGGCCAGAGGGGTAACGGGTTTACCCTAGTTTGCCAAGATCATGCGCAATGCGCCTGTTCGGCCTGTGCCAGCGCTTCGGCGGTGGCGTCCAGCGCCAACAGGATCGACGCATGCCGGTTTTTGTAGTCACGTGCGGGCATCAGAACTTCCAGCCCATCGAACGGTGCATCCGGGGCAGGGCCGTCTTTTTTCAACATGGTCGCCAGTTGATCGCGCGCGGCTTCAACCTGAGCACGCGTTGCACCAATGATGGCGCCCCCGACAACTGCTGCCGATGCCTGACCCAAGGCACAGGCTTTTACGTCCTGGCCAAAGGCGCTGACCCGACCATCGTCAACTTTAACGTCCACAGTCACTGTCGAACCGCACAGCGGCGAGCGTTTCTTTACGGTCGCATCCGGGTTGTCCAGCCGGTCAAGATGCGGAATATCCGCAGCCAGCGCCAAAATGCGCCCGGAATACAGCTTTATCAGGTCGTTCTCGCTGCTCATGGCTTTCCCTCGTCGTGTGTTCCTCATACATAGTGGCCAGCCCACCGGATGCAAAAGGTTTTTGATATGACTGATCCCGTCGTGTTCGATCCATCGACGCTGAAATATAACGAAGCGGGCCTGATCCCGGCAATTGCGCAGGATGACACGTCAGGCGAAGTCCTGATGATGGCCTGGATGAATGCTCAGGCCGTTGAAAAGACGCTGGAAACGGGCAGGGTGACCTATTGGTCGCGCTCTCGTCAGTCTTTCTGGATCAAGGGCGAAACCTCGGGTCACGTGCAGGAGCTGGTGGATTTTCGGATCGATTGTGATCGGGATTGCCTGTTGGTTCTGGTGCGCCAGACAGGGGCTGCCTGCCACACTAACCGCCGGACCTGTTTCTATACCGCTGTTCGTGATGGCACTGAAACTGAACTAATGGCACCGATGGAATAAGGGTGGCGGTTAAAGACCGACCATGCGTCGAATGTCTGCAGGGCTGTAGCCTTCCGCCCTGTATTTCGAAATCGCACGGGCATCGTCCCGTTTCGCCAGGCGTTTGCCGGCATCGTCGCGGATCAGATCATGGTGCAAATACACAGGCGTGGGTAAATCCAGCAATGCCTGCAATAGAACGTGGATGCGCGTGGCTTCGAACAGATCCCGCCCGCGGACCACATGGGTGATCCCTTGTGCCGTGTCGTCGAGGACAACGGAGAGGTGGTACGATGTGCCCATATCGCGGCGGGACAAAACGACGTCGCCGATAGTGTTTATCAACTCATCTGGGGTGAAAGTGATGGTGCCCGTTTCACCATCAGGCCCTGAACCAAGTTCGATAAACTGAAATCTGGACCGGTCGTGGATCGCTTGACACGCTTTGGCAATGTCCAGCCGCAATACCTCATGCCGTGGTCGAGGGTGTTGCCTTAAGTCTTTATCTTGATGAACTTTTCGACACGTTCCGGGATAGATTATCCCGTCTGGCCCATGCAATGGCGCGCCTTCCTGCGGAGCGCTGGCAGCGGCGGCAATATCTTTTCGGTTGCAAGTGCAGGGAAACAAGAAGCCCTGCGTCCAAAGACGATCCAAGGCTTGGTCATAAACCCTCCTGCGGTCCGACTGGCGCACAACCGGTTTTGGCCATGTCAGGCCTAGCCATGCCAGATCGTCATAGATCTGATCCTCCCAATGCTGCCTCGAACGAGACTGATCGATGTCTTCGATCCTCAACAGGAACTGACCACTTTCAGCTGTGGCTATGTCGCTGGCCATCAACGCGGAATAAGCGTGTCCCAGATGAAGTGGTCCGGTTGGAGAAGGCGCGAAACGCGTCAGGAAAGTCACGCTTTTTCTATTATATACACGTCAGAGTTAAGGTTAATTCCGGGTAGATGTGGCCCGTATTCACGAAATAGCAAACGTGCGGCCCCCATGTCGACCCAGTCCGTGACGCGGCAGGTGTATGTGTGATCTGCCAGCGCGTGATCATTCAAAGAAAACGCAAACAGCCCTCCTTTGGGTAAAGCATGCATCAAAACATCGATTGTCTCTGGAGGCGCAGCGCCCTGACCGATGACACCAATGGCGGTGATAATTGAATATGCACCACGCTTGAGCGGGGCTGGCTTGGTGATATCAAAGCCACTCAACGCTCTGTAAACACCTTTTGCCTTTGCTTCTTCCAGCATTTTGGGGGTGGGGTCCATGCCATCGATAAGTTCGTACCCGACTGCGCGCAATGCCTGACCTGACAATCCGGTTCCACATCCAAAGTCCAGAATCGGGGTTTCAGCGTGGGGGTGGGCAGACCACAATGCCGCCGCCACACGAGCCGGCGTGACATATCCGTGATCTTCGATTTCTTTATCGTAGGTCGCGGCCCAGTTCTTGTAGTGCGATTCTGTCTCTTGTGGGGTGTCGAGGCTGTAGGTGCTGTCTAGGAACTTATCGGTCATAAAAGCATGCTAGGCCGAGACAGCATTGTGCGTCCAGTCAGCAGTGCTCCAACCAGGATTGCCATTCGGCCTTGGCCCTATCTGTGTAAGCTTTGTACCGGTCCTTGCGACCCCGCCGTCCGCCCTTCAGGCCGTCCACAGGGCGGAACAGACCAAAATTCACATTCATCGGTTGAAAGGTCTTGGCCTCGGCCCCGCCGGTTATGTGGTGGATCAAAGCGCCCATTGCGCTGTCCTGCGGGACGTCCGGTAAGTCACGCCCCAGAATCTCAGCCGCGGCCAGACGCCCGGCCAGTAGCCCCATCGCCGCGCTTTCGACATAGCCTTCAACACCGGTGATCTGCCCGGCAAACCGGATGTTGGGTTTGGATTTCAACCTCATCTGCGCATCGAGCAATGTGGGAGAGTTGATGAACGTGTTGCGGTGAATGCCGCCTAAGCGGGCGAAACTGGCTTTTTCTAGGCCGGGGATCATGCGGAAGACGTCGGTCTGGGCACCATATTTCATCTTGGTCTGGAAACCGACGATGTTGAACAAGGTGCCTAATGCATTATCGCGGCGCAACTGCACTACGGCATGAGGTTTGACGTCCGGTGCGTGTGGGTTGGTCAGGCCAACCGGCTTCATCGGACCATGGCGCAGGGTTTCGCGCCCGCGTTCTGCCATGACCTCGATGGGCAGGCAGCCGTCAAAATAACCGGCGGTTTCCCCTTCATGGAACTCTGTTTTGTCAGCAGCCAGAAGCGCTTCGATAAACGCCTCATACTGGTCGCGGTCCATCGGGCAGTTCAGGTAAGCCGTGCGCTCTTCCTCGGTCTCGCCTTTGTCATACCGCGACTGCATCCACGCTTTCGACATGTCGATGCTGTCGGCATAAACGATGGGCGCAATGGCATCAAAGAACGCCAGCGCCTCGGCACCTGTTTCTGTGCGGATCGCTTCACCCAGCGCTGGCGATGTCAGCGGGCCGGTTGCAAAGATCCATTGGCCGTCATCGGGCAGGGCGGCCACTTCTTCATCCGTGACCGATACACGCGGATGGGCGCGGAGTTTTGCGGTGACGCTTTCGGCAAAAGGGTCACGATCCACTGCCAGCGCCCCTCCGGCGGGCAGGCGATGGGAATCGGCCGTTGTCATGATCAACCCGTTGGCCGCCCGCATTTCCCAATGCAGCAGGCCAACTGCATTCTGTTCGTCATCATCTGATCGGAACGAATTCGAGCACACCATTTCAGCCAGATTTCCGGTCTGATGCGCAAAGGTGCCAACCTTGGGGCGCATCTCGTGAATCACCACGTCAACGCCCATTTCCGCCGCTTGCCAAGCCGCTTCGGATCCGGCCATCCCGCCGCCTACAATATGCAAAACTTGTGTCATGCGCTGCCACATAGGGCAGACCACATTCAGGCGCAACTCGGGCGGTGCCAAAATAGCTAAATTTACAGGAGGGGTCTTGGGGTCGCCGCTGCGGGAATGTCAGCGCTGGTGAGAGAGACCAGCTGGAGGGACCTTCCGCCCACGGCGACCCAAAAGTGTCCTGAGGCCTTAGCCTCGACCCAGCTTTGCCACAGAGTCGCCGTTTTGAAAAGTGCTAAAATCAAAACAGTGGCAAAAAATGTGCAAAATAATTGCCTCATTGGGTCCAATTTGGGGGGCGCTTTTCGATAAAGGCGGAAATGCCTTCTTCTGTGTCCCGGTACAACATATTCTGCGCCATTACCTCTCCGGTATAGGTGTAGGCCTGATCCAGAGGCATCTGAAGCTGTTGATAAAACGCCTCTTTTCCGATTTTCACGGCGACGCCAAGCTTTGAGGCTACAAGCTCAGCCAATGCATTGGCCTCGTGTTCAAGCTGCGATTCCGGGACGACGCGGTTAATCAGCCCAAGCTCTGCGGCCCTTTCGGCCGAAATGAACACACCCGTCGTCAGCATCTCGAAAGCCTGCTTTCTGGGAATGTTACGGCTGAGCGCCACCATCGGAGTCGAGCAGAACAGTCCGATATTGACCCCGTTCACGCCAAAACGCGTACCTTCGGCTGCAACAGCCATGTCGCAGGTCGCAACCAGCTGACACCCGGCGGCGGTGGCAATGCCATGGACCTGAGCGATAACGGGTTGAGGTATCGATTGGATCGACATCATCATCCGGGCGCAGCGCGCGAACAAGTCCTGGAAATAGGCTTTGCCCCCGTCTTCAGACTGACGTCCGGCTGTCATTTGCTTCAAATCATGCCCGGCACAGAAAGCTTTCCCAGCACCTGAAAGGATTACTGCGCGGATGGATTTGTCATCGCGCAAAGCGTCAAGTTCATCCTGAAGCGCGGTCAGCATCTCTTCGCTCAGCGCGTTTAAGCGTTCGGGCGCGGTCATTGTAAGCCGTGCCACCGCGCCAGTGTCGTTACGTTCCAGAATTGCCATCTTGCCCTCCGATCCCAAGTTGGGCCAACTCTAGGTCGGGAAGAGCAGGAGGGAAAGTATGGCTTTGGCAATGAACCGGGATGAACTGTCGCAATACCTAAAAGAGGTGTTTCCCCAGGTGCATAAGGATTTCGTTGTCGAAGAATTGGCCGAAGAAAACATTACAATGCGGCTTGTGGTGCAGGATCGGCACCTGCGCCCCGGAGGTACGGTTTCAGGCCCGGCCATGTTCGGTTTGGCCGACGTCAGTGTTTATGCATTGATTTTGGCGCGAGTGGGGCGGCAATCTTTGGCGGTGACGACCAACAGTTCATTGGATTTTCTTCGCAAACCTGCAGGTGGCGCCGATCTGATTGCAACGTGCCGATTGCTCAAACTTGGTCGATCATTGGCGGTCGGCGATGTGCTGATCTTTTCCGAAGGCATGGACGAGCCAGTTGCGCGGGCCGCCATGACGTATTCCATTCCACCGGCAGGCTCGGCCGCGGCGCGGTTCGGTTAAAAAAGGCCGGGGACTGGCCCCGGCCCAGGAAGAGGTCCCAATAATTGGGACTGGGGATTATTCAGATCTGCCAGAAGTAGCGTTTCACTTCACGGTCCGCCTGCATGCGGGTGAGACCAACATCTTTCAGCAGCCTGTCATCCAGATTTCCCAAATTGACGCGACTGCGGCGGCGGCGTTCCCATTGAGTGACCGCAGCCGCAAACCGCACGGCCAGCGCGGCGATCAGCGGCAGCCGGGGGCTGGTGTTCAGCAGCATAAGGGCGGGGTTGTGCATTGTGCGTGTCATCTCAGATATCCTTTCAAATTGTATTGACACAAAGCAGTAATGTTCGGTACAAGAGATTGATACATTCAATATTGTGTCGAAAGCAAAGGAAGAATTGTAATGGATACAATTTGGCCGGAAGCGTTACCGAAAGCCAAGGGGCCAAAGTACACTCTGGTTGCCGATACAATACGGAAAGCCATTGAGAGCAAAGCGTTAGATATCGGAACAAAGCTCCCTCCGGTGCGTGAGTTGGCGTATCGATTGCAGATCACACCAGGTACGGTTGCACGCGCCTATACGATTTTGACGGATGAAGGCTTGCTACAAGCTGAGGTCGGGCGTGGTACATTCGTGGCCCCACCGAAATCGCCGATTCTGGATGATGTCTGGTCGCGCCAGCTGCATTTGGCAGAAGCGCAGAACGCCAATCACGTTAGCCTGTTCAGTCCACGATTGGCGGATATGGGGCAGGTGTCATTGATACGGGAGTGTTTGCAAAAAGTCGCGCAGTCGGATCCGGCTTTGTTTATGAACTATCCAACCCGAGATGCCTATAAACCCATGCGCCAGGCCGTTGTCGACTGGTTGTCTGATTTGCCGTTGGGTCCGCTGACGGATGACGACATCGTTTTGACTCATGGCGGTCAGAACGGATTGTGTCTTGTCTTTCAGAGCATTCTCCAAGGTCCCAAGCCGGTCGTCTTGGTCGAAGACCTGTCCTACGCGGGCTTTCGCCGCGCCGGTGAATTGATGCGGGCCGAAGTGGTCGGCATTCGCATGGACAAGTGGGGTATCGATCCCACTGCGATGGAACATGTTTTGCGGCAGACACCCGCGCAGGCGATTTGCGTTTCACCCGAGGTGCAGAACCCGACCGCACTGCACACTCCACTCGAACGGCGCAAAGAGGTTGTTGAAGTCGCGCGGAAATTTGACGTGCAGATCGTTGAAGATGATTGTTACCGCATGGGTGAGGCCAAGGAGCCCAGTTATCGTGCTTTGGCCCCGGAACGAGGCTGGCATGTGTCATCAATCTCAAAAGTGCTGACACCATCGCTACGCGTCGGGTTTGCTATTGCGCCCAAAGAGCGAAGTGTGGATCTGAGGCGCTCAGCGGAATACGGGTATTTTGGGCTGGCGCAGCCTTTGGCAGAGCTCACCCGGTTGCTTTTGTCTGATCCCCGAACGCGGCAGATCGCCAAGGATGTGCGTTCCCGAATGGGCGAGTATGTGCGCGTTACGGTGAATGCGCTGGGTGGTTTTGACCTTACGTGGGCACCAGATGTACCCTTTGTCTGGCTGAACCTGCCATCTGGCTGGCGGGCGGCGGCCTTCAGTCGGGCGGCAGAGCGAGAAGGAATACAATTGCGTTCGGCGGACGAATTCGCCCTGCGCGATGGCCGTGCACCAAATGCTGTTCGCATTGCGATGAACGGACATGTTTCATTGCAACGGTTCGAGGATGCAATGCTTCGGCTGCGTGCGTTACTGGACAATCCTCCCGAGCAAATCAGTGTTTAGATTGGGGTAAAATAATACCTATTTTATAAGATATTGTTTTGTATAAATAAAAACTGTTTTACTGCGCTTGACGTGTACGCAAGCACCCCATAGAACCCCTCCATCGAATTCGGGCCGCTCTGTCTTGGGGCGGTCTTTCACATCAAACAGGACTATCCTGCCATGAAAACCTTTTCTGCAACACCTGCAGACATCGACAAGAAATGGATCCTGATCGACGCCGAGGGCGTTGTTCTGGGCCGTCTTGCCTCGATCGTCGCCATGCGCCTGCGTGGCAAGCACAAAGCGTCGTTCACACCAAACATGGACATGGGCGACAATGTTATCGTGATCAACGCTGACAAAATCCAGATGACCGGCAAGAAGCGCGAAGAAAACTTCTACTGGCACACTGGGCACCCGGGCGGCATCAAGTCGCGCACCAAACAGCAGATTCTGGAAGGTGCACACCCCGAGCGCGTCGTGACCCAAGCGGTTAAGCGCATGCTGCCGGGCAACCGTCTGTCGCGTCAGCAAATGACCAACCTGCGTGTTTATGCCGGTGCCGAGCACCCGCACGAAGCCCAGGCCCCCGAAGCTCTGGACGTTAAGTCCATGAACAAGAAAAACACCCGGAGCTAATGACCGATGGCTGATCAGATCAATACTCTCGAAGAGCTGAGCGCCGTCGCAGGCGTTGAAACCGTGGCCGAAGAAGTCATCGTGCGTGAACCCGTACGCGACGAGCTGGGCCGCTCCTACGCCACCGGTAAGCGTAAAGACGCTGTTGCCCGCGTTTGGATCAAGCCGGGTTCCGGCAAGGTCACCGTGAACGGTAAAGACCAGGACAAGTATTTCGCGCGTCCGGTTCTGCAGCTGATCCTGCGCCAGCCGTTCCAGGTTGCTGGTGTTGAAGGCGAATTCGACGTTGTCGCAACCGTCAAAGGCGGTGGCCTGACCGGTCAGGCCGGTGCAGTCAAGCACGGCATCTCGAAAGCGCTGCAACTGTACGACCCGAACCTGCGTGGCGCACTGAAAGCCGCAGGCTTCCTGACCCGCGACAGCCGTGTTGTGGAACGTAAGAAATTCGGTAAGCGCAAAGCCCGCCGTTCGTTCCAGTTCTCGAAGCGTTAATCGCCGGGACGATCAAAAAGAAAGGGCTCGCACTTGCGAGCCCTTTTTCGTTTCATTTACAGCGTCTTATTCTTCGTAGACGAGTTTCCACGCGCCGTTTTCAACGACATTGACGAACACGGTATCCGCGCCCTGGTGATCATCCGGCCCGTAGGTGATGTGGTTGCCGACCAGATCATCTTGATAGTCCAGCGACTCCATGGCTGCGATGAAACTGTCATGGGTCAGATCCGGGCCCGCGGCTTCGAGCGCTTTGACCATCATTTCGGCCGCGGAATAGCCCAGCATCGCAAACCCTACCGGATCTTCGCCTGTGGCGGCCTTGTATTCTTCTATGAACGCGGCGGGGGCGGGCTCATCGGCGCGGGCCCACAGATCCTGCCACGAGGCGGCGGCATAAAAGCCGTCGGTCACGCCCCCGGGAACCTGTGCCACGACGGTCAGGAAACTGGCCGAAGTGCCCAGGAATTTCATATCCGTCAGGCCCATCTTCTTGGCAGTACCCACCACCGTGATGGCCTGACGAACGCCCAGCGCCATCGTGACAATGTCACAACCTTCTTCCTTGAGTTTGCTGAGCGAGCCCACGAAATCGGTCTCGTCTGGCTTATGCGTGGTCTCGGATCCAAATGTGATCCCGGCCTCTTCAGCCCCGACCTTGCTGCCTTCCAGAATTTCTTCGCCGAAATCGGTGGGCAGGTACATGCTGCAAACGGTTTGCGACCCAAATTCACCGGCAAGGTATTTCACGCCAATGCGGGCTTGATCATAGTAAGTCGAGAACGAGGTGAACTTGTTGCGCATCGGCTCTTGCAACATCTGCCGCGCGGCTGTCAGAGGGGCAACGTTGGGAATTCCCTTTGGATCCAGCAGCTTGAAGCCTGCCATGTTCATCGGCGTGCCCAGCGATTGCAGCATCGCAAACACTTTGTCCCGGTTCAGCAGTTTGTTGTAGCCCTGCATCGCACGCGGCATCTGATAGCCATTGTCTTCGACGACATAGCGAATTTGTCGCCCATGTACGCCTCCGGCTGCATTGACCCTGTCAAACACGACATTTGCGCCTTTGGTGGCCGGAACGCCCACGGCTGCGAAGATACCACTCAGATCGTTGACCGACCCGATGACGATTTCATCGTCGGTGACGCCTTGGGTTTGCGCCAAACCCATGGTCGCCGAGACGGTCAAGGCCGTGGCGACAGCCAATAGTTTGAATGACTTTCTCATTTCTCTCCTCCCGAAATTCCCTTGTCTAACTGTACATGTCTTGAATCAGATGTCCGTGTTTCTTTTCTACCAAACCCCGTTTCAGCTTCATCGTGGCGGTCAGTTCATCGTCTTCAGCGGTCAAAAGCACGTCGATCAGTCGGAAATCCTTGATCTGCTCGACCCGCGCGAATTCTGCGTTTACGGCTGCAACTTCGGCACTGATCAAATCGTGGATCTCGGGCGCGGCACAGAGTGAGGCGAAATTAGAAAACGGGATTTTGCGGTCTTGTGCAAATTTCTCGACATTTTCCTGATCGATCATGATCAGAGCCGTAAGGTACTTGCGCCTGTCGCCAATCAGGATCGCGTCAGAAATATAGTGACTGAATTTCAACTGGCTTTCGATCTCAGCCGGGGCAATGTTCTTACCGCCGGCTGTAATGATAATGTCTTTCAGACGACCCGTGATGGTGACGTAACCGTCCTGGTCGATATGTCCCATATCCCCCGTCCGCAGCCAGCCGTCTGCGGTAAATGTCTCAGCCGTCTTGGCGTTATTGCGCCAATATCCCTGAAAGATGTTCATGCCTTTCAGCTGGATTTCACTGTCTTCTGAGATGCGGACATCGCAGCCTTCGACGACTTGACCGATGGTCCCGATCCGGTTGCTTTCAATGGTATTGAGCGTGGCCAGCCCCGCAGTTTCAGTCATCCCGAAGCCTTCGACCAAAGGCACGCCGATGGCCCAGTACCAATTCAGCAGGTCCGTCGAAATCGGAGCAGCACCCGTGCCGCCCCGACGCAGTTTATCCATGCCCAGCATACGGCGCAGGTTCTTCAGAACCAGCTGGTCCCAAATCCAGAATTGGGCAGCGATACCAACGGGAACAGGTTTTCCATTGGTCACGTATTCGGCGCGACGCGCGCCCGCTTTCAAGGCCATCCCAAAGGCCGCGCGACCCAAGGGCGTGGCTTCCTGCGTTAGGATCTGCACATGCGCATAAATCTTTTCCCAAACTCGGGGCACTGCCGTGAAGGTCGATGGCGAGACCTCTTGCAGGTTTGCAAAGACGGTTTCCGGGCTTTCCGCGAAATTCACCGTGCACCGTGCCGCCAGCGGGAAATAGACCGACACGTCCCGTTCCAGAATATGGCACAGCGGCAGAAAGCAAAGCTGCTCATCACTGGCCAAAACCGGCAAGGCCCGCGCGCCGGATTCAATGGCGGCCAGGATATTCTCGTGACTCAGCATCGCGCCCTTGGGCTGTCCAGTGGTGCCTGAGGTATAGACAAGCAGCGCAGTATCCTGTGGTTTCGCCTGTGCGATTTCGGCTTCGAACCGCCCGGGATCGGCTGCCTCAGCATCTTGGCCAAGAGCGTAGAGGTCGTTGATCATCATACAGCGTGGGTGCTTGAGATCGTGCAGGCCTTCGTCTTCCAGAATGATCACTTTGATCAGGTCCGGAACTTCGGCCTCGATTTCCAGAAACTTGTCCAGATGCTCTTCATCTTCGACAATCAGGAATTTGCTGCCACTGTCATTGATCAGGTATCGCAACTGACTGGCAGAGTCGGTGGTGTAAACGCCCGAGGCTATTCCCCCGACGCCCTGAATACCCATGTCGAACCAAGCCCATTCCTTGCGGTCTTCGGACAGGATCGAGACCACATCGCCACGCTCCAGCCCCAGTTTCCGTAGTGCTAGACCGATCCATTTGGCGTGTTGCCAGTAATCGGCCCAGGAATAGGATTTCCAAATGCCCAGATCTTTTTCCCGGTGCGCGGTGCGTTCGCCCAACTCGGCGCAGCGGTGTTGAAACAGCTCGCTGACGGTGATGCAGTCGTCCACCCGCAACGGCCTTTGACCCGTCGTCGCATTAAAGCGCACGCCATTGATTGTGGTCTGCGGGGGCAGGGGGCTGGCGTCCATCCGTCTTACCTCCACGTCTTTTTTCGTTTCCAACGGCGGTTTTCCCGCGCGCCGTCTTCACGCACACCAAGATAGAAGTTTTGGATGTCCTCGGACTTCAGCAGAGCCTCGGCGCTGCCGTCCATAACGATGCGTCCAACCTCCATCACATAGCCATGATGGGCCAGATCCAGTGCCGCATGAGCGTTTTGTTCGACCAGCATCATGGTCATCTGCTGTTCTTGGTTGAGACGTCTGAGAATCTCGAAAATCTCTTGCACCAGCATTGGCGACAGGCCCAGCGAAGGTTCATCCAGCAACATGATGCGGGGACGGGCCATTAGCCCACGCCCGATGGCCAACATTTGCTGCTGACCGCCTGACAGCGTGCCAGCTTCTTGTCCGCGTCGATCTTTGAGAACCGGGAAGTAACTGAAGACCAGCTCACGATCCTGTTCGATCTGGTCTTTGTCCTTGCGGGAATAGGCACCAAGGCTGAGGTTCTCATCAACAGTCAGAAGGGGAAAAACCTCGCGCCCTTCGGGGATATGCACAATCCCGCGTTGCACGACCTTATGTGGTTCGGCCCCCTGAATGTCTTCACCATCAAAGGTGATTTGTCCCTTTTCTGGGTCCATCACGCCCGAAACGGTCTTCATCAGCGTCGTCTTTCCCGCGCCATTGGCCCCGAGGATCGAGACGATCTGCCCCTCGTGAACATCCAATGACACCCCGCGAATGGCCATGATGGGGCCATAAAAGCTTTCGACATTGCGTATTCTCAGGATCGGCTCGGTCATGAAGCCTTCCCCAGATACGCTTCGATTACGGCCGGGTGAGCCTGCACTTGTGCCGGAGAGCCCAGTGCCAGTTCAGCGCCGTCGGCCATGGCCAAAACCCGATCTGACACGCCCGAGACCAAGCCCATGTCATGTTCCACCATCAGCACGGTGATGCCCATCTGACGCCGGATGTCATCGATCCACCATCGCATGTCACTGGTTTCTTCGACCGACAGGCCCGAGGCCGGTTCGTCCAACAACAGCAGTTTGGGATCAGTTGCCAAAGCGCGCGCGACCTCAACCACCTTTCGCACGCCATAGGGCAGCCCTGCGATCATCTTGTCGCGATACGCCTGAAGATCGAGGAAATCGATGATCTCTTCAACCTTCTCGCGGTTTTCGATTTCCTGCCGTCGGGCAGACGGAAGGAACAACAGCTCAGACAGCAGATTTGTTTGTCGATGCCGATGCCGCCCAACCAGAAGGTTTTGCAGAACGGTTGCGTGTTCGAAAAGTTCGATGTTCTGAAACGTCCGCGCTACGCCATACGCTGCAACGCCCGAGGGTTTAACGCGCAGCAGATCATGACCGTCGAACCGAATCGACCCGGCGTAGGGCTCGTAGAACCGCGAGATCAGGTTGAAAACGGTCGATTTACCAGCACCGTTTGGGCCGACGATGGCAAAGACCTCGCCCTCCAGCACTTCGAACGAGAGGTTATCAACCGCAGTGAGACCACCGAACTTTAGGGTTACATTTTCAAATTCCAGCAGACTCATCTTAGACGCTCCGTCTTCAGATAAGATTTTTGCCGTTTGAACATGTCCTTGCGGTAGAAGGGGAACAGCTCGAACCATGTGCGGATCTTGAGCCAGCGGCCATAAAGCCCCATGGGTTCGAACAGGATGAAGACGATCAGGATCATGCCAAAGATGCCAAATTCCAGTCCTGGAATGGCGACTGTGTTGCCGCCGAACAATGCTCCGACATATTCCTTTGATATTGACAGGAACTGAGGCAGGAACCCGATCACGATCGCGCCCAAAAATGCTCCGTGAATTGACCCGAGACCGCCGATCACGATCATCATCAGCAATTGGATTGAGATCAGAACACTGAAGGTTTCGTTGTTGAAGGCACCGGCAAACAGCCCCATCAACGCCCCGGCCCAGCCCGTCACAGCACAGGACAAAGCGAATGAGATCATCTTGGTCCGCGCAATGTCGATGCCCATCGCCTGCGCTGATACCTCAGAGTCGCGTACAGCGATAAAGCTGCGCCCTAAAGGCGCGCGCAGCAGGTTGATATAGCCCAAAGTCACAAGGACAGCGACGGTCAGAACCAGCCAGAAGAACTGATCCGGCGTACCCCACCGGTCAACCAGATGGCCAAAGATCTCGACCCCGCCGATATACTTGCCAGCGACACCTCCGGTGATGGGTTCGGACAGGACGATTATGTCGTCCATCAGGATCGAAAGGGCCATGGTGAAGATGGCTAAGTAAATCCCATGCAGCCGCAGGGCAGGGATGGCGACCGTCACACCTACGATGCCGGTCAGTATTCCTGCCAGTGGGAAAGCGATCAGAAAAGGAACCCCTGCTTCGATCAGGGCGACGTTGGCATAGCAGCCAAAAGCCAGAAAGGCAGCGTGTCCCAGACTGACTTGCCCGGTATGCCCGGTCAGGATCATCAGGCCCAGACCGGCGATGGCCCAGATCAGAACGTTTGTCAGTTCACCCAGATAGAATGCGTCCAACCACAAGGGGGCTGCTGCAACGACGGCCAGAAGGATCAGATACAGACACAGCTGATACCGGTCTTTCCAAGGCCTGATGTCCTGCATGTAATTGGTTTTGAACACAATCCGCATGGCTCAGACCTTTTTGACCCGAACCTGGCTGAACAGCCCGTTGGGTCGGAAAATCAGCACGGCCAACAGCAGGGCATAAGGCGCGACCTGGCTGTAGCCAGCGGCGATGTATCGGCTGGCAAAAGGTTCGATCACGCCAACTATAAGCCCTCCGGCCAGAGCACCGGGCAGGCTGCCAAATCCACCGATTACAGCCGCTGCAAATGCCTTGATGCCCAGCAAGCCTGTGGTTGGATCTACCGCGCCTTTGGCTGCGAACAGGATACCGGCGATACCGGCGACAACGCCGGCCAGTGCCCAGATAAAACCCTGAACGCGTTTGACCGGAATGCCCATGTAGTAAGCTGCCAACTGGTTTTGTGACGCGCCTTGCATCGCAAGACCGAGTTTGGTGCGGCTGAAGAAGACATAAAGCGCCCCGGTCAGAAGGATCGTGACGACAATCACTGCCACATCCTCCATCCCCAGTACCAGACCGCCAAAGCGGACCTCTTTCCCTGCAAGCGGGTTTTGCAGCGTTTGAGGCTCGTGCCCCCAAATCAGCCCTGCCACAAAGCGGATCACGAACCCCAAAGCGATGGTCAGTATCACCACAGCGGTTTGGCTTTCACCGAACAATCGCCGGACAATCAGCCGATCCAGCAAATAGCCCAGAGCACCCATAATCCCCAGTGAGATCGGCAGGGCCATCCAGAAGGGCAGACCCATATACTCGGTATTTGTCAGGCCGATGGTCACAAAGGCCCCCAGCATCATGAAATCGCCTTGCGCGAAATTCACTGCTTCGGTCGCCTTGTAGATCAGAACAAAGCCAAGTGCGATCAGGCCATAGACGCAACCATTTGCCAGTCCGCTGATCAGCAGCTGTGCGTTATCCAAACTGTCCTCCCTCCAACGACCAACCGATGCCGTCAGCCTCACGCAGAGCCTCAGGGTGCGTACGGTTCTTCTACTATGGCGTGATTATCACCTTTCCGTCACTCTTTTTCAGCGCATCGGCCAGATTTGGCACCAAATTTCTGAGCGTAAGGTGTTCAGAAACATCCGTTTTCCAGCGCCCGTCCGCGAAACGCGCCTGAACCTCGGCCACCACTCGCATCTGATCCGCCGGTGGCGTCGACATCATCCATTGTGTCAGCCAGAAGCCTTCGATCCGCTTGCCCATAAAGATCAATTGACCGGTCTGGGTCAGGGTCGGCGCTTCGGTTGAAAGCTTGCCATAGGTGATCCAGCGCGCACGGTTTGGCATGGCGCAGAACAATTGTTCCGACAGTTGGTCAGTTACGGCGTCAAGAAAGATGCGCGGCTTCATGGACGCGATCAGTCCGGCGAATTGCTCAACGACATCTGAATCTGTCGTCACCAGGACTTCGGCAGCGCCGAGTTTCTTCAATGCCTCAACAGTCTCAGCGCGCCGCACGAGCGCAATGGGTTTCAGCCCGAGATCGCGGCCAAGGCTGCACATGAGCTTTCCGAGCTGGCTGGTTGCAGCGGACACGACAAACGCGTCGCCGTCGGCCTTGGCCATGTCCACCATCGCCATCGCGGTCAGCGGATTGACGATTTGCGCGGCCCCGTCGTCGTCTGAAATATCCGGCCTCAGGGGGATACACATCTGCATCTGCGTGACGACATATTCAGCCCACGCACCGGACCCGGCAGCGACAAATGCAACGCGCTGACCTTGAAGGGCTTCGGCACCTTTGCCGGTGGCTAAAACATCACCGCAACCTTCGAAACCGGCAGGGGATCCCTTTACACGAGGTTGGCCATACTCACCTTTAATGAAATGCAGGTCGGATGGATTGACCGATGCAGTGCGCAGTTTGATCAGAACCTGACCCGGACCGGGTTGTGGTACAGGCACTTCCGCGGGTTCAAGCCATTCGGCAGCATCCGTAATCACCGGCCCGCTGGAAGTGCCGGAATATCCGTCATGTTTCAAAATGGTGGCAAACATGGTGTGCGGCAAATCTGTCATTTGGTCATCCTTGATTAAATTGGAGTGACACGCGCCGTATCGAAACAAAATGCTCAAGAAAGCATGGCGCGGGTAGGGAGTCAGAATCAGCCAATCAAAAGCCGCTTAAGGCGTCAATTCAATGCCGAAATAACGTGGGGGCACCCAGAATGCGCCCAAGGGGGGGGCTTACCCATAAGGGCAGCCCCAAGTATTTTATTGTTGGGTCAAAAGGTTGGTCAGTTCCTGGATTTTCTGAGCGATCGTTTCCGGCGATTCTTTGATGTCGTTTACGATCTGAATTGCTTGTTCTTTCAAGTCCGCAGCCAATGTGCTTTCTTCCAGAGACGTCATGATGCCGTCATAGTCGAAATTTGCAGGGTTCAGCTTGCCTTCCTGGATCCAGGAGTTCAGCAGCTCTTGCCCCTGACCAGCCAAAGCAGCGACCTGATCGCCTGCCTGCTGTGCGGCGTCTGATGCTTGATCGGCGACGGAAGATGCCGCCTCGGACGCCTGTTCAGTCAATGATGAAGCCGCTTCCGAGGCCTGTTCTGTGGCGGCGTCAACTGCGTCGGATGCGGCGTCTTGTGCCGCGGTGGCTGCATCGGCCAACGCGTCACCGGCGTCTTCGGCCGCTGACTGCAAACGTTCTGCCGGAGTTGTTTCCGGTTGGTTCAGGTAATAATATCCGCCAACGCCGATTGCGGCGAGAGCCAGTATCAAAATTAAAGTACGCGACATGTGAATCTCCTTTGGAATTTGCGTCGCAGGGATGATCCAAAACTAGCGCAATGACAAAGGGGAAATCTTGTGAAGTCTCGGCAAAACAGAGGTTTGAGCCGGGCTGTGCTGATCGGGCGTATTGCACCCGGCAAAATCACGCTGCTTTCGGGACATACCCTTCTGGACTGCGCAGTGATCCGCCATTGATGTCGCGCGCTAACGCAAATACTCGCTGTGCCCGGTTTGTATAGCCAATTGGGATAGTGGCGGAGAGACAGGGATTCGAACCCTGGGTGGGCTTGCACCCACAACGGTTTTCGAGACCGCCCCGTTCGACCACTCCGGCACCTCTCCGCGGGGGTCTGTGAGGGGGGGATTTAGTGAGGAACGGGCAGGGGTGCAAGCAGAAAATTCCAGAATTGGTCAAAGCCGGGTTTTTCCATTGCCAGCGGACGGAAAACACCTACTCTGAATACTATGACACAGCCCGCACACCGCTCTGTTTTTCTGTTTTTGGCACCACTATTGGCGTTTGTTCTGACTGCCGCGCCTTTGTTGGCGTCTAACCGCGACCGGATCGAGGCTTTTTTGATTACAACCGGATTTGATGTTGCGCTTGAAAGCATAGCGCTGAGTTCTCGGTCCGCGCCGCAGATGCTGGGCATCGACCCTGACGGGTTCGGATCGGACTGGGCACGTCTGACGGATGAGGTATTTGACGTCGAGGCCATGCACCAAACGGCTGTTTCCATTCTTGAGGAAACGCTGAGCGATGAGGCATTGGCACATGCAGTTGAGTTCTATGCGTCCGATCTGGGACAGCGTTTGGTCGAAGTTGAAAATGCGTCTCATATGAACGCAGACAATGAAGCCAAGCAATTTGAAGGCCAGCAGATCATCTCGGACCTGATCAAAGAAGGGTCGCAAAGGGTCGAAAGCTTCAAGCGAATGGGTGCGGCCATCGATTCGACCGACACAGCACTTCGAGCATGGCAGGAGATACAATTTCGCTTCCTGCTGGCGGCCAGCGCATCCGGCGTCATCGAGTTGCAAATGGATGCAGAAACCTTGCGAGAGCTTTTGAGAAGAAACGAGCCCGCGATGCGTCAATCCCTTCAATTGTCCAGCCTTGCCGGCGCAGCTTACACGTACAAGGATTTCTCGGACGAAGATGTGAACGCCTATGTCGAGGCACTGGAACAGCCCTTGATGCAGGAAGTTTACGAACTTCTGAATGTCATACAATTCGAAATCATGGCCAGACGGTTCGAGGTTCTTGCCTCCAGGATGGCTGAATTACATCCCGCGCAGGATATTTGATGCAGCGGTTCGTTCAGGTTCTGATCTTTGCCCTTTTGGGGGCTCCCGCGCTGGCGAATGAAAAGATAGACCGCTTGGCTCAGGCCATGCACCTGCCTGACGTGATGGAGATTCTGGTGCAGGAAGGGCAAGAGCACCGGAAAAACCTTGATGAAACCATGCTGAGCAACACCGGTGGGGCGCTTTTCGAAGCACAGGTCAATGACATCTACGATCCAGCGTGGATGCAGGATCACCTGACTGATGCGTTCGAGACCGGCATGTCGGATGCGCAGCTTGATCAGGCCATCGTGTTTTTCGAGAGTGATCTGGGTCAAACGATCATAACACTTGAAAACTCGGCTCGTCAGGCGATGTCGGATCCGACGATCGAAGATATGGCGCGCGACGCGTTTGAAGAATCCGCACGCACGAGCACACGGTTTGCTTTGGTTGAGGAATATATCGAAGCGAACAATCTGGTTGAAAAGAACGTTCAGGGGTCTTTGACGTCAGATTATAACTTTTTTCGAGGCCTGGATGTGGATTCAAGAACAGACACTCAGGACTTGCTGGCAGAACTTTTGTCGCAGAAGGACAGCAGAACAGCGGACACCGAAGCGTGGCTCTATGCCTTTTTGTTGCTGGCCTATCGCCCGTTGGACGAAGCACAAATGCGAGAAAATATCGCTTTTTCCAGAACGGATACCGGACAAGCGTTGAACGATGCGTTGTTTGACGGGTTTGATCGTATGTTCAACGATATTTCCTATCAGTTGGGACAAGCGGTTGCCCGTGCCCTCAGGGCGTCTGACCTTTGAGGCTGCTTTGGTGTTGACTTTCTTCTGCAATCTATGGATAAGCGCGCATCCCGGCCGGTAATCCGCGCCGGGTCTCGTTATTATTTGACCCTGAAGATACGTCGAAAGGGTCTGTCACACAGCCCGAAAAGGGCGCGCTGTTCGAGGTGGCTTAAGCCAGTAACGCCCGGAAGGGGACCACAGAACGCGGGTATGAAAAGGAAAGACGCATGTTTGCGGTCCTCAAGACTGGCGGCAAGCAGTACAAGGTTCAGGCGGGCGATATCCTCCGCGTTGAAAAACTGGCTGCCGATGCAGGTGAAAAAGTTCAATTCAACGATGTTCTGATGCTGGGCGGCGACGCTCCGGTTGTTGGTGCACCTTTCGTTGAAGGCGCAGGCGTACAGGCCGAAGTGATCGAACAGATCAAAGGTGACAAGGTCATCAAGTTCGTCAAACGCCGTCGTAAGCACAGCTCGAAGCGTACCGTTGGCCACCGTCAAAAGCTGACTCTGGTCAAGATCACCGACATCCTTTCGTCGGGCGCTGACAAGTCGGGCATCAAAGCTGCAACCGGATCGGCTCCGGCTGGCGAAGCGGCACCTGCTGCAAAGCCTGCCAAGAAAGCTGAAGCCAAAGCAGAGGCACCCGCCGCTGCTGCTGCCGCTGACGATCTGACCAAGCTGAACGGTGTCGGCCCTGCCGCTGCCAAAAAGCTGGTTGAGGCCGGTATCGAGAGCTTTGCCGCTCTGGCCGCCTTGTCGGACGAGCAGATTGCTGCTATCGACACCATCAAAGTGAAACCCGAATGGGTTGAGCAAGCCAAAGAGCTGGCTCAGGGCTAAGGAGAGAGAGAATGGCACATAAAAAAGCTGGCGGTTCCTCCCGTAACGGTCGCGACTCAGCTGGTCGCCGCCTTGGCGTGAAACTGTATGGTGGCCAGGCAGCCATCGCAGGCAACATCATCGTACGTCAGCGCGGCACCAAGTTCTGGCCGGGCGAAGGCGTAGGCATGGGCAAAGATCACACCATCTTTGCAACCACCGATGGCGCCGTAAAGTTCCACAAGGGACTCAAAAACCGCACCTTCATTTCGGTCCTGCCAGTGGCGGAGGCCGCAGAGTAAGCCGAGACCCAGAAGGTTAATAAAAAATTCATGGGGGACCGGCAGAAAATGCCGGTCCCTTTTTCGTTTTAGGCCCAGTCCAATGACAGACGTGATCAAAACCCAGCGCCTTACCCTGTGCCGCCCTCAGATGGGCGACGCACCGGCTGTGGCGCGGGCAATGAATGATCTTGCTGTGTCGCGTTGGCTGACCCGCGCGCCGTACCCCTATACCCGTAAAGATGCGAGGGAATTCATCGGGCGGAATCGAGGGAAACGGGGGAACGCATTCCTTATTTTCCGCAGCTCCGAATTTGTAGGCTGTATCGGCACGGCACGAGAGCTGGGCTACTGGATCGGTCGTGAACATTGGGGTCAGGGCATCGTAACCGAGTCCGCGAAGGCTATAATCACCCACCATTTCGCAAATGGTCACGCGCGTTTGAAAAGCGGTTATTTTGTTGGAAACCAAGCGTCACATCGCGTTCTCAGCAAGTTGGGGTTCAGCGCAGGATCGCTGGAACGGGCAAGCTGCCGAGCGACCGGTAAACGGCATTCCGTGCGCAGAATGTATCTGACCCGCAAGCGTTGGGAGGCGACGCAATGACCGTCGCAACCACCAGCTTCCTGATCTTTGCCGCCTCGCAGGTCGGCACGCCGGGACCGGCCAATATGGTCCTGCTGGGAACAGGTGCGCGCTATGGCTTCCGGGCGGCCCTGCCGTTTGTTGTAGGTGTCGTTCTGGGCAAACAGTTGATTATCTGGCCTGTGGGCTTTGGTCTGATGCAGATGGCCGAACAAGCGCCATTTGTGTTTTCTGCGCTGAAATACGCCTCTGCTGGTTATGTGTGCTGGTTGGCCTGGAAGATCGCCAACCTTCGCTTGTCGCGTGACGGGGTAGGTGGTTCGGTGCCGGGTTTCTGGGCCGGACTGATCGTGCATCCGCTGAACCCCAAAGCCTGGGCCATGATCATTGCCGGGTTTACCGGTTTCGTCGCGGCTGGCACGTCCAGTTTGGACGCTACGTTCACGATCGCTCTTTGTTTGTTCATCTGCCAGGTTGTTTTGCACCCGATCTGGACCTTCGCAGGCGATAGAATTGCCCATGCGGTTGAAGGTCGCCCTGCGGAAAAATATCTAATGTGGACGTTGGCCGGGCTTACGGTTGCGTCCGTCCTTTTTGTGTTGTTCGGAGGAGGAACACACCAATGAAACTTGAAGCAATAATAAATCAGCCGGTCATAGAAACCGAGCGGTTCGATCTGCGCCCATTGCGTCGGTCGGATATGGGACTGATCGAGCATTACGCGGGGGACGAGCGCGTGGCGCGCATGACCACAAGCATCGCGCACCCGCTGGCGCCCGGCTCGACCGAGGCTTTTGTCACCCGTTCGATGGCAGAAGACCGGGACGAAGATGTTTGGGTGATGGATGCAATCAAGGACGGTGGCCCGGAACTAATTGGTCTGATCACACTGAAACGACTGGATCGGAATCAGTCCGAGGTCGGATATTGGGTTGCACCGATTTATTGGAACACAGGTATTGCGTCTTTGGCCGTTGAAGCATTGGTCAATGCCAACCCGCTAAAGAACGCGACCATGTTTGCCAGTGTGTTTCAGGACAACCCCGCCTCGGCGCGGGTGCTGACCCATTGCGGGTTCCAGTATCTGGGGGATGCGGAAAGCTATTCGGTGGCGCGCGATGCGAATGTGCCCACCTGGACTTACAGTAAAAAACTCTGACTTGTGGCCGATGGGGCCTTTGCAGTAGGGGACAGACCATGAAATTTCTCGATCTTGCAAAGGTCTACATCCGGTCCGGGGCCGGAGGTAGCGGCTGCGTCAGCTTCCGACGCGAAAAGTACATTGAATATGGCGGACCCGATGGCGGGGACGGCGGCAAAGGCGGGTCTGTCTGGGCCGAAGTTGTGGACGGGCTGAATACCCTGATCGACTTTCGCTATCAGCAGCATTTCTTTGCCAAGAACGGTCAACCGGGCCGGGGCCAACAGCGTACCGGTAAGGACGGCGACGATATCGTTCTGCGCGTGCCTGTAGGTACTGAAATTCTGGATGAAGACGAAGAAACCGTCATCTGCGATCTGACTGAGGTTGGACAGCGCGTGCTGCTGGCCAAGGGCGGCAATGGCGGGTTTGGAAACTTGCACTTCAAATCTGCGACCAATCAGGCACCGCGCCGGGCCAATCCCGGGCAGGCGGGGATCGACCGGACCATCTGGCTGCGGCTTAAGCTGATCGCGGATGTGGGGCTACTGGGAATGCCCAATGCGGGTAAGTCGACCTTTCTGGCGGCCACATCGAACGCGCGCCCAAAGATTGCGGATTATCCCTTCACCACGTTGCACCCCAATCTGGGCGTCGTGGGAGTCGACAACGTTGAATTCGTAGTTGCCGACATTCCCGGCCTGATCGAAGGCGCACATGAAGGGCGCGGTATCGGGGACCGGTTCCTTGGCCACGTTGAACGCTGTGCCGTGCTTTTGCATCTGGTTGATGGCACCTCTGAGTCAGTTGCCGAAGATTACCGGACAATTATTCACGAGCTTGAAGCCTATGGCGGTGAACTTGCTGAAAAACCTCGGATCACCGTTCTGAACAAGGTCGACGCGCTGGATGACGAAGAGCGGGAATTGACCAAAGCTGAACTGGAGGAAGCCGTGGGCGGCCCCGTCATGACCATGTCGGGTGTGGCCCATCTGGGTGTGACCGAGGTTCTGCGCGCGTTGCGGGCGCAGATCGACGACAATCGCGTGCGCCATAAACCCGCTGAGGAGGCTCAGCCTTGGCAGCCCTGACCTCTGCCCGCCGTCTGGTGGTGAAAATCGGATCCGCCTTGCTGGTGAATCGCGACACCGGTTTGCTTCGGTCGGACTGGTTGACCTCGTTGGCGCAGGACGTCGCCTGGCTTAAGGGGCAGGGGACAGATGTTATTTTGGTCTCTTCCGGGTCAATCGCGTTGGGCCGCGGTGTATTACGGTTGCCGACGGCGGCTTTGCCTTTGGAAAAATCACAAGCCGCCGCTGCAGTGGGACAGATCCGTCTGGCGCGGGCCTATGAAGAGGCTTTGACTCCGCACCAGATAACCACGGCACAGGTACTGGTGACGCTGGAAGACAGTGAGGACCGCCGCCGTTATTTGAACTCACGGGCCACTCTGGAAACTTTGTTGGGTCTTGGGGTTGTTCCGATTGTGAACGAAAATGACACGGTTGCCACGGACGAGATCCGATATGGCGACAATGATCGTCTGGCCGCGCAGATTGCTGTAACGGTCGGGGCCGATCAACTGATCCTGCTGTCCGATGTGGATGGGTTCTATTCCGGTAATCCGAACGAGGACACCACAGCCACCCGGTTCGAAACCATTGATCGGATCACACCCGAGATCGAGGCCATGGCGGGTGATGCAGGTTCGGGCCTGTCCAAAGGTGGGATGAAGACAAAACTGCTGGCTGCCAAGATGGCCACGGCTGGTGGCTGCGCGATGGCAATTACTGAAGGGTCGGTGTTGAACCCGCTGAAATCGCTGGAAAACGGCGCGAACTCAACCTGGTTTACGGCCACGCTGGACCCGCACGCCGCCCGCAAACGCTGGATATCTGCGATGAAACCACGCGGAGAGATCACCGTGGATGACGGGGCCGCCAATGCTCTGGCCAATGGCAAAAGCTTGCTGCCTGCGGGTATAGTCGAAGTGACTGGGGACTTTGGGCGCGGCGATCCTGTCGCCGTTCTTGACGCCAAAGCACGGCGTCTGGCTCAGGGCATCAGCCGATACACCGCGCAAGAGGCGGACGCGATCAAAGGGCGCAAATCTTCTGAAATTGAGGCAACGCTGGGCTACCCTGGCCGCGCAGCCTTGATCCATCGGGATGATCTGGCCCTGTAAGCACTGTAAAAGACGACCAGAAAGGCACGCGACATGAAAGATTTCGACAGCATTCCCGCTCTGATGGCCGATCTTGGGAAACGCGCCAAAGAGGCCTCGCGTGATCTGGCGTTTGCAAGCGCTGAGCGCAAACACGCTGCATTGATTGCCGCTGCGGATGCGGTTTGGGCCAATCGTGAAAAAATCATCGAAGCGAACCAAAAAGACCTGGAATTTGGCCGTGACAAGGGCCTGAGCCCGGCGATGATGGATCGGCTGATGCTGGATGAGCCTCGCATTCAGGGCATGGTCGATGGGCTGCGCACTGTGGCCGATCAGGCAGACCCGGTGGGTGAGGTTCTGGCCGAATGGGAGCGCCCCACTGGATTGAAGATTCAGCGGGTCCGTACGCCTTTGGGCGTCATTGGCGTGATTTATGAGAGCCGGCCTAACGTGACCGCTGATGCCGGTGCACTGTGCCTGAAGTCCGGCAATGCCGTCATCTTGCGGGGTGGGTCCGAGAGCTTTCACTCCTCAGCTGCAATCCATGAATGCCTAGTCGAAGGTTTGAAAGCGGCCAACCTGCCTGAGGATGCAATTCAATTGGTGCCCACTCGGGATCGCGCAGCGGTGCAGGAGTTATTGACCCTAACCGACTATGTCGATGTCATCGTTCCGCGTGGTGGCAAGGGGCTGGTGGGTCTGGTGCAGCGCGAGGCACGTGTGCCGGTCTTTGCTCATCTGGAAGGAATTGTTCATATCTACATCGACAAAGCTGCTGATCCGCAAAAGACGCTCGATGTCGTGCTTAACGCAAAGACCCGCCGCACAGGTATCTGCGGGGCCGCCGAATGTTTGCTTATTCATCAGGATGTCGTTGAAACACTGGGGCGCAGTGTGATCGAGGCTCTGCTGGCCGCAGGTGTTGAGGTTCACGCCGCAGGTGCTTTGGCAGTCGAAGGTGCACAGGCCGCGACGTCAGAGGATTGGGGAAAGGAATTCCTTGATAGCGTCATCGCAGCGAAACCCGTTGAGGATATTGACGCGGCGATCGCGCATATCCAGCAATTTGGGTCTAACCACACCGATTGCATCATGACCGAAGACGATGCGGCGGCGGCCCGATTCTTTGAACGTCTCGACAGTGCTATCCTGATGCACAATGCCTCCACCCAGTTTGCAGATGGCGGTGAGTTCGGTATGGGCGCGGAAATCGGGATCGCCACGGGCAAGATGCACGCGCGCGGCCCCGTGGGTGCGGCGCAACTGACCAGTTTCAAGTATCTGGTCCGTGGGGACGGAACAACCCGAGCTTAGAACCTGAGCGAAACGCGCGTTGCGGTGGTTTCTACCGCGACGCGCCGTCCAATCGCCTTGGCTGTTTCCGGCAACAAGGCAAACTGTACCTGCGCGGGTGTCAGTTTGTTCGGAAAACGTCCTGTGACCACGTGTTTCCACAAGTCGCTGTCCACGTTCAGCTTGTCTGCCGAGCCGGTCACAATCCAGTTCGTGCTCTGACTTGTGATGTCGACGGTGCCCCCCAATGGCATCGCACTTTCGCAGCACATCAATGCCAAAAAGGCCAGTTTGACCTGATTGCGCGGAACAGGCTCGGTCAGGTACCAGTTGACCCGTACACGCCCAGCACGTTCGACGTCATTCAGCAGTTCGGTGATTTCGGCCCGCCCAAGTGGTTGGTCGCTGGCTGACCCGAACGCCACCCGGAAAAAGCGAATACGCGCTCCCGCACTGCCAACACTGCCCGAGATCAGCTCCATCTCGGGACCTTGAACAGCGCCAACCATATCCAACAGCTCAAGCCCGTTGGTGATGGCCCCGATTGGGCTGATCAGATCATGGCAGATCCGAGAGCCGATCAACTCGGCCAGGTTGACGTCCGAAGCGCCCATGCGTACCTCCTGCTGTATCTGCCACCGGATCCAGGAGTCCCGCATGACAGACATGAATGCCATTCTTGCACCGGGCATGTTTGTCCGCCACCCGGATTTTCCCGAATGGGGCGTTGGACAGGTTCAATCCAACATCGCAGGCAAGATCACCGTAAACTTTCGCGAGCAGGGGAAAGTGGTAATCGACGGAACGCGCATCGCCCTGATGCCGGTCTTTGATCCGTGAAACTGGTTTAGGAAAAGTTAACAACTCTGACCAAACCGCCAGTTGTTGCCTTCGATTGGCCAACTGCGGTATCAGCGGCGAAAAGAAAAACGGACGCATCTATTATGCCGGATACAGGCCCATCCTTTACCGTCAAGCTGGCCGAAACCGAGGCAGAGCTGCAGGCTGCGCAACGTCTGCGTTATGACGTCTTTGTGCGTGAACTCGGTGGTGGTGGCGACTTGGTGGATCACGAGGCGGGGTTAGAGAAAGACCGGTTTGATCCCTATTTTGATCACATGTTGGCCTATGACGACGGCACGGGTGAAATAATTGGCGTTTACAGGATGTTACCGGGTGAACGTGCAGCGGAAGTGGGCCAATTCTATTCCGAAGATGAATACGATCTGACCGTGTTGAAGAACAGCGGCCGCAAGCTGTTAGAGCTTGGTCGGTCCTGTGTGCATCCCAATTATCGCGGCGGCACCGCCATGTATCATCTTTGGAACGGGCTGGCAGCTTATGTCACTGAACGTGAGATCGAGGTGCTGTTCGGGGTCGCAAGCTTTCACGGCACGGATGTCAGTGCATTGGCGCAACCTTTGTCGATGTTGCATCACAACCATCTGGCGCCGGAAGATCTACGGGTGCGGGCGCAGCCTGAAGTGTTTCAATCCATGGATCTGGTCGCAAAGGCCGCGCTGGATCGGCGTTCGGCCATGGTTCAGGTGCCCGCATTGATCAAAGCCTACCTTCGGCTCGGTGGTTTCGTGGGCGAAGGCGCGTTTATCGATCATAAGTTCAACACCACCGATGTGTGCCTGATCCTCGACACTGCGCGTATGAACGACCGACAGCGCCGTATCTACAGCGGGGCCTGACATCTGTGAACGATCCGCTTTGGAACAGTGAGGATGAGCCCGATCCGATTGATCTTGGATTGATTGGATGGCTGCTGGTCATCCTTCGAGGGCTGCCCCTGGCCCTGCTGGTCTTTGGTGGCTTGATCGTGCTTTTGGCCGTGCGAATGGTTGAGTACCCGTTATGCGGGGTTCGCAGGCCCGTTACGCCGTTCATCACGCAATTTGTGTGCAGGAATGCATTTCGCGTTCTTGGTATGGGGTTCCGCACCTCTGGCGTGTTGATGAAAGAGCAGGGGGCCGTGGTGGCGAACCACACCTCTTGGCTGGACGTTTTCGCCTTGAACGCGCGTAAAAGGGTCTATTTTGTCTCGAAGGCCGAGGTTGCAAAATGGCCAGGAATCGGATGGTTGGCGCGTGCTACCGGCACCGTGTTCATTCAACGGGATCGTGCAAAAGCCAAAGAACAGACCAAAGTATTCGAGACACGTCTGAAAGCAGGTCACAAGCTGTTGTTCTTTCCCGAGGGAACGTCGACCGACGGTTTGCGTGTTTTACCTTTTAAAACAACGCTTTTCGCCGCGTTCTTTGCAGATGAGCTGCGCGATTTTATGTACATCCAGCCTGTCTCGGTCGTCTTTCACGCGCCCAAAGGGCAGCCCAAACGGTTCTACGGCTGGTGGGGCGATATGGAGTTCGGCCCGCATCTTCTCAAGACGCTCGGCGCGCGCAGACAGGGATCGGTTGAGCTGATTTATCACGCTCCGGCAAAGGTCAGTGACTTTGAAAACCGCAAGACACTTGCGGCTTATTGCGAAGAGGCGGTCAGGCACGCCCATGCATTGGCTTTGCTTGAAAAATAAGGGCGATTGGCCCTTGCACTGCATCAAAACCTGCCGTATACGCGCGCCATTCAAACCCGCAGGCGGGGTTTGGGCTTTTTGAGGGAGACATCCTCATCAAGACCGCCGGTTGGAGCATCCGCTTCTTTCACCCCCGCCCAGGCGTAAACCGGAAAAGGAAAATAGCATGGCTCTTCCCGAGTTCACCATGCGTCAGCTGCTGGAAGCTGGCGTTCACTTTGGTCACCAGACACAGCGTTGGAATCCCCGCATGGGCCCGTTCATCTACGGCTCGCGCAATGGCATCCACATCATGGACCTGACCCAGACCGTTCCGATGCTGGATCAGGCTCTGCAGGCTGTTCGTGACACCGTTGCCAAAGGTGGCCGTGTTCTGTTCGTAGGCACCAAGCGTCAGGCCGCTGGCCCGATCGCTGAAGCGGCTGAAAAGTCGGCTCAGTACTACATGAACCACCGCTGGCTGGGCGGCACGCTGACCAACTGGAAAACCGTTTCCCAGTCGATCAACCGTCTGAACCAGATCGACGAAGCCATGGAATCGGGCGCCGAAGGCCTGACCAAGAAAGAACGTCTGGGCATGGAACGTGACCAGGCCAAGCTGCAAGCTTCGTTGGGCGGTATCCGTGAGATGGGCGGCGTTCCTGACCTGCTGTTCGTCATCGACGTCAAAAAAGAAGCACTGGCCATCGCCGAAGCCAACAAGCTGGGTATCCCGGTTGTGGCTGTTGTCGACACCAACTGCTCGCCCGATGGTGTTGACTACATCATCCCCGGCAACGACGACGCAGCGCGCGCAATCTCGCTGTATTGCGACCTGGCCGCACGTGCCGCTCTGGACGGTATGACCGCTCAGATGGGTGCTGCAGGCGTTGATCTGGGTGCCTTCGAAGAAGCACCGGTTGAAGAAGCCGTTGCTGAAGAAGCGCCTGCCGAAGCAGAAACACCTGCTGAAGCGTAAGCTGCCCGTCACGTAATTGACATATGGGGCAGGGTAGACCTGCCCCAATTCCGTTTGAATTGAGGAGAGCCAAAAGATGGCAATCACAGCAGCAATGGTTAAAGAACTGCGCGACTCGACCGGCGCAGGCATGATGGACGCAAAAAAAGCGCTGACCGAAACCGGCGGCAACATGGACGAAGCCGTTGACTGGCTGCGCACCAAGGGCCTGGCCAAAGCGGCCAAGAAATCGGGCCGTACCGCAGCTGAAGGTCTGGTTGCAGTTCACGTGAACGGTGGCAACGGTGTTGCTGTCGAAGTGAACTCGGAAACCGACTTTGTTGCGAAGAACGCTGAGTTCCAGGAAATGGTTGGCAAGATCACCTACGCTGCTGAAGGCGTCGACAATGTCGAAGCTCTGCTGGCTGCTGATCTGGGTGGTAAATCCGTTGCAGACACCATCACCGACAAGATCGCCACCATTGGCGAAAACATGTCGGTCCGCCGTATGTCCAAACTGTCGGGCGACACTGTAGTGTCCTATGTCCACAATGCGGCCACCAACGGCATGGGCAAAATCGGCGTTCTGGTTGCGCTGTCAGGCGGCGACGAAGCCATCGGCAAGCAGGTTGCGATGCACATCGCAGCTGTGAACCCCGCTGCTCTGTCGGAAGCCGACATGGATCCGGCTGTTGTCGAGAAGGAAAAGCAGGTTCAGATGGACATCGCCCGTGAATCCGGCAAACCGGAGCAGGTGATCGAGAAGATGATCGAAGGCCGTATGAAGAAATTCGTGGCCGAATCGACTCTGCTGAACCAGTCGTTCGTTGTGAAACCTGACCTGACCGTTGAAGCAGCGGCAAAAGAAGCAGGCGCAACCATCACCGGCTTTATCCGTTTGGAAGTTGGTGAAGGCATCGTTGTCGAAAAAGAAGACTTCGCAGCCGAGGTTGCCAAAGCCGCTCAGGGCTAAAAAAGGTATTGGGAAAGGCTCCGCTTGGGGCCTTATCTCTGCAAAACGAAAGGGTTACGCTGTGCGTAGCCCTTTTTTTTCGCGCAAAAAAATCGCGTTGAACGTGTGCTTTTTTGTTGTCTGAGGATGAAATGGAGGGCCCCGCTTGATGGGGATGGTCGGGGCCCCCCAAAATTCCGACACAGGTACGCGGACAAATAGGCGCCCCCTCGTCAGAGTGGCTGGAGAGCTCTGAAATTGCAAAGATCCAACCGAATGTTCCCTGGCTAAAGCCACCACTCACGGAACACTCTCACTTTGCAACTTTTACGCCGGATTTGAAAAGTAGTGATTTCCTTACCTAGGGTAAACTGACGCGGGATAGCGTCAAAATCTAGCGGTCAGGCTTCCATTATGAACATCTGATTGTGTAGTGACGCCTTGAGAACGGCTTGCGCCGTTGTTTCGACTGACAACGACTCGCGCGCGAGTCGCAGGTGCTTTTCCACAGTGGCAGAGGTCAGCCCCATGAGCAGAGCGATGTCTTGCGTGGTTTTACCGTCGCCAACCCATTGCAAAGCTTCTCGCTGCCGTTTCGTCAAAGCACGGTTTGGCGGGTTGAAGGGCAAAGTGAGAATTTTCAGATGCGCGACATTGTTCATCAACAGAATGTCTTCGCCATGCTCTTGCCAGACTGCGTCGATCTCTTCCTGGCTCATCCCGTTTTGAGCCGAAAGTGAAATCGCACCTTTGGATCGCATGGAGACAGAGTTGAAACTGACCGTATAGCCAGCCACTACACCCATCGACTTGTTAAACTCGAACACTTTGCGTTCTTCGTTCGTCAAAGTTCCGCTGGAGTTCATGTCTTGAATCATTTTCCAGCTGGCAGCGCCTTCATTGTCCAATGCCCATTTCAACATGGGGGCATGAAAATAAAGGCCGCCCTTCAAGAACCCGTCCACATAAGCGCGCTTATGGTTTGTCAGAATTACAAAGTCTTCGGGGTCGCCCAAAGACGTCGCCGTTCTATAGACCGTATATCCATAGATCAGGCGATCGAATCCGTATTTACGCATTTGACGACAATGCGCATCCCACAGGTCTTCCATGGTCTTGGTGTAGCTGACGTATCGTAGGTATTCCTTTAATGTCATGCCGCGTCACCTGCTTTCAAATACGCGGCCAGAGCATCCAGAGCCAGAATGTAACTTTGCGCACCGAAGCCACAGATCTGACCCACGGCGACCGGCGCGATATACGATTTGTGCCGGAACGGTTCGCGGGCATGAATATTGGAAAGATGTACTTCGACCAACGGTAAGTCGACCGAGGCAATTGCGTCCATCAACGCAATCGATGTGTGGGTAAAGGCACCGGCGTTCAGAACAAGGCCTGATTGCACGCCACGCGCGGCATGGATTGCGTCCAACAATACGCCCTCGTGGTTGGATTGCAGATGGGTGACATCCAACCCAACAGACGCGCCATGCTGCACGCATTGTTCTTCGATCATATGCAGAGTTGTGCTGCCGTAGACCTCAGGCTGACGTGTGCCAAGCAAGTTGAGGTTTGGGCCGTTTAATACCAGTACTTTATGCATGTCTTCACAATCCCCATTAGTGGTTCATAGACATCTAAAGGCCGGGTTGTCTACCTAGCTTCACACAACAAATCTGCGCCTGCGGCTTTAGTGCAAAACGCGTCGAGAACCTATGTTTTCGTGTTTAGCTCATTCCATCGTTATGACCAGTTTTCCAAGGACAGATCGTTGTGACATCTGCTCAAGTGCTTCGGAGGCACGTGCCAGGGGAAACCGGGCGCTGATATGGGGTTTTACTTGCCCAGAGGCATGAAGGGCGAACAGATCTGAAATGTTCCGAGCGTGACCCTTGGGGTCGCGGTAAACGGACGCACCCCAAAAGACACCGACGATCTGGCATCCCTTCAACAAAGGCAGATTTAAGGGGATTTTGGGAATGCCTGCCGGAAATCCAACCACAAGATAGCGCCCGTTCCACGCCATACAGCGCAAGGATGGTTCGGCCAGAGCACCACCCACCGCGTCATAAACGACATCCACCCCGTTGGGTCCCGCGATTTTCTTGACCTCGGCAGAAAAAGCCTTTTGCGCGTCTTTGTCCAAATCGTGCGGATAGATGACGACCTCATCTGCTCCAATCTGGCGGCAAAACGCGGCCTTTTCAGCCGATGAAACGCCCGCGATCACTTTAGCACCCATGGCTTTGCCAAGTTCAATGGCAGCAGATCCAACGCCACCGGCTGCGCCTAACACCAATAGTGTTTCGCCGGTCTTTAGGTCAGCCCTGTCTTCAAGCGCGTGATAGGAGGTTCCATAGGTGAAAATGAAACAAGCAGCGTCTTCATATGGCATTGTCTCAGGTATCTTGATGGCAGTGTCCGCCCGGAGCGTCGCGTGGGTCGCAAAGCCATCATGCCCCGTCAGAGCAAGGATGCGATCGCCAACCTCAAAACCAGTCACGTTTTCGCCCAACGCCAGTACTTCGCCTGCAATTTCGCCACCTGGGGCAAAGGGGCGCGGCGGTTTAATCTGATACAGGTCGCGGATGATCAACGTATCCGGAAAGTTCACACCCGCAGCTTTAACAGCAACCAAAAGCTGGCCTTTACCGGGCTGAGGGTCGGGCAGGGTGGTAAGCTCCAGTGTTTCGGGCCCGCCCGGTGCGACGCTGAGTAATGCTTGCATACAACCTCTGTTCTGCCTGTAACGTGTCATTGGGAAGTTTTGGTGCCGCTTTAAAGTTTGTCAACGTGAACGACGGCCGCCTGCCGTAACGGTAACAGGTGGAACAGGGCAAGCTCTGACAGGCATCAACGAGAGTGAGGAGCACCAGAATGACGCCAAACACCCTATTTTCGCTTGAGGGCAAAACCGCACTTGTCACAGGTGGCGCAACAGGCATCGGGCGAATGGCGGCCGAGGCGCTTGTGCGAGCAGGCGCGCGCGTTTTGATTGCCTCGCGCAAAGGGGACGCCTGTGCTGAGGTTGCAGCGGAGCTGAACGCACTGGATGCGCCAGGGCATGCCGAGGGCTTTACCGGTGACATAGGCAGCGAGGCAGGTATAGCCAGCCTTGTATCTGACATTCAGAAGCGAACAGAAACTCTTGATATTCTTATGAATAACTCGGGCGTGTCGTGGGGCGCGCCACTGGGGCAGTTTCCTTACGACGCCTGGGACAAAGTGATGTCTGTCAACGTGACGGGGATATTCGAGCTGACCCAAAGGCTTTTGCCTATGCTCATGCAGTCGGGAACCGCTGACGATCCCGCCCGTGTTGTCAATGTGGGGTCTGTAATGGGTGAAGTGCCCATGGGGGACGGGGCCTATAGCTATTCGGCGTCTAAAGCTGCGGTTCTGCATCTCACAAAGATCATGGCTAAAGAGCTTTCTCCGTACCACATTACGGTCAATGCACTGGCACCGGGGCCGTTTGTATCCCGGATGACGGCGTTTGCCACAGCGGATGAGACCACCCGGGACAAAGTTGGCAAATCAGTCCCTCTGGGCCGGGTTGGACGTGAAGAGGACATTGCAGGGTGCATGCTGTTTTTGTGCGGCCGGGGCGGCAGCTATGTGACCGGAGCCGTAATTCCGGTTTCCGGCGGGATCAATGTGGTGACTGCAGGTAATATTTTTGCAGAAGCTTTTTGATCGGAAGATAAGCCATGAGCAATGACACCAATCTCGATCTGGCTGCTGTGGATACGTATCTCAGCGCGCATCTTTCAGGATACAAAGGTCCGTTGGAAGCAACCAAATTCACGGTTGGGCAGTCCAACCCGACATTTGAGCTTCGAACGCCCGAAACCACTTATGTACTGCGGCGTAAACCCCCGGGTGTGCTGCTGAAATCTGCCCATGCCGTCGATCGCGAGTTCAGAGTGCAACGCGCGCTGTCAGGCAGTCAGGTTCCGGTGCCTGAAATGTTCCTGTTGTGCGAGGATGATACTGTAGTCGGTTCAGCGTTTTACGTGATGGAACGTTTGCACGGCAGGGTCTTTCCCGAACCAACCCTGAAAGGCGAAAGCAATGAAACGCGCACTGCTGTGTTGAATGAAATGAACCGGGTGCTTGCCGGTTTGCATATGGTCGACATCGATGCTGTCGGTCTGTCCGATTTTGGACCTGTTGGTAACTACTACGAGAGGCAGATATCGCGTTGGACCAAGCAATATCGCGCGTCCGAAACGTCTGTGATTGAAGACATGGATGCTTTGGCAACCGAACTTGAACGCTCGGTTCCCGCGGATGATGGGCAGCGCACTTTGGTGCACGGGGATTATCGCATCGACAACCTGATGTTCGCGCCGGACGGCACGGACTGCATCGGAGTGTTGGATTGGGAATTGTCAACGATTGGTCATCCGTATGCGGATCTGGCCGCCGTAATCATGCAATGGCAGCTGCCGCCGGGAAAACAGGGACGCGGTCTGGCGGGGATCGACCGCGCCAGCCTGGGTCTGCCCAGTGATCAGGCCTTTGTTGCCCAATATTGCAAGCGACGGGGTTTGCAGGGCATTGACAACTTCGGGTTCTACCTGGCTTTCAACTTCTTTCGTATGGCAGGCATTTTGCAGGGCGTTTACAAGCGCGCTTTGGATGGAAATGCCTCGGATCCGGAACGGGCCAAGGCATATGGTGCTTATGTTCCATTGTTTGCGCGGCACGGGCTAGAGGCGCTGCGCAGAACATTCAGTTGATTGTGTAGGCCTCAGGAATCAATCGCTTTGTGTTCGCTCTAACTCTACCTTTACGTTCGGCAGGCTGTTCTTGCCAAAAAACATCTCGGACCCGACGAACAGAGTAGGCACACCAAAAACGCCGCGGCGAACGTTGGCCTTAGTTTGATCTTTCAGGTCTTGTTTGACTTCGGGGCCGGTCATGGCTTCACGGATTTTGCGCACAGGCAATTCGTTTTCGTGCAGGATGTCGACAAGAACCGCCAGTTCGTCGACCTTTTGCCCATGTACCCAAATCGCATCAAATATCGCGTTTATGTACTTGGTTTCCCAGGATTTACCTTTGGCAAAATGAGCTCCGCGCATTGCGAATTTGGTGTTCATGGGGAAATGCGGACTCATGTGAAAACTCAAACCGCGTCGCCGTGCAAAGCGGTGAAGATCATGAGTCAAATAGGCTGTTTTCTGGCGGTTTTCTGAAAACGCTTGAAATGGGCTTTGGTTATGGGTCGCCTTGAAGACGATCGGTAGAAGAACAGGAACGTAATTTATCTCAACATCGTGTTGCGCGGCCAGATCTGGCAACACCTTGTGAGCCAGAAAGGCATTTGGGCTGCAAAAGTCGTAAACGAAATCGATGCTTTGCGTCATTATTATCCCTTCCTTCCGTTTAAGAGCTCTGTTCGGGTCATCACACTGCGAATCCGAGATAGCCGCAGTCTAACACTTCAATGCAGGGCAAGCTTGAGTCGTCTGAGGCGAAACCATGGATAAGTTAAATTTTCGCTGTTAACTCAGGCTTCAAACCGACACACTCAAAGAAGAAAACCGGATGAAAGAGGGTCCTATGCCTCAACAGCCAGTGATGTTTGATCAGTCGCGCCTGGATCGAATTCGGGTCTGGATGGACAGCTATGTCGAGCAACGGAAGTACGCAGGATCATCTTTTTTACTTCGCCAAAACGGGTCCGAAGCGTTCTTTCATGCAAGTGGTCTCAGGTCAGTGGAAAACGATCTGCCATTTGAGCGCGATACGTTGGTGCGCATCTATTCGATGACAAAGCCGATCACATCCGTTGCCCTGATGATGATGGTTGAACGCGGTCTGTTTCATTTGGACGCGCCACTGTCCGACTTCCTACCTGAATTCAAAGAGATGCGAGCGCTTGTTCCAGAAGCAAAATCCATAAATCAGACCGAAGATGCGCCAACGCCAACTCTGCATCAGTTGCTGACGCATACCAGCGGCTTTAGCTATCCGTTCAACCCTGGAATTCTGCCCGAAGCCATGGATGAGCAAGATCTCATGTTCAAACCAAATCAAGGACTTCTGGCAGATCGCGTGCAAGATTTGGCCGGTCTTCCGCTCGCATTTCAACCGGGTGTCCGCTGGGAATATTCGGTCGGCACCGATGTTCTGGGCCGGGTGATCGAGGTTGTCTCTGGCCAGATGCTAGCGCAGTTCTTTCAAGAGCATATTTTTGAACCGTTGGGCATGTGCGAGACTGGCTTTTTGGTGCCATCTGGGGCAGGGGACCGATTTGCATCGCTCTACACACCGCTGGCAGGGGACGCCATGGCGCTGAACTCAGCCAATCAAGGCGATGACAGCCTGCGACTGGTCGACAGTTGCGCCAGATCACCGTTCACCGAAACCACGACCTTTTCAGGCGGTGGCGGGCTGATCTCGACGCTTGATGACTACGCTAAGTTTGCAGAAATGCTGCGCAATCGCGGCTTTGGAAACGGAATGCGCCTGCTTGGGCCAAGGACCGTCGAGTTCATGATGCGCAATCATTTGCCGGGGGACATCGCCTCGATGGGGCCGAAAAGTTTTGCCGAACAACCAATGGAAGGGATGGGTTTTGGCCTTGCGGGGTCAGTTGTATTGAATCCCGGACGTGTGCGGGTGCCCGGTTCGATTGGGGATTTCAGTTGGGGCGGCATGGCTTCGACCTATTTCTGGATCGATTGGCAGAACGACCTGACGGCCGTTTTCTTCACCCAGTTGTCGCCATCCAGCTCATACCCATCCCGTGCCGAGCTAAAGGCGCTGGTTCATGCGGCCATGATTGAATGATCTCAACCGGGCTGGTACCCAAGGCGCGATTACCTAACTGTACGAGCTTGAGATGACCGAAGCGGAACGTGTCTTACTGGATCTTCTGGATATTGAACGACTGGAAGTTGATTTGTTTCGCGGCACGGGTTCGGGTGGTGAAACGCCGACTCGTATCTTTGGCGGACAGGTTATTGCACAGGCGTTGGCCGCTGCGTATCGGACAGTTGAAGACCGCTTGTGCCATTCTCTCCATGCGTATTTCATTCGTCCGGGAGATCCTGAAAAGCCCGTTATTTATCAGGTTGATAGAGCGCGAGACGGAGGTTCTTTTACGACGCGTCGCGTGGTTGCCATTCAGCACGGAAAACAAATTCTGAACATGTCTGCATCTTTCCATGTTCAGGACGAAGGCTGGGATCACCAGCATTCAATGCCATCCGTGAAGGCGCCCGAGAACTACCCGTCCCGCTCCGAGCTGCGGCAATCCTATGTTGACCGTGTGCCCGAGCGCTTGCGCGGTGAGTTACTGCGTGAACGCCCGATCGAGGTGCGCGATGTGGATCCTTTGGATCCGTTTGCTCCAAAAGTTTCTGACGACCGGAACCAGACCTGGTTTCGGATGTCTGCAGCGGCTTCAGCCCATGCGAAAACGCAGCATCTTTTGCTGGCCTATGCCTCGGACATGAACCTCATGTCTTCAGGCTTGCGTCCCCATGGCCTGAGTTGGTTTAGCGGCGAATTCAATGGCGCGAGCCTTGACCACACGCTTTGGTTCCATGCACCTGTTCAGTTTCAGAATTGGCACCTCTATGTGATGGACTCGCCTTGGACAGGGCAGGGACGCAGTTTTAATCGAGGCTCAATCTACTCTGAAGATGGTACTTTGGTGGCATCTGTCGCTCAGGAAGGGTTGATGCGCAAGGCTCATCTAAAACGCTAAGATTGGCTATTAAACTTCTGATGTAACTTAGACATTCCGGATAGCCACCTGTCATAGTCCGCAGTTTTGAGCCGCATGTAATCCAGAACTTGTTGATGCGGCAGTACAAGAAACTGTTCGGCTTGTATGGCTTTGACGCAGGCTTCGGCAACGTCAGTCGGTTCCAGCATTCCGTCGATGGACGCCACCGAGACTTCATGTCCTTCGGTCATCTTCGAACGGACCGCTTGCGGGCACAAAACCGAGACATTTAAACCCTGTGATCCGTATGTCAGCGCAAGCCATTCTGCAAATCCAACCGCAGCGTGTTTACTAACAGCGTATGGTGCCGCGCCTGGTTGGTTTAACAAACCGGCAGCTGAGGCGGTCGTCAGTATATATCCGCCGCCGCGCGCAATCATGAGGGGAACCAGATGCCGAGCTGTCCAAACATGTGACATCACGTTGATTTTCCAGATTCGGTCCCAGTCTTCATCCGCAGTTTCGATTCCACCGAGTGTCAAAACTCCGGCGTTTGCGCAGAACAAATCGATTGGGCCGACTGTGTCTTCGGCAAAGTCGATCAACGCCTTGATTTGATCCTCGCTGGAGACATCACAGGCAAACGCATGCCCATTTATCTGAGCGGCCAGAGATTGCGCGCCGTCTTGGTTTATGTCCGAACACACAACACGCGCGCCTTCATGCGCAAACCGTTCGACCAATCCACGACCAATGCCATGCGCGGCGCCTGTTACAACAACTGTTTTGTCTTTAAGGTTCATTTACATTCCTAAGCGCCTAGAAGCAGTACAGAAACAGTGAACGTGTGGCTAACGTTAGACAAGCTACTTCTAAAAACTAACCATAATACAAATTACACGATATATTGATCTTACCTGGGCACATTCTAAACTGCGTTGCGACAATTCCCCTATCTTGCTGAAAAGCAAGGAGAACGGAAAATGGCACACACGGAATTAGATCTGCACG